>JBFLWE010000096.1:0-19073 GCA_040758375.1 Pseudomonadota bacterium
GTCAACTCGCAACAGACAGCGAGAGGGGTTCAGAGCCCGAATTGCCTTGTTGAATCAATACCTTAGCCGCAAGTCTCGCTAGCACGGTTCGTGGACATGGCTAGTGGGGTTCGTGGATCTCAACAGCCGGCTCCTGCGCGAACCCCTCGATGAGGCCACACACGGAGTGGCCGTCGGGCACGCCATCGGGACGCCGCTTCCAGTCGGCCACCGCCCGCTGCATGCGCCGATGCAGCCGCAGGGCGGCGTCCAATTGACGACCCTGCTCCGCGAGTCGCTGGTCGAGCAAGGTGCGCGCACGCGGACACGGCAGTTCGCCACGCTGCCCCATCTCGACGAGTTCGCCAGCGTCCCTGAGCGTAAAACCCAGCGCCAGCGCGCCGCGGATGAAGCGCACGCGCGCGACACTGCGCTCCGAGAACGTGCGGTAGCCGTTCTCGGTCCGGCCATCCGCCACCACCAGGCCGACCCGCAGATAGTGGCGCAGCGTGTCGGCGGACACGCCGGCCTGCCGCGCGCACTCGATCAATCGCATCGAATTTCTCCGTCGCCGCAGGGCCGCGTCGACTCCCGGGCAGCGAGTCTCGACCCGGGTGCTGCACATGGGTCAAGTCCCTGCGTGACCGGGCCGGCTTGCATTGCTCAGATCCGCTCGAGCGCCAGCGCAACGGCCTGGCCGCCGCCAATACACAGCGTCACGATGCCGCGGCGCAGGCCGTCGCGCTGCATCGCGTGCAGCAGCCGGGTGGTGAGGATCGCTCCGGTCGCTCCGATCGGGTGCCCGTGCGCGATGGCGCCGCCCTCGACGTTGACCACGTCCTCGGCGAAACCGAGTTCGCGCTGGCAGGCCAGCGCGACGGCCGCGAAAGCCTCGTTGATCTCGACCCGGTCGACGTCCCCGATCGTCCAGCCGGCACGCTCGAGCGCCTGGCGCACGGCCGGCAGCGGCCCGAGCCCGAAGAAGTTCGGGTCCACGGCGCCGATGCCGAAAGCCGCCAGGCGCGCCTGCGGCTGCAGCCCCTGGCGCTCGGCCCAGTCGCGCTCGGCCACCACCATCGCGGCCGCGCCGCTGTTGAGGCCTGGCGCATTGCCCGCGGTGATGGTGCCCTCCTTGCGGAAGGCGGGCTTGAGCCGCGCCAGCGACTCCATTGTCGTCTCGGGCCGGTTGTGCTCGTCGCGCGCGAACGGCACCGGCCCCTTCCGACCAGGCACCTGCAGGGTGACGATCTCGCCGTCGAACCGGCCCGCCGCCTGCGCGGCCGAGAACGCCCGCTGCGAGCGCAGCGCCCAGCGGTCCTGGTCTTCCCGCGAAATGCCGCAACGGATCACCAGGTCCTCGGTGTGCCAGCCGGCATGCTGCCCGCTGACGGCGTCGTGCAGGCCGTCCAGCAGCATGCTGTCGAACAGCGTCACGTCGCCCATGCGCGCACCCCAGCGTCCCTGCGGCAACAGGTAGGGCGCGCGGTCCATGTTCTCCATGCCGCCGGCCACCGCGCAGTCGACCATGCCGGCGGCCACCTCGAGCGCTGCGCTGACGACGGCTTGTGCCCCGGATCCGCAGACACGGTTGACCGTCAGCGCGGGCACTTCGACGGGAAGCCCCGCCGCGAGCCCTGCCTGGCGAGCCGGGTTCATCCGGTTGCCGGCCTGAATGACGTTGCCCATCACGAGCGACTGCACCTGCGCCCCGGCAAGGCCGTTGCGCAGCAACGTCTCGCGGATCACCGCGGCGCCGAGTTCGGCGGCCGGCAGGTCCTTGAGCGCACCGCCGTAGGTGCCGATGGGAGTGCGAACCGCACCGCAAAGGACGACTTCGTTGCTTGCCATGACGTTTCTCCTGTCGATCAATGCGTCTCGCAGGACGCGTGGTTCTCGTGGTCGCGCTGGCCGCAGACGCGGGCCGTGCAGGCGGCGCTCTGCAGCACGCCCTCGCCGGCACCGCGCAATCCAGCGGCGTTGGCCTCGTCGGTGTCCAGATGCAGTTCGAGTACCGCGCCGTCGTCGACACGCAGGGCGACATGGCGCAACACCGTGCCGCGCGGCGTGTCGAGCGCGACCTCGATCTCCCCGCGATCCTGGACACCGAGCCGCCGCGCATCGGCGCTCGTCAGGTGCAGGTGGCGGCGCGCAACGATCAAACCCGGGGTGCGCAAGGCCCCTGCCGGGCCCGCCAGCGTGACCTCGGCGCTGCCCGCGAGATCGCCGGACAGGCGCAGCGGCGCCTCGATGCCGAGCCGGATGGCCTCGGTGCGGCTGACCTCGATCTGGTTGGCCGCACGGCAGGGCCCGACGACGCGCACGCGTTCGAGCCGGCCGCGCTCGCCGATCACGGAAACCGTTTCCTCGGCGGCGAAGAAGCCGGGCTGGCTGAGCGGCTGCAACACGCGCAGCGCGTGGCCGGTGCCGAACAAGGCCTCGACGGCGGCCTGCGTGAGATGCACGTGGTGGGCCGAGATCGCCACCGGCATCGAGAAGTCCTGCCGCGCCGCGGCGCGCTCGGCTCGGCGCAGCACCGCCGCGGTCTCGCGGGCGATGACCCACTGCTCGCGCGAGCGCACCGCCAGCACCGCCACCTGCGAGCGCGGTGCCTGCAGTTCGGCGACCGCGGCACCGGACGCGCCGAAGGACTCGTTGCGGTCTTCGTCGAGACGCACGCCGAGGAACTGCAGGCCCTCCAGGATGCGCCGGCGCAGCGCGGCAGAGTTCTCCCCTGCCCCGCCGGTGAAGGCGACGGCGTCGCAGCCGCCCATTGCCGCGGCGTAGGCCCCGATGTACTTGCGAACCCGGTAGGCGTGAACCTGCAGCGCCGTGCGGGCGCCGGCATGCCCCTGGCGCGCCCGGGCCTCGATCTCGCGCAGGTCCGAGCCGATGCCCGACAGCGCCTTCAATCCACTGTCGTGGTACAGCGCCGCTTCGATCTGTGCCGGGTCGAGTCCGAGCGTCCGCGCGACGAACGCCGGCACGCCGGGGTCCAGATCGCCGCTGCGCGTGCCCATCACGAGCCCCTCCAGCGCCGTCATCCCCATCGAGGTATCGATGGACCGGCCGCGGTCGATCGCGCAGACGCTGGCACCGTTGCCGAGGTGGCAGCTGACGATGCGCAGATCCTCAGGAGCCCGTTCCAGCGCACCGCTCACCGCTTCGAGCACGTGCCGATGCGACAGGCCATGAAAGCCGTATCGGCGCACCCCGGCGTCGCGCCAGGCCTGCGGCACCGCATAGAGCGACGCCTGCTCGGGCATGCCGGCATGGAACGCGGTGTCGAACACGGCCACCTGCGGCAGGCCCGGCCAGCGTTCGCGCGCCAGACGGATGCCGGCCAGCGCGACCGGGTTGTGCTGGGGCGCCAGCGGGGCGGCCTGGTCGATCTCGCGCTCGGTGTCCGCGTCGACAAGCGCGGCCTCACTCAGGCGGGGTCCGCCGTGCGCGACACGATGGCCGACGGCATCGATCGCCGGCATGCCGGCATCGCGCAGCCGGCGCTCGATCTCGTCGAACGCCGCGGCATCGACCGCGGGATGCTCGATCGTCGCCTCCATCAGCGGCGTGGCCGAGGCCGGATCGAACACGCCGAACTTGAGCGTCGCGCTGCCGGCGTTGAGCGAAAGGATGTGCATGGCCCGGCCCGCCGCCCTCAATGGAACACCATGCCTTCGACATGGAATCCGGCGTCGACGTGCACCACTTCGCCGGTGATCGCCGACGCGTAGGGACTGGCCAGAAGCAGCGCCACACGGCCGACCTCGCAGCCGTCCACGGTACGACGCTGCGGCGACCGGCGCGCGGCCTCGTCAAGCAGCTCGTCGAAGTGGGTAATGCCGGAGGCCGCGCGCGTTCGCACCGGGCCCGCGGAGATGGCGTTGACGCGGATGCCGGCGGGCCCGAGTTCGTGCGCGAGATAGCGCACCGAGGCCTCGAGCGCCGCCTTCACCGGCCCCATCACGTTGTAGTGCTCGACGACCTTCTCGGCGCCGTAGTAGCTGACCGTCGTCAGGCTGCCGCCCTCCCGCATCAGCGGCTCTGCGAGCTTGGCCATGCGGATAAAGGAGTGGCAGGACACCAGCATCGCCTCGGCGAACCCGACGCCCGAGCAGTCGGCCAGGCGGCCCTGCAGGTCTTCCTTGCGCGCCGACGCGATCGAGTGGAAGACGAAGTCGAGCCTGCCCCAGCGGTCGCGTAGGGCGTCGAAGACCGCCTCCAATTGCCCCTCCTCCAGCACGTTGCACGGCAGCAGCTGCGCCTGCACCTCCTCCGCGAGCGGCGCGACGAAGGACCGAGCCTTCTCGTTGTAGTAGGTCATGGCCAGCTCCGCACCGGCATTGCGGAAGTGCCGCGTGGCAGACCAGGCCAGGCTGTCGGCATTCGCGACGCCGACCACGAGGCCCCGGCGGCCGGAAAGATCGATGGTTTCCATTGAATCGCCTTGCTGTGTTACTTCGAGGGTCGACCGGCGTTCAGCGCGGACCGCTCTTTCGTACGCCGTCACCCTGGAATCGCACGAGGAGGTACAGCAGCACGATGCACAGTCCGAGCAGCGCGTGCAGCCACCAGCCGAGCGCATGCGCCCGGTGTTCCAGTACCAGCAGCAGCAGCGCCACCGCCGCGAACGCCCAGAAGATCCACCGGGCCCGGGCGCGACCCTGGTCGGTGTCGGGAAGCTTCGTCGGTATGGTCATTGCCCTTCTCCTTCAGCGCTCGGCGCGGTGCGGCGACCAGGCGTCGAACCTGAACTCGATCTCGTCGGTCCGCGACGGCAGCCGCACCCAGAGCCGGAACCGGTACGGCCCGTCCTTGGCAACGCCGAAGACCTGCCCGTAGCTGGCCTGGTCGTTGACCTTCATCGGCAGCAGGTACTTCGCCGGCTCGTCGACGATGCCAGCTTCGCTGAGCTGCGCGCGCACCACCGCGTCCTCGATGCGACGGCCGCTCGCGCTGTCGTAGAGCGCCACGACGAGGTGGTGCACCTGACCACCGCCCTTGGGCGGACCGCCGTGCAGTTCGGCCAGCGCATGCTTGTCGGCCACGACCGCGGCCGGCACGAGCCCCCAGTAGAGGGTGACGCCGGACCGCTCCATCCGGCTCTGGGCCAGCGCCGGGCTCAGCATCGTGGCCAGCAATAGCAACAGCCACGTCGCGGTGAGGAATCGCCAGCCTTGTGCCGGCAGCGGGATGGTTCTCATGGCGTGACTCCTCTCGGCGATCGGCCTGCTGGTCATCGGGCATAGATCTGCTGGAACACCAGCTCGGCCCAGAGGTCGCGGCTCGTGCGCCACGACTCCCAGGCCTGCGCGTAGGCGTCCGCGCCGACGCGCTCCAGCTGGTACCAGGGGTTGGCCTTGCGGTCCGAGTCGTGCGCGCCCCACTGGTCGAGCCACTGCTGCATCCACGGCAACCAGGCCAGCGCCGGCGTCGCCCTTTCGGACCAGACCTGCCGGCTGACGCGCATCGGATGCAGTTCGCGCAGCAGGCGTGCGGATGCGGGCGTGACCGCCATGCGCACCCACGGCGAGACCCATTGCGCATAGGCACGCTCGGCGGCCTCGGACAGCGCCTGCACCTTGTCGAATCCAGCCGGGTTGGCGTCGAACGGCAGGTCCTCCAGGCGACGTGGTTCGAAGCGGGCCGCGGTGGCGCCGTCGCCCGTGGCGGCGTCGTCGAGAACCATCTCGTAGAGGCCGGGCGCAAGGTCCTGGATCGTTCCGGCGTGGTGCAGGATGGCGCGATGCTCGCGCCGCGCCACGCCCGCCGACACGAAGATGCCGAGGTGGCCCACCTGCTTGTGCAGCAGGTAGACGACACGCTGGCCGGCAGCCACCAGGTCCTCGGTCGTGGCAAACACTTCCTTCAGCCAGCCCAGCGCCTGGTGCGGCGGCGTGATGTTGTCGCCGTAGGAGCTGAAGATCACCAGCGGCGCCCCGATGCGCTTGAGATCCGCACGGCAATGGCCGTCGACCACGACCTCCCCGTTCTCGAGGCGGTTGCCGACGAACAGCTCCCCGGCGATGGCCAGCATCTCCTCTCGTGCGAGTTGGTAGAAGCCGTTCCACCAGCGCTCGAACTCCAGGAAGCGATCGCGCTCGGCCTCCGGTTGCGCAAAGAGCGTGTCGTACTTCCTGAACACGCCCTCGGGCCGCAACGCCTCGAAGTTCTGCACCAGCCACGCGCCATCGAAGCGGCCGTTGCCCAAGTCCGACATCCAGTGCGCCGGCCAGACGCCACCGGTGAAGCCGCCCAGCAGCCGCATCGGGTTGACGCCGCGCTCACCGGCCCAGTACGACAGCGGCGAGCCGTTCAGCACCGCCAGCGCCGCGCGCTGCTCGCAGTGCGACAGCGCCAGCGTGATCGCCCAGCCGCCTTGGCAGTTGCCGTAGACGATCGGCGCCTTGCCGCGATGGCGCCCGGCAACGATATCGATGAAGGCCGCAAGCGTCTGCACGACGGCCCCCATCGTCTGTCCCTCGACCGGCTCCGGGTCGAAGACGACGAAGTAGACCGGATGGCCTTCGAGCAGCGCCATGCCGACTTCCGAATCGCGCTTGAAGCCGCCGATGCCGGGACCATGCCCGGCGCGCGGGTCGACCACGATCACCGGTGCTGCGCCCTTGCGCACGTGCTTCTCGAGCGCGTCGGTGCCGCAGCGCGTGACGCGCAGCAACCGGTAGTTCGACGGGGGATCGAGATCCCGACCGTCCGCCACCAGCTCGGACTCGAAATGCAGCAGCGGCGGCATGCCCGCGGCCTCGTGCGCGCTCATGTTGGCCGCACGCTCGCGCAGCGTGTCGGCCGCCGCTGTGGCGCGCCACAGCGCGTCCAGCCAGTAGCGGACGACCAGGCGACCGGGCGTGAGGCCCGCGGAATCGGTCGCAACGGTGGTGTTCGGTGTCGGCATGACGTCTCAACCGCAGCAGCAACCGCCGCGACCCTTGGTGGCCGCACCGGCACCACTGCCACAGCCGCCGGTCGGATGCTGATGCGCGGCTTGCGCGCCAGCCGCAGCGTCCGCTTGATAGCCGGCCTCGCCCAGCGCAGCGACGAGTTCCGGCACCTGGTGCGCGGCGTGCTCGCCGCGGACACGCGCGATGCCGCTGCCGAGATCGACCTCGACGTCCTGCACGCCGGGGACGCGCTTGAGCGCCTTGGTGACCGACGCGACGCAGGACCCGCAGGTCATGCCGTCGACTTTGAGTTCAGTGGTTTGCATATCGGGACTCCTTGGGTTTCAGTGCTGGTGGCCGCCCTGGCCACCGGGGGGAAGCTGGCGTGCGTCGTCCTTGGGCTTCGTGTCCGACCCGCCGCCATGCCCACCGTGGCCACCATGCCCGCCGTGCCCGAACAGGTGCATCAGCGGGCAGGCCAGCAGGATCAGGAATGGCAGCAGTTGCCCGAGGTGCGCGTTGTGGCGGAAGAACATCCAGGCCACTGCGGCAGCCAGACCGATCCACAGCACCCATTGGTTGATGCGGGACCAGTTCGGGCCGGACGGGCGACCGTTGCCGTGTTCATGGGAGTGGTTCATGGAGGATCTCCTGGCTGCATTGAGGCGTCGGTCACTGGTTCTTGTGGAACTTCGCGTGGTCGTGCACGGGCTTGGTCCTGGCCTTGGCCTTGGCCTTGGCGCCGGACGCCGCTTCGGCTGGCGCACAGGGCATGGACCTGGCCGAAGGCGCATTGCGCTCGGCGCCGTGGTCATGGCGCTTCATCGCGCCGGCATTGCAGTCCATGGGCATCGGCATGGAAGCCGCGGCAGCGGCAGCCGGGGCGACCGCGGGACGTTCCTGCGCCACGGCGGCAGAAGCTCCGAACGCGAGGGCGACAAGGGACGTCAGAAGGAAGGGGGTACGCATGACAAGACTCCTGATGAGAGGAACGACACGGAACGCAAACACGAACGGGGAATGCCGCTGCCTCACGGCGCCGCTGCGGGCGCGATGGCGAACGGAAGGCAGGACGCGGCGCGGATCAGATCCGCGCGGCGTCCGAGGGTGTCAGAGCGCGAGGCGCTGGAACGCGATGCGCGGCGGGGGCCCGCCGGGCAGGGTCGGCGAGTCGACCATCAGGCGACCCACTGTGGGATCGGCCTGGCCGGCTACCGAAAGCGTGTGGGAGACCGGCAGCGCGAAACCCAGCGCAGCCAAGCCATCACCGACCACCTTCAACTGCGGAGCACCGAGAGAGGGCTTCTCGCAGAAGTCCAGGCAGTTGACCTTGGCGAGGTCACCTTGCTCGCTGCCGTGTTGATGCTTCTGAGGAGACTCGGGAGCGGCCGTCGTCACCACTTCGGAGCGGTGATGCGCCTGCTCGCCCAGAGCGCAGGCATTGGCCACACCCATCGCGAGGCCGAACAGCCATACGAGCAGCACCTGGGCTGCCCATCGGCGGAGACGTCGGCGATCACTGAACATGATGACGGGCGGGCGAAAAGAGGCAACTTCGTTGAATTAAGAATAGGCGCGAACTCGCCAATGCCGTTTGATCGGCATCAACAATGCCTCCGTAGTCGACTACGGACTCCGGTCCTGCCCGATGACTCCAAGCGTGAGGCACAGAGGTGGTCGTTTCAGCGCGTCGCACACTTCGGCGCGCACGCACCGACGAAAGCTTACCGTCTCGTCATGTTGCTGACGGCTTCTTGTAATCCGCGGATGGGCAAACTCGATTCGATGCGCTGAAGACACTTCACGCTTCAATTTGTCAAACCCATCAACCCGGAGAAATCAATGCTCAAGAAGCTCGCAATCATGGCCTCGATGCTCGCAGTCGCAGGCGCCGCCTTCGCAGTCGACATGGGCAATGTCGCCCAGAAGTTCGACCTCAAAGATGGCTCGACCGTGTACGTGTTCAAGGACGGCAAGATGGCCATGGAGGATCGGCTCGGCCGGACCGTGGGCATGAAGGCCGGCCACGTCATGGAAACCAAGGACGGCCAGAAGATCATCATGGTCGGCAACGAACTCGCCCGCCTCGAGATGATCAAGGCGGAAAAGCGCGGCGGTAACTGACATCGCTAATCACGCCGGAGGGCAATTGCCCTCCCTTCCGAGCCGTCGCGCGAACGTCGCCGCAGTTCAGCCCAGGGCCAGCGCCGCTCCGACACCGACGAGCGCCATCAGCGCATAAGCCGGAAGCACCTTGAGCGCCAGCGATCGACTGTCGAGCGCCCACAACAGCCCGAGTTTGGTGACCTGGTTGACGGCGGCCGCGAGAAAGACCGCCAAGCCTGCGACCGACGCGCCGGCGACCCCATCGCCGACCATGCGTCCCACCGACAGCGTGATGGCGTCGACATCGACCAGGCCCGAGATCGCCGCCGTGACCAGCAGCCCGGCGTCGCCGAACCGGTCCGCGAGGAACCGGCCTGCGAGCAGCACCGCTGCAAGGAACAGCGCGAACTGAACGGCTGCCGTCAGCTTCAGCGGGTTCTGGGTCGACAGATCCGGAAGATCTCGCGCATGCTCGCGCGTGGTCAGGTACGCACCGAACGCGGCTCCGGTGACGGCCATGGCGCCCAGGGTCCCGACTGTCGCCGTGCCGAGCGCTGGCGCGGCGACGGCGACGAGCACCGCCATGCGGCCGAACATGGCCGCGCACGCGAGCGTGGCTCCGCCGGCCGCCAGGGGCCGCCACTGCGGGGCTTCCTTGGCCCAGCGTGCCAGCGTCGCCGTGGTGGCGGTGCTGGACACCAGTCCGCCGAGCAGTGCGGTGAGGGTGAGTCCGCGCCGGGCCCCGAACCAGCGCATCAGGACGAACCCGAGGAACGAGAGCAACGCAAGCAGCACGACCGCCCACCAGAGCTTGTAGGGATTCAATGCCTCGAATGGGCCGAACCCGCGATCGGGGAGGACCGGAAGGATGACGACGCTGATCAGCAGCAACTGGATGCCGCTGGTCAACTCGCCTTCGGTGAGCTTGCCGATGCCGCTGTGCATCGGCCGTTTGAGTTGCAGCAGTGCGACCGTCACCACGGCGACGGCGGAGGCGAGCAGTGTGCTGCCACCTGCCGCCAACACGCCGACAAGGAACGTTGTGATGGCTGCCATCGCCGTGGTCAGGCCCATGACGCTGTGCATGCGGGCCGTCACGATGTAGCCGGCCAGGATCAGCAGCGCCACCACGGCCAGCACGACGACCAGGACGATCGCTCCCCAACGTTGCGCGAGCAGACCGCTCAAGCCGCCGAGCAAGCCGATCAGCGCAAACGTGCGCAAGCCGGCCACGCGGTGTCCGTCGGGCAGATCGCGCTGATGCCAGCCGCGTTCCAATCCGATGAGCAGGCCCGCCGCCAGCGCGATCCCGACACCCCACAGATCCGACAGGGACACGCCACTCATGGTTGCACCCTCACGCCAAGCCCCGCGGCGCGATCACGGGGCCCGCCGGGGCTCGCTGGCGCCTGCACACTGAGTCGCGACAGCCACTGCTCGATATGCTGCAGGCATTCCTGCGGCGCCCGCAACCAGGGATGGTGGTCCACGCCGTCGAGGACACGCATCTCCCACGTCGAACGCGCCGCCGCGAGCTCCTGCGCGCCGGCCAAAGGCGCAGTCAGATCCGCACTGCCGTGCAACATCAGCACCGGCAGGATCTGCGCCGTCGCCTCCGCCTCGGCGCGCAGGTCATGTCGGTACAGCGCTTCCCACAACGACGAAGTCGACGACACCATGGTGTGCGCCACGAGGTCTTCGGCGACTTCGCGCGGGATGTCGCGAAGAAGACGCGGCAACAGGCGCCCGACGACACGCCGCGTCAGGATGCACGCGAGCGCGGTCGCCCACATGTTCGTGTAGATCCAGCCGCCGCGTTGCCGGGCAAACCAGGCGGCGGCCGCTTCGGCGCCGCCGAAGTTCGGAAGGCTGATCAGCACGAGTCGCCTGACGACCGATGGATAGCGGGCCGCATAGGCGAGCGCCAGCGCGGCCCCGAGCGAGTGCCCGACCAGCGTCACGGAGCGCTCGCCGGCGAGGCTCGCATGCAGCGCCGCCACGTGCCGCTCGACGCTGTAGCGAATCCAGGGCTTCGGGGATTCTCCGAATCCGAGCAGGTCGATCAGCACAGTGCGATGCTCGAGCAGCCCGAAGGGCTCCGGTCCGCAAGTCCAGTAGCGATGGGTTCCACCGAGTCCATGCAGGAGAACAGCGCAATGCCGCCCGTCCCCAGCGTCGAAGCGCTTGAGCCGCAGGGTTTCAGTCCGGACACGCATCGCCTGCGACGACGTCAGTTCTGGCGCTGCAGTTGAACGTCGATCCGCGCCCGGCCCGACGACTTGTTGCTCCACATCCAGCAGTAGTCCTTGCGCACGGCAACCCGCAAGATGTCCTGGCCCGACCTCGTCTGCGCCTGCTTCGCTGGAAACTCGGCTTCCTTGCCCACGTGATAGTGAATGTTGAAGTCGACGGGGGCGGACGCGGCGAACTGCCATCGAATGGCGTCCCCCGGTACAAGCTTGCCGCACAACTCGACGAACTTCCCTGGTTCGACACTCGTGTCGTGCGAGAACGTCCCGTCGCGACTCCACGCGATCTCGACGATGTGGCTGTCTGCCAGGGCCTGCTGGGCCGCAGCCAGCAGTACGCCGCTCAGAATGATCTGGACTCTTCGCATGACTCGCGATCCTTTCCGGTTCAACTTCATCTTCGATGTTGCAGGAACACCAGGCTGACGCTCAATGTTTGCGTTGAGCGGTTGTCACCCGCAGCGCACTTGGACCCAGCCGACGATGGCACTGGCGGCTTCGCGTCGCGATCGCGAAGCACGAGCGAAGCCCCCGCTCATAGCGGGCATCGTTGGCGTGCGTTGCGACGAGGCCGGGAGTCGTCATCGAGGCCTCCTGATGTGATGTCACTTATTGCTCCTTGGCGACGAGAGGTGGCGTTCTTTGCGCAGCAACATCCTCATCGTCGCTTGCGGCGTTTGAACTTGCGTGGCTTGGGCCGCTGCTCCTGGCTTCCCTCCGCACTTCTGCGACGGTTCTTCCAAGCGAGGAAGAGTGCCAATCCGATGATGACTGCGGCACTCGCCAGGCCGCCGATCAGCATGAGCCCCAGTTCAGCGTGCGACAGACTCGAGAGGTTTCTGAACTCGTGCGGCATCGGCTCAGCGCTGCTGTGGCGTGCTGCGGTTCATCTCGTCATGCTTGACCCGGATGCTGGCGGGCCACTGCGACTTGATCCAGGACAGCGCGGCCACGATTTCGGCATCGCTCAGGACACCCTCGTACGCAGGCATCGAAGACTCGTAAGACGCCAGATTGGCCGCCTTGGCAACGCCGAACTTCGTGATACGCACGAGCGTCTCGTCGGGATGGTGCCACGTGTGCCCGGACGCATCGTGCGGCGGTGCCGGCAGGCGGCCTTGAGCGTCTCTCTGGCGCCAGTCTGGCTGGCCCTCGAGCTTGGCCCCATGACAGGCGGCACAGTGCGTCGCGTAGACCTGCCGGCCCAACGCCGTCACCTGCACATCGTCAGGTTTGAGCAGCCCGGTGTCTGCCGGCTTTGGCGCCAGGCTCGAGATGGCAACGACCAGGACCACCGCGCCGATCGCCGCGACAGCCAGCAGCAACGGGCTTCGTTTCATGGGCTCTTCCTGACCTGATTCACATCCGAGCATCCGAACGCAAGAGATCGCCCGCCTGCGTTCGGACCATCCGCCAGCTTGCCAAGGCCAGCCACATCCCGATGCCTGCGGATGCCAGGCACGGGAGCCATTCGAGGTCGGGCCGCCATGTCTCGAACGTCAGCGCGAGGCCTCCGGCGACGAAGGCCCAGAAGCGCGTTTCGGCCCAACGGGCCTGCCAGTCCACCTGGACAAGCACCAGTAGGGCGGCAGCGGCGGCCACCAACGCGAGCGTGGCGCGCGCGTGCTGATGCCCCATCTCCCAGTAGCCCGCCAAGCCGGCCGCGATGACGGCAAACAGCGCCACAGCAGCCAGCAGCCCGAGCAAACCCGCGAAGAGACATCGCACGCCGGCACGCCATGCATCCCATGGCGCGCCGTCGTCCATGCGCCACAGGAAGAGCCGATGCCCCACGGCCGCGGCGGCCGCGAGCAACACGCACTCATGCCACGCCATACCCGCGGCGCTCAGCGTGGCAACGACTCCGACGCTGAGTGCCTTGGCCGCCGAAGAGCGCATCGCGCCGCCTCGCAGTCTCAGCGAACCACCTTGAGGTCCGTGACAGTGAACTTGCCCGCCTCGTTGACGGCCTTGAACTTCACCTTGTCGCCGGCCTTGACCTGGCCGAGCATGGCCTTGTCACGCACGTTGAACACCATGGTCATGGCCGGCATCTCGAGGCTCTTGATGTCGCCATGCTTCAACGTGATCTTGGCCGCGTCGATGTCGACCTTTCGGACTTCCGCGTCGGTCATCTCGTCGGCCGTGGCCGTCGGGCTGCTCGCGGCATGGTGACCCGCGTGCTCGTCGGCCTTCTGCTGGGCCCAGACGGGTGTACTCAGAGCGATGGAAGCCATCAGGGCGGGGAGTGCAAACTTCATGACGATCCTTTCATGGGTCAACGATAAGAACTGAAGACGCGCGTGCTGCCGTCCTTGGCGACAAGCAGCACGTCGAAGGGATCCCGCTGGTCGCCGTAGTCCGGGCCGTCCATGCCGGGAGAGCCGACGGGCATGCCAGGGACCGCTAGGCCCACGGCGTCGGGCGCCTCCTTGATCAGGCGCAGCACATCGGCCGCGGGCACATGACCTTCGACGGCGTAGCGGCCGACCACCGCGGTATGGCAGGAGCCGAGATTCGTCGGCAGCTTCATGCGGGCGCGAATCGCCGTGTTGCCGACGTCGTGCACCGTCACGCGGAAGCCGTGCGACTCGACGTGCGCTATCCACTCCTTGCAGCAGCCGCAGGACGGGCTCTTCCACACCTCCATGTGGAGCGGCTGCGTCTGCGCACGCAGCAGGCTCGGCCCCAGCAATGCGACGGCTCCAGAAGCCGCCAGCAGTGCCCGCCGAGTCTGTCCTCTCCGCGTCACATCAATGCTTGTGGGCATGCCCGTCACCCTTGGCGCTCGACGCGGCGACCTTGATCTTGCCGACCATGCCGGCCTGGTAGTGACCGGCGATCAAGCATGCGAAATCGAAGTCACCCGGCCGGTTGAAGGTCCAGACGATCTCCCCGGACTTGCCCGGTGCGACGTGGGCCATGTACGGCTCGTCGTGTTCCATGTTCGGGAACTTCACCATCAGTTCGGCATGCTTGTCGTTCTCGGCCTTCGTGCCGATCACGAACTCGTGCATGGTCTTGCCGCTGTTGCGTACGACGAACTTCACCGTTTCTCCCTGCCGCACCTCGATGCTGTCCGGAGTGAAACGCATGTTGTCAGCCATGCCGATCTCGATGGTCCGCTTGGCAGACTTGGCATCGCCGGCGATGCCCCAGTCCTTCTGTTCCTTCTTGACCGGACCGGCCTTCTTGGCATGGTCCTCGTCGCCGTGCGCCATGGCAGTGGCGGAAATGGCCACGAGCGCGGCCGCGACAAATGACTTGAACTGCTTCATCAGGATTCCTTCTTGTTGCCGATGGGACAGATGGATGTCGGCTCGTGGCCGCTCAGTTGTGGCCGCCGTGCCCGCCACCGGGTTTGCGTACCTTGACCTCGACTTCTTGGGCCGGCTTCGCGACCGGGGACATCGAGCCTGTCCCTTCCGCCTTGAAGCGTGCCGGATCCGGCAGTTCGCCGGTGAACTCGTAGGCCACCGTGCCGGGTGGGTGCTTGAACCAACCCGGGTCGCCGTAGTCGCCGCGCTTCTGGCCTTTGCGAACCTTCACAACGCTGAACATGCCGCCCATGCCGACCGACCCGAAGGGACCCTGCCCGGTCATCATGGCCGCGGTGTTGTCGGGCAGAGGCATCTCCATCTCGGTCATGTCCTTCATGCCGCGCTCGCCCATGACCATGTAGTCGGGCACGAGCTTGGTGATCTGCTTGGCGACGCCGCGATGGTCCACGCCGATCATGGTCGGCACGTCGTGGCCCATGGCGTTCATCGTGTGGTGGCTCTTGTGGCAGTGGAAGGCCCAGTCGCCCTCTTCGTCGGCGAGAAACTCGACCTGCCGCATCTGCCCGACTGCGATGTCCTCCGTCACCTCGTACCGGCGCGTGCTCTTCGGCGTCGGCCCGCCGTCCGTCCCGGTGACCAGGAACTCGTGCCCGTGGAGGTGGATCGGGTGGTTGGTCATCGTCAGGTTGCCGATGCGGATGCGCACCTTGTCCATGTGGCTGACCACGAGCGGATCGATGCCCGGGAAGATGCGGCTGTTCCAACTCCACAGGTTGAAGTCCAGCATCGTCATGATCTTGGGCGTGTAGCTGCCCGGATCGATGTCGTAGGCATTGAGCAGGAAGCAGAAGTCGCGGTCCACCTCGTCGATGAGCGGGTGCTTGCCCTTCGGATGCGTGATCCAGAAGCCCATCATCCCCATGGCCATCTGCACCATCTCGTCGGCGTGAGGGTGGTACATGAAGGTTCCGGGACGCCGTGCAACGAACTCGTACACGAAGGTCTTGCCGGGTGGAATTCCAGGCTGTGTCAGGCCGGTGACGCCGTCCATGCCGCTGGGCAAGCGCTGCCCATGCCAGTGCACGCTGTGCAGCTCACCGAGCTTGTTGGTAACGAAGATGCGCACGCGGTCGCCTTCGACGACCTCGATCGTCGGCCCCGGGCTCTGACCGTTGTAGCCCCACAGGTGCGCCTTGAAGCCGGGTGCCATCTCGCGCACCACGGGTTCGGCGACCAGGTGGAACTCCTTGACGCCGTTGTTCATGCGCCAGGGCAGCGTCCAGCCGTTGAGCGTGACCACGGGGTTGTAGGGCCGGCCCGTGTTGGGCACCAGCGGCGGCATCGTGTCGGGCTTGGATTGAATGACCGGCTCGGGCAGCGCCGCCATGGCGACTTTGCTGACCGCTGCGGCACTCACCGCAGCGCTCACCGCGCCGGCGCCGCCGAGAAAGTTGCGTCGGGAAACCATGTTCGAGTTCCTTGAATGAATGTGTCAGTGGCCGGCGCCGCCGCCATCCGCCGCCGCAGCTGCGGGGCCGGCGGGCGCGGCCATCGCCGCCTTGCCGATGAGCGCCATGTCGAGATCGGACTGGGCCAGCCAGAAGTCCCGCAGGGACTCGATGTACGCGTTGACGCTCGTGATCTGGGAGCGCGCGTCGGCGAGGAGCTCGAACACTCCGATGATCATGCCGTTGTAGCGCAGCCCCTGTTCCTCCGAGATCCGCTTCTTGAGCGGCACGATCTCGTCACGCTGATGGCGCGCGATGTCGTAGGCGGAGCGGTAGTTGCCGTAGGCTTCGCGCACCTCCGAGCGGGCGTTGATCGCCGTCTGCGCTGCGCGGTGCAGCGCCTGCATGTAGATCGCCTCGGCGCGAGCCACCCGCGCGCCGCCCCAGTCGAACAGGGGCAGCTCCAGGCCGATCTCCCAGCCCGTTTGCCGCGGAGCCTCGTTGGAGGTGTTGCGCACGAGTCCGAGTTCCAGCACGTTGATGAAGCGCGTCGTGCGGGTCAAGCCCAGGTTCTTCGCGGTCTGCTCCGCGCCGAGCTTGGCGGCTTGCACGTCCAGTCGTTGAGCCATCGCAACGGCTTCGATGTCCGGCTGGTTGCGCGCCTCGGCCGGCAGGTCCGGCAGGCGCTCCGGCAACTGGAACTGGAGCTGGTCGCCCCAGACGCCCAGAAGACGCGCGAGCCGCTCGCGCGACGCGCGCTGCGCCTGGTCGGCACGTGCGAAGCCCAGGGCAGCGTCCGCATAGAACGCCTGCTCGCGGGCGCGCGCCAGCTTGCTGAAGTTGCCCACCTGCTCCATGCGGCGAGCCAGTTCGGCGCTGGCTTCGGCCGTCTGCTTCACCTGCCGCATGTAGCGCACCGTCTCCTCCGCCGCGACCGCCTGGAAGTAGGCCTTGCGCGCGTCCGCGGCCAGCGACAGGACGTCCATCGTGACCTCGCGCTTGACCTGCTCGAAGCGCCGCGCTTCCAGTTGCGAGACCATGGGCAAGGTCAACAGCCGCGCAAGGTTGAGGTGCAGCCCGCGTTCCAGTTCGACCTCGTCGCCCTGCCGAAGGCGCCCGAACGTGAAGCCAGGGTTCGGCAGGCGCCCGGCCTGCACGACTTCGGCCTCGGTGATGCCGAGATCCTGGAATCGAGCCTGCAGGCCGCGGTTGTTGAGCAGGGCCACCTGAACGGCATCGTCGACGCTCAGCGGCTTCGCGAGCAGCTCGCGTACGCGGCGATCGATGGTGTCGACGTCGGCATCGCTGCGCGCCCAGCGCACGTCCTTGCCGAGCTTGTCCTTGGCCGCGGACTCGATCGACGAGAACCCGGCATCGGGGGAGAAGCTGGCGCATCCGGCCAGCACGGCAGAAACCAGGACAACGACGAGCACTCCCGAACGTCGCACGCTCGGGCGGTCGGGCGCGCCGCGCCCGGGATTGGCAGGTGAATTCATCCGCTTGACCTCAGTTCATCTTGTGCCCGCCATGACCGGCGGGTGCGCTTGCCGGCGCCGGCGTTGCCGGCTTCGGGGGCGCGTTGTTCGTGGCGGGCGCATCGGGCTGGCGCGCCTCGCGCGCGTAGGCCCGCCAGCCGCCGACGCGGTTCACGGTCTCGTTGGCTTCGCGCCAGGAACCCACGGGCTGTTCAGCGTGACGCTGGTAGCCCGTAAGCGTGGACTGGTACACCAGGGGCGCCACGGGGGCCGAAGGATCGAGTGGATCGGCTCTCTTGCCGGGCACGGCTTGAGCCAGAGTCGCCGAGCTGACCGCGATCAGGAATGCCGGCACAAGCCAGCGGAACACGACAATCTTCATGACATCCTCGCGTGAGTCGGACCGGCTCGACACGCCTGCTGCGCAGGGTGCGGCGGTCTACGATGCCGGTCAGAGCGCCGCCAGGGCGATCGACCAGCGTGACGGTCAGGCGAGGATCAGGCGGGGTGGTCGATGCGGTACGTCCGCAAAGACGGCTGGAAAGCGAATCTCCAGAAAGGCGACGGCAGTAGACGCCGATTCCGCCTGCACCATGGTCGTCCGCGCGAACGCGGGCGCTGCAACGCTGCAACACGGCGCGCAGCTGCTGCACTTCATCTTCAGCTGCGCCGAATGCCCGGTCGATGAATCGAGCCCGGTCTCGGCACCTTGGTTCCCGGCCACGACGTTGCCGGCTCCAAGCTCGAGCAGGACTTCGTGGAAGTCGCCATGCGTCGCGTGCGCGACGGTCGCCACAGCCTCGCGAGGAGAGTGATGCCCCGGCCCGCATCCACCCATGGTCACCGCAGCCAGCCCCTTCAGAGGAACGGCAGCAGCGATGAACCAGATCAGAAGGAGGCGAACCACACCCGATATACCCGGAACTTTACCTCAGCGCATTGAGAAAGATCAGCATGCTCGGCAGTCTATGGACCGCTTGCCGACACGATGCGCTCAGAAACCTTACCGATTCGTTATGTCCTCGGGTGCTCCGGCCACCCCGCCAGCGGAGGAGGATGGATGTCAATCGATGTCGGCCACCATGCGAACCCGCAGCACACGCTCCCGGCTTGCCGCATTGCCTGGTTCGAACGCGTACGTGCTCCCCCAAACCCAAGCCGAGCCAGCGAGTTCAATGACGCGGATCTCGCCCGCAGCGCCCCGAAACGCCATCTGAGTCTCTCCCTCTGGCCAGTTCGCTCGAAGAACATGGTCGCCGGGCGGCAGCCTCATGCGCACGAAGGACTCGGGCACCGTTTCCGCCCGTGCACCTCTGTCGACAGTCAGCTCGACGACGTTGGCGGCGTCGGCCCACCGCTTGCGCACCACGTACACCGTCAATCTCTCCGCAGATGCGGCAAACCGTTTGGCATCTGCCTCCACCGCAGGCGGGGGCACCGGTGCACTGGTGCAGGTCAGCTTGTAGCGCGGCGCCTTGCCGACCCGATGGCACCATGTGCCATCGGCATTTGCCTGAACCGCCCCGGGATTCGTGGAGGCCCGTTGGTGTGAGTCAGGCCGACGGGGCCGACTCGGCGAGTTGACGATAGTAGGCGTCCTCGAACTCCGCTGGCGGCACATGGCCGATGGGCTCGAGAA
>JBFLWE010000097.1:0-18840 GCA_040758375.1 Pseudomonadota bacterium
TGAACAGGCTGCCCACGCACCCGGCCAGCCGCATCGACGAATTGCTGCCGCATCGCTGGAAACCGGCGCGCTGAGCGCCGATGCCGTGCCGGAGCAGTCCGTCAAGGTGACTTGGCCGGACGCATACGCTCGATCTGCTCGGCCAGCGAGTGACCGCCATACGGGTTGCCGGGCAGGCTTCGTGCGCCCACCATCAACCCGTGGCGATGTGTCACCGCCACGCTGACCTTGACGCCGAACTCGTACGGCTGACGCGCCGTGCCCTTGCCGATGCATTCAGCTTCCGGGGCGTGCAGCGCGTACAGCTTGCCCTTGTCGTTGGGCCGCTGCGCATGGATGCGTTCGGCGCGTTCGAGCCAGACTGTCAGGGCATCGTGTGCCGCCTGCGGCAGCGCAACCATCTTGCGGCGCACCTCGCGCAGCAGGCTGCCCAGGATCGTGCGCTGGCGGCGCAGCACCCGCTTCAGGCGCGTGAACTGCTTGGCATGCGCGTAGCCCGCGGCCCGGCGGCGAAGCGCCTTGCCCTCGCGCTGGTGCGTCAGCTTCAGCGCAATGCCCGCGCGCTTGGCCAGCCGCGCGATCTTCTCTCGCGCCACCTCCAGCAGCCGACTGTCGGTGGGGTGCGCGATCGCCTTGTGCTGCACCGTGGAGTCCACGATGACGCGCTCGAACTCGCGCCGGCTCACCGCCTTCATCGCCACCGCCGCCTCGATCGTTGACTTCAGCAACTGCTCCACGCCGGCCTCGCCCAGCACCCGGCGGAAGCGCCCAATCTGCGTGGCGTCGCACGGCAGCTCGGGCGTGTAGTACTCCATGCCGCTGAAGAACTGCCACACGACGTTCTCGCTCCAGCGCTCGACGAGTTCTTCGTCGCTGATGTCGAAGGCGTGCTTCAGGTACAGCAGCGCCACCATCAGCCGGATCGGCAATCGCGGCCGGCCGCGGTTGCTCACGCCCGCGCCGGCCAACTGCATCGTGGTGTCGAACAGGTTCACGTCTTCAACTTCGCGGCCGGCGCGGTCCTTGTGCGCGAACGCAGGCGCCAGCGCGGCTTCGATCTCGGCCCACGGCATGCGCGTGGCCAACACCGCCAGCAGATGTGCCAGGTCGATCATCTGGTCCAGGCGCGCGCGGAAGAAATCGTCGGTGGCCATCGGTGCAAAAAAACTCCCAGGAACTGCGGGCCATTCAATCGCATCCCGGGAGTTCGCACCATCGGCACATGCGGCGACAACTACCTTGGTGCGCCGAATCTCCCGGGCAAGAACGCGAAACACCCTCGTGACTTCAGGAATCACGAGGGTGTTCGGGTAGATTGAATGCGGCGCTAGACCGCACGAGCGATCTCTTGCCTAAAACTGATACGAGGCGCGAACGTAATACTTACGTCCTGTTGGATCTGTAAAGCGGGGATCATAGTTCGCTTGAAACACTTGGTCCTGATTGGAGTAAGGCGGATCCCGATCAGCAAAGTTGGTAATTCCCGCCGTCAGCGTGACACCCTTAGCGATCGACGGCTTCCAACTCATGTACGCGTCCATCGTAAAGTACGAGCTCACTGAATTGCTCGGATCTTGGTCGACATACCCACTCTTGTAGTGACCAGCCCATCCGAGTGTCCACGCACTGACGTTCCACATCGCGGTTGCACTGTGTTGCCAACGGAAAATCGGGCCCGAGCCGACAAACACACCGACGTTCTGATTCCAAGGACCATTCGTATAGTCTTGGTACTCATACTTAGACACGTAGGTGCTATTTAGGCCGAGTCGGAGGGAGCCTGTCTGGTCGAGCCGAAGGCGATATCCGACCGACAAGTCGACACCGGAAGAACGAAGGTCTCCTAGGTTCTGGGTTCTCAAGTCGATGTAGCCACAATCACTACCGGGGCAAGCAAAGCCGTCAATCGACAAATCACCAGAGGCGTTCCGGTGGAAGTTGCCGGCGAACGTATCTGGGTTCTCCACTACCGTGTATTCGGACAAGCTGCCGATCTGGTTCGTCAGGTTTACCCACCAGAAGTCCAGCCCAATGTTGATATCGCGAGTTGGTTCGAAAACCATGCCCAGAGTCCAGTTTTTCGACTTCTCAGGCTGCAAACTGGAGTTTCCGCCATAGAGCGCTTGGAACTGAACGTTGCAGTTCAAGGCCGTCGACTTGCCCGGAATGGCGGTTGTACCGTTTGGACAATTGACGGGGTCGTCGATGGTTCCTGTGTTGGTGAAGTACGGCACCGCATTGATTTCGTACAACGAGGGCGCACGGAATCCAGTGCCATAGGTCGCTCGAAGTAGCAGGCTGTCCAGGGGTTCGTAGCGCAATGTGAATTTAGGGTTCGTTGTTGACCCGAAATCGCTGTAACGATCGTGGCGAAGCGCAACCGTTGCCTCTAACTGCTTCATCAGCGGAACGCTTAGTTCCGCGTAGATCGCAGTTACATTACGTTCACCTTCGGAAACTGACTCCGGATCAATACCAGTGCTCGCCTGGACCAAACGCGCGAAAGGGGTATTAGCAGCCTGCCAGAAGTCCTCTTTGCGCGCCTCAAAGCCCACTGCAAGTGCAGACTTTCGACCTACACCCAACCAGTCTCCCAGTTCTCGGCTGATCTTGCCATCAAGACCCGTAACCCGCCCACGAGCATTCTGAAGATTTCCGGCCAACTCGGAGGCCGCTATAAAGGCCTCGCCCGCGGAATCCTGAGGGCCGAATGGATTGATGATCCCGTTAAGCATGCCCTGAGTAATCCGGTCCCCGTCGGAGTAGCCGGAGATCATTTGCTTGACCTTGTTCTCGTTGAACGAGGCACCAGCCTGATAGTCCCACCCGGAGAAAGCACCCTCGACTTGCGCCACGAAGCGTTGCTGTTTGTTGTCCGTGGAATCGGTTCGAGAACCAGTCGCTAGATCACGCCACTTCACTACGACAAACCCAGGTTGCAGCGTAACACCCGGACGAGGCGTCATATTCGGCTGGGTGAAATTCGGATCCAGTGGAAATGACGGCGTAAATCCGCTACCCGAATTCCCCGGGTAGTAGGGATTCGGCGTTCCATCGGGACGCAGACGATTCATCCACAACGTACCGTAAGGCACCGGAGCAATAACGCTCTCAGTCTTGTTCTGAGAACCAAACCACTCCAACGAAAGAGAATGCTCGCTGCCCAGTGCGAGCGTGCCGCGCAACATCACGGATGTGCGTTCAGCCTTTGGCGTGTAGTTCACGAACGCCGCGGTCGCGATGTAGCAGCTCGACCCGTCCCCAACGGGGATCAAAAAACTCGGATCCGCGCAGTCCGGCCCTGCAGGATTCCCGACAACAGTGCCATCTTGATAATAGTTTGCCGGGAACGGTGTGGGAGACAACCCACCAGGTTGACGAGCATTGAAGGGGCGTTCCGTTCCTCCAATCCGATCCGTCTTACTGAAGTCAACGAAACCGAACACGTTGAAGCCGTTTTGACCCAGGTCTCCGAACCCAAAGCCGACGTTGCCTTGCACAGACTCCCCACCCGGCGATTCTGGTCTGTCCGCACCCAACGTAATACTTCCGCCCGTGAAATCTTTACGCGTGATGAAGTTAATGACGCCGCCCACCGCATCAGTACCATAGAGCGCAGACGCGCCATCACGCAACACCTCCACCCGCTCGATGGCCGCGAAAGGAATCATGTTTAGGTCAGGCGCCGAACTATCGTACGCGTTGTTCGCGATGCGGCGACCGTTCAAGAGAACCAGCGTCTTGTTGGCGCCGATGCCACGCAGGTCAGCAAAAGACGCACCGCCAGAACCCGAGCCGACTACTTGGCTCGTGCTCTGCGTCATCTGAACCGCGGAAACAACAGACAGGATCTGCTCAACGGTGGTGATACCTTGACCCTTGAGCTCATCTGCCTTCAACACCGTCACCGGCACAGCTGTCTCAGCGTCGATGCGCTTGATGGCAGAGCCAGTGATTTCAACTCGTTGGGTGGTTGTGTCTTGGGCGACGCTCGGCGACATGGCCAGACCTAAGCTTCCCCCCAGTGCCAACATTGCTGCCGTACCAATCTTCGTTCTACGAAACATGAAAACTCCTTGACCCGAAAGGTTGATCGATAGACCCAGCCGCCGAGCAAGACCCATACCGGATTCGTGAACCGGTCGTGTCCCGTCTCTGGCGGCATGTGGGCGATTGTCTGCAAGGGGTTTACAGGGCCCGCCTAGGGAAACCCTCTAAGGGAAACACACCCTCTGCATCGCCACTTGTCTAGGCATCACTGCGGGGGCCTTGCAACACCTCGCTACACGAGGGAAAGACCGTTCAACACAGGACCGGCGAGAGCCATGGCCCGCCCGAGGGAGGATGTGAACTAGGGGGATATGCCTAGGCGGCGAAAGCCCCGGCGTTGGCGGAACGCAACAGCCGGCACGCGGCGAGAGCCGAACGAATCAGACGGACGCCACCCGCGGCACCGCCGCCAGCAAGGTCTTCGTGTACTCGCTCTCCGCGTTTCCCAGCAGCCGGTCGCAGCTGCCCTGCTCCTCGATGCGCCCGGCGCGCATCACCGCCACGTTGTCGGCGATGTACTCCACCACCCCAATGTTGTGCGTGATGAACAGGTACGACACACCAAGTTGGCGCTGCAGTTGTCTAAGCAAGTTCAGGATCTGGGCCTGCACCGAGACGTCGAGGGCGGAAGTGGGCTCGTCGCAGATGATGAGCTTCGGCCTCACCGCCAGGGCCCGGGCGATGGCAATGCGCTGGCGCTGGCCGCCGGAGAATTCGTGCGGGTAGCGCAGCATGGCCTCACGGCGCAGGCCCACCTGGTCGGCCAGCTCCTCCAGGCGCGCGCGGCGCTGGTCGGCGCCAAGCTCCGGGCGTAGCGCGAGCAGACCTTCTTCCAGCACGTCATAGATGCGCATGCGCGGGTTGAGCGACGCAAACGGGTCCTGGAAGATGATCTGGATGTCGCGGCGCGCATGGCGCAAGGCCTCGCCTTCCAGCGCAAAAAGATTGCGGCCTTCGAGCCGGGCCTCGCCCTGGACCGTGGCCACGCTGCGCAGCAGCTGCACGATGGCCTTGCCGGTCGTGGTCTTGCCGCAGCCGGATTCGCCCACCAGGGCCAGGGTCTGCCCGGCCGCCACGCGGAAGGACACGCCGTCCACCGCGTTGAAGTAGGCCTTGGTCCGCTGCAGCATGCCCTGGCGGATGGGAAAGCGCACCGTCAGGTGGTCCACATCGAGCAGTGGCACCAGCGGGGCCTCGGGCACCGGGCTCGCGGCGAACACGGGCTCGCCCACCGGAGCGGGTTGCGGCGCCGCCGCCTGCATGGCTGCCGGATCGCTGTACCAAAGGCAGCGCACGCCGTGCTGCGGCCGCTCGGCATGCAGCGGCGGCGGCGTGCCAGGGCACAGCGTGGTGGCGCGGTCGCAACGCGGTGCAAAGCGGCAGCCGGTGAATTCCATCGTCAGCGGCGGCACGGTACCGGGTATGGCCGCCAGCGTCTGCCCGCGCTTGTCGGCGTCGGGCAGCGCCTTCAGCAGCAGCCTGGCATACGGATGCTTGGGGTCGGCGAAGAACTCGTCCGCCGGCGCCACCTCGACGATCTGCCCGGCGTACATCAGCGCCACGCGGTGCGCCATGCCGGCCACGACGCCCAGGTCGTGGGTGATCAGCAGCAATCCGAGGCCGCGCTCGCGTTGCAGGTCCTTCAGCAGGTCGAGGATCTGCTTCTGGATGGTGACGTCCAGCGCGGTGGTGGGCTCGTCGGCCACCAGGAACTCCGGCTCCGCCGCCAGCGCGATCGCGATCATCACGCGCTGCTTCTGCCCGCCCGACAGTCGGAACGGATACTCGTCGATGCGGCGCTCGGGATGCGGAATGCCCACGCGCTCCAGCCATTCGATCGCCTTCTCGCGGGCGGCAGCGCCGCGCAAATCCGTGTGGGCCTCGATCGCCTCGACGATCTGGTCGCCCACCTTCATCACCGGGTTGAGGCTGGTCGAAGGCTCCTGGAAGATCATGCCGATGCGCCCGCCGCGGATGCTGCGCATGCGCGCCTCGGGCAGGCCGAGCACGTCTTCGCCTTCGAGCTCGTAGCGGCCCTGTGTGATGCGGCCGTTCTCGGGCAGCAGCCGCATCAGCGCCAGCGCCGTCATGCTCTTGCCGCAACCGGACTCGCCCACCAGCGCAAAGGTCTCGCCGCGTTGCAGCGACAGCCGCAGCCCGTCCAGCGCCTTCACCAGCCCGGCGTCGGCGTCCAGGGCCACCTTCAGATCGTCGATCAGCAGCATCTGCAGCCCTTCGCCTTCACTTGGTCGTTGCCGGCTCGCCGGCCGTGCCCGCGTCGGGCTTGAGCAGCCGACGGATCACCCGTGGCCGGAACGCCCGCGCACGCGGGTCGAAGGCATCGCGCACACCGTCGGCAAACAGGTTGGCCGACAGCACCAGCGCCACCATGAAGGTGAAGGCCGCCGCGAACGACCACCAGACCACAGGGTTGCGCGACATCTCGGTGCGCGCGAGGTTGATCATGCCGCCGAAGCTGTTCATCGTAGGGTCCACGCCCACGCCGATGTAGGTGAGCACCGCCTCGAACAGGATCAGGTCCGAGAACGACAGCACCGTGGTGATCAGCACCAGGTGCATCACGTTGGGCAGGATGTGCCGCGCCATGATGCGGCCATGGCTCACGCCAAAGGCCGTGGCGGCCTGCACGTACTCCAGCTCGCGCAGCTTCAGCGTCTCGCCGCGCACCAGCCGGCACAGCGTGGCCCAGCCGGTGAGCCCGAGGATCACGCACAGCAGGAAGATCTTGATGTCGGAGCGCTCCGCGCCCGTCTCGAACATCTCCGGATGCTTGTCGAGGAACACCTGCATCATCAGCACGATGGCGGCGATGAGCAGCACGCTGGGCACCGAGCTGAGTGCGGTGTAGAGGTACTGGATCACTTCATCGACCCAGCCCCTGAAGTAGCCCGCCAGCACCCCCAGCACGATGGCGAAGGGCAGCGTGGCCAGCGTGGCCAGCGTGCCGATCACGAAGGCCGTGCGCACGCTCTTGAGCGCTTGGTACAGCACGTCGTTGCCGGTGCGGTCGGTGCCGAACACGTGGTAGTGGTCCATCAGCGCCACCACCGGCCCGACCAGCAGGCAGATGGCCAGCAGCGTGCCCATCAGCGGGCGCAAGGGGTAGTCGGTGTGGCCGCGCATCAAGTCGATGAGGGCGCTGCGCACACCGCCGTGGCTGCGCGCCAGCAGCCCGGCCGTCGCCAGGCACAGCAACGCGAACACCACGGCACCGCCCAGCACGCCTCTGGCCGAGCGCATCAGGATGTCGGGCACGGCCTCCCGCTCGGCATCGTTGAGGTGCGCACCGCCGAAGTGCAGGCGCGGATACTCGCGCACCACCTCGCTGCCCCGTTGCACCGACTCCTTCGCGAAGCCATGGGTTGCCAGCGGCGCCGACCAGGACACTTCGCGCATCTGGATCTGGCGCTTCATCACGGCGTCGAGCAACGACTCCGTGCGCGCGTCGTAGAACACCGGCGCTGCGGCGGCAACGCCCGGCGCCGGCGGCAAGGCGCGCCGGAAGTGCACGCTGTCCAGCATGGCCACGCCCACGAACAGCATCAGTACCGCCGCTGCGCACAGCGCGGCCGGGTCTCGCAGCACCTTCAGCCAGTTGGCGCGCGCGTTGGGCTGGTGACGGATGCGCCACACATAGAACAGCAGTGCCGCCACCAGCGCATACAGCGCCACGTCGGTCCAGAGCAAGACGAACTTGAAACCCATGATGCGCCTTCAGCCGAGCCGCACGCGCGGGTCGACCAGCGTGTAGAGGATGTCGATGAGCACGTAGCTCGCGATGTAGAGCACCGCCCCCAGGAACACCATCGAGCGCACGATCGCGAAGTCCTGCCCCGCGATGGCTTCGATCACGAAGGCGCCCAAGCCCGGTATGCCGAAGAAGCTTTCGAACACCAGGCTGCCGAGGAACAGATACGGCAAGTAGGCACCGGCGCTGGTGATGATGGGAATCAGCGCATTGCGCAGCACATGGCGGAACAGCACCACGTGTTCGGCCAAGCCCTTGGCGCGCGCGGTGCGCACGTAGTCCTTGCCGATCTCTTCGAGCAGCATCGCGCGGTACAGGCGCGACTCACCGCCCAGGCGTGACAGCAGCGACAGGAACACAGGCAACAGCAGGAAGCGCACTGCATCCAGCCCGCCGGCATAGCCCGAGATCGGCACCAGCCGCATCACGCGCGAGAACATGAACTGCCCGACGATGATGTAGAACAGGCTGGAGATGGACAGCATCAGCACGCACAGCACCACGCCCCAGAAGTCGATGCGCGTGTGCCTGAAGAACACGAGCAGCACCGCGAAGGCCGTGCTCGCGATCACCTGCAACACGAACAGCGGCGCCGCGAGCTGCAAGCTCACCCACATGCGCGTGCGCACCTCGTGGCCGATGTCAACCGCGCGGGCCGAGTCGGAGCGGCCGAAGTCCAGCGCCATCAGCGAAACCGAACGCTCCCACAGCACGGTCTCGGTGAGGCGGCGCGTGCCGTCGGCCTTGTCGTTCCAGTACAGCGGCTTGTCGTAGCCGCGTTCGGCCTTCCACTTCTCGATCTGGTCCTGCGTGACACGCTTGCCGCCGATGTTCAGGCGGGCCATGTCGTCGGGCGTGTTGACGGTGAAGAACAGGAAGAAGGTGAGCAGGTTCACCCCGATGAGCACGAGCAGCCCGTAGAAGCTGCGGCGGACGATGAAACTCCACATGATGCGAGCGCCTCCTGCTCAGGCCGTCTGGCCGGCGGCCTGAGGGCGCGCGGTGGCCTGCTCGCGCGCCAGGTAGCTGCGGCGGCCCACCATCACCATCGCCACTGCGCCAAGCAGCAACAGCAGCATCGGCCACCAGATCGGGTCGTTCCACTCGGCCTGCTTGCGCGCGCGCAGTTGCGGATCGACGCGGTAGTAGCGCGCCATGTCCCGGATCAGGATGCTGGGCTTGCCGTTGTAGACCCACTGCTGGAAGGCCAGGCCCGTCCAGGGGAAGTAGCCCATCGCCCAGGGCGCGTCCTGCTGCAGGATCTCCACCATGCGGTCGATCACCTTCTGCTTCTGCGGCCCGTCCTCGAGCACCTGCAGCTGCCGGTAGAGCCTGTCGTACTCGGGATTTTCATAGTTCGCGGCGTTCTCACCCTCGTGCTTCGACTTCGAGTTGGGGCCGTACAGCAGGAACAGGAAGTTCTCCGCATCGGGATAGTCGGCGAGCCAGCCCCACCAGAAGATCTGGTGCCTGCCTTTGAGCACCTTGTCCTGAAACTGGTTGTAGTCGGTGGCCCGCACCTCGAGCTGGATGCCCAGCTTGGCGAACTGGCGCACCATCCAGTCGTTCTCCACCTTCACCTCCGGCGTCACGGCGCGCTGGAAGTCGTAGTTGAGCACCAGGGGCTTGCCGGTCTCGGCGTCGCGCCCGCCGGGATAGCCTGCCTCGGCGAGGAGCCGGCGCGCCTCTTCGATCGACCGCCGCACTACCTTGCCCTCGACCAGCTTGTGGGTCACCGGGTTGTGATAGCCCGGCTCGGCCTCGCGCGAGCCGAACAGGCCGGGCGGCAGCGGGCTGTGCGCCGCCACACCGCCCTTGTGCTTGAAGATCTGGCCGTAGCCTTCTTCCCAGTCGATCGCGATCGACAGCGCCTGCCGCAGCTTGCGGTTGCGCAGCTGCTGCTCGGGCGTGTCGCCCTTGCCCACCACCGGGTCGAGCCAGTTGAAGCCGAGGTACCAGTTGGAGATGTCGGTGGACAAGGGGAACTTGAAGCCACGTTCGGTGTATTCCTTGCGCACCTCGTCGGAGTTGTCCATGTCGTTGCTGAAGTCGACGCCCCATTCCGGGCGCTCGATCTCCGGCACGTCCAGGTAGCCCTGCTTGAACTTTTCCTTGCGCGGCACCTTCTCCTTCTCGATGGTGGAGACGATGGTGTCGATGAAGGGCATGCGCTTGCCGCAATCGTCGAGCAGGCCGCTTTCCTTGTCGCCCGGCATGCCCTCGCAGGGATACGGCTCGCCGCGGAAGTTGGGGTTGCGCTTCATCACGTGGCGGCGGTCGCGCACGAACTCGGTCATCATGTACGGCCCGGTGCCCACCGGCCACTGGTTGAGCGACAGGCCGGCGTCCGCCATGCCCGGCTGTGCATAGAAGGCATCGGCCTCCCACGGCACGGGCGCAGTGAACGTCATCGCCAGCCAGTATTTCCACTGCGGGTACTTGCCCTTGAGCTTGATGCGCAGCGTGTACTTGTCCAGCGCCTGCGCACCCTCGAGCGGCCAGCGGCGGAAATCGAGGAAGGGCTTGTCGCGAATGTCGGCCGGCAGGCCCTGGAGCAGCTTCTTGTCTTCCTGCTTGACCAGCTCGCCGTATTCCCTGAGGCCGACCAGGTACTCCGCGAAGACGGCGAAGATCGGCGTCTCGATGCGCGTGGTGGCATGGCGCTTGAGCGCATAGACGAAGTCTTCGGCCACCAGCTCGCGCGTGCCCTGGTGCTCGAACTCCAGCGGCGAGCGCTTGTCGCCCAGTTGCTCGGGGCTGAGATGGTGGTAGAGGTAGTTGCCCTTCGCGTCCTTGGCAAAGGCCGGGTGCGGCGCGTAGAGGATGCCGGGCTTGATGGGAATGTCGTAGACGCTGAATGCGATGGCATCGGCCGGCGCGTCGTCGGGCAGGCGGTTGCCCTGGGCATCGAGGAAGTACGGCGGCACCACTTTCTCGGCCGCCTTGGGAATGAGCTGGTACGGCCGCTTCAGGTAGTGGTAGGCGTACAGCGGCTCGTAGATCTGGTAGGTGTAGGGCGCCTCGGGGTTGGAGTACGAGGCCGTGGGGTCCAGGTAGCGGGGCGAACGCTCGTCGAAGGAATTGAAGAGCGTGTTCTCCTTCTCGGCCCCGCTGGGCCAGGGGCTGTTGTTGCAGCCGGCCACCAGCGGCAGCAGCAGCGCAAGGGCCAGCGCCTTGAGCGGCGCCCACCAGCGGGTGTGCAACACCGGATGTCTAGACATGCAGCCCGCTCCTCAAGCAAACACTCATTCTCACCACGTGGATCGACAGGTGGCCGTCCCAAAAAACAATGTGCCTCCGTTGCCGCCCGGCTTGTGGCCGGACGGCAGCGCGAGGCAGGCGTGGATGATACGCGGTGCAACATGCCCCAGCCGTCAGGGTTTCACCCGTTCCGGCCGAGAGATCGCTCTAACGCCGCAGCCAACGGCCCCAGCCAAGGTGTTGCACGGTCCCGGCTCCGCCGGTCCGTGCAAGGGTCCCGCCGGGGCTCAACTCACCATTGCAGGCCGAGGCTGTAGTGGCCGTTGGCGGAGCCGGTGCCGCCGGAGTAGTAGCGCACGCGCACGTAGCGCTTGAGCGTGCCACTGCTGGTATTGGTGACGCTCACCGTGTCCACCGCACCCGTGCCGTTTTCGCTGGAGCGCAGCAGCGTGCCGGCGCTGTTGTAGACGTACAGGTCGTAGTCGCTCGAGGCATTGGGCGTCAGCGTGGCGGTCAGCGTGCGGCCGGCGGGCAGGTCGATGCTGAACCAGTCCTGGTCGGCGCTCGACCCCATGGTGCCGCTCAGCGTGCCCGGTGCGGCGACGGGGTTCGAGGCCGTGCGGCTGTCGTTGGGCTCGGTTTCGCTGGAGCCAGCGCCGGTGCCGATCTTGAGGAACACCGCCGACACCGGGCCGAACTGGCCCGAGGCGTCCCGGCCGCGCACGTACACAATGTGCTGGCCCGTGCCCAGCGCCCCGGTGTTCAGCGTGCCGGTGACGCTCTCGGTGGTGGCGTTGAACGCCCCGTCGGCGGGCGACAGCGGTATCGCCACCGCCCCCGCGCTCCAGGGCGGCGTGTCGATGTAGGCCTCCGCCGCCGTGACGGCCTGTGTGGGCTCGGTGCCGTTGCTGTTGTTGAAGCGGGTGTCGGTGACCGAGGCGGTGAGCGTCACCGCGGTACCGGCGGGCACCCCGCCGCCGCTGGCGTCATGGCTCAGGCCCAGGCTGGTGACGTCGGGGCCGCCCGGCGTAAGGTACGGCGCGCGCACCACCTTGGCCGCATAGATCAGCGCCGGCAGGTTCTTCGGCCGCGTCGTGTTCTGGTAGCTGGAGCAGCTTTCGAAGAAACTGGTGCCCAGCTCGATGGTGAACGCGGCCACGCCCAGCTCGCCGTAGCTCACGCCATCGCTGGTGCCGTCGGTGGGGTACAGGCCGATCGACTGCTGCGGCGTGTAGCCGTTGAAGTAGGCCAGCCGCCGGCCCAGGGTCTGCAGCGCGCTGCCGTTGGGCGCCGGGGTGCTGGTGGTGCCCCAGGGCCACAGCACGAGCTGGCTGTAGCTGTGGATGTCCAGGTGGATGCCGCTGGTGTCCGCGGGCGCGGGGTCGTTCTGGCCCGGTCCGCGGCGGTCGGGCCACAGGCTGCGCACATAGGCCTCGATCGCCTGGATCTCGGGCTCCGAGCCGGCCGAGGGGCCGCGGTAGGTCTCGTTGCACTGGTTGCCGCTGGAGCCCTGGCCGCCGGTGGAGTTCCAGCCGAAGCTGAAGTTGCGGTTCAGGTCGGCGCCACGGTTGTTGCTGGTGGCGCCGCAGTAGGCGGTGTTGGTGTTCTTGCGCCACATGAGGCCGCCCTCGGCCTTCTTGCGGCCGTCGGGGTTGGCCTGCAGCAGCAGGTGCACCTCGTGGTGGTCCATGATCCAGGTGGCGTCGGCGTTCGTGCCGTAGCCGTTGACCAGCCAGCGCGCGAACTCCAGCACCAGCGGAGCGGTGGTGTATTCGCGCGCATGGATCGCGCTGTTGACGAAGAGCTTGGGCTTGCTGCCGCCGACCGCGCTGTTGGTGAGCTTGAGCACGCGCAGGTCGTAGCCGCCCAGGCCGCTGGCCTTCTGCCAGGAGTCGCCCACGTCGATCCAGCTCGCCAGCGTGGGTCGGCTGCTGACGAAGCCCTGCGCGGCAGCGAAGGTCTCCTCCACCGTCTCGTAGCAGGCGTAGTTGGGGATCGAGGCGATGCCCGCGTCGGCGGCGCTCGGGTCGATGCGCTGGCGCGCGGCGTTGGCACGCTCGATCTCGTCGAGGAACTGGTCGCGCTGCGCCACGTAGTCGGGCGCCGCTTCGATGCGGAAGCCGAATCGCTGCAGCGTGGCGATCTCCTGCGGTTCGAGCTCAAAGACCAGGTAGCCCTTGGCGTAGTCGGCCTCCAGCAGGTTGGCGTGGAAGCTGATCGCGGCCTTGCGCGCCGTCTTGAGGTCCGGGTACCAGGCCTTGTAGAGGTTGGTGCGCTGCTTTTCCTGTTGGCGCAGGTCGCGCAGGGTGGGCGCATGGCCCGGGTCGGCCTGCAGCGTTGCGGGGCCGGACGAGACACAGAGCGCGGCGATGGCCGCGGCGATTCGCGAGCGGGCGAGGTGCATGGTGAGTCCCCCTGGAAGGGTGGTGATCCGCCGTTGTGGGGCGGGCCGTGCGCCCAAGGCTGACGCGGGGTCGGGCCGCATCCGGCGCGCGGCGATTCTGGGCCTCGCGCCCGTGCGCGCTCAGCGTGTCGCGGCGGCGCGGCCTCGTCGGTCGCAAATTGGCCGCGCGCGGCCAGCAAGAGCAACACATGTGCCCGGCGTCAAGGCCGGTGCGCGCGGCGTCACCAGCCGATGAAGGCGTCGCGGCCCTGCACCGCCAGGCTCACGCGCCGCCCGACCGGCAGGCACACCTTGGTCGGCACATGGCCAAACGGCAAGCCGGTGAGGATGGGCACCTTGCAGTGCGCGCGCAGGTAGGCAATGGCGGTCTTGAGCGTGTAGCCACGGTCCAGCGGCGACTTCTTGAAGTCGGTGAACTGGCCCAGCACCACGGCCTTCTGCGCATCGAGCACGCCCGCCTGGTGCAGCTGCAGCAGCATGCGCTCCACGCGGTAAGGATGCTCGGCCACGTCCTCGAAGAACAGGACGCCGCCCCTGACGCGCGGAAAGTGGGGCGTGCCCAGCAGCGCCATCGTCACGCAGAGGTTGCCACCCCACAGCCGGCCCGTGACGTCCAGCCCGTCGAAACCGGCTTCGGTGCGAAAGCCCACCGCTTCCAGCTCGCCGCTCATGGCCTCCAGGAAGCAGGCCTCGGTCACCTCGTCCAGCTGCTCCGGCTCGCGGCCGAAGTCGTCGTTGGCCATCGGGCCGTGCCACCAGCCGCCTGCATGCGCGCAATGGTCGCCATGCGCGTGCTCGTGCGCATGCGCCACGCGCTCGGGCCCGGCCGCGCCGTGGGCCATGGCGCCGAGCTGCAGCGCCGTCATGTCGCTGTAGCCCACCCAGCGCAGGCCCCGTTCGACGCTGCGCACCAGCAAGGGCCAGTCGATGCGGTCGAGCAAGCGCGTGAGTCCATAGCCGCCGCGGTTGGCCAGCGCCACGCAGAGCTGGCCTTCGGCGCCCTGCCGGGCGATGCGGTGCACGGCGTCGAGGCGCTGCTCGTCGGTGCCGGCAAAGCGCTGCGAGCGGGCCAGCGCCGCCTCGTCGACGCTGACCTCGAAGCCGTGTTGCCTGAGGCGCTTGGCGGCGCGGCGCACGCGCGCGGGTTCCGGCACCACGCCGGCGGGCGAGAACAGCGCGAGCCGCTGGGTCACGTGGGATCTCCTGGTTCACCGTTGCGCGCGTCGGCGCTGTCGGACTCGATGGCCTGCCCCACCGGGATCGGCTCATCCTCGGCACCGGCGCCCGCCTTCTGCTGTGCCCGCCGCTCCGCGAAGAACTGCTTCAACAAGGCGCCGCACGGCCCCTCCAGCACGCCGCCCTGCACCGCCGTGTGATGGTTGAGCCGGCGGTCGGCGAACAGGTCGATCACCGAGCCCGCGACGCCGGTCTTCGGATCGCGCGCGCCGAACACCACGCGCTTGAAGCGGGCATGCATCAGCGCCATCGCGCACATCGCGCAAGGCTCCAGCGTAACGAACAGCTCGCATTCGGGCAGGCGGTAGTTCTCGAGCAGCTGCGCGGCATGGCGCAGCGCCACGATCTCGGCATGCGCCGTGGGGTCGTGCGTGGTGATCGGCCGGTTGTAGCCGGTGGCGACGACCTGGCCGTCGCGCATGATCACCGCGCCCACCGGCACCTCGCCCACCAGCCAGGCGTTCTGCGCCTGGTCGAGCGCGAGCTTCATCGCGTATTCGTCGCTGCTCATCGATGTTTCTTCGTGCCCGGCGGTTGGCGCGACGGTCTGCCGGCCGCCACCAAGGCGTCGAGCAGCAACTCGGCCAATTCGGTGTCGGGCCCGTCGGAAAGAAGATCCTGCACCGCATCGCAGCGCAGGTCACGTACCGTGGCACGCTGCTTCCCGCTCAGCCGCACGCCTGTGCTCTTGCTGCCCCGCGACTCGTCCAGACACGGCACCAAGCCGCGCTGCAGCTTGCGTGCACAGCCGGCATCGGCATATTGCTTCATCGGGGCAACCGGTCGAGCGGATCGACGATGCGCACGCCCAGGGGCTCGAAGTGTCGTCCATTGCGGGTCAGCACCGTCAGACCATGCACTTTCGCCGTGGCGGCAATGGCCACGTCCGCAAAGCCCGGATGCCGGCCGATGGAAACGGCCTGATCTGACAACGCTCCCGCGGTACGCCCGACTTGCGCGTCCAGCGCGAGAATGCGGGTCGCGCCCTGCGCGATCAAGGTGTCCAGCCACTGCGTAAGGCGCTCCGCGCGCTCGTCGCCTCCTGCACGTCTGAGCTTGCAGATGCCTTGTTCGACTTCAGCCACCGTGATGGCGGAGATGTAGAGCTTGTCGCTGTTCAGGCGCAGCCAGGCTGCGAGGGCTGCATCCGGCGTCGTCTTGCCTGGCGCCAATACCGACAACACCGAAGTGTCGAGCAGATAGCCTTCGCTCAAAGCTCGACCCCGCGCAGCGGCGTACCGTCACGCTCGATATCGATGCCCGCGGGGCAAGACAACAGCAGGTCAGCAAACGACTGCGCCCGCTGGCCATAGAGCCGCCGCGCGTCTTCCACCGGCACCAGCACGGCGGCTGGCCGGCCATGGCGAGTGATCGTGGTGGGCCGGCCGTGTTCGGCCGCTTCGATCAAGGCCGAAAACCGGGCTTTGGCATCGCGAATCTGGACGGTTTCCATGGCGTCTCACAAATCTGACCGCATGAGGTCATATTACAGCAGTCACTACGCGTGGCCGCTCATGGCTTCAATGGCCAACGGCCGAGGGGAACGTGGACACCGCGGCCGATCAGGCTGTGCACGAGCACGAACTCGTGTGCGGTCCAGCGCACGGGAGGCGTCACTGGCTGCACGGGCACCACCCGGTCGTCATACAACAGGGTCACGTGGGGTGTGAAGCGCGCGTCGGGCTTGAGCCCCACCTTTTTCATGGCCTCGCCCAGCGCGCTCTGGAAGTCCACCACCGCCGCCACGCCCTCGCCCCCCTGCAGCACGAAGGCGTTGTTGCGGCCGCGCTTGTTGTCAAAACTGGCGGCGTGATCGAACACCAGTTCGAACGGCCGGTAGCGCAACGAAGCGGCCGCCATGCACGCTGCCTGTACCAGGGGCTGGGGCAGCCCTGCAAAGTCGCCCAGGTGATGCAGCGTCAGGTGGAAGCGCTCGGTCGCCAGGATCTTGCCGTGCAGGCGCTGCGCCGAGCGCAACCGCAATGCCAGCGGCGCGATCTGCTGCTCGGCGGTGTCCCGGTCCGGGTACAGCGCGAAGAACAACCGGTCCGTGCTGCCCGTCACTCCCACTCGATTGTCAACCGCTGCGGACACGCCCTCGTGGAGCGGGGCCTGCGACCCAACCTGGGCCTCATGGTACCGACGCCGATACCGACAAGCTCTTGTGCCTTTGCGCCGTTCATCCTGCTGGTCTTGCCAATCATCGTGACGATCCCGGGGCGAAACCTCGCCCGGCCCTCCTCGCGCGGGCAGTGCAACCGGCGCAGCCGCACCTCCCGCAGTCGCGCGCCAGTGACTCCCGCCCAGTGCGCCAGTCTAGCGACACGGCCTGACGGTATCGCCGCACGTGCTTCCTCGCCGACTGACGGTATCAGCCACGACGGCTTCCCTCGGAGGTGACGGTACCGGACAACGCGGGTGCCCTGCGAGCCTGACGGTATCGCCGCCTCGTCTCGACACGCCTCGTCCAGACCCTCGTTGCGAAGGCCTGTCACCATGGCCCGAGGCCGCAACGGTTCCGAAAGCTGCAAGTCAAGCATTGCCTGGCGTGCAAGGGTGCGCGCGGCGCAAGTCGCCCGTCGAGCAGATCCTTGCGCCTCTGCGCCACGTTCTCGACCTCGGCCGTGGACATCAGCTCGACCCGCCTCGATCGGCGTCCGGCGCCCGTCTCGACGACGACGAAGGCGACCGGGGCCACAGGCTCGCCGGTCTCGCCGGACAACGCCACGCGCTGAGCCGAAAGCTCGATGATGTCCGAGAGGTGCACACGATCATTCCGCCGGGTCTTCAGCTCGACGAGCGTGATCACTCCTTGCGGGCTCCGATAGGCCCGATCCACCCGCGCGACGATGGAGTGAGGCCCCGTGGAACGGAAGGTTCGCTCCACATAAGCCAGGCGGGCTTCGCCGAGTTCCTCGGGCAACCAGCGATCCGCTCGGGCGGTACGCCGCAAGGCATGTCGCGCTCCGACACCGAGGCAGATCGCGACCACCGCGAGCACCGTCAACAGGAGCCATCGCTCATCCACGCCGCCCTCCCGCCCGGCATCTCGGAGATCCCAGCATCAAGTGCGCGAGGGGCCGCAGGATGCCGCGCACCAGGCCGCGAATCCACGGCCATCGTTCCATGGCCCGGCACAGCCGTGGCGCCACCTGGTAGTAGCCCAGGATCAAGCGCCTGCCGGCACGCGTGGGCCGCAGGACCCGGTCGCGGAGGCGCCGCAGGGCTTGCGTCTCCGGCCCTTCGCCGAGGACGTGCGTGGCAATGAAGCAGCGTCCCGTCCGCCCCGCGTCCGAGGCGCCTTCCAACGCGAACTGCCGATGCGCCAGGAGCCCGCGTCGCAGGGCCGCCCTTTGCTCCGGTGTCGGACGCTTCCCTTCGGCGTGCTCGAACACGACGAGCCGCTCGCAGACCCCCATCTGGGCCAACGCCGAGGCGCTGACCGCGTCCTTCGCCTTGCGCCGGCGTCCCATCAATCCTCCGTACTGCCGGTGACCTCGAACGCCTGGCTGGTCTGGCGCGCCACGGCAGGGTCCACGCTGCCACGCGGCACATTCGGCGCAGCCACCATCGGCACCGGCGGCTGAATGGTCATGCCGAGAAGCCACTGCTGCGCCAGCAGGCCTTCGTGCGCGAGGAAACGCAGCCGATTGACCCGTTTCGGCCCCTTGTTGAATCGCATCAAGTCGTCGTACAGGCGCGGGTTGTCGTCGCGCGACAGTTCGAACAGCAGCCTGACGCTGCGATCCAGCTTCGTCTCGACCGTGCTCATGCAGTGCCCCCTTCCGCCGCCAGGGCGGCCGTGCCCTGCGTGGCCGTGGCCAGATAGTTGCAGCCCGCGATTTGATAGCCGCGCACGTTCGCGAACATCGGCTCCTTGACCTCCAGCACCTCGTGCGATGCGAACGCCTGCTTGACCGCCTTGCGGAACAGGAACGCACCGCCGCCGACAAGGATCACGTTGCGCACGTCGTAGGCCGGGCCGATGCGCCGCATCATGGCCGCGACGGCCTGGCGGGCGATGCTTTCGACCATCGGCCTCATGCGTGAAAGCTGATCCTAAATCCGGCAGTTGCCGCGAAGCGATGAGCTGATTCGCGAGCACTGGCGGGGACTTGCGCGGTCTTGGCACACTCACCCGATGGGTGAAGCAAGACGCAAGGCGCTGGCGGCGCGGCAA
>JBFLWE010000098.1:0-18354 GCA_040758375.1 Pseudomonadota bacterium
TGCGCTTGGCTTCATGCTGGCTCCGTAGCAAACTGCCGCGTCCCGGGAGTGCGAGGCGGTTGGTTGCCGCGGCGCCCAACCCCTCCATCGAGCGGACAGCCTTCGGCTGCCGCTCATGTCGAACGTTAGCTGCCACCGGTTGAGAGGGAGGCTGCCGCTAATGAACATTGGTTCGAATCGAAGCGCTGCTGCTGTGCGGTCGTCGGAGCGGGCCGCTCGTCCGCTGGCGAGCGGCGAGCCAGTGGAGTCAGGCCAAGAGGTTCATCGCCGGCGCTCGCTTGGGCTGTCCGTCCTTCGGCGGCCAGCGGGCGGCTCTGGCAACGCAGGTCGCAGTTGGCGGGCTGGCTGTCTGTTGGAAGAAGAAGCCCTGCATCGTTTTGGGCGGGCTCGCTGTCCGAGTGGAAAAACTGAGCAATCAAACTGCGTAGCTGTGGTCTCACTGCGCCAGCCACGCCGTAGCGTCAGCCAAAGGCTCATTGAAGAACGTCGCGTGCGGTTGTCGCGCTCCATCCTCAGTCGCGCATTCTCTGCGCGCAGCTGCGCCAACTCCATCTGCTCGGGGCTCACCGCCTTGCTGCCAGGCCCGCCAAGCTTGCCTTCACGCTGCGCCTTCACCCAGTTGTGCAGCGTCGTCGGACCCACCCCCAGTGTGGCTGACACCACTGCCACGCTCTGCCCCGCGCCGATCTGCCTCAGCGCCTCCAGCTTGAATTCGAGCGTGTACCGCGCCCTCGGTTTCTTTGCCATTGCCGTTCTCTCCTTGCCAAATTACACCTCAGCAAGGAATCCGTTTCTCGGGGGCAAGGTCAATTCGCAACCCCATCGGGGCACTCGTTGCCGTTCGCCGCCAAGCGGCGAGTTCGGAACGAGGAAGTCCTTTACATTCGTCGGATCGCAACAACCACACTCGGAGTCTTCCCATGTCGCTCAGAACCGCGTCCTGCAGTTGCGGCCAGTTGCAGGCGCTGGTCACCGCCGAACCGCTGAGGGTGTCGGTGTGTCATTGCCTCGCCTGTCAGCGTCGAACAGGCAGCGTATTTGGGGCCCAGGCTCGGTTCGCGAGAGAGGCGGTCTCCGTTCGCGGCACGAGCAACGAGTTCGTGCGCATCGGAGACGAGGGAACCGAGGCAACGTTCAGGTTCTGTCCGAGCTGTGGAGCGACCGTGTACTACACGATGTCCGGCATGGAGGACGCGGTGGCAATTCCGGTGGGTGCCTTCGCCGACCCGTCGTTCCCGGCGCCCACCTTCTCGGTGTACGAAGAACGAATGCATTGCTGGGTCCGGATGCCTGACGGAATCGAGCGCATGGCATGAGCGCCAGGCAGGATGTTGTTGCACTGCCGAACCACCGCTGTGCGCTGTGCGGAGAGCCGAATCATTGCGTGCCCGCGACAACCGGAGACCTCTCGTCTGCCTGCTGGTGCAGCGCCGTGACGGTGGATTCCGTGGCGCTGTCGCGTGTGCCTGCTGAGCAGCGTGGCCTTGCCTGCTTGTGTCGCGCTTGCGCCACGGGGCAAACGAGGGCGCTGCCGCCGGTTGACGGGCACTGAGCCGGGCGCCACGATCACCGCCGTGGCAAGAGCAGCGGCCATGGGCCGCATCGGGGGCGACGATGGTGGTTCGGGTGGTGAGGCTGGGCACGCCGCGGCTGCCCGGCGAAGGCTTGCGCATCGGCACGGTGCGACGGCCGCCGCGGGGCGTGCCGAAGGCCGAGTTCGCGCGGCAGAACTGGTACGACGTGTGGTTTCCCAACCTGTCGCCCAGCGTGCAGACGATGAAGCTGGGCCAGCAAGCCGAGACCCCGAAGCAATGGGAGCAGTTCATACGCAAGTACCGGGCGGAGATGTCGGCGCCGGAGAACGATCATGCAATCGGGCTGCTCGCAGCCCTGTCGCAGCAGGCCGATTTTTCGGTGGGGTGCTATTGCGAGGACGAGTCGCGCTGCCACCGTTCGGTGTTGCGTGCGCTGCTGGCGGACAAGGGCGCGCGATTCGGCTGATGCCGCGGCATGGCGCTTGCCGCGCTGCTTGGGGCCCCCGCAAGGTTCAGCATCATGAAGCGCTATGGCAACCGCCACGGCCGGTCGGGCGTGCGGGCGTATGAGATCGGAGCCGATTCGATTGCCGTGCAGTTCGCGGGCAGCGACGAGGTGTACCGCTATAGCTACCGCAGTGCCGGGCGCGAGCGGGTGGAGCACATGAAGGCCCTGGCCGAAGCGGGCAGGGGCCTGAGTACCTTCATCGCCCGCCACGTGCGCAATGACTACGAGCGTTGAATGAGGCAACGAGGAGACCCGATGACATGCGTACTCAGGGCCGTGGCTTTCATGGCCACGGCCGCCTTGTGTCAGGCGGCGCTGGCCGCTGCCGACCTGGCGGCCTTGCGACAACAGGTGTTCGAGGCCGAGCGTGCCTTTGCCAAGTCCATGGCCGACCGCGACCACGCTGCGTTCGCGCGCTTCGTGGCCGAGGAGGCGGTGTTCTTCTCGGGGCCCACGCCCCTGCGCGGCCGGCAGGCGGTGGTCGACGGCTGGAAGCGCTTTTTCGACAAGCCGCAGGCGCCGTTCTCGTGGGAACCGGACCAGGTGGAGGTGCTCGACTCCGGCACCCTGGCGCACAGCAGCGGTCCGGTGCGCGACCCGGGCGGCAAGCTCACCGGCCGCTTCAACAGCATCTGGCGCCAGGAGGCGCCCGGTGTCTGGCGCGTGGTGTTCGACCGGGGCGAGGGCGTGTGCGACTGCGCGCAGCAACAAAAGCCCTGAGCGCCGCCGCGCGCAACGGCGGCGCTATGGCGCCTTGGCCAGCAGCTGGTTGACGGCGCCCAGGTCTTCGGGCGTCAGGTTGCCTGCCACCTGGCGCAGCTGCAGCTGGCGCACCAGCACGTCATAGCGGGCCCTGGCGAGGTCGCGCTGCGTCTGGAAGAGCTGGTTCTGTGCGTTGAGCACGTCCAGGTTGACGCGCACACCGACCTTGTAGCCCAGCTGGGTGGCTTCGAGCGCCAGCTTGCTGGAGGCTTCGGCCGCTTCGAGCGCCTTCACCTGCGCCAGGCCGGATTGCACGCCGAAATAAGCCGTGCGGGTGCGCTGGTCGGCGTCGCGTCGGGCGGCTTCCAGGTCCTGGCGCGCCTTTTCTTCCAGGGTCAGCGTCTCCTTCACGCGGTTTTGCACCGAGAAGCCGGAGAACAGGGGGATGTTGAGCTGCACGCCCACGGTGGCGGACTTGCCCGTGCCCCAGTTGCCCTGGGCACGCGCGATGGTGCCCCAGCTGCGGTCGGTACCGGCGCTGGCGACCAGGTCCACCGTGGGCAGGTGGCCGGCGCGCGCCTTGTCGGTTTCGAGCTTGGCCACGTCGAGCTCCAGCATCGAGCGGCGAATGGCCGGGTTGGCCGCGGCGGCCGTCTGCGACCACTGCTGCGGATCGGCGGGCACCACGGGCGGCAGCGCCACCGGCGCGGCCAGCGGCTGCGGGTTGACGTTGGCACGGCCCACCAGCTGGTCGAGCGCGATGCGCTTGGTGCGCAGGTCGTTCTCGGCCACGATTTCCTGCGCCGACGCGAGGTCGAAGCGGGCTTGCGCTTCGCGCGTGTCGGTGATGGTGGCCGTGCCCACCTCGAAGTTGCGCTTGGCGGAGGCGAGCTGCTCGGTGATGGCGGTTCGGTTCGAGCGTGCGGTGTTCAGCGCGTCCTGGGCGCTCAATACATCGAAGTAGGCCTGCGCCACGCGCACGATCAGGTCCTGCTCGGCGGCTGCCAGGGCGATGCGCGCCTCTTCCACGCGCTTGTTCGCCTGCGCGATGGTCGCGCTGTTGGCGGCATTGAAAAGGGACTGCTTGGCGTTGAGGCGGCTTTCGACGCTGTTGCCGCCCACGCGCTCGGTGCTGGTGGCCGGCGGCATCGCCTGGGCCGCTTCGGCCTCCGTGCGCGATCCGGTCACGGTGGCCGACACACCGGGCAGCCGCAGCGCCTTGGCCTGCGCGGCGGCATACTCGGCAGACTCGGCTTGCGCGCGGATCGACAGGAAGGTCGCGTCATACGCCCGTGCCGCGTTGTACAGCTCGACCAGGTCTTCGGCCTGCGCCGACTGAAAGCCCGAAAGGGCCAGGGCCAGCGCTACGGGCAGCAGCCGTGCGGAGAACAGGCGAGAACGCTTCAGCGGCATGGGGCTTCCTTGGGTGTTCGTTTGTTCGTGTGGTCAGGGGCGCAGGGCCGCGCCGCCGGCGAGGTTATAGACCGGGCCGGGACGGCCGTGCACGCGGAATGCGACAGCCTGCCGGGTTTGCGCACCGTGAGGGCGGATTGAGACGACAGGCTGCGTCGCGCGCCGTTTCGCCCGGTGCACCTGCGCTTGCCCATTCAGAACTTGAAGCGGGTCGGCTCGGGGAAGCCGTGCAGCCGGGGGGCCACGGTGTCGAACAGCTCGGCGCGCTCGAAGCTGGCCTCGCCAGTGCGAGTGATCAACGCGGCACGCATCACCGGCTCCATGCCCACGATGGCGGCCAGCCGGCCCCCGATCTTCAGTTGCTGCAGCAGCGCGGCGGGCACTTCGGCCACCGAACCGGACAGCAGGATCGCGTCGAATGGGGCTTCCGAAGGCAGGCCCTTGGCGCCGTCGGCGGTGTGCACCTTCACGTTGTGCACGCCGGCACGCTTGAGGTTCTGTTGGGCCAGCGCGGCCAGCGTGGGCTTGAGCTCCACCGTGTGCACCTGCTGCGCCTTGTGGGCGAGCAGGGCTGCCATGAAGCCGGAGCCGGCGCCGACTTCGAGCACCTTCTCGTGGCGGGCCACCTTCAGCTCCTGCAGCAGCCGGGCCTCGACCTTGGGCGCCAGCATGCATTCGCCCTCCGGCAGCGGCACCTCGGTGTCCACGAAGGCGAGGGCCTTGTACGCCGTGGGCACGAAGTCCTCGCGCTTGATCACGGCCAGCAGCTGCAACACGCTGCCGTCGAGCACCTCCCAGGGGCGGATCTGCTGCTCGATCATGTTGAAGCGGGCTTGTTCGATGTTCATGGTGCGGGTCATGTCCGGGGCGTCAATGGCAGCCGGCGATTTTATGGGCCCGCACCGTCACGGGCTTGGAGCCCGCGCAAGATCAGCTCCATTTGCGTCGCCATGAAGCTCTGAGGGTCCAGTTCGATGCCGCGCAGCTGGCACGGCACCAGCGAATGCTTGTACATCGCCATGAACAGCACCGGCGCGATCAGCGCATGCACGATGTCGTCCACCGGCAGCGCGCGGAACTCGCCGCGCGCGATGCCGCGCTCGATGGTGCTGCCGATCAGTTGTCGAGACGGGAGAACCACTTCGTCCACATAGAACTGGGCCAGGTCGGGGAAGTTGCGCGCCTCCGACATCATGATCTTGAAGATGCCCGAGGCGGTGGTGTTGACCACGCGGGTCCACCACTCGTGCATCAGGCAGGTCAGCAGCTCGGCGGTGCTGCCCTCGAAGCTGCCCACCAGCTCCTGTCCTTCGGCGATCAGCGTGGTGAGGTTCTGCCGCACCACCGCCTTGAAAAGCTCTTCCTTGCTCGGAAAGTACAGGTACAACGTGCCCTTGGAGACGCCGGCCCGGGCGGCCACCTCCTCCGAGCGCGTGGCGGCAAAGCCTTTTTCGACGAACAGCTCCAGCGCGGCATCCAGCAGCTCCTGCGGGCGCGCCTCCTTGCGGCGCTGGCGCGAGCCGGCGGGCGGGGTGTCGGGGGCGGCTGAGGAGGAGGCTGGCAGGGGAGACATGATCATCTTACTGACTGACTGGTCAGTAATGTAGCGAGTTGCAGCGCGTCGGTCAACGGGCCGGCCACAGCGGGGAGCGCGCAAGCGTGCGCCGGTATCATCCGGCGCTTTGCTTTCGTTCGTCTGGAGCCGTTGGTGGATCTCATCCTGCTGGGCAAGGCCGCGATCATGGGCATCGTGGAGGGCCTGACCGAATTCCTGCCGATCTCGTCCACCGGCCACCTGATCCTCGCAGGCTCGCTGCTCGATTTCACGGGCAGCAAGACCAATGTCTTCAAGATCGCCATCCAGACCGGGGCCATGCTGGCCGTGGTGTGGGAGTACCGTGAACGCCTGTTGCGCACCGTCACGGGTTTGGGCCGAGACGCCGTGGCGCAGCGCTTCGCGCGCAACGTGCTCATTGCCTTCATCCCCGCCGTGGTGTTCGGCCTGCTGCTGGGCGACCTGGTGGACCGGCTGCTGTTTCACCCGGTGCCAGTGGCGATCGCCTTCATCGTCGGGGCGCTGATCATCTTGTGGGTCGAGCGCCGTCACCGCCGGCACTATGGCGAGCGCGACCTCGAAGGCCGCCGCCATGCCCGGGTGGAGACGGTGGACGACATGAGCGCGCTGGATGCACTGAAGGTGGGCCTGCTGCAGTGCGTGGCGCTGATCCCCGGCACCAGCCGCTCGGGCGCCACCATCATCGGCGCCATGGTGATCGGCTTCTCGCGCAAGGCCGCCACCGAGTTCAGCTTCTACCTCGGCATTCCCACGCTGATGGGCGCCGGTGCCTACTCGGTGCTCAAGCAGCGGCACCTGCTCAGCGCCGGCGACCTGCCGCTGTTCGCGGTGGGGCTGGTGTTCGCGTTCGTGAGCGCGCTGCTGTGCATCCGCTGGCTGATCCGATTCGTCTCGACGCACGACTTCACGGTCTTCGCCTGGTACCGCATCGCGTTCGGCGTGCTGGTGCTGCTCACCGCCTGGACCGGCCTGGCCGAGTGGCGCGGCTGAGGGCGTCGGACGGTCAGCGGCGCCTGAACACCAGGTCCCACACGCCGTGCCCGAGCTTCAGTCCGCGCTGCTCGAATTTGGTCAGCGGCCGGTAGTCGGGGCGGGGCGCATAGCCTTCGGCGGTGTTCTGCAGCGCCGGCTCGGCACTCAGCACTTCCAGCATCTGCTCTGCGTAGGGCTGCCAGTCGGTGGCGCAGTGCAGGTAGCCGCCGGGTGCCAGGTGCCGCACCAGCGCGGCCACGAAACCGGGCTGGACCAGCCGGCGCTTGTGGTGCTTTTTCTTGTGCCACGGGTCGGGAAAGAAGATGTGCACGCCTGCCAGCGAGGCCGGCGGGACCATCTGGGCGAGCACCTGCACCGCGTCGTGCTGCACGATGCGCAGGTTGGCGAGGCCGCGTTCGCCGATGCGCTTGAGCAGTGCGCCCACGCCTGGCGTGTGCACCTCCACGCCGATGAAGTCGGTGTCGGGCCTGGCCGCGGCGATCTGCGCCGTGGCGTCGCCCATGCCGAAGCCGATTTCCAGCACCACCGGCGCTTGCCGGCCGAACACCGCAGAAAAGTCCAGCGGCTGCGGCTGGAAGGGCAACACGAAGCGCGGCCCCAGCTCGGCCAGCGCTCGCTGCTGGCCGGTGCCCATGCGGCCGGCGCGCAGCACATAGCTGCGGATGGTGCGTGGAGGGCCCAGGGGCGGCGGGGCTTCGGCGTCGGCGCTGTCGGTCATCGGCGGGCAAGACAAAGGGCCCCGGCGGGGCCCTTTGTCGTTTCGGTCGATTCTGGAGCGGGTGAAGGGAACAGCACCCGGTTTCTAGCTCGTTGATTACGCACGTCTTTTCCGATCCGGGCGTCACGGAATGGACTCGATTGTGGACTCAAATCTTCGGCCTGGTCAACGCAGGCCGTTGCGGGTGATCCAAAGCGAGCCAAGCACATCCATCGACAGCCAGAGCATCGGATTCATTCTGAAGTTTATCTGTCCTCTGGCACACCACGCCACAGGTCGCAACGGACAGGCGAGCTGCGTCCTCAAAGGACTGGCTCATCATCGACCGGCGCAGCCCCGTCTTTCACCCGCTCGATGAACCGCTTCATGGGCTCGGAGGGGTCGCCATGGCGGCGCAGCAGGTAGGTAGAGAGCATCGGTGGGGTGCCGGCCAGGGGACGAATGGAGATGTCCGGGCGCTGTAGCGTCTGCACCTGCGAGGCGATGGCGAAACCGATGCCGTAGCCGGCGCCGACCAAGGTCAGCATCACGCCCAGGCTGGTCACTTCATCGACCAGCTTGAGGGGCGTGCCTGCGTCCTGCAGCAGCGCTTGAATCTGATGGCGGCAGCCCGATCCCGATTCGGGATGGCACAGAACCAGCGGGAACTTCAAGGCTTCGGCCAGCGGCACCTGCACGTGTGCCAGCAAGGGGTGGCGTGCGGGCACGATCACCGACAGCGGATCGGTCCACACCGGCTCGGCGACGAGGCCATCATGCACCGCGTTTGACAAGCCAAAGCCGATGTCCAGAAGATCGTTGTGCAGCATCTTGAGTTGCTGCGCGAACGGCAGCTCGAAGACGCGAATCTCCAGCTCGGGCTCGTCCTCGCGGCTGCGTGCCAGTAAGGTGGCGATGCGGGGCTGCGCCAGGCTGTCGCAGATGGCGATGCGCAGGTGGCCCTGGTAGCCCTGCGCCGCCGCCTTGGCGCTCTTGACTGCCTGCTCCACGGTGGCCAGCACGCGCCGGCATTCGCCGAGGAACACCTGGCCGGCCCAGGTCAGCCGCGTCAGGCGTGTGCTGCGGTCGAACAGCTGCACGCCAAGCTGGCTTTCCAGGTCGCGCATCGCACGCGACACAGGCGATTGCTCGATGCCCAGACGCTCGGCTGCACGGGCCAGATGCAGTTCTTCCGCAACTGCGACGAAGTAACGCAGCAATCTGAAATCCAAGGCCACCTCCTGTTTGTCTTCTTCTGGTTCGGCCTCTTGGGCGCCAGCATCTCGATCCGCATCCCGTCAGCACCTCCTTCGATGGCATCGCTTCGAAGCACTCATGCCTGTCTGGAACAGTCCCGTCGCCGACACGCGCGGAACAGGCCGGCGCACACAGCCCGGGCATGGAATGCTGATGGTCAGTGTGCTGCGTCCGCAACGCTGGTAAATCAGCCAGTGTGCCGGGCACGCGCGCAGGCGCGCACGCGGGCTGGTGTCCGCGATCGGTGCAGCCGACGACGACACGCCGGCGTCAGGGCGGGCGTGCCGATGCAGTTTCATGGGGGTGTCTTTCGGCTCACCCCGGTCATGGCCTGGTCGGTCACGAAGCTCAGCTCCAACACCCCAGACTTCTGCGTAGCCGCCATCCCCTGGGCGACGCGCTCGTAGATCCACCAGGCGGTCGCCGCGGATGAAGTCCTCGGGCTGCGGGTGACGCGGCGCGGAGGCCTGCAGCCGCTGCGCGAGCTGCTCGTCGCCCATGCGTTCGTCGTCCAGGACACGCTGCCGTGGGTGGTGACGGACAGGTTCGCCACGTCGGGCTTGATCGGCTTCACTCCATTCAGACACAGATGCTAATGAGAATTATTATTGATTGTCCGTGGTTTTGTGTGATATGGCAACACCAATGGAATAACCCGGCTTTCAGACGCCGCCTCGTGCCGGCGACTGAAGGCCGGATGGCGGCAACTGGAAGCCTCTGTGACCGGCATCGCCACCGGGAAGCACTCATGCGGTTCCCTGCGGCCAGAGGAATGGACTCCACTTTCTGGGGGGAAGTACATGAACTTACGCCATCTTCGCTGTTTCATAGCCGTGGCCGAAGAGTTGCACTTTGGCCGGGCGGCGCGGCGGCTGCATGTGGAGCAGTCGCCCCTGTCGCGCACGATCCGCCAACTGGAGGCCGACCTGGGCGTGACGCTGCTGGAGCGCACGCCGCGCGGGGTGCGCCTGACCCCGGCCGGGCAGGTGTTCCTGGAGGAGGCCCGGCGCGTGCTGCTGACCCTTGAGCAAGCCCAGACCAAGGCGCGGGCGGTGGCGGCGGGACACCGGGGCACCCTGCGTATCGCCTTGGCCGGCGGCGTCGGGCGGACCCGGCTGTCGGCACTGCTCGCGCTGTGCCGGGAGGAGGCGCCGGAAGTGGGCATCCGGCTGTTCGAGGCGCCGCTGTCGCAGGTGGTGGGCGGGCTGGGCAACGACCTGTACGACGCGGCCTTTGCGATGGCCGGCGAGATGGAGGCCGGGGTGATCGCCATGCCGGTGTGGCAAGACCCACTGGTGGTGGCCATACCCGCGAGGCACCCCTTGCTGGCGCACAAGCGGGTGCCGCTGGAAGAGGTGGTGGGCTACCCGCTGGTGCTGTGCCACCCGCAGGTGTGTGAGGAGTGCAGCCGGCAATGCGAGCGCCTGCTACGCCTGGTGGAGACACCGCCGATCGTGGCCGAGTACGTGACGACCCACTCGCTGATGCTGGCCCTGGTGGCGGCCGGCTATGGCGTGGGATTTTCCACCGCGGCGCACGCGGTGGCATGCCGGCAGGCGGACGTGATCGTCCGGCCGCTGGATGAAGACTCGGCGGCGTTGACGACCTACCTGCTACATGCCGAGGGCGCGATGTCGGAGCCGCTGCGCCACTTCATCGACCGTGCGCAGCGTGTCGGCCATATGCCGTTGGATGCGCAACGGCTCGCATGAGGCTGCCTCAGGCAGGTTGACCGATTCCATTTTGGTCAAAGCGCCAGACCTGTTTTGCCACAGCGGGATTCCATTGCAGCGGTGCACGGGCGCGCTGCACTCAGGCGTTGCTCGCGGTTGCGGTTGGCATCCTGCGTGAAACTCGCATGCCCAGCGTGGCGCGTCACAGCGAAGACGCGCGGCGCAACAGTGCTTGCCGTATGCGCATCGGCTCTGGCGTGTTGAGGTGATCGCGCTTTACTGGGCCTTTTTCCCTGCAAAGACTTTGGCCTGGTTATCCGGGTCAAGCATGGTGCCCGCGAATGACGCTGGTGACAGCATGTTTCGCGGCTTGCGAATTGTGAGTGATGGCGCCATGCGCGGCAAGTCGCACATCTCGCAACGAAACCGGCGGCATCGTCGATGCCACGGTCTTCGCCGCTTCGCCACTTGCTCGTTTCGCCCGGAGATTCCTGGACAGCCACGCACGCCGCCTGTACGGCGGGTGCGCGTGCTTGGACTCGGTGCGAAGACGAATGGAGGCGCGCGATATGCCGAAGTCGAGCAGCCTGGCCGATGGCGCCAAGACCTACTACCGCCCGATCGAGGCGGCAATCCGCTGGAGCGGATTGCTGCGCTTCGAGCGGCGCATCCTGGCGACCTTGGGACAGCGGCCTCTGCCGGAGGCAACGGAGTTTCCGCGCTGGCCGATGCTGCGATTGAACGCCGAAAGAATCTTCGATGCGCTGGCTCACGGCGAGATGCCGTATGGCAAGGAGGGCTTGGTGCGGGACACGCAGGGCCTGGCGATGGACGACCCGTCGCTGACGGTGCGGCACGTCGACCTGAAATCCTGGATGGCGCACCACTACCCCGGCGAGAGACCGGCGTTTCTGTTCGATGAGATCGAGCGTGCGCTTCACCCAGCGATCAGTCTGGACACAGTGGGCGCATTGCTGGCCGAGCGGGAAGCGATCAAGGCGCGGCTGGCGGAACACCTGGGCGTGCACGAGACGCTGCGCGCCGAGCACGAGGCGCTGCTAAAAATGCACGCCGCCTGCGCGGCCGACGCGGAGCGTGCGAACACGCCGGGGCCGCGCAGTGAATCGACCTACCTGAACATCGTGGGCGGGTTGCTGACGCTGCTGCTGGGCAAGTCGCCCAGCGGCATGCCGTATTCCAGCTTCCTGACGCAGGAGGCCATCATCAGCGCGATGGTGGCGCACCACGGCAACGCGATGGGCATCACCGAGCGCACCCTGCAGGCCAAGTTCGCACTGGCTCGGCGCAATCTGCAGAGCACAACTTCCTGAGCGATGCCAGGCCGTATCTGCGGTCGCGGAAACCGCATTTGCGGTGTCTTTCTTCAACGCGCCGTTCTTAATTCGAGTCACGCCAATCAGCGCCACTGAGCGTTAAGGAGTGACCCTCATGTCTTCGCAGACCGCCGCCACGGCAGCACCGACCGAACACCGCATCCTGCGCCGCGCCGAGGTGGAAGCCAAGACCGGCTTCAAGCGCGCTCACATCTACAGCCTGATGAAGGAAGGCAAGTTCCCCAAGGCGCTGCGCCTGGGCGTGCGCGCGGTGGGCTGGGACTCGGTGGAGATCGAACAGTGGATCGCCGATCGCCTCAATGAACGCGCCTGACGCTTCTTCTCGGTTCATGCCATTCGACGAGGAGAAGCCCATGCAGGTGGTGTCCATCATTTCGACCAAGGGCGGCGTGGGCAAGACCACGACGGCGGCCAACCTGGGTGGCTTCATTGCCGATGCCGGGCTACGCGTGCTGCTGCTGGACCTGGACGTGCAGCCCACGCTGTCGAGCTACTTCACGCTGGACGTGCGCGCGCCCGGCGGCATCTACGAGATGCTGGCCTTCAACGAGCGGCGCATCGAGCAACTGGTGTCGCGCACCGCGATCGCGGGCCTGGACCTAGTGCTCTCCAACGACGACCGCGGCGAACTGAACACGCTGCTGCTGCACGCTCCGGATGGGCGCCTGCGACTGCGCCATCTGCTTCCCGTCTTCCGCACGCACTATGACTTGCTGTTGATCGACACGCAGGGCGCGCGCAGCGTGCTGCTGGAGATGGCGGTGCTGGCGTCCGACCTGGCGCTGTCACCGGTGACGCCGGAGATTCTGGCCGCGCGCGAACTGCGCCGCGGCACACTGCAACTGATCGAGGACATCGCGCCGTATCGCCACCTGGGCATCGAGCCGCCGCCGCTGCGCCTGCTCATCAACCGTGTGCATCCGGTGTCGTCGAACGCGCGGCTGGTCCAGCAGGCGCTGCGACAGGTGTTCCAGGAACAGGCCGGCGTGCAGGTGCTGGACACCGACGTGCCGGCCATCGAAGCCTATCCGCGTGCCGCAACACGGGGGCTGCCAGTGCATCGCGTCGAGTACCGGCAACCAGTGGGCCGTACTGCGCCTGCGGCGTTGGAGACGATGCGTGCGCTGGCTGGCGAGCTGTTCCCGGCATGGCGGGAGCGCTTCGCGTGCGTTACCGGCAGAGGCCGCGCAGGGGGAGCCAGTCATGGCGAACGCGCATGAACTGGCCCGCGGCCATGCGCGGCTGCGCGCGCTGATCGAGTTCGCGCTGGGCGAAGGTTGGCACGTGAAACGCACGCGCGGCGGGCACCTGATGTTCACCAAGCCCGGCTGCGCCGCGATCTACACCAGTTCGACCGCGAGCGATCACCGCGCCAGCCGCAACGCTCGCGCGCAGCTTCGCCGCGCCGATCGACAGGCACCGGTGGCATCTCGGGAGAGCAGCGATGGCTGAGTCGACGCCGCAGGACATGGCCGCCAAGCTGCTGGCCACCGGCTTCGAGCGCAGCGGCCCTTCGGCCGCGACCTTGAGCGACCCCATCGCCGACACGCCGATGGTGGTGACGCTGGACCAGTTGCGGCCCTACGACCACGACCCGCGCGTGACGCGCAACCCGGCCTATGCGGAGATCAAGGCGTCCATCCGCGAACGCGGGCTGGACGCGCCCCCCGCGATCACGCGCAGGCCGGGCGAGGCGCACTACATCATTCGCAACGGCGGCAACACGCGGCTGGCGATCCTGCGCGAGTTGTGGAGCGAGACCAAGGAGGAACGCTTCTTCCGCATTGCGTGCCTGTTCCGCCCGTGGCCGGCGCGCGGCGAAATCGTGGCGCTGACCGGGCATCTGGCCGAGAACGAGCTGCGCGGCGGGCTGACCTTCATCGAGCGGGCCCTGGGCATCGAGAAGGCGCGCGAGTTCTACGAGCAGGAAAGCGGCCAGGCGCTGTCGCAGAGCGAACTCGCGCGGCGGCTGACTGCCGACGGCTATCCGGTGCCGCAGTCACACATCAGCCGCATGAACGATGCGGTGCGCTATCTGCTGCCGGCGATCCCGACGCTGTTGTACGGCGGTTTGGGCCGGCATCAGGTGGACCGGCTCGCGGTGCTGCGCAAGGCGTGCGAGCGCACCTGGGAGCGGCGTGCACTGGGCCGCACCGTGACCGTGGACTTCGCCACCTTGTTTCAGGACGTGCTGACGCAGTTCGACACACAGCCGGACGACTTCTCGCCGCAGCGGGTGCAGGACGAGCTGGTCGGTCAGATGGCCGAGCTGCTGGAGGCGGACTACGACACGCTGGCGCTGGAGATCAACGACAGCGAAAGCCGCCAGCGTGCGCTGACCAGCGAACCGGCAGCGCCGATGCCCCCGGCAGCGCCTGTCTTGCCTGCTGCACCGCCCTCGCCGGTCTCCGCGCCTCGGCAGCCACCCGCCTCGTCTGTGCCGCGCGACACCACGCCGGTCGTGCCTCCAGCGCCAGCAGCAACACCGCCTGCACAGCTTAAAGCGCCGGAGGAGCAGCACGGTCAACGCGACGAGCGCCTGCAAGGGCACATCGTGACACCGGCACCGACCACCGAGCGCCTGCTGTCCATCCAACGGATGGTCGCGGACCAGCTCGGCGACAAGCTGCCCGACTTCGAGGCCGACGCGCTGCGTGCGATCCCCGTGCAGGCTGGCGGGCTCTATCCCATCTCGGACGTCTGGTACATCGAGCCGGGGCTGGACGCGCCGGATCGCCTGCGCGTGCACATCGCGCAGTTCGCGCGCGAGATCGCCGGGGACGCGGCGGTGGCCGACCACATCGAGGCCATCGACGGCGGCATCGGCTTCGTCTGCGTGGCGCCGGCCGTGGGCCAGGCGAAAGCGCTGCCGGCGTTCGCGCGGGCGGTGCTCACCCTGCTGCATGCGCTGAGTGCGGCGCCGCCCGCCGCGAACGGCTTGGACCGCGCGCGGCTGGCCGACGAGCTGGCGGCGCTGTTCCATGGCCACGGCGGCTCTGCCACACGCCTGAGCGATGCTGCGCTGGTGAAGCTGTTCCGTCTGCTGCGCCTGGCGCGCCGGCTGCAGGACCTGCAGGCCGGCGAAGCGGGCCAGGCATCCTGAGCGCGCAGGAGGCTCTCGCATGTCGGCACCGCACCCGCTCAACCAGGCCGTGATCGCCCAGGCCCTGCATGACCTGCGCAACGGCCAGTTGCGCCGCTGCAAGGCCATGGGCTTCGGCGAGGAGGAGCTGGATGCGCTGAAGCACCCCGAACTCGTGAGCATGCTGGTGAATGCCACGGTGTCGTGGTGTTCGGTGTCGGTGAACCGGGAGGTATTGAAGCGGCTCCTGAGCCAGGTGCACGACGTGGAGCGGGAGATCGCCACGGTGGACCGCATGCTGCGCCTGGGGGCGAGCACGGAGATGGTCAGCAAGTTCTACGGCCTCACGCATCAGGAAGTGGCGCTGCGCCGTGACATCCTCGGGCTGCCCAAGCGCAAGGGCCGGCATCCGGTGCTCGATGAGGCGCAGGACGTGGCCTTGTGGGAGCGCTGGAAGGCCGGCGTCACCGAGCGCCATATCGCCCTGACCGACGACATGGCGATGCTGGCGCTGACCATGGATCTGGCCGAGGCCATGACCCTGCCCATGTCGGTGATCTGGTCGGCGATACGGAACTGGGTCGACCAGGGGCTGGTGTAGGCCATGACCACGGGTGGCGCACCACGGCGCGAAGGCCCGGTTGCGCTGTCGGCGTTGTTCGACGAGGCGCTGCGGCACCTTGAGCCAAAGGAACCGGCGCAGGGCGCGGCGCCGAGCCAGGACGGCTTTCTCTACAGCGGCAACCGGCACGAGAGCGTCCCGCGCGCGCTGTTCCTCGACCGACGCCTGACGCCGCTGGAGCGCAATGCCTGGCAGGTGTTCCGCCTGCAGCTCAACGACGACGGCGTGACCGCCTTTCCTACCTACGACCAGCTCCGCCCCTATCTGGCGTCCATGCCCTGTGCGTCGCAAGCCTCGCACGAGACCGTGGCGCGCGCCTTGACGCTGCTGCGGCTGACGCGCTGGCTCAGCCTGGTGCGGCGGCGGCGCGATCCCAGGACCGGCCGTATCCAAGGCAACCTCTACGTGCTGCACGACGAACCGCTGTCGCCCTTCGAGGCGATGCAGCTCGACCCGGACTACCTGGGCTTGGTGAGTCAGGCGCTCACGCACGCGGCGAAGGCGGTGCAGGTCGTGGGCATGAACACGCTGCGGGAGATCGCCGAAGACCCGCTGCTCAGCGGGCGCACGCTGCCGACCCGTCTGCAAGTGCTGGCGCAACGCATGGCGCGGCATGGCTGGACGACGCCGGGTTATCCACAGGAGGGTGCGGACCACGAATCCGAAGAAGGCCAGGAAGCCCTTCTTCGGAATGCTGCGCGCCTGTCTTCGGAATCCGAAGCAGGGCCGAAACCCGCGCCGGACGGCTCTCTTCGGATTCCGAAGGAGGACCGTACAGTACGTAAGGATCGTATAAATGAAGTACGTACAGTACCGCGCGCGAGGGCCTTGCAGAACCTGCGGCTGCCCGAGCGTTTCCTGCGCTTGAAGGACGAGCAGCAGGCCGGCGCGCTGATGGCGCTGCAGCAGGTGGACGAGGCGCAGAGGCAGGCCGTTCTCGACGAGTGGGCGGCACGCTGCCACAACAGCGCGGTACGCAACCCGGCCGGCTACCTGTTTGGCATCATCCAGAAGGCGATTCGCGGGGAGTTCAAGGCCTGGGCCGGAGAAAGTGCATCGGCACCGCCAGCGCCCCCGTCACCTGCGCCCTCGTCACCGCCGGCATCCCGTGCGGCTGACCCCGAGGTCGCACGAGCCTACCTGGCTCAGCTCCGAGAAGCCTTGCGTGATCGCTGATGTTGACTATCCCCAGGGGATAGCTGGAACAGACATCTTTCCGCCGCGCTCGATTGTCGCCCGCCGAACGACAGGCGAAACTGTCGCCTGTGAATCAGACGAGGACAGCCACGCACGAGCCCGGCCGACGATGGACATGACGACTTCCCCCGCCACAAACGCACTGCAACCACTACAGCAAGACGTTCAGCGCTTGCTGGGCAGATGCCTGTTGCGCCTTCAACAATACGAGCGCCTCATGAAAGCCATCGTGGCCCACCACGAGATTTCAGGCCCGGCGCATTCGCTGGAGGCCATTCGCGCAGCGCGGATTGAAGATGCCGCGACCAAGACCCTGGGCACGTTGGTCGGACAACTGTTTGGTTCGTATGTCGTCACCGATGGAAATGGCGGCGAGGAACGCGACGACGCTCTTCCCGGCGACGTGATTTCCTTTCGCACGCGCGTGCAACTGAGCCTGTCTGCGCAGGACTACGCCAACACCCAGGCCGACCTCAAAGACCTGGTATCGCTGCGCAACACCCTGGTGCACCACTTCATCGATCAGCACGATCTATGGACCGTGGACGGGTGCCGCGTTGCACAGGACGAACTCGGTTCCGCCTACACGCGCATCGATCAACACTTCGAGCAGCTGCGCGGCTGGGCCGAGCACATGGATCAGGCGCGGCGCCTGGCAGCGGAGTTCGTCCAGTCGGATGTGTTCCACGACCTGGTGGTCAATGGCATCGCGCCGGACGGCACGGTGGACTGGCCGGCCGCCGGCATCGTCCGCGCGCTGCGCGAGGCCGCCGCGCAGTTGGCCGTCGAGGGCTGGACACCCATTGCCGCCGCTGGCCGCTGGATCGCGGACCGGCATCCCGAGCAGCTTCCAGCCAAGTACGGCTGCAGCAGTTGGCGGCAGGTGGTGCACGAGTGCCGCCTGTTCGAGCTTCGCTACCGTGAGGTGGAGGGGCAACGGGCCGCCTGGTACAGACCTCGCGAGGCATAGCCCCGCAACGCGGTCTCACCTCCGCGCGAGCCGCGAACGACTCCGCCGAGCTATCCCCAGGGGATAGCCGGCACACACAGCCTTCCGTGCGGAACAAACCGGGCGCGCATGGGCTGCGGTTTGTTGACTGACAGCCTTCCGGCCGATGCCGATGCTGGCGACTCGCCAATTCACCGCGAGTCGCTCCCATGGCCAACGAACGCACAGAACCCCTGCAACTGAATCTCGGATCGCTGCGCAGCGCGATGTCTCTGACGCTGCACACGCACCACGCTTCGCGCATCTGGCACGGCCGCGCGCCGACCGAGGGGCGCCCCGGCATCATCGGTCTCAACGGCTTCATCGGCGCCATGAACAAGATGAAGCGCGGCGCCGAGCAGGACGACCCGTACTCGGACTGGTGGATGTTGCGGATCGAGGACAAGCTCGCCGACACCAAGACCCGTCTGCAGACCCTGCGCGAACAGGTGGATCAGGCCTTGGCCGACGTGCCACCGGCGCTGTCGCTGGGCGAGAACATGAACGTGCAGCCGGTGAAGCTGCCGCTGTTCGTCAATGCCCAGCTCGGTTTCATGGCGGTGTATCTGCTGGCCGACTACGACGACTTGGCACGCAAACTCATCCTGGCGCACCACACGGCGCTGATTGACCGCAGCACCTTGGAGCGCTGGCTCAATGATGGCGCGCACGCGCTGCGCAGCCTGTTCTCGCTGGCCCAGCAGTACCGCTACTCGGGCACGACGCGCGACGACTTCGCGGCGAAGAACGCCGCGG
>JBFLWE010000099.1:0-18238 GCA_040758375.1 Pseudomonadota bacterium
TGCTGCCGGCGTTGGCCAGGTACAGCCCGTGCTTGCGGTTGGCGCCGTTCTTGCCGGCGCCGGAGATGGTGTTGCCTTCCACCAGGCCGTCGGCGAACTGCGACAGGTAGATGCCCTCGGCGTCGGCGTCCTTGCAGACGTTGTTGCGCAGCACGTTGCCGCGCATCGGGCTGGTGGGCGAGGCTTCGCGCGCCGCGATGCACTTGTTCACCCGCGGCGAGCTGCCGCTGTCGTTGCGGATCGTGAAGCCCTCCACGTGCACGTGGCTCACGTTGCGCAGGTACACGCCGGCGTACTCGCCGCTGCCGCCCTTGTTGATCACCACGTCGGCGCTGTTGGCGACGAAGCGGATCGGCGCGGTCGAGGTGCCGGAGGTGCTGACGCTGAAGCCGGTGTAGGTGCCGCTGTGCACCAGCACCACGTTGCCCGGGCGCGCCGCGCTGGCCGCGGCCTGGATGGTGCTGTATTCCTGCGTGGCGCCGGCGTTGTCATCCACGCACAGCACGTTCGCGTCGGAGCAGTTGTACGCCGAGCCGCCGCCCGAAGCCGCGGCGAAGGCCGCGCTGATGGTGCGCGCCGTGCTCATGGTCACCGTGCAGCTCTGGGCCGTGCCGCAGGACACGCCGCTGCCCGACCAGCCGCTGAAGGTGTAGCCGGTGGCAGGGGTGGCCGTGAGCGTCACGTTGGTGCCGGCGGTGTAGCTCTGCGAGCAATCGGTGCCACAGGCGATGCCGGACGGCGTGGAGTTGACCGTGCCCGAGCCGGACTTGCTCACCGAGAGCTGGTAGGTGGCTGGTGCGGGGGCGGGGGCCGGCGCGGGAGCCGGTGCGGGTGCGGGTGCAGGTGCCGGTGCAGGTGCAGGTGCAGGTGCAGGTGCAGGTGCAGGTGCAGGTGCGGGTGCGGGTGCGGGTGCGGGTGCCGGCGCAGGCGCCGTCGAGGTGCGGGTCAGCGTGATCTGCGTGCGGCGGGCGTTGCCGGCCCGGTCGTAGGCCGTGAAGGTGATGGTGTTGGTGCCGGCCTGCAACGCCAGCTTTTCCACGCCCCACATGCCGGCGTAGCTGCCGGTGCCCAGCACGGCCGTGCCGCTGCCGCCGAGGCTGTTGCTCCAGACGACGCGGGAGATGCCCGAGTAGTCATAGGCTTTGCCGTAGACCAGTGCGCTCGAGCTCGTCGTGGAGGTGCCCGACTTCGGCGAGATGACGCTCAGGTTGGGCGGGGTGGTGTCGGCCGCCTGGGCGGTGGCGGCAAAGGTCGCTGCGACGGCGCAGCTCAGCATTTGCAGGGTGGCGAGGGTGCGGCGCTTCGAGATCGGATTCATGAAGGAGACTGCAAGGGTTCGAGGGATCGGCGGGCGTCCTGAAGCGGGCCCGGAGCGGGGTGCTCGCAGACTACGGAGGGCTGCCCGATCGCTCGTTAGCGGTCTCGCGGTTCTGTAACAGCGGGGGTGGGCATGGCAAATGCCTGCAACCGAGAACAATCGCACGCCGGATGGCGCCTTCGGGCCGCCAGGGTGTGCAGCGCTTCTCGACCGCGCAACATCGAGAAACGACGCCATTGTTACGGCGCCTTACGAAAGCGATGTCGTGCCCGTCAATCCCTAGATTGAGGGTATATCGCCACCCCTGTACGCTTGCGCCCCATGCTGCACCACCGCCCTTTCCGCCTCAGCCTCGTTCTCCTGCTGGCCGCCTGTGGCGGCGGCGGCGATGACGCCCCAGCGCCCGCCAATCCCGGCGGCAACAACCCTCCGCCGGTCGCCAACGCCACCTGCGGCCTGTCCGACTTCAGCGTCCGCGTGCTGGCGCGGGTGAACCAGTGGCGCGCCTCGGGCGCCGACTGCGGCGCGCAGGGCAACTTCGGCCCGGCGCCGGCGCTGGCCTGGAACAACGCGCTCACCGAGGCGGCCGCGGCGCACTCGCAGGACATGGCCACGAACAACTTCTTCTCGCACACCGGCTCCAATGGCAGCACGCTGGCGCAGCGGGTCAACGCCGCCGGCTATGGCTGGAGCTCGCTGGGCGAAAACATCGCGGCTGGGCAGACCGGCGTGAACCAGGTGGTCGACGGCTGGATCGCCAGCGACGGCCACTGCGCCAACATCATGAACCCCGCGTTCGTGGACATCGGCGTGGCCTGCGTGCCGGGCACGGCCGGCGCGGCCTATCCGACCTACTGGACGATGGACCTGGGCCGGCCCTAGTCCGACCGCGCTCTACAAACGCCCTGCGCAGCCCGGCGCGCCGCAGCGGCAGGCGAGCCGGCCTTCGTGGTGCGTCTGGCCGTAGTTCACGGTGATTTCCTCGCCAGCCACGATCGCGCGCAGCGCATAGAACTCGATGCGGCCGTCGCGGATCGTGAGCCGTGCATTGGGCTGGCAGGAGTGGTTGGTGAAGCGCATCGGGTCGGTGGATTTCGATGCGTCGATGGCGGTGCGCGTGGACACCTCGACGATCATGATGCGCTGCTGCGTGGCGGCGCGGCGCCGCGCTTCGGCCACCGTGATCGCCTCGCCGCGGATCTCGCCGATCTTGCGGTGCGGCGGCACCGGCTCGGCGCAGAACACGCCGAAGCCGTCGATCGGGCTGCGCGCCACCCGCACCGCGTACTTCTGGTAGGGCGGACGGCCCGCGAGTGCGCCCATGGCGAGCCCTCTACAGCAGGCCCGTCTGCGCCGGATGCGCGGGCAGCTGCACCACCGGCTGCGGCTTCCAGCCCTTCTTGCGGTGCTCGGCCACCACGTTGGTGTAGATGCCGCCGCGCACGTACCACTTGGCGCTGATGCGGATGAATCGCGGTCGGCAAGCCTTCACGATGTCGTCGAGGATGGCGTTGGTCACCTTCTCGTGGAACGCGCCTTCGTTGCGGTAGCTCCAGAAGTACATCTTCAGGCTCTTCAACTCCACGCACAGCGCGTCGCAGATCATGTCGATCGTGAAGTGCGCGAAATCGGGCTGGCCGGTGAGCGGGCAGTGGCAGGTGAACTCGGGCACCTGGAACTGGATCACGTAGTCGCGCTCGGGCGCCGGGTTGGGGAACACGTGCAGTTCCTTGCTGGGCGCCGACGGCGGGTTGGGGGGCATGGGCCGCTCTTTCAGCGGTGGCGTGGAAGAGGGCTTGCGAGAGGTCTTGGACATGGGCCGGATGGTATCATCCGCGCCTCTTGAGAGGCCGCGCCAGCGGCTCTTTTTCCTGATAAATCAACGAGTTAGCAGCGGCCGCCCGGCCGCGCGGGGCCAAGCCTGACATGCGTCTGAACTCGATCAAGCTCTCGGGCTTCAAGTCGTTTGCCGAACCCACCACCTTCCACCTGCCCGGGCAACTGGTCGGCGTGGTCGGCCCCAACGGCTGCGGCAAGTCCAACATCATGGACGCGGTGCGCTGGGTGCTGGGCGAGAGCAAGGCCAGCGAGCTGCGCGGCGAGTCGATGCAGGACGTGATCTTCAACGGCTCGGGCAACCGCAAGCCGGCCAGCCGCGCCAGCGTGGAGCTGGTGTTCGACAACGCCGACGCGCGCGCCGGCGGCCAGTGGAACCAGTTCAGCGAAATCTCGGTCAAGCGCGTGCTCACGCGCGACGGCACCTCCAGCTACTACATCAACAACCAGCCGGTGCGCCGGCGCGACGTGCAGGACGTGTTCCTCGGCACCGGCTTGGGCCCGCGCGCCTACGCCATCATCGGCCAGGGCACGATCAGCCGCATCATCGAATCCAAGCCCGAGGAACTGCGCATGTTCCTCGAAGAGGCCGCGGGCGTGTCCAAATACAAGGAGCGCCGCCGCGAAACCGAGAACCGGCTGAAGGACACGCGCGAAAACCTCACGCGCGTCGAAGACATCCTGCGCGAGCTCAACGCCAACCTCGACAAGCTGGAAAAGCAGGCCGAGGTCGCCGCGCAATACCGCGGCCTGCAGGAGCAGGGCACGCTCAAGCTGCACCAGCTGTGGTTCCTGAAGCACCGCGACGCGGCCGGCGAGGAAGAGCGCGTGAAGAAGGCGGTGCTGGAGGCCACCAACGCGCTGGAGTCGCGCATGGCCGAGCTGCGCCATGTGGAGGCCGGGCTGGAGACCGTGCGCCAGGCGCACTATGCCGCCAGCGACGAGCTGCATGCGAAACAGGGCGCGCTGGCCGAGGCCGCGCTCGAGGTGAGCCGGCTGGAGGAGCGCATCCGCTACGTGGTTGAAGGCCGCCAGCGCGTGGAGCAGCGCCTGGCCGAGCTGAAGGCGCAGAACGAGCAGTGGTCGCAGCGCCGCGAAGAGGCGGCCAGCGAGCTGGACACGATCGCCGAGCAGATTGCGATGGCCGAAGAACAGGCCGAGGTGCTCAGCGCGCAGGCCGAGGAACAGTCCGGCCAATTGCCCAGCTTCGAAGACGCGGTACGGGCGGCGCAGGCCAAGTCCAACGAGCAGCGCAGCGTGGTGGCCCAGGTGCAGCAGCAGATCCAGCTGCTCGCCGCGGAGAGCCGCAACATCGACGAGCAAAGCCGCAACCTCAAGACGCGCCGCGAGCGCCTGGCGGCCGAGCGCCAGGGGCTGGCCACGCCCGACACGCAGCGCCTGGCCGAACTGAAAGCGCAGACCGAATCGGCCACCGAAGCCCAGGCCATTGCCGACGAGCGGCTGCACGAGCTGGGTGAACAAGTGCCTGCGCTTGACGAGCAGCGCCGTGCGCAGCACGACGCCGTGAACCGCGAGACAGCCAAGCAGTCTGATCTGAGCGCCCGCATGGAAGCCTTGCGCGCGCTGCAGGAGAAGGTGCAGACCGAAGGCAAGCTCAAGCCCTGGCTGGCCAAGCATGGGCTCGACAGCCTGCAGGGCCTGTGGACCAAAGTCCACATCGAAAGCGGCTGGGAGACGGCGCTGGAGTCGGCGCTGCGCGAGCGGCTCAATGCGCTCGAAGTGGGCCGCGTGGAAACCGTGCGGGCCTTCGCCGAAGACCCGCCGCCCGCCAAGCTGGCCTTTTACACGCCGCCTTCGGCTGCGATTCCCAACACCCATCAGACGCTGTCGCGGCTGTCCGACCTGCTGCGCCTGGGCGATGCAGGCCTGAAGGCGCTGCTCAACGACTGGCTCGAAGGCGTGTACACCGCGGCGAGCATCGACGAAGCGCTGGCCAACCGCGGCAAGCTCACGCACGGCGAGGTGATCATGACCCGCGAGGGCCATGCGGTGTCGCAGTTCGCGGTGAGCTTCTATGCGCCCGACAGCGAGCAGGCCGGCATGCTGCAGCGCGCGCAGGAAATCGAGAACCTGGAGCGCCAGCTGCGTGCCCAGGCGCTGATCGCCGAAGAAGCCAGGAGCGCGCTGGTGCGCGTGGAGGCCTCGTACACCGAGGCGTCCACGCGGCTGGTGTCCGCGCGCCGCGAGGCCGCGGAAGCCCAGACCCGCGCGCATCAGTTGCAGGTGGAACTGCTGCGCTTGTCGCAGCAGGCCGAGGCCACCAGTTCGCGCCGCTCGCAGCTCGATGAAGAACTGGGCGAGATCGACGCGCAGCTCGAGGAGCTGAACGAGCGCCGGGTCACCGGCGAGGCGCGCTTCGAAGAGCTGGACATGCAGCTCGCGAATACGCAGGAGCGCCATGCCGAACTCGACGAGGCGGTGATCAACGCCGAGCGCAAGCTCGTTGATGCGCGCGAACAGTTGCGCTCGCTGGAGCGACAAGCGCAGGAGGCGCAGTTCTCGGCGCGCTCGTTGGCCGCGCGTCGCGGCGAACTGCAGCGCTCGATCGAAACCGCCGCGCAGCAGATCGCCGCCAACGAGCTGTCTTTTGCACAGCTCGAACAAGAGCTGACGAGCCTGAACGATGCCGCGGCCCAGGGCGGCCTGCAGGACGCGCTGGCCGTCAAGCTGGAGCGCGAGCAGGCCCTGGGCGCGGCGCGCTCGGCCTACGACGACCTCTCCGCCAAGCTGCGCCAGGCCGACGAGCAGCGCCTGCAGTTCGAGCGCAGTCTGGACCCGCTGCGCGAAAAAATCACCAAGCTGCAGCTCGAGGAGCAGGCGGCCGCGCTCGGCGGCGCGCAGTACATGGAGCAACTGACCAGCGCGCAGGTGGACCTGGAAGCCTTGGCGAGGTCGATCGAGGAAGGCGGCGTCAAGCTGTGGGGTCTGCAGGGCGAGATCGACCGCATCAACCGCGAGATCGCGGCGCTGGGAGCGGTGAACCTGGCGGCGCTCGACGAGCTGACCGCGGCGCGCGAGCGCAAGCAGTTCCTCGATGCGCAAAACGCCGACCTGCAGGACGCGATCAAGACCCTGGAGGACGCGATCCACAAGATCGACCTCGAGACGCGCGACCTGCTGGGCAAGACCTTCAACGAGGTCAACCAGCATTTCGGCCAGATGTTCCCCAGCCTGTTCGGTGGCGGCAACGCCAGGTTGGTGATGACCGGCGACGAGATCCTCGATGCCGGCGTGCAGGTGATGGCCCAGCCGCCGGGCAAGAAGAACAGCACCATCCACCTGCTGTCGGGCGGAGAAAAGGCGCTCACCGCGATCGCGCTGGTGTTCGCGATCTTCCAGCTCAACCCCGCGCCGTTCTGCCTGCTCGACGAGGTGGACGCGCCGCTGGACGATGCCAACACCGAGCGCTACGCCAAGCTGGTGACGCAGATGTCGGAGAAGGGCACGCAGTTCCTCTTCATCTCGCACAACAAGATCGCGATGGAAATGGCCAAGCAGCTGATCGGCGTGACCATGCAGGAGCAGGGCGTGTCGCGCATCGTGGCGGTGGACATGGAAGCCGCCTTGTCCATGGCCGAAGCCTGAAGGACTCGACATGACGCTGACCGTGGCGCTGGCGGTGGTGGCCGGCCTGGTGCTGGCGGCCGTGATCGCGCAGGGCGCATGGGCCGCACGCAAGGCGCGCCCGCGGCGCGCCCAGGCCGCGCCTGCGCCGCCGGCGCAGCGCGTGGAGCCTTCGCTGGAGGACGGGGCCGCACCGGCCACACAGCCGGCCGCGGTGGTGCAGGATGCTTCCATCGACCCACCGCCGGTGCTGCCGCCGCGCCCGCTGAGCCCGCGCCGCGCCGCGCGGCTCGACGCCTTGATCGACGCGATCGCGCCGCTCACGCTCGATGCGCCGGTCAGCGGCGAGCTGGCGCTGATGCACCTGCCGCCCAGCCGTCGCGCGGGCACCAAGCCTTTTCTCATCGAGGGACTGAACGCCGAGACGGGAGAGTGGGAGCCGCCGGCCAGCGGCCAGCGCTACAGCGAGTTCCAGGCCGGCGTGCAACTGGCCAACCGGCATGGCGCGCTGAACCAGATCGAGTACTCGGAGTTCGTGCAGAAGGTGCAGGGCTTTGCCGAGGCGCTGGGCGCGATGGCCGATTTCCCGGACATGCTCGATGCAGTGTCGCGCGCGCGCGAGCTCGACGCCTTTGCCAGCCCGCTGGACGCCCATCTCACCGTGCACCTGCGCGCCAATGCGGTGGCCTGGTCGGTGGGCTATATCCAGCAGTGCGCGCTGCGGCAGGGCTTCGTGCCCGGTGTGGTGCCGGGCCGCATGGTGCTGCCGTCGGCCGAAGAAGGCGTGCCCCCGGTGCTCGTGCTGGGTTTCGACGCGCAGGCGGCGCTGGCCGACGACCCCAACCAGGCCGCGGTGCGCGACCTCACGCTGAGCCTGGACGTGCCGCAGACCGAAGAGGCGGCCGAGCCCTTCGCCGCCTGGCAGGCCGCGGCGCGGGCGCTCGCCTCGGAGATGGACGCCACGCTGGTCGACGACGAAGGGCGTGCGATCACGCTGCATGCCTTTGCGGCCATCGGCGAGGAGCTCAAGCAGCTCTATCGCTCGCTCGAGGAGCGCGATCTCGCGGCAGGCTCTGCGGCCGCGCGCCGCTTGTTCAGCTGAAGCGCCGTCGCGCGCCGCGAGGGCAACCGACGTGCCCATGAACGTGTTGCGCGGCCCCTAGCTTGAAGTCGGCGGCGCGGCCCCATGCGCGCGGATTCTCACGATCATCGCCCCTCGTTGTTTCTTCACTTCGAGGTGATTCATGATGAAGCAGTATGGGCTGCGCAAAGCCCTGGGGAGTGCTGCCGCCGCACTGGTGCTCGGCCTGTCGTTCCCGGCGCAGGCGGCGCTGTCGCATGTGGACTTCGAGTCCGCCGAGCCGCGCTTGTATTTCGAGCAGGAAGCCATCGTCGAGGACGGCTTTGCCTTCAGCGTGCTGGGCGGCTTCGGGGCGGTGGACACGGCCGGGAGCTGCTTCATCGCCGCCTGCCCCGCAGGCAACGAGACCCGGTTCTACCAGGGCTTCAACGACGGCCACCTGAGCCTCGCGCGCACCGACGGCCTGTCGTTCCAGCTGCTGGGCTTCGATGCCGCCTTCCTGGCCCCGCTGCCGCTCGATCCGCTGGTGGAGGCGGGCGCGATGCGGCTGCATGCGGTGGATGTGAACGGACAGCACATCGACCGTACCTTCCTGTTCGCGCCCAGCGGCGAGGACGGCTTGTTCTCATTCACGCAACACGGCTCGCTCGAACAGCCGCTGGGCGGCATGGGCTGGCTGCAATCGGTGGAGTTCTACGCCTGCACCTGGGATGCCGACGGCGCCTGTTCCAACCCCAACGAGAACCTGGGGCAGTTCGCGCTCGACAACCTGGTGCTGCAGCCGGTGCCAGAGCCCGCCACGCTGGGGCTGCTGGCCCTGGGCCTGGGCGGCCTGGCGTGGCGCGTGCGCCGTGTGGCGGTTTGAGCGGGAGAGCAGCATGCTGATGCAACGCAAGATGCTCCTGCTCGGCCTGGCGGCCGTGTCGTTCGCGGCCGGCGCGCAGCAGGCTGCGCGCAAGCCCTATATCGTGCAGCTGGCCGACGCGCCGGCGGCGGCCTATGCGGGTGGCGTGAGCGGCTATGCCGCCACCCGGCCCGCGCCGGGCAGCAAGCTCGACGTGCGCGCCGCGCATGTGCAGGCTTACCTGGCTTACCTCCGCAACCGGCAGGGCAGCGCGCTCGCCCAGGTGGGCGCCGCGCAGGTGATCCACCGCTACCGGGTGGCGTTCAACGGCTTCTCGGCGCTGCTCACGCCGGCCGAGGTGAGCAAGCTGAAGTCGGCCGCCGGCGTGGTGGCGGTCACGCCCGACGAGCCGCGCGCGCTCGACACCAGCCGCACGCCGGCCTTCCTGAGCCTGAGCACGCCGGGCGGCCTTTGGTCGCAGCTCGACGCGGCCAGCCGACCGGTGAAGGGCGAAGACGTCATCGTCGGCATCGTCGACAGCGGCATCTGGCCCGAGAACCCGTCGTTTTCCGACAAGGTCGACGGCAGCGGCAGGCCGGTCGCGAGCCACCTGCCGGGCACGGTGGTGTACGGGCCGCCGCCGGCCAGGTGGAAGGGCAGCTGCCAGGCCGGCGAAGGCTTCACCACGGCCCATTGCAACCACAAGCTGATCGGGGCGCAGTTCTTCGATGCCACCTTCAAGACCACGGGCCTCACGCTGGACGCGAGCGATTTCGTCTCGCCGCGCGACCAGGACGGCCACGGGGACCACACCGCCTCCACGGCGGCCGGCAATGCCGGCGTGCCGGCGCTGGTGAACGGTGCCGCGGCAGGCACGATTTCCGGCATGGCGCCGCGTGCCCGCCTGGCCGCCTACAAGGTGTGCTGGACCTTCGTGGACGCCTCCGAGGTCACCGGCAAGCGCAACTCGTGCTTCATCGGCGACAGCGTCGCGGCCATCGACAAGGCAGTGGCCGACGGCGTGGACGTCATCAACTTCTCCATCGGCGGCACGCGCACCAACTTCCTCGACCCGGTGGAGGTGGCGTTCTTCAACGCTTCTGCCGCAGGCGTGTTCGTGGCGGCGTCGGCCGGCAACGCCGGACCGGGCAACACGGTGGCGCACATGAGCCCGTGGATCACCACGGTGGCCGCGTCCACGCACGATCGTTTCCTCACCGCCGCGCTGGTGCTGGGCAACGGCAGCCGCTTCACCGGTGCCTCGCTGTCGCAAGGCCTGCCCGGCGCGCCGCTGGTCAACGCGGCGGCCGTGGCCAAGGCGGGAGCGCTGCTGGACGATGCGCGCCGCTGCTTCCTCGGCACGCTGGATCCCGCGCGCGCCGCCGGCAAGATCGTGGTCTGCGACCGCGGCAGCAATGCGCGCGTCGAGAAGAGCCAGGCGGTCAAGCAGGCCGGCGGCGCGGGCATGGTGCTGCTCAACGTGCCGGGCGAGGCGAGCGACACCGCGGACGACGCGCACTTCGTGCCCAGTGTGCACCTTGCCGCAACCGCCTTCGAGCCGGTGCATCAGTACGCGGCCCTGGCAGACGCCACCGCCTCCATCGGCGTGGCCAGCCAGGCCCCCGGCGTGGTGGCGCCGGTGATGGCCGGGTTCTCCTCGCGCGGGCCCAACCTGGCGAATGCCGACATCCTCAAGCCCGACCTGGCGGCGCCGGGCGTGGCGGTGCTGGCGGCCTATGCCTACCAGCCGGCATCGCAGGCCGAGCACGATGCCATCGCCAACGGCAGCTGGGTGCCACCGGCGGCCTCGGAGTTCCTGCAGGGTACTTCGATGGCCAGTCCGCACGTGGCCGGCATCGCGGCGCTGCTGAAGCAGCTGCACCCCAGGTGGTCGCCGGCGGCGATCAAGTCGGCGCTGATGACGTCGGCCGGCCCGGTGAAGCTGGCCGACGGTAGCCGGGACCCCGACCGTTGGGGCTACGGGGCCGGCCACGTCAATCCGAACGCCGCGGCCTCGACCGGCCTGGTGTACGACGCAGGGCCGGCGGACTACGTCCGCTTCCTGTGCGGCGCCGGCGTGCTGGCGCCCGAGACGGCGCTGTGCGGCAGCTTCGGTGCGTCTGCGCCGGCCGACCTGAACCTGCCTTCGCTGACCGCCGAGGTGCTCGGCAGGGCGACGTTGCGGCGCACCGTCACCAACGTGGGCAATGCGACCGCCACCTATGTCGCGAGCGTGAAGCTGCCGGGCTATGCCGCCTCGGTGAATCCGCCGTCGCTGACCCTCGCGCCGGGACAGAGTGCGTCTTTCGACGTGCGGCTCGCACGGCAATCGGCCGCGGTGGACCAGTGGGTGTTCGGCGACCTGGTGTGGAGCGACGGCACCCGGCAGGTGCGCAGCCCGCTCAGCGCCAAGGGCCTGCTGCTCGCCGCGCCGGCGGCGGTGTCCGACACGCGGCGTGCGGGCGCGAAGGTGTTCACCATCGGCACCGGCTATGACGGCCGCCTGGCCGTGGACGGCGCGGGGCTGAAGCCGGCCGAGCTGCGCAGCGGCAACGTGGCCACCGATGCGGTGGCCTGCTTCGACTTCAACATCGCCGCCGGTGCGCTGCATGCCCGCTTTGCGCTGTTCGACAGCGACACCTCGGGCCAGGGCGAGGACGATCTCGACCTCGAAATCTTCCAGGGCAACACGCTGGTGGGCGTGAGCGCAGGTCTCACGGCGAACGAACTCGTCGACCTGCCGTTGCCGGGTGCCGGGGCGTACAGCGCCTGCGTGCTGGGCTATGCGCCGAACAACGGGCTGTCGAGCTTCAGGCTCTCGGCCTGGGTGGTCACGCCCGGCGATGCCGGTGGCGACCTGCGTGTGGCGGGACCGAAGCGCGTGTTCCTCGGCGCGACGGCCACGGTGGCCGCGAGCTGGAACGTCGCACCCGGCCGGCGCTACCTCGGGGTGCTGCGCTACCACGACGGCGGCGGCGCCACCCTGGGCCGCAGCCTGCTGGCGGTGGACACGGTGTCGCCCGCGACGGCCCAAGCCGCGGGCACCAGCGGCCGCAAGGCGCTGGAGCGCGCCCGCCGGTGAGCAGGCGCCGCGCCCGCTTCGTATTTCTCACGGCCGCGCAAGCGGCCGTTTTGCTGACGGGTGCTTACTGGGGCAGTACCGGCTGGCCCGCACGCTGCTCGCGCAGCACGCAGCGGTTGGCGACGCAGCGCGCGCCGGGGTCGGCCACGTACATGCAGTTCGACACGATGCCGCTGCGTGCCTGCGACTGGCGCTGCTGTTCGGCATGTTGCTGCGCCAGTTTTTCCAATGCGGCGCCATCGGTGCGTGCGGTGGACCAGGCCACCCAGCGCTCGGGGCCGCCGCAGGCCTTGGCGCCCCAGCCGATTGTGCGGCACTGGGTGTCGTCGGTGCAGGCGGCGTCGCCGATCAGCTCGCGCAACTGGGCCTGTGCCTGCGTGGCCGCAGCCGTGTTGCCCGGCAGCGGCACTTGTTGTGCTTGCCCGGCGCCGGGCGCCGCGGCCGTGGAGCAGCCGGCCAAGGCCAGCAGCCCGGTTGCCAGCAGGGATTGCAAAGTGCGGGGAGCCATCATTGTTGTCCTCGTCTGGTGTGTGGGGCAGATCATGGCATGCTGCGCGCCATGCCCAGCCTGCCCGATTGGGGTTTGCGACCAGCGGCCGACCACGACGTGCCGGCCTTGGCGGCACTGTATGCCGACACCGCGCGCTGCCTGGGACCATGGTGCTACACGCCGCAACAGGTGAACGCCTGGGCCAGTTTCGGGGCCGACACGCCGGCTTTCCGCGAGTACGTCCTCGGTGCTGACACGTGGGTGATCGAGCAACGGGGTTCGCGGGAACTGCTGGGCTTCTGCGGCGTGGATGCGCAAGGCGAATTGCGCTCGTTCTACGTGCGCGCAGACTGCACGCGCCAAGGCCTGGGGTCGAGCATGCTGCAGCACGTGTTGCGCCAGGCCGAGCTGCGCGGCCTCGTGCGCCTGCACGTCTGGGCCACGCCGTTCAGCCGCCCGGTCTTCGAGCGCTTCGGCTTCGTGCTGGAGCAGGTGGTGCGCGAGCCCTACCAGGGCGTGCCGTTCGACCGCTTGCGCATGTGCCGCCGATAGCCGTCCGACATCTGGCGACAATCGCATTCATGGTGCCCCCACACTCACTTCGTTCGCTGCCCCCCGAGGGGGCGCACGGCCCCCTGGAGGCGGCTCGTCGGAGGCCATGATGGAGAAGAAGACCCCTGCCGAGCGCGCCGCCGAGCTGCGCCGCCTGCTGCACTACCACGCCCATCGCTACTACGTGCTCGACGATCCGGAGCTCCCGGATGCCGAATACGACAAGCTGTTCAGCGAATTGCAGGCGCTGGAACAGGCGCATCCCGACTTGCGCACGCTCGACTCGCCCACCCAGCGCGTGCTGGGCCAGGTGCTGCCCGGCTTCATGCCGGTGCGCCACACCGTGCCGATGCTCAGCATCCGCACCGAGACCGACACCGAGGACAGCGGCGCAGTGGCCTTCGATGCGCGCGTGCGCCGCGAGCTCGGCTTGGGCCCCACGGACGCGCCGGTGGAATACGCCACCGAGCTCAAGTTCGACGGCCTGGCGATCAATCTGCGCTACGAGCGCGGCGTGCTGGTGCAGGCCGCCACGCGCGGCGACGGCGAGGTGGGCGAGGACGTGACGCAGAACATCCGCGCGATCGGCCAGATACCGCTGCGCCTGCGCGGGGCCGAGCCCGCGGTGCTCGAAGTGCGCGGCGAGGTGTACATGCGGCGCGACGATTTCGAACGCGCCAACGAGCGCCAGCGCGAAAAGGGCGACAAGACCTTCGTCAATCCGCGCAATGCCGCGGCCGGCGCCGTGCGCACGCTGGACCCGGCCGTCGCGCGCCAGCGGCCGCTGAGCTTCTTCGCCTACGGCCTGGGCGACGTGCAGGGCTGGGAGATCCCACCCACGCACAGCGGCCTGATGGATGCGCTGCAGTCGCTCGGCCTGCCGGTGGACGGCGATCGCGCGGTGGTGCACGGCGCGCAGGGCCTGGTGGAGTTCCACCGCCGCATCGCGGCCAAGCGCGACGCGCTGCCGTTCGACATCGACGGCGTGATCTACAAGGTGAACTCGCGCGCGCTGCAGCAGCGGCTGGGCTTCGTGAGCCGCGAGCCGCGCTGGGCCGTGGCCCACAAGTACCCGGCGCAGGAACAGATGACGCAGGTGCGCGGCATTGACGTCCAGGTGGGCCGCACCGGCAAGCTCACGCCGGTGGCCAAGCTGGTGCCGGTGTTCGTGGGCGGCACCACGGTGAGCAACGCGACGCTGCACAACGAGGACGAAACCCGGCGCAAGGACGTGCGCATCGGCGACACGGTGATCGTGCGCCGCGCCGGCGACGTGATCCCCGAGGTGGTGGCCGTGGTGCCGGACAGGCGCCCCGCCGATGCCGGCGAACCTTTCGACCTGTACAAGCGCCTGGGCGGCAAGTGCCCCATCTGCGGCAGCGACATCACGCGCGAGGAGGGCGAGGTCGACTGGCGCTGCTCGGGCGGCCTGTTCTGCCCCGCGCAGCGCAAGCAGGCCCTGCTGCATTTCGCCGGCCGCCGGGCGATGGACATCGAAGGGCTGGGCGACAAGCTGGTCGACCAGCTGGTCGACGGCGGCATCGTGCGCACGCTGCCCGACCTGTACAAGCTCGGCGTGGCCAAGCTGGCCGCGTTGGAGCGCATGGCCGACAAGAGCGCGCAGAACCTGGTCGATGCGCTGCACAAGAGCAAGCAGACGACATTGGCGCGCTTTCTCTATGCGCTGGGCATACGCCACGTCGGCGAGACCACCGCCAAGGACCTGGCCAGGCACTTCGGCGCGCTGGACCGTATCCTCGACGCCAGCCTGGAGCAACTGCTCGAAGTGCCCGATGTCGGCCCGGTGGTGGCGCAGAGCATCCGCACCTTCTTCGACCAGCCGCACAACCGCGAGGTGGTGGAGCAGCTGCGCGCCGCCGGCGTGAGCTGGGACGAGCACGAAGGCGCCGCTGCCCATGCCGCGCCCAGGCCGCTGGCGGGCAAGACGTTCGTGCTCACCGGCACCTTGCCCTCGATGACGCGTGACGAAGCCAAGGACCTGATCGAGGGCGCCGGCGGCAAGGTGGCGGGCTCGGTGTCCAGGAAAACCCACTACGTCGTGGCGGGTTCCGAGGCCGGCAGCAAACTCGACAAGGCACAGGAGCTGGGCGTGCCGGTGCTGGACGAAGAGGGCTTGCGCCAGTTGCTCGCCAGCGTCTGAGGCGAGGTCCGACGCCGGCGCCTGAGCAAGCGCAAACGCTTCGCGTCGGCCAGCGCCCAAGCTGGCGCGTTATGGGCACAGTTGTGTTCACTGCGAGGTGCTCGATGGCGCCCTTGACGAGTCGTTGGCGGCAGGCAGCCGTGCTGGCGCTGGCCGCTGTGTTGTGCGGAGCGGCGTGGGCCGATCCACCGGGCCGCGTGGGCCGCCTGGCCGAGCTGCAGGGCACGGTGTGGATGTACGACCACGACCACGGCGAGTGGGTGGACGCGGTGCGCAACCACCCCATCACCAGCGGCGACCGGCTCTCCACCGACGGCGATGCACGCGCCGAGTTGCGCATCGGTTCCACCACCGTGCGGCTGGACGCCGACACCCAGCTCGACGTGGTCGAGCTCGACGACGAGCACCTGCGCTTCCAGCTTCACAGCGGGCGCCTGGCCGTGCGCGCGCGCAGCAACGAAGTGGCCTCCGAGATCGAAGTTGCCACCACCGACGGCCGCTTCCTGCCGCAACGCGCCGGCCATTACCGCATCGACCGCGACGAAACCCTGAGCGCCGCCACCGTGTGGGCCGGCGAGCTGCGCTTCGACGGCGGCGACAGCGCGCTCGAGCTGCAGCCCGGCCAGCGCGCCGAGTTCTGGAAGGAGTCGGGCGTCACCCACTACACCTGGGGCTCGCCGCCGCGCGATGGCTTCGGCGACTGGGCACAGTCGGAAGACCGCCGCGACGAGCGCGAGGCGCATCGCTACGTCTCGCCCGAAATGACCGGCTGGGAAGACCTGGACCGCCATGGCCGCTGGGAGCGCCACCCCGAGTACGGCGCGCTGTGGATCCCGGTGCACGTGGTGCCTGGCTGGGCGCCGTATCGCTATGGCCGCTGGGCCTGGGTGCGGCCCTGGGGCTGGACCTGGGTCGACGACGCCCCGTGGGGCTTTGCCCCCTTCCACTATGGCCGCTGGCTCTGGTGGGGCGGACGCTGGTGCTGGGCGCCGGGCGCCTACGTGGCGCGGCCGGTGTATGCCCCGGCCCTGGTGGGCTGGGTGGGCGGGCCGTCGGTCAACGTGTCCATCCACATCGGCTCCGGGCCGGTGGTGGGCTGGGTGCCGTTGTCGCCGCTCGACGTGTACCGGCCGTGGTACCCGCTGCCGCGCCACCATTGGCGCTACGTGAACCCGCGCACGCCCGACCGCTTCTACCGCCCCGGCGAGCCGCCGCAGGGCCCGGTGATGTACACCAACCGCGGCGTGCCGGGCGGCGTGACCGTGGTGCCGTCGGACGTCTTGAAGCGGCGGCAGCCGATCGGCAACGTGGCACGCCAGGTCGACCCCAAGCTCGCGCAACAGTTCGTGCGCCAGCCGGGTGTGCACCAGGTGCCGCCGCCGGCCAACGGCGCGGTGCGCCCGGCGCCGGTGGTGCCGCGGCCGGTGTCGCCTGCACCGCGTGCACCGGCGGTGCAGGCACCCGCGCGACCGGCCGAGCCGACGCGTCCGCCGTCGGGGGCAGAGGGCCGCCGAGGTCACGGGGTGGTGGTGCCCCCCGCCCGGCGTGAGCCCGGTCCGCCGACCATGCGACCTCCAGCCGCACGCGAAGAGGCGCCACGCGCCGCCGAACCGCCGCGGCCCGAGCCCCCGCCCGCAGCGCAGCGCGTGACGCCGACGCCGCGCGCGCCGGCAACCCGGGAGCCCGGCGACGGCGGGCGGCGCCACGTGCACCGGCCGCCCGAAGAGCGTGAAGGACGCCCCGGTGGCGGCCCGCGTCAGCAGGTGCAGTAGCCGCGGTAGCTCAGGACTTCAACAGCGGCTTCAGCGCCGGCCATATGTTGCCGAGCATGACAGGGTGCGCATCGGCATTGGGATGGATGCGGTCGGCCTGGAACAGCCGCTCGGCCTGCGGCACGTCGGCCACGCCCTTGAGCAAGAAGGGCACCAGCGGCACGTCGTGCTCGCGCGCCACGCTCTCGTACAGCGCCATGAAGTCCTCGCCGTACTTGCGGCCGTAGTTGGGGGGCATGCGCATGCCCACCAGCAGCACCCGCGCGCCGGCCGCCTTGGCGGCGCCCACCATCTCGCTGAGGTTGCGCCGGGTCATGTCCAGCGGCAGCCCGCGCAGGGCGTCGTTGCTGCCCAGCTCGATCACCACGTGCGTGGGCTTGTGGGTGTCCAGCAGGGCGGGCAGCCGCGAACGCCCACCCGAGCTGGTGTCACCGCTGATGCTGGCGTTGACCACCTGCGCCTTCGATCCTTCTTGCTGCAGCTTTTGTTCCAGCAACGCCACCCAGCCCTTGCCCCGCGCGAGGCCGTATTCGGCCGACAGACTGTCACCCACGATCAGGATGCGCTGCGGGCCAGCCTGCGCACGAAGCCCCGGCGAGGCGCCGGCCAGGGCAAGCGCGCTACAGTGCGCGAGCCAGGCGCGGCGGGTCAGCCGCGCCCGAGGCAATCGAATCCCATCCGTCATGTCACAACCCATCATTGCGGTAGAGCGCGTCAGCAAGCAGGTCACCGATTCGACCGGCGTGCTGACGATTCTCCATGAGATCACCTTTCAGTTGCGCGAGCGCGAATCGGCCGCCATCGTGGGCGCATCGGGCTCGGGCAAGAGCACGCTGCTGTCGCTCATCGCCGGCCTGGACGTGCCCACCTCGGGCTCGGTGCAACTGGCAGGCCATGACCTTTTTGCGCTGGACGAGGATGCGCGCGCCGCGGTGCGCGCGCGCACGCTGGGCTTCGTGTTCCAGAGCTTCCAGCTGCTGGGCAACCTGACCGCGCTGGAGAACGTGATGCTGCCGCTGGAACTGCTGGGCCAGCGCGATGCACGTGCGCAGGCCACCGAGATGCTCAAGCGCGTGGGCCTCGGTGAGCGGCTCAACCACTACCCCAAGGTGCTTTCAGGCGGCGAGCAGCAGCGCGTGGCCCTGGCGCGGGCCTTCGTGGTGCGGCCGGCCGTGCTGCTGGCCGACGAACCCACCGGCAGCCTCGACTTCGCCACCGGCGAGCGCGTGATGGCGCTGATGTTCGAGCTGAACCGGGAGGCCGGGACCACGCTGGTGCTGGTGACCCACGACCGCGAGATCGCCGCGCGCTGCGACAGGCAACTGCACATCGAGGCCGGGCGGCTGGTTTCGTAGAAGCCCTCACCCAACTCTCTCCCCGAGGGAGAGGGGGCCCCATTGGGACAGGCCGCGAACGCGGCCAGGGGATGAGCAAGCGCATCCCCAAGGGGTGCAATGCAGCCCCACCCCCACCCGCCCCCAAGGGGCGGGAGTCCCCCTGGGACAGGCCGCGCCAGC
>JBFLWE010000100.1:0-17949 GCA_040758375.1 Pseudomonadota bacterium
CCGCCCCCAAGGGGCGGGAGTCCCCCTGGGACAGGCCGCGCCAGCGGCCAGGGGCGATCGCACATAGCGCCCAATCCGCGTCCGGGTTTCCCGGTCGCGGATTGCAGCCCCCTCGGGGGGCGGCCGCCAGGCGGCCGGGGGCTCCATCTAGTTCCAGCGCCAAGTCCAGATCACGTCGAGCGCGTTGTCCTCGCCCGACTGCGCGCGCAGCGTCAGCCGCTGCGCCAGCCGGTAGATCAGCTGCCAGTTGCCGACCGTGCTGTTGACGCCGCGCTCGTAGCCCACGTACCAGCGGCGCGAGAGCTGCTTGCCCAGCGACACCACCGTCTGGCGCAGTTCGCCTTCGCCTTCCTGGCGCACCGAGAAGTCGTCCAGGCCCAGCGTGCGCAGCACCTTGTCGGTGGTGGATTCGCCTTCGCCCGACAGCAGTGCCATCGCGGCATGCTGCAGCAGCGCGGTGTCGGCGCGGCCCAGGCCCTCGGGCGCGCGGCCCAGCACCAGCCACGAGAGCTTGTCGGCGTCGGACATCTCCGGGTCGGAGAACAGCCGCACGCGCGGCGCCAGCGCGGTGCCGCCCACCGACACGCCCACGCGCACGTCGAGGTTGGGGCGCAGGGCCACGATGTCCAGGCGCGGGTTTTCGACCGGGCCGACGAAGGTGACCAGCCCGCGCTCGATCTCCAGCTTCTGGCCGTAGGCCTGGTAGGTGCCGTCTTCGGCGCGCACGGTGCCGTTGACCGCCAGGCGGCCGCCGGGCGTGGTGAGGCGCAGGTCGCCCTGCAAGGTGGTGTCGAGGCCGCGCCCGCGCAAGCGCAGCCGCTGCCCCAGGTCGACCTGCACGCTGGCCTGCACCCGGCGCGGCGGCTTGGGCGGTGTGGCGGTGTCGGGCGTGTCGCCCGCTGCGGCGCGGCCGTTGCGCACCACCACCACGTCGTCGTCGAGCGTGGGGGCGTCGCTGCGGCTGAAGTCGATGAGCCCCTCGTCCACCACGAAGCGGCCGTCGAAGCGGACGGCTTCCTCCTCTAGGCTCAGCTCGCCGCGGCCGCTGGTCACGATGCGGCGGTCCACGCGGCCCAGCAGCTGGAACTTGCTGGCCACGAGCTGCAGCTGCGCGCGCGGGGTGTCGCCGAAGCTGGCGCTGCCTTGCAGCTGCAGCTCGCCGTCGCCGCCCTTGAGCACAAAGCGCTCGATCTGCGCCACCGGCCCCTTCAGCGCAATGCGCAGCTCGCCGTCGGTGACGTTGACGCCCTGCAGCAGGTTGCGCGCGCCGATGCCGCGGCCTTCGAGCCGGCCGGTGTATTCGGGCGCGCCGAAGCGTCCGCCCAGCCAGGCGCTGGTGTGCAGCTGGCCCGACAGCCGCCAGCCGGCCGGCGTCCACGGGCCCCAGACGCCCAGGTTGTCCACCCGCAGCTCCAGCACGCCTTCCATCGGCGTGTCCGGGCTGGGCCACACCGCGCGCGGCCCCACGCGCATGCTTTGCGCACCGGCCAGCACGCCGAGGGTGGTGCCGGCCACGGCCTCGGTGAAGTGCCACACGCCCTCGTGCGCCGCCAGCGCCAGGCGCAGGTCGGTCAGGCCCAGGCTTTGCGTGCCGCCCTCGTCGGTGACGCGCAGGTCGCCGCTGACGCGCTGCAGCACCACGTCGGCGTTGAAGCTGGCGCCGGTGCTCACGTTCACCTGGCCGGCCACGCGCAGGTCGCCGCCCCAGCCGAAGTGCGGCTGCAGGCGCGCCAGCAGCGGCGCCACCGACAGCGGCTCCAGTTGCGCCTGCAGATCGATGCGCGGCAGGCCGTCGCCGCCGGCCTGCCAGCGCGCTTGGCGCCAGCGCAGCGAAGCGCCCAGCAAGGTGAGGGCGCCGGGTTGCGCGCTCACGCCCTGCGGCGTCATCGAGGCGTCGAGCGCCACCTCGAGCTGCAGGCCGTCGCCCACCAGCCAGGCGGCATTGGGGGCGCCGGTGGGTCCGGCGCGCAGGCGCGCGACGCGGCCGGTCCACCGGCCGCCGTCGCGGCCGGGCTCCCAGGCGCCGTCGCCGGCCAGCACGAAGCGGGTGCCTTTGCCCGCGCCGGTGTCCAGCAGCGGGTCGGTCCAGGCCGGCGGCCGCGCGGCCGTGTCGGCCTGCAGCTGCAGGCGGTGGGCGCGCAGCGTGCCGCTCAGCTCGGCGTGCAGGCGCTCGACGCGCTGGGCGCCCTGGGCCAGCCCCTCGGCGCGCGCGTTCAGCTCCAGCGGCGCGTCGGGGCCGCCGCCGAAGCGCCAGCGCGCCTGGGCGTTCTCCACCTGCAGCGTGCCGGCCTTCAGCGCGGTCAGCCGCGCTTCGCCGTGGCCGGCCAGCGCCGGCCAGCGGCCTTGGGCCTCGGCCTGCAGCGTGAGGCTGCCCGCACTGGGCTCCCGGCCGGCCAGGGCCGGCACCAGCCGGCCGATCGGCGCCAGCGCGGCCAGCGCACCGGCCTGCGACTGCAGTTTCCAGCGGTCGGCACGGCCGTCTCGCGACAGCGCCAGCTGGCCCTCGATCTGGAACTGGTTGCCCGCAGCCTGCAGTTCGGCCGCCAGCCGGGCCAAGGGGCTGCGGCCGTCTGCGCTGGCGCGCAGCTCGGCCTGCAGCGGCACGCCCGCCAGGCGGCTGTCGCGCAGCTGCAGTTCGGCGCGGCCTTGCGTGCCGGCCCAGCGCTGCAGCGGGTTGGCAACCGGTGCGGCCGGCGCGGCAGGCAGGCCGAGCGAAAGCTCCCAGCGGCCGTTGAGGCGATGACCGCCCTGGCGCCAGGCCGAGCCTGGGGCGCCGGGCCACCAGGGCAGGGGATCGAAGTCGGACAGTTCGCCGCGGCTGTCGATCTGCCAGCGCCCGGCCGCATCGCGCTGGCCGCTGGCCTGTGCGGTCGCGCGGGCGGCGCCGGCAGCGGCCTCCAGCTTTTGCAGTGACCAGCGCAAGCTGTCGCGGCCGGAAGCCGCGTCGGCTTGCAACTGCAGGCGCACCGGCGGTGCGTTCTTCAGCGGCAGGCGGCCGTCGAGCGTTGTCTTCAGCGCTGCCGACCAGCCGCCTTCGGGCGCGGCCTGGCGGTTCAGGCTCAGCTCGACCGGGCCGCTGAAGTCCATGGCCGCGAGGCGGCGATCGAGTTCGGACGGCTTCAGGCTGCGGACGGTGGCGCGCAGGGTCAGCGCGTCGCCGTGCCACGCGCCACTGCCGCCCAGGCGCCCAGCGGCCTGCTCGCCGTTGCCCAGCGCGGCATCGAAGGCCTGCAGTTCGAGCCGGTCGTGCTGGTCGGGGCGGCCTTGCAGCTTCAGGTCCAGCGTGCGCAGTGGCAGCCGGCCCTCGTCCCAGCGGCCGGGCAGGGCGTTGCGAAGCTGCAAGTCCACCTGCGCCGGACGGTCGAGCCCGGTGGTGTCGATCACGGCCTGGCCGTCGATGCGGGTGGCGGGGGCCGCGCTGGCCAGCGCGGCCAGGTCCAGGCTTTTCACCTGTGCGCGCAGCTCGGCCAGCGGCCAGGCAGCGAAGGGCGCCACCACGCCGTGCAGGTCGAGCGACGCGGCCGGCGCCTGCGGGCCGGGGGCCGCGCGCAGCTGCGCGTCGAGCGCCAGGCGCGGCAGCGTGCCGCCGGCCTGCACTTGTGCCTGCCAGGCCGTGGCCATCGGACCGGTGGCGCCCGGCAGGGGCTGCGAGCGCAGCTGGGCCTGGGCCTTCACCGCCAGCGGCGCATCGGCCTGCAGCTCGGCCTGGGCCTGCAGCTGCAGCCGGTCCCAGGCGAACGACAGCGTCTGCAACCGGTGCGCCCGGCCATGGTCGGCGCCGAGGTGCAGGTCGGTGCGCAGGTTCAGCAGCGGCGGCAGGTCGTTGACATGCAAGGCCTGCACCCGGGCATCGGCCAACACCAGCTCGAATAGCATGCGCAGCGCCTGGGGCGGCGGTGCGGCAGGTTCGTCGCGGCCGGGGCGCGTGCGGATCTGCACGCGCTGGGCGCGCAGGCCCTCGATGCGCAGGCCGGTCCAACTGCCGGGATAGGGCCGCCATTGCCAGCGCAGGTCGCGCCAAGCCAGGCCGTCGATCACCAGATGGACCGGGCCGTCCTCCAGCTGGAACTCGACTTTCGCCGCCGCGAAAGGCCCGCCTTCGATCGAGCCGCGGCCGCCGGTGATCTTCAGCCCCGACACCTGCGACAGCAGCCAGGCCGTGCCGGTCTCGGTGCGCAGCGCCTGCCAGGCCGCCACCAGCGCCAGCGCGACGAGCAGCACCAGCCCGCCCAGCGCAAGTGCCGAACGAAGCAGCCAACGCGGCCAAGGCACGGCCGAGCCAGGCGGCCTCCGCGGATCCGGCTTCGCCGGTCCGCCAGAGGCGCCCCCTGGAAGGGAAGCGCCGGAAGCGCTACGGGGGTGGTCCATGTCTAGAAGGCGATGCCCACGCTCAAGTGCAGGTGCGGCTTGCGGGTCTCGTTGCCCCAGGCGAGGTCCAGCTTCAAGGGGCCCACGGGGCTGCGCCAGCGTACGCCGGCGCCCACGCCGTAGGCCGGTTTCAGTTCACCGAAGTTGTCGGCCGCACGGCCGGCATCGACGAATACCGCCCACCAGACGCTGGGCAGCTTTGCCGAGACCGGCCGCGCCACTTCGACGCTGGCGGTGAACAAGGCGTTGCCGCCGATCAGCTTGCCGGCCTCGTCGCGCGGCGACAGCTCACGGTAGCCGTAGCCGCGCACCGACTCGTCGCCGCCGGCCCGAAAGCGCAAGGGGTCGGGCACCTCCACCGCGTTGCTGGCGTACACCTGGCCCAGCTCCAGCCGGGCATTGGCATACCAACTGTCACCAAAGGGCTTGTAGCCGGTGAGCCGGCCATACAGCCGGGTGAAGGCGCCGGACAGGTTGGTCTGGTCGTGCGCGCGGCCCACGCCGGTCTGCAGGCTGAAGGTGTAGCCGTCGGTGGGCAGCACCATGCTGTCGAGCCGGCGCCAGCCCCAGTGGTAGTTGAGCGAGACCGCGCTGGCCTGCTCGTTGACCTCGGCCGTGGAGCGCCGTGCGACGGTGCCTTCCACGAAGTACAGGCGCTGCCGGCGCGGCGTGTCCTGCGCCCGGCCCACGCGCAGCCGGTTGGAGGTGACCGTATCGCTGGAAGTCTTTTCGCGCGTGACCGCGTAGCCCACCAGGTCGCGCCAGAAGTCGCGCTTGGCATGCGTGGTGATGTCGCCTTCCAGCGACTGGCGGTCGCGGCCCCATTCGGCCTTGGTGCGCGAGGTCACCGCAAAGCCGAGCAGGCGCCGGTGCCAGTGTTCCAGCGAGGTGCGCGGCCCGGCCTGCGCGCTGTAGCCCACGCCCGCAGTGGCCTGCTGCAAGCTGAGCTCTTGCACCCGCACGAGGATCGGCGCGGCGCCGGCCTGCGCCGGGTCGGGCTCGATGGTCACGCTGGCGCGGCTGAACAGCCCCGCGGTCTGCAGCCGCTCCTGGAAGTCGAGCAGCAACTTGTCGGTGACCGGGGTGCCGGGCTCGAAACCGGCGAGGTTGCGCACCTCGCGCTCGGTCTGGTGTTGCAGCCCTTCGATCTGCAGCGGACCGGCCAGGAACAGCGGGCCGCTGTCGGCCACCACGAACAGGCGCACCGTGTCGTCGCGCACGCTCACCTGTGCCGAGGTGCCGCTCCAGGTGGCTGCAGCATAGCCGGCGGCGCGCAGCTGCGCCAGCGCGGCGCTCTTCGCGTCGCCCCACAGCGCATTGCGGAACGGATCGCCTGGCTTGAGCAGCCAGTCTTCGCGCAGCGCCTGCAGCGTCTGCTGCGCCTCGCGGTCGCCCGCGCTGGCGCGCCGCTCCAGCTCGCCTTCGACCTCGAAGGTGAAACGGCCCACGCGCGCACGCGGACCCGGTTGCACGTTGACGCGCACCAGCGGGGGGTCGGTATCGGGCACGCGCGTCACCTGCACCACCGGTTGGAAGTAGCCCTCGGTCTCCAGCAGCTCGCGCGCCTGTGCCGGCGCGGCCGCCACCAGGCGCGCGAGCTCGGTCTCGCTCACGGTCTGGCCGCCGGCCAGCCGTGTGAGCCGCGCCAGGTCGAGGTTGGTTTCGAGCAGGCGCTGCAGGGTGCCTGGCGCCTGCACCTCGAGCTTCACCAGCGGCACGGTGGGTTCGGCAGCGGCCGCTTCGGGCTGGCGGGCGCGGTTGAACAGGCCGCAGCCCGCCAGGCCGAGCGCCAGCAGCAGGCATGCGGCCAGCCGCGCCGCCCGCGCGAGCGGCAGGTTCATTTGCTGAGCAGCCGCATCGCTCCTTCCAGGCCGGCCAGCGTGAGCGGGAACATGCGCTGGTTCATGAGCTGCTGGATGATCGCGATGCTCTGCCGGTACTGCCATACGCCCTGTGGCTCGGGATTGATCCACGCGAACTTGGGAAAGGCGTGCGTGAGGCGCTGCAGCCACTCGGCGCCCGGCTCCTCGTTGTTGTATTCCACGCTGCCGCCCGGCTGCAGGATCTCGTAAGGGCTCATCGTGGCGTCGCCCACGAAGATGAGCTTGTAGTCCTTGTTGTACTTGCGGATCACGTCCCAGGTGGGATGCTTCTCGCTGAAGCGCCGGCGGTTGTTCTTCCACATGAAGTCGTAGACGCAGTTGTGGAAGTAATAGAACTCGAGGTGCTTGAACTCGCTCTTGGCGGCGGAGAACAGCTCCTCCACCCGGTGGATGTGCTCGTCCATCGTGCCGCCCACGTCCATCAGCAGCAGCACCTTCACCTTGTTGTGGCGCTCGGGCACCATCTTGATGTCCAGCAGGCCGGCGTTGGCGGCGGTGGAGTGGATGGTGTCCTCCAAATCCAGCTCCTGCTCGGCGCCTTCGCGCGCGAAGCGGCGCAGCCGGCGCAGCGCCACCTTGATGTTGCGGGTGCCCAGCTCCTTGGTGTCGTCGTAGTCGCGGTAGGCGCGCTGCTCCCACACCTTGACGGCGCTCTTGTTGCCGCCTTTGCCGCCAATGCGGATGCCCTGCGGGTTGTAGCCCGAGTTGCCGAAGGGGCTGGTGCCGCCGGTGCCGATCCAGCGGTTGCCGCCCTCGTGGCGCTCCTTCTGCTCCTCGAAACGCTTCTTCAGCGTTTCCATCAGTTCGTCCCAGCCCATCTTCTCGATGGCGGCCTTTTCCTCGGGCGACAGCTCAAGCTCCAGGTTCTTGCGCAGCCACTCCAGCGGCACTTCCTTGGTGAAGTCGGCCACCGCCTCCAGGCCCTTGAAGTAGCCGGCGAAGGCACGGTCGAACTTGTCGAACAGGGCCTCGTCCTTGACCAGGGTGGTGCGCGCCAGGAAGTAGAAGTCGTCGATCGAGGGCCCGATCACCCCGGCGCGCAGCGCTTCGAGCAGGGTGAGGTATTCCTTCACCGACACCGGCAGCTTGGCCGCGCGCAGGGCGTAGAAGAAGTGGATGAGCATCGGAATGGCCGGTGGCAAGGGATGTTCCCAAGCATACCGACTGGCGGCCCGGCCGGCGCGTCCCTGGGTGCGCGGGGCTCAGGCGTCGCGCGGCCGCTCGAGCTGCCAGCGCAGGTGGGCCTGCACCATCGGCCATTCGCTTGCGATGATGCTGTAGACGCAGGTGTCGCGCAGCGTGCCGTTGGGCATGCGCATGTGGTTGCGCAGCACCCCGTCGAGCTTGGCGCCCAGCCGCTCGATCGCGCGCCGGCTCTGGTGGTTGATGAAGTGCGTGCGGAACTCCACCGCGATGCACTGCAGCGTCTCGAAGGCATGCTGCAGCAGCATCAGCTTGCACTCGGTGTTGAGCCCGCTGCGCTGCACGCGGCGCGCGTACCAGGTGCTGCCGATCTCCACGCGGCGATGGGTCGCGTCGATGTTCATGTAGGTGGTCATGCCCGCCGGCACGCCGGTGGAGTCGAGCACCGTGAAGGGCAGCATCGTGCCCTTGGCCTGCAGGCCCAGCCGGCGCTCGATCTCCTCGGCCATGCGCTCGGGTTGCGGCACGCTGGTGTACCAGAGCCGCCACAGCTGCCCGTCGCGCGCGGCTTCGGTCAGCGCCGCCGCATGCTCGGGCGCCAGCGGCACCAGGGTCGCATGTTGCCCCGCCAAGGTCACCGGGCCAAGCGGCCACCGCGGATCGGCTGAAGCCGGTCCGCCGGCGGCGCCCCCTTGAGGAAGGGCGCCGTCAGGCGCTCGGGGGTGGGCCTTGCTCACCGGTTGTGCTTCTGCATGAAGACGAGCTTTTCGAACAAGGTCAGGTCCTGCTCGTTCTTCAGCAGGGCGCCCACCAGCGGCGGGATCACCACCTTCTCCTCCCTGGACTGCAGCGCCTCGGCCGGGATGTCCTCGGCCACCAGCAGCTTCAGCCAGTCGAGCAGCTCGGAGGTGGAGGGCTTCTTCTTCAGGCCCGGCAGGTTGCGCACGTCGTAGAAGTTCTTCAGCGCGCCAGCCAGCAGCTCGCGCTTGAGGCCCGGGAAGTGCACTTCGACGATCTGCTTCATCGTCTCGGCGTCGGGGAACCTGATGTAGTGGAAGAAGCAGCGCCGCAGGAACGCGTCGGGCAGCTCCTTCTCGTTGTTGGAGGTGATGAACACCAGCGGCCGGTGCCTGGCCTTGACGAGCTGCCGCGTCTCGTAGACGTGGAACTCCATGCGGTCGATCTCGCGCAGCAGGTCGTTGGGGAACTCGATGTCGGCTTTGTCGATCTCGTCGATCAGCAGCGCCACCGGCTGCTCGCTCTCGAAGGCCTGCCACAGCACGCCCTTGACGATGTAGTTGTGGATGTCCTTCACGCGCTCGTCGCCGAGCTGGCTGTCGCGCAGGCGACTCACCGCGTCGTATTCGTACAGGCCCTGCTGTGCCTTGGTGGTGCTCTTGATGTGCCACTGCAGCAGCGGCAGGCCCAGGGTGCGCGCCACTTCCTCGGCCAGCATCGTCTTGCCGGTGCCGGGCTCGCCCTTGACCAGCAGCGGGCGCTTCAGCGTGATGGCCGCGTTGACCGCCAGCATGAGGTCTTGCGTGGCGACATATTGATCTGAGCCTTGGAACTTCATGAGCGGGTGTGCTAGGGATCGACGGGCCAGTATAAGGGCCGCCCCTATAATTCGAGGTTGACCCGAAACACACTCGCCTGGCCTTCAAGCATGAAAAAAGCGCTCATCCTGCTGCTGTCGGCTCTTGCCGGCTTTGCCGTCCAAGCCCAGACCGCGGCGTCCGCTCCCGCGCCCCAAGCTTCGCCGCGCGCGGCCGACAAGCTGGTGGCCATGTGCATCGGCTGCCACAACATCCCGGGCTACCAGGCCAGCTTCCCCGAGGTGCACAAGGTGCCGATGATCGCCGGCCAGGGCGCCAAGTACATCGTGGCCGCGCTGCAGGCCTACAAGAAGGGCGACCGCAAGCATCCCACCATGCGCGGCATCGCGGCCTCGCTGTCCGACCAGGACATGAACGACATCGCCGGCTACTACGAGCAACTGGGCAAGAAGGAAGGCGCCGTGCCGGTGCCCGAGACCCCGGCGGTGCAACCCAGCGCCGAGGTGCAGGCCCTGCTGACCAAGGGCGCCTGCGCTTCGTGCCACGGCACCAACCTCAATAAGCCGCTGGACCCCAGCTACCCCAAGATCGCCGGCCAGCACGGCGACTACCTGTACGTCGCGCTCAAGGCCTACCAGCTCGACGGCAACGTGCACCTGGGCCGCAGCAACCCGATCATGGCCGCGCAAGCCAAGCAGTTCAGCCTCGCCGAGCTGAAGGCGCTGTCCAAGTACATCGGCTCGCTGCCCGGCGACCTGAAGACGGTGCCGCAATCGCGCTTCCGCTGAAACCGCCCCTGCCGAAAGAAGCCGCTGCGCCCAGCGGCTTTTTTCATGTCTGCAGGCGCCGCTTGAAGCCACTGGAAACCCCGCAAACGGCCGGTCGGGAGCTTGCCTAAACTGGCCCGCACTTCAACTCCACGGGGTCAGGCTCATGAAATCTCTCCTCGGCATCGGCATCCTCGCAGCGTCCCTGGCGCTGCCCGCCGCGGCGCAAACCCTGCGCTGGGCGAGTGCCGGCGATCCACAGACCATGGATCCATACTCGCAGAACGAGAACCTCACCAACAACATCAACCATCAGATCTACGAGTTCCTGGTCGAGCGCGACAAGAAGCTCGGCTTCGTGCCCGGCCTGGCCACGGAATGGACGCAGCTGTCACCGCAGCAGTGGCGCTTCAAGCTGCGCCCCAACGTCAAGTTCCACGACGGCAAGCCCTTCAGCGCCGACGACGTGGTGTTTTCCGTGCAGCGCGCCCGGGAGAAGACCTCGCAGATCGCCGCCTATGCCAGCGCGCTGGGCGAGCCGAAGAAAGTGGACGACCTGACGGTGGAGTTCAACCTCGCGCAGCCCAACCCGATCTTCCTCGACCACCTGAACACCGTGTTCATCATGAGCAAGGCGTGGTGCGAGGAAAACAAGGCCACCAAGCCGCAGGACTTCGCCAACAAGGAAGAGGCTCACACCGCGTTCCACGCCAACGGCACCGGGCCGTACATGCTGGTCACGCGCCAGCCCGACATCAAGACGGTGCTCAGGCGCAACCCCGCCTGGTGGGGCAAGTTCGAAGGCAACGTGCAGGAGGTGGTGTACACGCCGATCAAGAGCGACGCCACCCGGGTGGCCGCGCTGATCTCGGGCGAGGTGGACTTCGTGCTCGACCCGCCTCCGCGCGACCTGGAGCGCCTGCGCAGCACGCCCAACGTGCGCGTGGTCGAAGGACCGGAAAACCGCATCGTCTTCATCGGCATGGACCAAGGCCGCGACGAGCTGCTGTACTCCAGCGTGAAGGGCAAGAACCCCTTCAAGGACCTGCGCGTGCGCAAGGCGCTGTACCAGGCGATCGACATCGAGACCATCCGCGGCAAGCTGATGAACGGGCAGGCGCTGCCCACCGGCGCCGTGGTGCCGTCGCCCCTGGGCAGCTTCAACGATCCCGAGATCGAGAAGCGCCTGCCCTACGACCTGCAGGCCGCCAAGAAGCTGATGGCCGAGGCGGGCTACCCCGACGGCTTCGAGGTCACGCTGGACTGCCCGAACAACCGCTACATCAACGACGAGCGCATCTGCCAGACGCTGGCCTCCATGTGGGCGCGGCTCAACGTCAAGGTGCGCGTCAACGCGATGCCCAAATCCACCTACTTCCCCAAGCTGGAGAAGCTGGACACCTCGATGTACATGCTGGGCTGGGGCGGATCGATCACCGATCCGGAGACGACCTTCACGCCGATCTACCGCAACCGCGGCGACAAGGGCGTGGGCTTCTACAACTACGGCAACTACAAGGACGACGAGCTCGATGCGCTGGTCGCTGCCTCCAGCAAGGAAGCCGATGCGGGCAAGCGCAAGGCGCTGATCAAGCAGGTGTTCCAGCGCCACAACGAGCAGGTGCACCACATCCCGCTGCACCGCCAGTTCATCCCTTGGGCCTCACGCAGCAACGTCACCGTGGTGCACCGGCCCGACAACTGGTTGGAGACCAAATGGGTGACCGTGAAGTGAGCTGAACCAAGGCGCAACCGTGCCCGAGCTGCCCGACGTGATGGTCTACATCGAGCGCCTGCGCGAGCAGGTGCAGGGCCGGACCTTGCGCCGGGTGCGGGTGCTCAATCCGTTCGTGCTGCGCACGGCAGTGCCTTTCATTTCCACGGCCGAGGGGCAGCAGGTGCAGGCGGTCGAGCGCCTGGGCAAGCGCATCGTCCTGGTGCTGGAGGGTGGCCTCTTCCTGGTGATCCATCTGATGATCGCCGGCCGGCTGCGCTGGCTCGTCGCCGGCGCCAAGCCGCCGGGCAGGATCGCGCTCGCGGCGCTGGAGTTCGACGCCGGCCAGCTCGTGATGACGGAAGCGGGCAGCAAGCGGCGCGCGTCGCTGCACCTCGTGGCCGGGCAGCAGGCGCTGCAAGCGCTGGATGCGGGCGGACTTGACGTGCAGGCGATCGACCTGCCGGCGTTCGCGCAGCGCCTGAAGGCCGAGAACCACACGCTCAAGCGAGCGCTCACCGATCCGCGCTTGTTCAGCGGTATCGGCAATGCGTACTCCGACGAGATCCTGCACCGCGCCCGGTTGTCTCCGGTGCTGTTGACGCAGTCGCTGGACGAGCCGAAGGTGGCTGCGTTGTACGAAGCGGTGGGGGTTGTCCTTCGTGAATGGACCGATCGGCTGCGGGCCGAAGCGCAAGCGGCCGGCGGCTGGCCCGAGAAGGTGACCGCGTTCCATCCACAGATGGCGGTGCACGGCCGATACGGCCAGCCGTGTCCGGTGTGCGGTGCGCCGGTGCAGCGCATCGTGTACGCGGAGAACGAGACCCACTACTGCGCACGCTGCCAGACCGGAGGGCGGCTGCTGGCGGACCGGGCGCTGTCGCGGCTGCTCAAGTCGAGCTGGCCGCGCCGCATCGAGGAGCTGGAGTAGAACGCCCCAAAAGCAAAACCCGCCTGGCGCGAGCGCCGGCGGGTGCTGTGCAACGGGCGCGGCCTTGCGGCCTGCTTCTGCGGTCGTTTACTTCAGCTTGGTCTCTTTGTAGAGAACGTGCTTGCGCGCCTTCGGGTCGAACTTCATGAATTCGAGCTTCTCGGGCGTCGTCTTCTTGTTCTTGTTGGTGGTGTAGAAATGGCCGGTCCCCGCGGTGGATTCCAGCTTGATCTTTTCGCGTCCGCCTTTGGTTGCCATTTGAGCCTCCTAGATCAGAGTTCGCCCTTGGCACGCAGGTCCGCGACGACCTGATCGATGCCCACCTTGTCGATCAGGCGCAGCGCGGCATTGGAAATGCGCAGACGCACCCAGCGGTTTTCGCTCTCGACCCAGAAGCGGCGGTACTGCAGGTTGGGCAGGAAACGGCGCTTCGTTTTGTTGTTGGCGTGGGACACATGGTTCCCCACCATCGGGCGCTTGCCCGTGACTTGACAGACGCGTGCCATGACGCTTCTCCGGTTCTTGAAACAGACATCGGCGGCGTGAACGCTTGAGCGCGAAGAGCGCGGGCGGATTCTGCGCCAGGCCGGAATTCGGCAAAGACCGCGATTATAGGGGCAACTCCGGCCCCTGCCAAATGGGCCTAGTTCTGGTCCAGGAAGCGCTGGGCATCCAGCGCCGCCATGCAGCCGGTGCCCGCGCTGGTGATGGCCTGGCGGTACACATGGTCCTGCACGTCGCCGGCAGCGAACACGCCCGGCACGCTGGTCATCGTGGCAAAACCCTCCGAGCCGGTGCGGGTGATGATGTAGCCGTCCTTCATCTCCAGCTGGCCCTTGAAGATGTCGGTGTTGGGCTGGTGGCCGATGGCAATGAAGCAGCCCTTGAGCTTGAGCTCCCGGGTGCTGCCGTCCTGGGTGCTCTTGATGCGCACACCGGTCACGCCCGTCTGGTCGCCCAGCACTTCGTCCAGCGTGTGCCACAGGTGCAGCTCGATCTTGCCTTCGCCCACCTTGGCATGCACCTTGTCCACCAGGATCGGCTCGGCGCGGAACTTGTCGCGGCGGTGGATCAGGTGCACCTTGCTGGCGATGTTCGACAGGTACAGCGCCTCTTCCACCGCGGTGTTGCCGCCGCCGACCACGCACACTTCTTCACCCTTGTAGAAGAAGCCGTCACAGGTGGCGCAACCGCTGACGCCGCGGCCCATGAAGGCCTCCTCGCTGGGCAGGCCGAGGTATTTGGCCGAGGCACCGGTGGCGATGACCAGGGCGTCGCAGGTGTAGGTGCCGGCGTCGCCCTTGAGCGTGAACGGCCGCTTGGAAAGGTCGACCTCGTTGACGTGGTCGAACACGATCTCGGTGTTGAAGCGCTCGGCATGCTGCAGGAAGCGCTGCATCAGTTCGGGCCCTTGCACGCCCATCACGTCGGCCGGCCAGTTGTCGACCTCGGTGGTGGTCATCAGTTGCCCGCCCTGGGCCAGGCCGGTCACCAGCACGGGCTTCAGGTTGGCCCGGGCGGCATAGATGGCGGCGGTGTAGCCGGCGGGGCCGGAGCCGAGGATCAGGACTTGGGCGTGCTTGAGGGTGGACATGGGATGGGGGATGAAAACAACGATGCGCGAGCCTAGAGTGTCTCGCAAGACTGACATGGGGTTGAAACCCAGTGGCAGCGACCCTGTCAATCGGCACAATAGAGAAATTTTAGGGAGTTGCGGTAAAAGTGCCGATCGGCCTATCGACGCGCATGTCGCCGCCGCCAGTCCACCGCCAAAAGAGAGGGCCCAACCGATGTCGATGCTTTCGAATCTCGACTTGATCCGCCGCGTGCCGCTGTTCTCCATGTTGACGAACGACCAGGCGCAGGCGATCGCCGACAGCGTCGTCAAACGCCGCTTCCGTCGAGGCGAGATCATCGTGGAGCAGGGCCGCAAGTCCAACGCGCTGTTCATCCTGCTCAACGGCCGGGCCCGTGTGCTCACGGCCGACTCGCGCGGCCGCGAGGTGATCCTGGCGGTGCTGCAGGCCGGCGACTACGTGGGCGAGATGAGCCTGATCGACAACGAGCCGCACTCGGCCACCGTGCGCGCCGAGGTGCAGACCGACATGCTGATCCTGGGCCGCGCCGAGTTCGCGCGCTGCCTGCCCGAGAACTCCAGCCTCTCCTACGCCATCCTGCGCGGCCTGGTGGCCCGGCTGCGCGCGGCCGACCGGCAGATCGAGTCGCTGGCGCTGCTCGACGTGTATGGCCGGGTGGCCCGCACGCTGCTCGACATGGCGGAGGACGAAAACGGCGTCAAGCTGATCCGCAACAAGGTTTCCCGCCAGGACATGGCCAAGATCGTCGGCGCCTCGCGCGAGATGGTCAGCCGGGTGATGAAGGACCTGGAGGAGCGCGGCATGATCGAGACACAGGAAAACGGCTCGGTCATCCTCAAGGACCGGCTGGACGCCAAGGAATAGGACACAACTGCGCTCTGCTGGGCGCACAGGCCGTGGTTCACAATCGCGGCCATGACGTTCCCGCTCGGTTCGCTGGGCGCTGATGCCGGCGCGGCATCCGGCCCCTCCCTCGCCCGAAAGTCTTCTGCCCGCAACGCCAGCGCTGCCGCGCCGGCCGAAGCGCCGCGGTGGCGCGTGAAGGCCGCGCTGATCGGTGGCGCGCTGCTGTGGCTGCTGTTCGTGCTGGCAATGCTCAGCCACGACATCGGCGACCCCGGTTTCTCCACGTCCGGCGACGGGGCGCCGCTGCGCAACAAGGCCGGCTTGCTGGGCGCCTGGCTGTCCGACATGGGCCTGTTCCTCTTTGGCTACTCGGTCTGGTGGCTGGTGGTGGTGGCTGCGCGCGCATGGCTGGGGGCGCTGGCCCGGCTGCTGCGCCAGGAAGCGGCCGCGCCTGTCTCGCCGAAGACGCGCATCGCCTTCTGGGGCGGCCTGCTGCTGCTGATGGCCGCGAGCTGCGCGCTCGAATGGACCCGGCTGTACCGGGTGGAGCCCTTTCTGCCCGGCCATGCCGGCGGGGTGCTGGGCTACCTGCTGGGCCCGTTGGGGATGAAGTGGCTGGGCTTCGCCGGCTCGGGCGTGACCTGGATCGTCGCGCTGGTGGTGGGCATGTCGCTGGCGCTGCGCTTCTCGTGGGTGCGTGCGGCCGACGGCATCGGCGCCTGGGTCGAGTCGCTGAAGGAGAGGCGGCAGGAGCGCCTGGAGCGGGCCGAGGACATCCGCCTGGGCGAGCAGGCCAAGGCCGAACGCGAGCAGACGGTCGAGGTGGAGCGCCAGATCGTCGAGGACCATGTGCCGATCGTGATCGAGCCACCGGTGGTGGAGGTGCCCAAGTCCGAGCGTGTGGCCAAGGAGCGGCAGAAGCCGCTGTTCACCGAGCTGGCCGACACCAAGCTGCCGCAGGTCGATCTGCTCGACGCCGCTCCGTCGCGCCAGGAGGCCACCGTCACGCCCGAGTCGCTGGAGATGACCTCGCGCCTCATCGAGAAGAAGCTGCGCGACTTCGGCGTCGAGGTGCGGGTGGTGGCGGCCTCGCCCGGCCCGGTGATCACGCGCTACGAGATCGAGCCGGCCACCGGCGTGAAGGGTTCGCAGATCGTGAACCTGGCCAAGGACCTTGCGCGGTCTTTAAGCCTGGTGAGCATCCGCGTGGTGGAGACGATCCCGGGCAAGAACTACATGGCGCTGGAGCTGCCCAACGCCAAGCGCCAGATGATCCGGCTGGCCGAGATCCTGGGGTCGCAGGTGTACAACGACGCAGCCTCGATGCTCACGATGGGCCTGGGCAAGGACATCGTCGGCGCCCCGGTGGTGGCCGACCTGGCCAAGATGCCGCACTGCCTGGTGGCCGGCACCACCGGCTCGGGCAAGTCGGTGGGCATCAACGCCACCATCTTGAGCCTGCTCTACAAGGCCGAGGCGCGCGACGTGCGGCTCATCCTCATCGACCCCAAGATGCTGGAGATGAGCGTCTACGAGGGCATCCCGCACCTGCTGTGCCCGGTGGTCACCGACATGAAGCAGGCGGCCAACGCGCTCAACTGGTGCGTGGGCGAGATGGAGCGGCGCTACCGGCTGATGAGCAAGCTGGGCGTGCGCAACCTGGCCGGCTACAACAAGAAGATCGACGAGGCGGCCGCGCGCGGCGAGAAGATCCCCAACCCGTTCAGCCTCACGCCCGAGGAGCCCGAGCCGCTGGAGCGCCTGCCTTTCGTGGTGGTGATCATCGACGAGCTCGCCGACCTGATGATGGTGGTGGGCAAGAAGATCGAGGAACTGATCGCCCGCCTGGCGCAGAAGGCGCGCGCGGCTGGCATCCATCTGATCCTGGCCACCCAGCGGCCCAGCGTCGATGTGATCACCGGCCTGATCAAGGCCAACATCCCGACGCGCATCGCCTTCCAGGTATCGAGCAAGATCGACAGCCGCACCATCCTCGACCAGATGGGCGCCGAGGCGCTGCTGGGGCAGGGCGACATGCTGTACCTCACGCCCGGCGGTGGTCTGCCGGTGCGCGTGCACGGGGCGTTCGTGTCCGACGACGAAGTGCACCGCGTGGTGGAGTACCTCAAGTCGCAGGGCGAGCCCAACTACATCGAAGGCATCCTCGAAGGCGGCACGCTGGATGAAGGCGGCGGTGGCGCAGGCGCCATCGCCGGCGAGGCCGATGGCGAGGCCGACCCGATGTACGACCAGGCGGTGCAGATCGTCATGCAGAACAAGCGCGCGTCGATCTCGCTGGTGCAGCGCCACTTGCGCATCGGTTACAACCGGGCCGCCCGTTTGCTGGAACAAATGGAGAAAGCCGGGCTCGTATCGGCCATGGCAACCAACGGCAACCGCGACCTGCTGGTGCCCAAGCGCGACGAATGAAAGCCTTCATCACTGCCCTGGCGCTGGCCGGCGCGGCGGCATCGGCCTGGGCCAATGCCGCCGACACGTTGCGTGAATTCGTGCGCGAGGCCAAGACCGGCCGTGCCAGCTTCACGCAAACCGTCACCTCGCCCGACGGCGCGAAGAAAAAGAGCTCCAGCGGCAGCTTCGAGTTCTCGCGTCCCAACCGCTTTCGCTTCAGCTACACCAAGCCCTTCGAGCAGACCATCGTGGGCGACGGCCAGAAGGTCTGGATCTACGACGCCGACCTCAACCAGGCGAGTTCGCGCAAGATCGACCAGGCGCTGGGAGCGACCCCCGCGGCGCTGCTGGCCGGCGGCTCGCTGGAGAAGGACTTCGATCTGAAACCCGAGGGTGCCAGGGACGGACTCGACTGGGTGCAGGCCGTGCCCAAAGCCCAGGACAGCGGCTTCCGGTCGCTGCGCATCGGTTTCAAGGGCAAGACCCTGGCCGCGCTGGAAATCCTGGACAACTTCGGCCAGCGCTCGCTGCTGCAGTTCAGCGGGCTGACCACCAATGTGCCCGTCGCGCCCGAGTCCTTCCAGTTCACGCCGCCCAAGGGTGCGGATGTGATCGAGCAGTAGTCGCTCTGGGCGGGAATCCCCCTGGGACAGGCCGCGCCAGCGGCCAGGGGATGAGCAAGCTCATCCCCAAGGGGTGCAATGCAGCCCCACCCCCACCCGCCCCCAAGG
>JBFLWE010000101.1:0-12760 GCA_040758375.1 Pseudomonadota bacterium
CGCCGGCGCGGCGACGGTGCGCGAAGCGCCAGCACCGGCGCCTGCCGCCGCGCTTCAGCGCACGCCACTGGGCGACCGCTGGGCCGAGGTGGCGAACGCGCTCAACGAGCGAGGTCTGGTCTCGGCACTGGTGCGCGAACTGGCGATGCAGGCCGAGCTGGTCGCGGTGGAGCCGCAGCCCGAAGGCGAGCTGTGGCGGCTGCGCGTGGAGCGCGAGTCGCTGCGCGCGCAGCCGCTGAAAGACAAGCTGCAGGCTGCGCTGGCGGCGGCCTTGCAGCCGGCGCCACGCATCGAGCTGGTGGCCGGCCCCGTGCAGGACACGCCCGCCCGGCGCGAGGCCGCCGCGCGCGAGCAGCGGCAGCGTCAAGCCGAGGAGATCATCCGCAACGACCCGGTGGTGCGCGAGATGATGGCGCAGTTCAAGACTGCGCGGCTCGTGCCCGGCTCGATCAAACCCGTTTGAATCCCATAGAGGACCTGATCATGATGAAGAACCAACTCGCCGGCCTGATGAAGCAGGCGCAGGCGATGCAGGACAACCTGAAGCGCGCCCAGGAAGAGCTGGCCAACACCGAGGTCGAGGGCCAGTCGGGCGCCGGCCTGGTCAAGGTCACCATGACCTGCAAGCACGACGTGAAGCGCGTGGCCATCGACCCCAGCCTGCTGGCCGACGACAAGGACATGCTGGAAGACCTGGTGGCCGCGGCGTTCAACGACGGCGTGCGCAAGGCGGAGGCGCTGAGCGCCGAGAAGATGGGCAAGATCACCGCCGGCATGCCGCTGCCCCCGGGCATGAAGTTCCCCTTCTGATGCCATGCCCCGGGGTGCGCTCGATGCGCTGACCGAAGCCTTGCGCCGGCTTCCCGGGGTGGGCGCGAAGTCGGCGCAGCGCATGGCCTTCCATCTGCTGCAGCACGACCGCGATGGTGCGCTGCAGCTCGGCGCGGCGCTGCGTGCGGCCGTGGAGCGGGTGGGGCATTGCGAGCGCTGCCACACCTTCGCCGAAAGCGCGCTGTGCGAGGTGTGCAGCGATCCCGAGCGCGACGCGCGGCAGTTGTGTGTGGTGGAAACGCCCGCCGACCAGGCGGCGCTGGAGCGCACCGGCAGCTACCGTGGGCTGTATTTCGTGCTGATGGGGCGTCTGAGCCCGCTGGACGGCATCGGCGCGCGCGAGATCGGCGCGCAGGCGCTGTTGCAGCGGGTGGTGGACCCGGCGCTGGAGGAAGTGATCCTCGCGACCAGCTTCACCGCCGAAGGCGAGGCCACCGCGCATGTGCTGGCCGAGGCGCTGAAGGCCCGCGGGCTGAAGGTCACCCGCCTGGCGCGCGGGGTGCCGGCAGGCAGCGAGCTGGAGTATGTGGACCTGGGCACCATCGCCCACGCGTTGGTGGACCGGCGCTGAGGTCCGGCTCGCTCAGTTCTTGGCGGCCCGCACCACCGGCTTCGCCGCGGCCCGGCGCTTGCCCATTGCGGCCTTGGTGGGCCGGCTGGCGCTGACCTCGCGCACGCCGGCCACCTTGGCGCGCCCGACCGGCAGCATCAGCGTCACCCGCTGGCCGGCCTTGAAACGGCCCTTGGCGGAAACGTTGTTCCATTGCGCCACCTGCACGGCGCTGACGCCGTAGCGCCGCGCGACCGAGGCCACCGTCTCGCCCTTGCGCCCCACCTTGAGCGTCACGCGCTTGCGCGTGGGGCCGTCCGGCGCGAAAGCCAGCATCGCGTTGTCGGCCAACGACTCTGGCACGTCGTCGGCCAGGCGCGCGCTGCGCGGCACCAGCAGCGCGGAGCCGCGCTTGACCAGCATGCGCGGCGGGATGCGGTTGATCTCGCGCAGCACCGCTTCGCTCATGTCGAACTTCTTGGCCACGTCGGACGGGCGCATGGTCTTGGGCGCCACCCAGGCCGTCCACGTGGCCAGCGGGCCGCGGTGCTGACCGATGTTGCGCACGAAGACATTCGCGTTGTCGTACGGCAGCAGCACCTGCGGTGTGCCGGCGGCCAGGATCACCGGCTTGTTCATCTGCGGGTTGAGCTGCTTGAACTCGTCCACGCTCAGCTCGGCCAGGCGCGCGGCCAGCGCCACGTCGATGTCGCGCTCGATCGGCACGCTCAGGAAATAAGGATGGTTGGCCAGTTGCGGCAGCGCCAGCGCAAAGGCCTCGGGCCGCAGCACGATGTTCTTCACCGCCTGCAGCTTGGGCACGTAGTAGCGCGTTTCCGACGGCATGCGCAGGCTCTGGTAGTCGGTGGGCAGCCCCTTGCGCTGGTTGCGCGCGATCGCGCGCCGCACGTTGCCCTCGCCCCAGTTGTAGGCAGCCAGCGCGAGGTGCCAGTCATCGAACTCGGCGTTCAGGCGCGTCAGGTAGTCGAGCGCGGCGCGCGTGGAGGCCAGCACGTCGCGCCGGTCGTCGCGGAAGATGTTCTGCGTGAGGTCGAAGTCGCGGCCGGTCGCCGGCACGAACTGCCACATGCCGGAGGCGTTGGCCACCGACTTGGCCTGTGGGTTGAAGGCGCTCTCGATGAAGGGCAGCAGCGCCAGCTCGGTGGGCAGGCCGCGGCGCTCGACTTCCTCGACGATGTGGAACAGGTAGCGGCCGCCGCGCTCGGTCATGCGCTGCACATAGTCGGGCCGGCTGGCGTACCACTGCTCGCGGTCGCGCACCAGGTCGTTGTCGAGCTCGGGCATCGCGAAGCCGCGGCGCACGCGGTCCCACAGGTCGAGCCTGGCCGTGCGGTCGTCGAGGTCGACATGTTCCTCGGGACGCAACGGGTCGACCGGCGCCGAAACGGCGGGGCCGTGGTCTTCGGCTTGCACGGCGTCGGCAGGGATCGCCACCAGGGCGTCGGTCGGCGCCGAGGCCGCCGCGGCGGCGGTGGCGGCGGCTTGCGGCGGCTCGACCACGGCCACGGCGGCCGGCTCGGTCTCGGGCACGGCCGCGCAGCCTGCGAGCCACAGCGCGGCGGCCAGCGCCAGCAGCGGCGCGCGGCGCAGTCGGCGGGACAGGGGTGCAGGAGGTGTCATCGGAATTGGTTCTTCCATTCACGAAGCGCTGCAAACACCGACACGCCGCGCGGGTCCGCGGCGCCGTGTTCGCGGGCAGCGGCGGCCACGGCCGGCTCCGCGCAGCGCAGGAAAGGGTTGATGCGCCGTTCGATGCCGATGCGCGAAGGCAGCGTCGCCAGCCCCGCGGCGCGCTGGGCCTGGCACCACGCGGTATGACGGACCACATGTTCGTTCATGGGCTCCACGGCGTGTGCGAAACGCAGGTTGGACAGCGTGTACTCGTGCGCACAGCAGACGCGGGTTTCATCCGGTAACCCGGCCAGGCGCGACAAGGAAGCGTGCATTTGTGCCGGCGTGCCCTCGAACAGGCGCCCGCAGCCGGCGGAGAACAGCGTGTCGCCGCAAAACAGCACGGGGTCTTCTGCAGCAGGCCTGTGCAGGTAGGCGATGTGGCCGGCGGTGTGGCCCGGCAGGTCGAACACTTCGAACTCCAGGCCGAGGGCATGCGCGCGGTCGCCGTCGCGCAGCGGGATCACGTCCACCGGCATCGGCTCGTTCGCGGGCCCGTACACGGGCCCTTGCAGCAAGGGCATCAGCGCCGCGAGCCCGCCCACGTGATCGGCGTGGTGGTGCGTCACTAGAATGGCCCGCAGCGCAAGCGCCTGAGCGGACAGCGCGGCCTTCACCGGCGCTGCATCACCCGGGTCCACGACGAGCGCATCGCGGCCGTCATGCATCATCCAGATGTAGTTGTCGGTGAAAGCGGGCAGGGCGACGAGCTGCATCATGGGCGAGTTCAACGCGCGATTATAGGAAGCACCCCCTCGAAAGCACCCCCGAGTGACCGAATCGTCCTTCTTCACCGACCTGTCGGCCTGGCTCGAGACGCCTCCCGGCCGCTACATGCTCGAGTGGGAACAACAGCAGCTCGATCAGGCGGTGGTGGACCTGTTCGGTTTCCATGCGCTGCAACTCGGCCTGTCGCGGCTCGAGGCACTGCGCACCAACCGCATGCCGCACCGCTGGTGCGCAGGCGACGGGCAGGGCCTGGATGCGCCGCCCGCCGAAGGCGAGGCGCCGGTGCGCGCGCTGGCCTTGCATTGCGACTTCGACGCGCTGCCGTTCCCCAGCCAGAGCCTCGATCTGGTGGTGCTGCCGCATGCGCTGGAGCTGGCGCACGACCCGCACCAGACCCTGCGCGAGGTGGAGCGGGTGCTGGTGCCCGAGGGGCGCGTGGTGATCCTGGGCTTCAACCCTGCCAGCCTGTGGGGCCTGTCGCAGCGCGCCGGGCGCATCCGCCAGCGCTTCGGCGGGCGCACGCCGCTGTACCTGCCGCGCACGGGCGAGTTCATCGGCTACTGGCGCCTGCGCGACTGGTTGCGGCTGCTCAGCTTCGAAGTGGAGCGCGGCCGCTTCGGCTGCTACCGGCCTGGGGTGCGCACGCAAGCCTGGCTCGACCGCTTCGAGTGGATCGAATCCACCGGCGAGCGCTGGTGGCCGGTGTTCGGCGCGGTGTACTTCGTGGTGGCGGTCAAGCGGGTGCGCGGCATGCGCCTGATCGGGCTGCGCCGCAAAGAGGCCTTGAAGACCAAGGCCGCACCCGCGGTGGTGGCCAACCGCCACCGCTCGATGAAGTAAGAGATGACCCAAGCTCACGACAAGACCATCACCATCTACACCGACGGCGCCTGCAAGGGCAACCCCGGCCCCGGCGGCTGGGGCGCCTGGCTGCAATGGGGCGGCCACCACAAGGAGCTGTGGGGCGGCGAGAAGCTCACCACCAACAACCGCATGGAGCTCACCGCGGTGATCCAGGCACTGTCGGCGTTGAAGCGGCGCTGCCATGTGGTGATCTACACCGACAGCGAATACGTGCGCAACGGCATCACCAGCTGGATCCACGGCTGGAAGCAGCGCGGCTGGAAGACGGCCGACAAGAAGCCGGTGAAGAACGTGGAGCTGTGGCAGGAGCTCGATGCGCTGTCGCAGCAGCACCAGATCGACTGGCGCTGGGTCAGGGGCCACGCCGGCGACCCGGGCAACGAGCATGCGGACCTGCTCGCCAACCGGGGGGTGGAGTCGGTGCAGAAGTAGCTACTCCGCCGCGATCGCCATCCCTACCTTTGGGGGGTGTGCGTGAAATCCTGGTCGCGGCTACAGTCCGCTCCGCGCTGTGAACCAAGAAACAAGACGGCCGGGAGGGGACTACAGATGGAGTCGGCTGCACAGACCGAACACACGAACGAGGCGGGCGAGGGCGGGGTAAGGGTGGCGCCCGAAGCGGTGGGCCCGTCGACACGCGCGGGCGAGGCGCCGTTGAGAGCGTTGGCGGCTCTTGCGCGACTGCACCATGTCGCAGCGGACCCACAAGCACTGCGCCATCAACTGGGCAGGACGGCCAGCGAACCCGTCGAGACGCAGGATCTGCTTTTGGCGGCCAAGCATCTCGGCTTGAAGGCAAAGCTCAGTGCTTCGACGGTGGAACGGTTGCCGTTGGCGCCGTTGCCTGCGCTGGCGCTGATGCGCGACGGGTCCATCGCCGTGCTGGCCCAGTGCGACGGGCGCCGGGTGCTGCTGCAGTCGTTTTCCTCGGGCGACAGCCGCCCGGTGATCGAACCCGTGGACGTGTTCGCTGCGCAGTGGAGCGGCCAGCTGATTCTGGTGACCAGCCGCGCCAGCCTGGCCGGCGAACTGGCCAAGTTCGACTTCAGCTGGTTCATCCCCAGCATCGTCAAGCACCGCAAGCTGCTCGGCGAAGTGCTGTTGGTGTCGCTGTTCCTGCAGCTGTTTGCACTGGTCACGCCGCTGTTTTTCCAGTCGGTGATGGACCGGGTGCTCGTCCACAAAGGCACCAGCACCCTCGACGTGCTGGTGACCGGCCTGGTGGCGATTGTCATCTTCGAGAGCGTGCTCAATGCGCTGCGCGCTTACGTGTTCAGCCACACCACCAGCCGCATTGACGTGGAGCTGGGCAGCCGGCTGTACCGCCACCTGACGAACCTGCCGCTGGCCTACTTTCAGGCGCGGCGCGTGGGCGACTCGGTGGCCCGCGTGCGCGAACTGGAGAACATCCGCAGCTTCCTCACCGGCAACGCGCTCACGCTGGTGCTCGACGTGCTGTTCTCGGTGATCTTCATTGCCGTGATGTTCAGCTACAGCGTGCCGCTCACGCTGATCGTGCTGGCCAGCCTGCCGCTGTATGCGCTGCTCAGCGCCTTGGTGGTGCCCGTGCTGCGCGGGCGCTTGAACGAAAAGTTCGCGCGCAGCGCCGAGAACCAGTCGCACCTGGTCGAGTCGATCACCGGCGTGCAGACCGTCAAGGCCAGCGCTTTGGAACCGGCCTTTGCCCGCCGGTGGGACGAGCAACTCGCAGCCTACGTGTCCGCCAGCTTCCGCACGCAGACCCTGGCGAGCATCGCGCACGAAGGCGTCAACCTCATCGGCAAGCTGGTCAACGCCGCCACGCTCTGGTACGGCGCCCACCTGGTGATGGACAGCGCCCCCGGCGCCGACATCTTCACCGTCGGCATGTTCGTCGCCTTACATGTTTGCGCAGCGTGTGGCGCAACCCATCATGCGCATCGCGCAGATGTGGACCGACTTCCAGCAAACCGGCCTGTCAGTGCGGCGGCTGGGCGACATCCTCAACACCCGCGCCGAAGTGCCGCCCAGCGCCGCTGCGCAGCTGCCCACTCTGCAAGGCCGCATCGCCTTCGACAAGGTGAGCTTCCGCTACCGGCCGGAGGCTCCGCCGGTGCTGCACGACCTGAGCCTGGACATCCAACCCGGCGAGGTGATCGGCATCATCGGTCGCTCCGGCTCTGGCAAGAGCACGCTCACGAAGCTGGTGCAGCGCCTGTACGCCCCGGAGCAAGGCCGCGTGCTGATCGATGGCGTCGATATCAGCTTGATCGACGCCACGCAACTGCGCCGCCAGATCGGCGTGGTGCTGCAAGAGAACTTTCTGTTCAACCGCAGCGTGCGCGAGAACATCGCCATCGCCGACCCGGCCGCGCCCTTGGAGGCGGTGATCCATGCCGCCCGGCTGGCCGGCGCGCACGAGTTCATCAGCGAGCTGCCCGAGGGTTATGACACCGTGGTGGGCGAGCAAGGCACCGGCCTGTCTGGCGGGCAGCGACAGCGCATCGCCATTGCGCGCGCCTTGTTCACCAACCCGCGCATCCTGATCTTTGACGAAGCCACCAGCGCGCTCGACTACGAAAGCGAAGCCATCCTGCAAAAGAACATGGCCGCCATCTGCAAGGGCCGCACCGTGATCATCATCGCCCACCGCCTGAGCGCCGTGCGCCACGCGCACCGCATCATCGCGATGGACAAGGGCCGCATCGTCGAAGCCGGGCCGCACGAGGCGCTGATGCGCCACAACGGCCTGTATGCCTACCTGTGGCGCCTGCAGGGAGGCGCGGCATGAGCCCGCAGGACCGCTCCAAGGGCGAATTCCCCCTTGGGGGGACGGCGCGCAGCGCCAAGGGGGCGGCATGAGCGACACCGCGCAACACCACCCCCTCATCGAACTGCTGGCGCGCTACAAGTCCGTGTTCAGGGCTGCCTGGGCCGCGCGCCACGAACTCGCCGGCCCCAAGCGCCTGGCTGACGAAGCGGCCTTTCTTCCCGCCGCCTTGAGCCTGCAAGAAACCCCGGTGCACCCGGCGCCGCGCCGGGCGATGTGGGTCATCGGGGCGGTGTTCAGCTTTGCAGTGGCCTGGAGCATCGTGGGCCAGGTGGATATCGTGGCCGTGGCCCAGGGCCGCATCGTGGTGAGCGACAGCAGCAAGATCGTGCAGCCCTTGGAGGCCAGCGTGGTCAAGGCCATCAAGGTGAACGACGGCGACCGCGTGCGCCGCGGCCAGGTGCTCATCGAGCTGGACGCCACCGGCGCCGCGGCCGACCGCAAGAGCGTGCAGGAGCAACTGGAAGCAGCCACCGGCGAAGCCGCGCGCAGCGAAGCCTTGTTGCAAGCGCTGAAGACCGGCCAGCCGCCACAGGCCAAGGCCTTGCCGCTGCAGGAAGCAGAGCTGCTGCGCTCGGAATGGGCTGACATCAGCGCCAAGCTGGCGAAGCTGGAAGCCGAAGGCGTGCGCCGGCAAGCCGAACTCGCCACCGCGCATCAAATGGTGGCCAAGCTGGAGGCCACGCTGCCCTTGGCCCGGCAGCGCGAGGCGGACTACCAGGCGCTCACTCATGAGGGCTTCGTCGCCGGCCATGCGCAGCAAGACAGGTCACGCGAGCGCATCGAGCTGGAGCGCGACCTGGCCACCCAGAAGGCACGGGTCAGCGAGGGCCAAGCCGCGCTCGCGGAAACCCGCAACGCGAAGGCGGCCTACCTGGCAGAAACACGGCGCACGCTCGGCGACCGCTTCACACAGGCCAAGCTGAAGGCATCGCAACTGACCCAAGAGGCGCTGAAAAGCGAACACCGCGAAGGGCTCACGCTGCTGAAGGCACCCACTGACGGCACGGTGCAGCAGCTCTCGGTGCACACCGCAGGCGGCGTGGTGACCGCAGCCCAAGTGCTGATGGTGATCGTGCCCGACGAGGCGCAAGTGATCGCCGAGGTGGAAATCGCCAACAAGGACATCGGCTTCGTGCGCCAAGGCCAGCCAGCCGAAATCAAGCTCGAAACCTTCAACTTCACGCGCTACGGCACCGTGCCCGCCACGGTGAGCTGGGTGGCGCCGGATGCGGTGGCCGATGAGAAGACAGGGACCGCGCGGTTCCCAGCGCGGCTCACGCTGGACCGGCGCGAGATCGAGGTGGAGGGCAAGGCGGTGAGGCTAACACCGGGGCTGAACGTGACGGCGGAGGTGAAGACGGGCCAGCAGCGGCTGATTGAGTTCTTGCTGTCGCCGATTCAGAAGAGGGTTTCGGAGGGTGGGCGTGAGCGGTAGTCGAGAGCCGTGGCGTGTCGGGTGGAAACCAACGCGGAGGGAGAAGGCGAGATTCTGGGCGGGTCTGTCGGTGATGTTTCTTCTATTGGCATGGAAGGAGTACCTCCAGCCCAGTGACGTAAGCGGGAAGTGGGCTTGGTTGTATCGCTTGGTGCACGAAGTGACGGGGCTGCCGGGTGGGCTGGTTGCCTTTCTTGTTGCTGGGGTAGTGGCTGGAGTTTGTTCGGTATTGCTGTATATGGAAGATAGGCGGAGTCGGTAATGCATGAAGCGATTGTCATGGTCGTCATAACCCTAGTTCCGTGAGCATGCTGGCGGTGCAGAAAACTGTTCAGGCTGCCGTGGGTGATCCAAATGGCACGGACAAGTTTGATGCTCCGCTGAACTAGAACATCGGGTAATTCCATGTTGGGCCTTTTATGAATGCGTCAAGAAAAACCCATCCCGCTGCCTTGCTGATGGCGGGTGTTGTTGCGGCCATTGTTGCGGCAGGCGGGGTGCTTGCCGTGATGTATCCGGAGTATTTTCGAGAATATAGGCTTTATCTCACCGAGCGCCGATTGCCATTGGATTTCTCGTTCGATGATCTTTCGGGCCGAGTGAGCGAAGAAAGTTTGAAGCGGAAGTTTGCAGCACAGCAGTTTCGATGCTACAAAAATCGGGCTGGCGAATATATTGGTGACAGAAGCTGTTTCGTGGACATCGAAAGCCACAATGGAGCATCGGCCATGTCGGCGGCCTTCTTTTTTGCCGATGATCAGCTCGTCAGTGCGAGCATCAATGTGCCTTGGTGGGCACACCGGAAGATGCGTCAATCCCTTTTGAGGCTATATGGCGTTCCCGCAGTGCACCAAGCGAAGCCAGTTGCGGAAGTGAGACTTGAAGGATGGAAACTGACGGATGGCAGTGCCGTTTTCTTCAATCGCGAACCGTCGCTCAATCCTGTTAAATGGAGCGGCGTTCTATGGAAAAGTACCTCGTGGTGCGAAAAAGCCGGTTGTTTCTTGCCGCGTGAATATCAGTAAGGAGCCTGTAACGCCTGAGGCGAAAGGGGAAAAGTATGTCTAAAGATGATGATCAATCTCCAGAATCGTCCGGAACCCAAAGCAGGTTGCCGAATAATGCGTCTGGGTCATCTGACTTACGGCGGAGAAGGCAAATGGAAGTTCTTTATCTGATCGTTGGTGTTGTAGTGGGTGCTTTATTGAACACTGGAATCCGTCGTGGGCTTATTCCTTCGGGGTTCGATGCACTTAACTATATTCCTGCGATCTCTATGATGCCGATTGGTGTATTCCTGGTCATTCAGAAGTATCGGAGCGGTTCTGTTTCAGAGTTGTGGTTGGCGATCTTTTTGGCCTTGCTGGGATGGGTGGTAGGTATAAAGTATTTGGTGGGCAAGTGATAAAGAGGTTCTTTTCTTAAATCAATCTTTTGGGAGAGCTTTGTGGGTCAATTCAGTGATGCCTTTGAAGGTGTGGTTTCGGCGACGGACAAGGCAATCGGAGCAGTCGGTAGTGGATCAGGTGCTGAATCGGCGACCAGTGCTATACAGGCCGGCATCGCTTTGGCAAACGTGTTGGTCAATAGCCCGTTGTTGAAAACATTGGGTATTTACTCAAGCCTTCTCGATATTAAGAACGACATGGAGGTGCTCGCCAATATCGACATGTCGAAGCCAGGCAGTCTGGTCGATGCGCTTTCGAAGATGGCCGATGCGATTGCGGCAACTGGATCGCTGCTCGCTGCATTGCCGTTTCCTCAGCTGAAAATTATCGGCGCCGCGCTGAGTATCACGATGACTGCGGTCAAGCGTGGATTGGATCTCTATAACCAAAGCCAGAATACAGCCGACTTAACGACACCGTCCGAGAACCTTCCTGCGATCACATGGAGTGTTTGGGAGGACTATCTGTGGACAGAGCCCCTGACCATTGAGACGTCCTGCAACCGAAACTGGCAAACCGCCGTCACCCCGCCACGCCGCGACCCCTTGGCGATCGACCTCGACGGCAACGGCCTGCAAACTGTGGGCATCGGCACCAACCCAATCCTGTTCGACCACAACGGCGACGGCATCCGTACTGGCACCGGCTGGCTGGCGCCCAACGATGCCTGGCTGGTGATGGACCGCGACGGCAACGGCAGCATTGATTCGGGCCGCGAGCTGTTCGGTGTCGATACGCAGATCACGGCCACCGGCACGCGCACTGATGGCACCACCTACACCTACACCCGAGGGGCGGCCACCGGCTTCGAGGCGCTGGCGGCGCAAGACAGCAACAAGGACGGCGTGTTCGACAGCCGGGATGCAGCGTGGAGCCAGGTCAAGCTGTGGCAAGACCTCAACCAAGACGGCATCAGCCAAGCGACCGAGCTGTTCACGCTGGCCGACAAGGGCATTGCCAGCATTTCGCTCAACGCGAGCGGCGTCACGACCAACCTGGGCAACGGCAACACCATCACCGGCACGGCCACTGTCGGCCGCGTGGACGGCAGCACTACTCAGGTGGACAGCGTGGACTTGAGCGCCGGCAACCTGAACTTGGCCGACAACCCGTTTTACCGAGAGTTCACCGACGCCATCCCGCTGACCGAAGCCGCGCAGCAACTGCCTGGCATGCGAGGCAGCGGCTGGGTGCGAGATCTGCGGGAGGCGGCGAGCCTGGAGTCCGCCTCGGCGGGTAACCTGGTGCAGCAGCTCACACAGTTCGCTGCCGGCACCACGCGCGAGCAACAACTGGCGGGGCTGGATGCGTTGGTCCAGGCGTGGGCTGCCACCACCGGTCGGCTCACCAGCGGCAGCTCGATCCGCGCGATGACGGGCACGGTGCTCAATGAAACCGCGACCACCCGCACGGTGCGCTACACGATCGCCGACCCCGGCACGTATTCCAACGACGAGCTTTATCCGGCCGCTGATTTCAAGCTGCCCGACACGGACGAGTACTACAGCTGGAACTACGACAACCAGGTTGCCGTGCGTGCGCTCAATGCGCGCGGCATCGAAGTGATGCAACGCATGGCGCTGCTGGAGGTGTTCAACGGTTCGCGCTTCCTCAACTTCACGCAAGACATTTCGCTGGTCAGCGGCGCCGGTGCCGGCACGGGTGGTGGTGGCGGTGGCGGCGGCGGCGTGGCCATGCCGACGAGCGGCCCCGACGTACGGTGGAGGATCTGGCTGCAACCCGTGCAGATCGCGGCCATCGATAGCGCATACCAAGCGCTGAAGGAGTCGATGTACGCGGCGCTGGTTATGCAAACCCGACTGAGCCCGTACCTGGACTCCATCGCGCTCGTGTTCGACGACACGGGCCTGCACTTCGACACGGCGCCACTGGCGGCCAAGTTGGAGCAGTACCGGGCCACGGACGAGAAGAACGCGCTGGTCGATCTGGTGGAGCTGAACAAGTACGCGCTGCCCACGCTGCAGGCCACTGGCTTTGACGGCCTGGGCGTGCTGCGCAACTGGGTCGATGGGCTGGCCGCCGATTCGCCGCTGCGCCAGACCCTGGCGGAGCTTGACGTCATGGGGGCGGATGCCAGCGTCGGTACGACCGCGTCGAATATCTACTTCGGAAACGAGGTTGCTAACACGTTCAGGGCCGGCGATGGCAACGACGAAGTGCTGGGAGCGGGCGGCGTCGATACCCTGCAAGGCGAGAACGGCAACGACTTTCTCGATGGTGGTGCCGGCACCGACTACGTGTACGGCGGCAACGGCGACGATGTAGTCAATGGTGGCGACGGCAACGATCAGGTGTACGGCGACGCGGGCAACGACCGGCTGACCGGCGGTGCGGGCACGGACAACCTGAACGGCGGCACCGGCAACGACACCTACGTG
>JBFLWE010000101.1:12860-17907 GCA_040758375.1 Pseudomonadota bacterium
CAGCGGCGACGATGTAGTCAATGGTGGCGACGGCAACGATCAGGTGTACGGCGACGCGGGCAACGACCGGCTGACCGGCGGTGCGGGCACGGACAACCTGAACGGCGGCACCGGCAACGACACCTACGTGTTCGGGCGCGGCTGGGGCCAGGACGTGATCAACAGCTACGACGCCACGGCCGGCAAGACCGACGTGATCGAGTTTGCGGTGGACATTGCGCCGGCGGACATCAAGGCCACGCGCAGCGGCGACGACCTGATCCTCAGTCTGGCTGGAAGCACCGACAAGGTGACGGTGTCGAGCTACTTCCAGCAGGACGGCAGCGGCGCCTACAAGGTCGAGCAGATCCGGTTTGCGGATGGCACGAGCTGGGACGTCAACACGGTGAAGACCCTGGTGATGCAAGGCAGCAGCGGCGCCGACACGCTGTACGGCTATGTCACCGACGACACGCTGGATGCGGGAGAAGGCAACGACTCCCTGTACGGCCGGGCCGGCAACGACACGCTGGGAGGCGGCGGTGGGAACGACTGGGTGTACGGCGAGGACGGCAACGACACCCTCGATGGTGGTGCCGGCACCGACTACGTGTACGGCGGCAGCGGCGACGATGTAGTCAATGGTGGCGACGGCAACGATCAGGTGTACGGCGACGCGGGCAACGACCGGCTGACCGGCGGTGCGGGCACGGACAACCTGAACGGCGGCACCGGCAACGACACCTACCTGTTCGGTCGCGGCTGGGGCCAGGACACGATCAACAACTACGACGCCACAGCAGGCAAGACCGACGCGATCGAGTTCGCTGCGGACATTGCGCCGGCCGACATCAGGGTCACGCGCAACGGCGACAGCCTCATCCTGTGCCTGGTGGGCAGCACCGACAAGATCACGGTGTCGAGCTACTTCCATCAGGACGGCGCCAGCGCCTACAAGGTCGAGCAGATTCGGTTTGCGGATGGCACGAGCTGGGACGTCAACACGGTGAAGACCCTGGTGATGCAAGGCAGCAGCGGCGCCGACACGCTGTACGGCTACGCCACCGATGACGTGCTCGATGCTGCCGAAGGCAACGACTACCTGTACGGCAAGGCTGGCAACGACACGCTCAGTGGCGCAGCAGGAGACGACTGGGTATACGGCGACGACGGCAACGACGCCGTGGACGGTGGCGCCGGCACCGACTACCTGAACGGCGGCAACGGCGACGATGCGATCACCGGTGGTGAAGGCAACGACCAGCTCAGCGGCGACGCGGGCAACGACCGGCTCACCGGTGGCGCCGGGACGGACAACCTGAACGGGGGCGCCGGCAACGACACCTACCTGTTCGGTCGCGGCGCTGGCACCGACGCCATCGGCGAGTACGACACCACGCCGGGCAACAGCGATAGCTTGTCCTTCGAGGCGGGCATCAGCACCGACCAGCTCTGGTTCCGCCGCGTCGGCTATGACCTGGAGGTCAGCATCATCGGCACCACCGACAAGGTGACCGTCGGCAACTGGTACTCCGGCAGTGCTTACCATGTGGAGCAGTTCAAGAGCGGCGATGGCAAGACGCTCCTGGACACGCAGGTCCAGAACCTCGTCGACGCCATGGCGGGTTTTGCTCCGCCGGCGGCTGGCCAGACCACCTTGCCGGACAACTACCGCTCGACGCTAGACCCGGTGCTGGCGACCAACTGGCAGTAACGGACGAATGGGGCGCCGCGCTGAGCCGGGCGTGGCGCTCCCTCTGGTCTTCTACTCCGCCGCTATCGCCTTCGCCTCCGGCACCATCTCCGTGAGCGGCCCCTTGCCGCTGTACTTGTCCAGCACCAGGTAGATCACCGGCGTGATGTACAGCGTGACGGCCTGCGACAGCAGCAGGCCGCCCACCACCGCCAGGCCCAGCGGCTGGCGCAGCTCGGCGCCGGCGCCCAGGCCCAGCGCGATGGGTAGCGCGCCCATCATCGCCGCCAGCGTGGTCATCATGATCGGCCTCAAGCGCAGCAGGCAGGCCTGGCGGATGGCTTCCTGCGGCGCCAGGCCCTGATTGCGCTGCGCGTCGAGCGCGAAGTCGATCATCATGATCGCGTTCTTCTTCACGATGCCGATCAGCATCAGGATGCCGATGGTGGCGATCAGCGTGAGGTCCATGCCGAAGATCCACAGCGTGAGCAGCGCGCCCACCGCGGCCGAGGGCAGGCCCGCCAGGATGGTGAGCGGGTGGATGTAGCTCTCGTACAGCACGCCCAGCAGCAGGTAGATCACCAGCACCGCCACGATCAGCAGCACCGCCTGGCCGCCTTGTGAGTCCTGGAACACGGCCGCGTCGCCGCCGTAGCTGGTGATCACCGAGGGCGGCAGCCTGAGTTCGCGCGCGTAGTTTTCCAGCCGGCGTGTGGCCTCGCCCAGCGGCACGTTGGGCGCGAGGTTGAACGACAAGGTGATGGCCTGCAGCTGCCCCTGGTGGTTCACCGAGGTGGGCCCGAGCGTGCGCTCGACGGTGGCAAAGGACGACAGCGGCACCAGCGCGCCGCCGCTGCCGCGCAGGTAGATCTTGTTGAAGGCCTCCTCCGACTGCCGCACCGAGGCGGCCGCCTCCATGATCACCTGGTAGCTGTTGCTGGGCGCGTAGATGGTGGAGACCTGCCGGTCGCCAAAGGCGCTGTACAGCGCGCTGCGCAGGTCGCTCATCTGCACGCCCAGCAGGTTGGCCTTGTCGCGGTCGATGTTCAGCGTGGCCTGCAGGCCACGCAGCTGCGAGTCGGTGGTCACGTCGCGGAAGGCCGGGTCCGCGCGCATCCTGTCCTGCAGCTTGCCGGCCCATTCGTTGAGCGCCTCGGCGCTCACGCTCTGCAGGATGTACTGGTAGCGGCTCTTGGTGGCGCGGCCGCCGATCTGCAGGTTTTGCACCGGGCTCATGAACACCGTGACGCCGGCGATCCCGCGCACCTTCTGGCGCAAGCCCTCCACCACCTGCTTCATCGGCGGACGCTGGTTGCGCGGCTTGAGGTTGATGAACATGCGGCCGGTGTTGGCGGTGCTGGCCTGGCCGCCGGTGCCGAGGAACGAGGCCACGCTCAGCACGGCAGGGTCGGTGCGGAACGCCTCGGCCACCTGGTTCTGCAGCGTCAGCATGGCCGGGAAGGAGATGTCTTCCGACGCCTCCACCGTCACGCGCAGCTGGCCGATGTCTTCTTCCGGGAAGAAGCCCTTGGGGATGGCGACGAACAGCACGGCGGTGAGCACGAAGCTCAGGCCCGCCACGGCCATCACCACGCCGCGGTGCGCCAGCGCCCAGTCGAGGCTGCGCGCATAGGCGTTCTGGAAGACACCGAAGCCGCGCTCGAAGGCGCGGCCCAGTGCGTTTTCCTCCTGCGGCGTGTGGTGGCGCAGGAAGCGGCTGCACAGCATGGGCACCAGCGTCAGCGACACCAGCGCCGATACCCCGATGGCCAGGCCCACCACCACCGCAAACTCGTGGAACAGCAGCCCGATCACGCCCGGCATGAAGAAGATCGGAATCAACACCGCCACCAGCGAGATCGAGATCGACAGGATGGTGAAGGTCATCTCGCGCGCGCCGCGGATGGCGGCGGCAAAGGGATGCATGCCGCCTTCGACGTGGCGCACGATGTTCTCGAGCATCACGATCGCGTCGTCCACCACCAGGCCCACGGCCAGCGTGATGCCCAGCAGCGAGATGTTGTTGAGGCTGTAGCCGCCGGCGTACAGCAGCGACAGCGCACCGATCAACGACACCGGCAGGGAGAGCGTGGGGATGATGGTGGCCGACAGCCGGCGCAGGAACAGGAAGATCACCAGCACCACCAGCACCACCGTGAGCGCCAGCGTGAGGTTCACGTCGTGCAGCGACTCGCGCACCGACACCGAGCGGTCGTTGAGCTGGTGCACCTGCACCGACGCCGGCAGCTGCGCCTGCAAGCGCGGCAGCATGGCCTTCACGCGGTCGACCACCTGCACGGTGTTGGCGTTGGGCTGGCGCTGGATCGCGAGCTGGATCGAGGGCTCGCCGTTGAAGCTGGCGGCGTTCTTGGCGGTCTCCACGCTGTCCAGCACCTCGGCCACGTCACGCAGCCGCACCGGCGCGCCGTTGCGCGTGGCGATGATCAGGTTGGCGAACTCGCGCGCACTGGTGAGCTGGCGGTTGGCCTGCACGCTCAGCGTCTGCCGCGGCCCGTCGATCACGCCCACCGGCGTGTTGGCGTTGGCGCCGCTGATCGCCGCGCGCAGCTCGTCCAGCGTCATGTTGCGCTCGGCCAGTGCATCGGGCCGCACCTGGATGCGCACGGCATAGCGCTTCTGGCCGAACACCAGCACCTGGGCCACGCCGTCTATCGTGGACAGCGAAGGCGCGATCAGGCTTTCCGCGAAGTCGTTGAGCTCGTACAGGCTCATCGAAGGCGAGGTGAGCGCGACGATCAGCACCGGCGCGTCGGCCGGGTTGAGCTTGCGGTACGAGGGCGGGTTGGTCATCTCCGAGGGCAGCGCGCGCTGCGCCCGGAACAGCGCGGCCTGCACATCGACGGCGGCCGCGTCGATGTCGCGGCTGGTGTCGAACTCCAGCGTCAGCGAGGACGAGCCCTGGGTGTTGACCGAGCTGATGTTCAGCAGGCCGGCGATGGTGGAGAACTGCTTTTCCAGCGGCAGCGCCACCGAGCTGGCCATGGTCTCCGGCGAGGCACCCGGCAGCGAGGCGCTGACCTGGATGACCGGCGTGTTGTAGCTGGGCAGTGCCGCCACCGGGATCTTGCCCAGCGCCACCACGCCAGCCAGCACGATGGCCAGGTTCAGCAGCACCGTCATCACCGGGCGGCGGATGAACAGCTCGACGAAGTGATGGGCTTGCATCGCGAACTCCCGGCGCTGGCTAGTGTAGTGTTCGCTTCTTGAGCGAACTTAATTGCGAAACGCGCCTCCAATGCTCTACTTCGGTCTGCATTGGAGCGAGCAATTGCGAGTTGCCCCGGTTGTCATCCTCAGTGAAGAGCAAGAAGCGGAGCTGGCCAAGCTCGTGCGCTCTGCCTGCACGAGCGTGCG
>JBFLWE010000102.1:0-17751 GCA_040758375.1 Pseudomonadota bacterium
GGCGCCCGCCCTGCGCGTGCTGCACGCCATGTGGGTCTGCACCAGCTATCCCGATGCCCGGCTTTGGAACAACCGCGTGGCGGCCCTGGCCGGCAATGCGCGCAGCACGCCCGCGCTCGGCATGGCCGCGGCGCTCGGCGTCTCGGAAGCCACGGTGTACGGTGGCCACCCCTGCGTGCGCGCGATCGACTTCCTGCTCAAGGCCCGCCGCGCCGTGGAGGCCGGCGCGAGCGTTCAGGAGGTGGTGTCCGCGGAGCTGGCGCAACGGCGCATCCTGGGCTATGGCCGGCCGATCCATGCGGTGGACGAGCGGCTGCCATGGCTGTTGCGCGTGGCGCGCGAACAAGGCCTGGCCGATGGCGCCCACGTGAGGCTGGCGCACGAAGTGGAACAGGTGCTGGTGGCACGCGACGCGCGCCTGAAGATGAACTACGCCGCGCTGTGCGCAGCGCTGGCCGCTGATCTGGGCCTGGACGTGAGCGAGTTCCACCATTTCCAGGTGCCGATGCTGCTGGCCGGCATGGTGCCGTGCTTCATCGAGGGCGGCGAACGCCCTGCGGGTGCGGTGTTCCCGCTGTCGTGCGCACACGTGGCCTACGAAGGGCCGGCACGCCGGCCCTGGCGCCCGGTTCAGAGCCGGTAGCTGGCCTGCAGGCTGAACGCGCGCGGCGCCATCGGCAGGTCGTTGGGGATGCTGGTGCCGGGTGCCAGGCTGGGCTCGCGCACGTCGGCATTGAACAGGTTGCGCACCGACGCGGCGAATTCCCAGCCGCCGCGGCCCGAGCCGGTGCGCAGCGTCATGTCGAAGGTGGTGTAGTCGGCGATCTCCGGGCGCAGGTCGCCGGGCGGGCGCTTGCGTCCGGCCACGTGGTTGAGCTGCCCGCCAAGCAGCCAGCCGCTGTGAAAGCGCCAGTCGGCGCGCGCGTACAGATGGTGGTGCGGCGCATAGCCGGCGTCCTGCCCGCTGGCTTCGTCGGTCGAGCGCTGGTAGGCATAGTGGCCTGCCACGCGCAGGCGCCGGCTTGCATCCCAGGTGGTCTCGAGCTCGATGCCTCGGCCGCGCTGCGCGCCGATGTTGTTGAAGGTGGCGGTGCCGCCGCCGGAGTCGGCGGTGCGGATGATGTCTTTCATCCGGTACCGGAACACGTTGACGTTCGCATGCAGGTCGGCGCGCAGCTGCCAGCCGAGCACCGCCTCCAGGGTGTCGATGGTCTCCGGCTTCAGCTGCGGGTTGCCGCGGAACACGGGGTTGTTGATGCTGTGCTGCTCGTTGAACGCCGGCGCGCGGAAGGCACGCCCCCACAGCAGCTTGGCGGTCATGTCCAGGCTGGCGTCCCACACCAGCGCAGCGCGTGGATTGGTGGTGCTGCCGAAGTCGGAATACTTGTCGTGGCGCAGGCCGGCGGTGAGTGTCCAGTCGCGCTCGAAGCTCCACTCGTCCTGCAGGTAGATGTACTTCACCGTGCGGTGCTGCGGCTCCATGAACGACTCGGAGACGGGGAACTCGATCACCGCGGCGCCAGGCGTGGGCACCGGCATGCCGATCAGCGGCCCGCTGGAGATGAGCGTGAAGTTCTTGAACTCCTGCGTGCGATACAGGTCCAGGTCGTCGTAGCCCACGCCGAAGCGCCACAGGTGGTTCGCCAGCCCCGAGTACAGGGCCACCGCCGAAAACCGCAGCTCGCGTTCCCAGGTGTTGGGCGCGCCGAACATGCCTTCGGGAAACGCGCCGCCAAAGGCGCCCGGCGGCAGCAGCAGCACCGGCGTGGTCAGGCGCTGGGTGTAGTGCTGGTAGCTGGCGGACAGGGTGAGGCGCCAGTCGCGCCGCAGCTCGATGTCGCTGCGGCTGAGGTCGGCGGTGATGCGCTGCGAGCGGTGCCGGCCCACCGGATCGAGGGCCGACCCCACGCCGGCGCCGCTGCCCAGGTCGTCGCGCAGCCGGTAGCCTGCACGCAGCCGCCAGCCGGCGTAGGCCGCCTCCACGCTGGCGTCCACCGACTCGTAGCCCACCGACACCGGCCCTGGTGCCAGGCTGGCCTGCGTGCCGAACAAGGGGTCGAGCGCGGTCTGCGCGTCGGCGCTGACGATGCGCTTGTGACCATCGGTGCTGCCCACGCGCAGGTAGGCCGCCAGGTCCAGCGGGCCGAGCTTGCCGCCGTGCAGCAGCCAGCCGTCGCGCGTCTTGAACGAGCCCACACGGGCTCCCGCCTCGGTACCCTCGGCCTCGTCAGCGTTCTTGGTGATGATGTTGACCACGCCAGCGAACGCGTCGGCGCCATAGAGCGCAGAGCCCGGCCCGCGGATGACCTCGATGCGCGCGACGTTGTCCAGCGGCAGCCCGCCCCAGCCGAGGCCGCGGTTGCCGGTGAACAGCGTGGTCATCGGCACGCCGTTCTGCAGCACCAGCGTCTGCGGATTCAGTTCGCTGTAGATGCCGCGGATCACGTACAGCGGCGTGTAGTCCACGTTGCTGCGGCTCACGTGCACGCCGGGCACCGTTTCCAGCACCTCGTCCAGGTCGGTCGCGCCCATCGCGGCGATGTCTTCCGCGGTGATCACCGTGGCCACAGCCGGTGCGCGCCGCAGCGGCTGCTGGTGGCCGGTGGCGATGCTCACGGTGGCCTTGTCGCCGTAGGCCAGGGCCAACTCGTCTTCTTCGCTCACGGCGGCCTGCGCGCCGAACGCCTGCAACGCCGACGCGCAGGCCAACGCGATGATCGACGGCGATGTCCGCATGCTGGGCTCCTCCTGTCGCAAGAGGGCTCAATGGTGGCCCACCGTGTGCGCGCGTGCCATCGTAATCAATGTGCTGGCCGTACGTTGTCGCGCGGCGGAGACAGCCGTGCAGATGTGCTCAAGGCCGATGGCCATCGCGCCGGATCAGTTCTTGCGCAATGGCGCGCGCGGCGCGCTTGACCGTGGCTGCATCCGGGTGGATGCCGTCGCCGATGTGCTCGAGTTCCTTCCACATGTCGAGCACGATGGCCTGCGGCAGCTCGGCCTTCAGGCGCGTGCGCATCAGCTCGCGCAGCGTGTTGTAGTCGGCTTCTCCGATCACCCAGGCCAGACCCGACAGGTCGCGGAACAACGGCAGGTTGAGCTGCCGGTAGCGCGGATGCACGTCGAAGATCGGCGTGATGCCCCGGGCCAGCGCCGACTGTCCCAGTGCCACCATGCGGTCCACGCTGGCGTTCATCTGCGCCGGCGTGCAGGGTTGCGACAGCGATTGCGCAATGCCGAAGGCATCGGCATGCAGGCAGTCGTTGGGCATCGTCACGACCAGGTAGCGGGCGTTGTGGCTGGCAAAGGCGGGCGGCACGGCCACCCGCGCCAGGGCCTTCTCGAGCTGGGTCTGGTAGCTTTCCCAGCCGGCCGGCCCGCAGCTGGCCGCGCCCGGTGCGCAGTAGGGGCGGGCGAAGGTGCCGGACCCGCCTTGCGCCTCGTTGATCACATGACCCGGCAGCAGCTCGCTTCGCGTGAGCGCCTGGCCCAGGGCCAGGTAGCTGCCCAGCCCCACCGACATGCCGCCCAATGGCGCGACGCCGTTGTTGAATGGTGTCTTGCCTTCCGAATAGGAGGCGCCGATCACCAGCAGCGGCAGCCTGGACGGCCTGTCCTTGGCCCGGGCCGTCGGCAGGCACAGCGCCATTGCGGCCAATGCGGTGCAGGCCTTGATGCGCAGTTTCTTGTTCATGAGGCTCCTGTTGTTTTGGTTCGTCCTCTCATCCGTCACGGATGCCTGGCCCCCGGCCAGTCGCGGGCCGGGGTTCCGTGTTTTCGGCAACGAACGTCACAGCTGTAGCGGTGCCGGCGCAGGCTAAACTTTGCAGGGCCCCTTCGGGCCCGGGGAAGGGAGCTCACGACTTGAACTCGGCTGCGTTCGGACGACGCTGCCTCTTGCGACGCGCTGTCGCTGCGGGCAGCGGCATCGCGCTGTCTTCGGGTCCCCTGCTGGCCCTGGGCGCCGAGCCGCCGCGGGCCATCATGGTGCTGGTACCCGACATCGGCGAGCCCTTTCGCAGCGTGTTCGCCAGCATCGTAGAGGGCATCGAGTCGCGCGCGCCGGGCCGGGTGTCGGTGCTTGCCGTCGGGCCCTCCAACGAGCAGGGCCTGGCCGACGAAGTGCGCCGCCGTGAGGCGCGCGTGGTGGTGGCCCTGGGCCGCCAGGGACTGAAGGCCCTGGCCCTGCTGGCTGGCGGCGTGAACGCCATCGCCGGCTGCGTGGTGTCGGTGCAGGAGTCCGACCTGCGCGGCCATCCGGTCTATACGCTGGCGCCCGACCCCGGCCTGCTGTTCGCCCATTTGCGCCGGCTGATGCCGGGCGTGCGGCGGGTCAGCGTGGTGTACGACCCGCGCCAGAGCGGCTGGCTGATCCGTCGCGCGCGCGAGGCGGCGCGCGGGGTGTCGCTGGAACTCGACGCGCATGAGGCGCAGGACCTGCCGGCAGCGCTGCGCCACTACCAGCAGATCCTGGCCGCCGCCGACGCCTCGCGCGATGCGGTGTGGCTGCCGCAGGATGCCACAACGGTGGAAGAAGGGGCCGTGCTGCCGCTGGTGTTGAAAGCCTCCTGGAACCACAGCCTGGCCGTCTTCTCCAGCAACGTCGCACACGTCAAGCGCGGCGCGCTGTTCGCGCTGTACCCCGACAACGGCGAGCTGGGCCGCACCCTGGGCGACGCGGCCCTGCGCGCGCTGCAGGGCGGCAAGCCGGCCGAGGGAGTGCTGCCGCTGCGCGACGTGCGCAGCGCGATCAATGCGCGCACGGCCGCCCACCTCGGCATCGTGCTCGGCACCCGCATCGCGGGTTACGACCTCGTCTATCCGGAACCCTGAGCCTGCTGCGCCGGCGACCCCCTATGCCATCGACCGACCTTTCCTCCACCGCGCAGGCCGACACCGCAAGCCCGGGAGCGGGCGCGCCCTGGCATCGGCGCATGCTCGCGCGATTCGTGCGGGGCAGCACGTTCCGCGGACAGCTGAGCATTGCCGTGGCGCTGGGCGTGGTGCTGCTGGCGCTGTGTTCGTCGCTCGTGAGCTCGTGGCAGGGCAGCCGGCAGATCCGGGCCACGCTGCTCGCGCAAGGCGAAGGCATCGCCGTCAATCTCGCCAGCCGCAGCGAGCTGGCGCTGGTCTTCGCGGCGCCAGAAAACGCCGCCGACGCCATCGCCTCGACGCTGGTCTTTCCGGAGGTGATCGCGGTGGAGATCCGCGACGCCGACAACCGCTTGCTGGTCGCGCGCGGCGTGGGCCTGCCCGCGCAGGAGCTGCAGGGCTCGCGGCCGCTGCAGTCGGGGCTGGAGGCCGAGACCGAGGACGCATGGCGCTTCGTGGCGCCGGTATGGGCCGCGCGGGGCGCGCCCACTCCGTTCGAGATGACCGAGCAGCGTGCCGAGCTGCTGGGCTATGTGCGGGTGGTGCAGAGCAAGTCCACGCTGATGCGCATGCAGCGCAACGTGTTCTTCGTGAACCTGGCGGTGTCGCTGTCGTTCGCGCTGGCCTTCCTGTTGCTCGTGCGCCTGCTGTCGGCGCGCCTGACCCGCCCCCTGGCCGAGCTGTCGGGCGCGATGCTGCGCGCCGAACGCGGCGAGCCGGACGTGCAGGCCCGTCTGAGCGGCCCGCACGACATCGAAGCGATGGCGCATGCCTTCAACCGCATGATCGCCGTGCTGCGCGAGCGGGAAGACGAACTCGAGCGCCACCGCGACCACCTGGAAGAACTGGTCGTCGCGCGCACGGCCGAACTCAGCGAGGCGAAGGAGCGCGCCGAGGTGGCCAACCTGGCCAAGAGCGAGTTCCTGGCGCGCATGAGCCATGAGCTGCGCACGCCGCTGAACGCCATCCTCGGCTATGCGCAGCTGCTGCGCATGGGCGACAGCCTCACGCCGCGCCAGGCCTCGGGGCTGGACACCATCCGCAGCAGCGGCGAACACCTGCTGACGCTGATCGTCGACATCCTCGACCTCTCGCGCATCGAGGCGGGCAAGGCCGAGCTGTACCTGTCCGAAGTGGCGCTGCCGGCCTTCCTGCGCGGCATTGCCGACATCATCCGCATCAAGGCCGAGGAGAAGGCCTTGTCCTTCGTGCTCGACAGCGCGCCCGACGTGCCGCCCGTGCTGCGCGCCGACGAAAAGCGCCTGCGTCAAGTGCTGCTCAACCTGCTGGGCAACGCGGTGAAGTTCACCGACAAGGGCGAGGTGCGCCTGGTGGTGCGTGTGGTCTCGCGCGAGGGTGACCAGGTGCGGCTGCGCTTCGAGGTGCGCGACACCGGGGTCGGCATCCCGGCCGACCAGCTCGAGCAGATCTTCCTGCCCTTCGAGCAGGCCGGGGAAGTGCATCGCCGCTTCGGCGGCACCGGCCTGGGCCTGGCCATCAGCCGGCAGCTGGTGCGGCTGATGGGCGGCGACATCCATACCGAGAGCACGCAGGGGCAGGGCAGCGTGTTCTGGTTCGACGCGGCCTTTGCCACTGCCGATGCCGCTGTCCAGGCCCAGCACTCGCTGCGCCTGCCCGCGGGCTACGAAGGCGAACGCCGGCGTGTGCTGGTGGTCGACGACGTGGGCGGCAACCGCCGCATGCTGGCCGACCTGCTCAGCACGCTGGGCTTCGAGGTGGAGGAGGCGGCCGACGGCGCGGCCGCGCTGCGTTGCATCGGCGTGCGCATGCCGGACCTGGTGTTGATGGACATGGCCATGCCGGTGATGGACGGCTTGGAGACCACCCGCAGGCTGCGGGCCGAACCCGCGTGGTCGGCCCTGCCGGTGGTGATGGTCTCGGCCAACGCCTCGGCGGCCGACCGGGCGCGCTGCCTGGATGCCGGCGCCACTGCTTTCATTCCCAAGCCGGTGAACCGCGATGCGCTGCTCGACGTGATGGCGCAGCGGCTGGGCCTGACCTGGCGCTTCGAGCCGGTCAGCGACGCGAAATAGCGCCTACAGCAGCTTGCCGGGGTTGAGCAGCCCGTGCGGGTCGAGCGCCCGCTTGACCGCGCGCATCAGCTGCAGGGCCACGGCCGGCTTGCGCTGGGCCAGCTCCTCGCGCTTGAGCGCGCCGATGCCGTGTTCGGCCGAAAACGAACCGCCGTGCGCGAGCACCGCGTCGTACACCAGTGTGTTCACCGCTTCCTCGTGCGCGGCCAGGAACTCGTCGGCCACCGCGCCTTCGGGCGCCTGCAGGTTGTAGTGGAGGTTGCCGTCGCCCAGGTGGCCGAAGTTGACCAGCCGCGCCCCCGGAAAGCGCTGCTGCAAGGCGGCATCGGTTTCGCGCACGAAGGCGGGGATGCGCGACACCGGCAGCGAGATGTCGTGCTTGATGTTCAAGCCTTCTTCGGCTTGCGCCAGCGGAATCGACTCGCGCAGGTGCCACAGCGCCTTGCTCTGCGCCACGCTCTCGGCCACCACGGCGTCGCAGATCAGGCCGTCTTCCAACGCTTGTTCGAGCAGGGCCTCGAACAGCGAGCGCGCATGCGCCTCGCTCTCGCCGTCGGACTGCTCCAGCAGCACGGTCCAGACGGCGCCCGGCAGCGGCTGCGGCTGCTGCGGGAAATGCTTGGCCACCAGCGACAGCGCAAAGCGGCCCATCACCTCGAAACCCGTCAGCCCCGCGCCCAGGCGCTGCTGCGCCAGGCCCAGCAGCGCCACGCACTGGTCGAGGCTGTCACAGGCCGCCAGCGTGGTCATCCTGGCCGCTGGCCGGGGATGGAGCTTGAGCGTGGCGGCCGTGATGATGCCCAGCGTGCCCTCGCTGCCCACGAACAGGTCGCGCAGGTCGTAGCCGGTGTTGTCCTTGCGAAGGCCGGACAGGCCGTCCCAGAGCTCGCCGCCGGCGGTCACCACTTCCAGCCCCAGGCACAGCTCGCGTGCGTTGCCGTAGCGCAGCACCTGCGTGCCGCCGGCGTTGGTGGCCAGGTTGCCGCCGATCGTGCAACTGCCCTCGGCCGCCAGGCTCAACGGAAACAACAGGTCTTCCGCGGCCGCCGCTTCCTGCACCGCCTGCAGCACGCAGCCCGCTTCCGCGGTGAGCGTGAGGTTGGGCCGGTCGATGGCGCGGATGCGGTTCAGCCGCGTGAGGCTGAGCAGCACCTGCGAGCCGCTGGCGTCGGGCACCCCGCCGCCCACCAGGCCGGTGTTGCCGCCCTGCGGCACCACGCCCGTGCCGTGGGCGGCGCAGGCCCGCACCACGGCCGCCACCTCGGCGGCCGTGCCGGGGCGCACCACGGCCAGCGCCTTGCCGCGGAAGCGTTTGCGCCAGTCGAGTTCCCAAGCCGTGAGGTCGCCTTCGGTGATCACCTGTTCGGGGCCCACGGCCGCGTGCAGCGCCGACAACAGCTCACCGTTCATGCAGCCATCTCCTTGTGTGTGCGGGTGTGGCGGCGCACGTGCAGCAGGCAGGCCGCAAACAGCGTCAGGCTGAGCACCAGCTCCAGCGATGCCAGTCCGGCCGCGATGCCGCGTTCGCTGGCCGCGCGCACCGCACCCTCGGTGAAATAAAGCCACACCAGCAGGCTGGTCCAGCGGTACGTGTAGAGCCGCCGCTTCCACAGCCCCGGCAGCGGCAGCAGCAGCGGCAGCACCTTCAACGCCAGCGTGCGCTGTCCGGTGGGTGCGAGCCACAGTTCCCACGCCAGCCCGAGCACGATGAGGCCCACGAGGCTGCCGAGGGCCAGGCTCCGGGTGAAACGAGAGGGATCGCGCAGCATGTTTGGCATGATAGCCAGCATGACTTTGCCCCCGATGCTGAAGGCCGCCACCTGGAAAGAAGCGGTCGCGTTCCTGTTGCGCACCTTGCGCGAATGGCCCTGGTTCGACACGCTGCGCACGCTGCGCCTGCGCTTTCGCGAAGACCGCCTGGGCCTGACCGCCAGCAGCCTGACCTTCACCACGCTGATCGCGCTGGTGCCGTTGCTCACCGTGATGCTCGCGGTGTTTTCGGCCTTTCCCATGTTTTCCAACTTCCGCGTCGCGCTGGAAAAGTACTTCCTGCAGATGCTGGTGCCCGATGCGATCGCCAAGCCGGTGCTGGGGGCGTTGACGCAGTTCGCGGCCAAGGCCGCGCGCCTGGGCAGCGTGGGCCTGGTGGCGCTGCTGTTCACCGCGCTGGCGCTGGTGCTCACGATCGACCGCGCGCTCAATGCGATCTGGCGCGTGCGCACGCCGCGGCCGATCGCGCAGCGCGTCCTGGTGTACTGGGCCGCGGTGACGCTGGGGCCGCTGGTGCTGGGGGTCAGCCTGTCGCTCACCTCGTATGCGATCAGCGCCTCCAGCGGCCTGGTGGGCGACCTGCCGGTGAGCGTGAGCGTGGTGCTGGGGGTCGTGCAGTTCGTGCTGCTGGCTGCGGCGATGGCCGGCTTGTTCCACTACGTGCCCAATACGCCCGTGATGTGGCGCCACGCCTTCGCCGGCGGGCTGTTCGTCGCAGTGGGCTTCGAGATCGCGGAACGGGGCCTGGCCTGGTACGTGAAGTCGGTGCCGGTCTATTCCACCGTGTACGGCGCGTTTGCCACCGTGCCCATCTTCCTGGTCTGGCTGTACCTGGGCTGGGTGGTGGTGCTGCTGGGGGCGGTGATTGCGGCTTACGCGCCCAGCCTGCAGATGCGCGTGGTGCGCCGTCCGCCCACCGCGGGGCACCGCTTCGTGCTCGCGGTGACGCTGCTGCGCGAGCTGGCGGCTGCCCGGCGCTCGCAGCGCCACGGCCTGTCGATCGCCGAGCTGGCCGCGCGCCTGCGTACCGAGCCGCTGCTGATCGAGCCGGTGCTCGACCGGCTGGTGGAAATGGACTGGGCGGCCCGGCTCGACGAAGCCGGCGCCGCGCGCCATGTGCTGCTGTGCGAACCTGCGGCCACGCCGCTGGCGCCGCTCGTGGCCGCGTTTCTACTGGACCCTGAGGCCGAGGTAGGCCGCTTCTGGCAGGGTGCCGGCTTCCAGGCCATGTCGCTGGCCGACGTGCTGGCGACCGCGACGCCGGACGCCGGGTAGGCCCTGCTTGCGCTACCAGCGCGTCGCATGCGCCGCGCCGTCGAGCACGCGGGCGCGCCCGTTGCGCTTGGCGGCGTACATCGCGCTGTCGGCCATCTGCATCAGCTTCAGCGGCTGGGAGGCGTCGTACGGCGCCAGCGCGTAGCCGATGCTCGCGCTCACCTGGTGCCGGGGGGCCGCCGCCGCGCCCGCGCGGTCGATCGACTCCAGCAACTGCCGGCCGGTCGCCTGCGCCTGCTGGCGGCTGCGTACCGGCGCCAGGACCAGGAACTCGTCACCGCCGAAACGCCCCACCGCATCGTGCGGCCCGACCACCTCGCGCAATGCCTGCGCGATGGCCACGAGCACCCGGTCGCCTTCACGGTGGCCGAGCTCATCGTTCACCGCCTTGAACCCGTCGAGATCGATGAAGAACAGCGCCACCGGCTGGGCCTCGGCATTGAGCACCGCCGCCTCGATGCGGTCCATCATCGCGCGCCGGCTGTACACCTCGGTGAGGCCGTCGAGCTCGGCGCTTCGCTTCAGGCGCTCTTGCGCCACCGTGAGCTCGTGCACATCGGTGGTGACGGTGTAGAAGCCCACCACCACCTGCTCGCTGTCGAAGTCGGGCACGTAGCTGGTGCGCATCCAGCGGCGGCCCGTTTGCGGCAGCTCGACCAGCCGCGTGTACTGCACCGTCTGCCCAGCCAGCGCACGCTCGAAGTAGGGCCGATGTTCCGCGAAGCGGCTGTCGCCGCGCACCTCGCGGATCGGCTTGCCGATCACTGCATCGGCCGACAGCCCCGCGGCCTGCAGGTAGGCCTTGTTGGCAAAGCGCACCACGCAGTCGCGGTCCAGGTAGGTCAGCGGGTAGGGGATGTTTTCGGTAAAACGGTCGAGCCGGCGGTTGGCGTCCTCGAGCGCCTTGCGCTGCACCACGTCGTCGTGGATGTCGAAGGCAATGGTGTAGACCGCCTCCACCGTGCCCAGCGGCGTGAAGTCGGGGAACACCTGGATGCGCGCCCAGCGCCCGCCGCCCTGCCGGTGCATCACCACGCGCTCGTAGCTCACGGTGCGGCCTTCGAAGGCCTGCGCGAAAGCCGGCTGCGCCGCGGTCCAGGCGGGTGGGCCGTAGAGCTCGTGCAGCGTGCGGCCGATCAGGGCGCTGCGCGGCCGCAGCGCCCAGTCTTCATAGGGGGCGTTGCAGAAGAGCAGGCGGCCTTCGCGGTCCCAGCGGCCGATCGGCAGGTCGATCGCATCGACCAGCGTCTCGACGTGCCGGCGCCGTTGGGCGTCGTCCTGGTGAACGGGCAGGGCGGACATTGCTGAGGATGATGAGGGCCTTGGGGTGCCCTCGTCCATACGCAATACGGCGGAGAACCCGCGAGCGCGGGGCGCATTCGCCGGCACAAAGCGTGAAGAAGTTCACGCGTTGTGCAACACCACCAGCAGCGCCGTGGCGACGGACTTGCCCGGGTTGTGGATGGCGTGCGGCACGTCCACCGCGTAGCGCGCGGTTTCGCCGGCCTTGAGCCGGCTGCTGTCGCCGCCCGCCCGCACCTCCAGCGTGCCTGCCAGCACGCTCAGGTGTTCGCGCGAGCCCGGCTCGTGCGGCTGCGATTCCAGCGCCCCGCCGGGCTGCACGACCAGTTCGTACCACTCGAACTGGCCCGCCAGTTCGATGGGGCCCAGGATGCGCAGCTCGCACTTGCCGTCGGGGCTCTTCAGCGTGGGCGTGGCGTGCGCCGGTACGGTGACCACCCCGGCCGAGGCGGCCGGCCGGCCGTCGCCCAGCAGCTCGCCCACGCCGACGCCCAGCGCGGTGGCCAGGCGCCACACCACCGCCACCGTGGGATTGGCCTGGTTGCGCTCGATTTGCGACAGCATCGACTTCGACACCCCGGCCTTGCGCGACAGCTCGTCCAGCGACAGGCCCTGCGATTGCCGCAGACTCTGCAGGGTGCTGCCCACGCGGGGCGGCTCGGGTGGGGCGGCAGAAGCGCCGGGGCGGGGCATCGAAGCTCCTTGACCTTGCGGACGGTTTTCAAGATACTGCACAAACAGTTCGATATAACGAACTCGTTCGACAAAACGCACGACTCGATTGTGCCCGATGCGACAAGAGAAAGGCCCACGATGAGCTCCACCGAACCCTTCTACCAGCACCTGCGCGAGGAGCTGCAAGGCATCCGCGACGCGGGTCTGTACAAGACCGAGCGCATCATCGCCACGCCGCAGGGCGCCGTGGTGCGCACGACTGACGGGCGCGAGGTGATCAACCTGTGCGCCAACAACTACCTCGGGCTGTCCTCGCACCCAAAGGTGATCGAAGCGGCCCATGAAGCGCTGCGCACGCGCGGCTACGGCCTGTCTTCGGTGCGCTTCATCTGCGGCACGCAGGACATCCACAAGCAGCTCGAAGCCCGGCTCGCGCGCTTTCTCGGCACGGAAGACGCCATCCTGTATGCCGCGGCCTTCGATGCCAACGGCGGCCTGTTCGAGCCGCTGCTGGGCGAGCAGGACGCCGTGATCAGCGATGCGCTGAACCACGCCTCCATCATCGACGGCATCCGCCTGTGCAAGGCCAAGCGCCTGCGCTACGAGCACAACGACCTGGAGGACCTGGAACGCCAGCTGCGGCAGGCGGCGGACCAGGGCGCGCGCTTCAAGCTCGTGTTCACCGACGGCTGCTTCTCGATGGACGGCACGATCGCGCAGCTGGACAAGATGCGCGAGATCTGCGACCGCCACGGCGCGCTGCTGGGCATCGACGAATGCCATGCCACCGGCTTCCTCGGCAAGACCGGCCGCGGCACGCACGAGCACCGCGGCGTGTTCGGCAAGGTGGACATCATCACCGGCACGCTGGGCAAGGCGCTGGGCGGCGCCTCCGGCGGCTTCACCGCGGCGCGCAAGGAGGTGGTGGAGCTGCTGCGCCAGCGCTCGCGGCCCTACCTGTTCTCCAACACGGTGGCGCCGGCCATCGTGGGCGCGTCGATCGCGGTGCTCGACCTGCTCGAAGGCTCGACCACGCTGCGCGACAAGCTGGAGGACAACACCCGCTACTTCCGCCAGGCGATCGTCGAGGCGGGCTACGAGATCAAGCCGGGCGAGCACCCGATCATCCCGATCATGGTGTACGACGCGGTGAAGGCGCAGGCGCTGAGCGCGCGCCTGCTGGAGTTGGGCGTTTACGCCGTGGGCTTCTTCTATCCGGTGGTGCCCAAGGGCCAGGCGCGCATCCGCGTGCAGATGAGCGCGGCGCTGGAGCGCGAGCACCTGGCGAAGGCGGTGGCGGCGTTCAAGCAGGCGGGTGAGGAGCTGGGCCTGATCGGGGGCGCGAAATGAGTGTTCCGCGCATCCTGATCATCGGCGCCAACGGGCAGATCGGCACCGAGCTCGCAGAGCTGCTGGTGCAGCGCCACGGCCTCGATGCGGTGATCACCAGCGACCTGGCACCGGTGGGCCGCGTGCCGGGCATCGTCCACGAAGTGCTGGACGCGACCGACGCCGCCGCACTGGCGACGGTGGTCAAGCGCCACGGGGTCACCCAGATCTACCACCTGGCCGCGGCGCTGTCGGCCACCGGCGAGAAGCACCCGCAGTGGGCCTGGAACCTCAACATGGTCGGCTTGCTCAACGTGCTGGAGCTGGCGCGCACGCAGAAGCTGGACCGCGTGTTCTGGCCCAGCTCGATCGCGGCCTTCGGCCCCAGCACGCCGCGTGACCGCACGCCCCAGCACACCGTGATGGACCCGGCCACGGTGTACGGCATCTCCAAGCTCGCCGGCGAAGGCTGGTGCCGCTGGTACCACGCCAACCACGGCGTGGACGTGCGCAGCCTGCGCTACCCCGGCCTCATCAGCTGGAAGACGCCGCCCGGCGGCGGCACCACCGACTATGCGGTGGAGATCTTCCACGCCGCGCTGCAGCATGGCCGCTACACCTGCTTCCTGAGCGAGGGCCAGGCGCTGCCCATGATGTACATGCCCGATGCGCTGCGGGCCACGCTGGAGTTGATGGAGGCCCCCGCGGACCGGATCACCGAACGCGGCAGCTACAACCTGGCCGGCGTGAGCTTCACGCCCAAGGACATTGCCGCCGCCATCGCCCGCCGCATCCCCGGCTTCAGCCTTGCCTGCGAGCCCGACTTTCGTGAGCAGATCGCGGCGAGCTGGCCCAATTCGATCGACGACAGCCTGGCGCAGCGCGATTGGGGCTGGAAGCTGAAATACGACCTGCAGGCCATGGTGGACGACATGCTGGAGAACCTGCGCCCGCAGGTGAAGAAGCTGGCGGCTTGAGGTTTCAGCGCCTTCGTCTGCGGGCGGACGTCTGGGGCCGCAGGCCAAATGGGTTCGCCGTCCTGCGAGGGTTGGGCATGCTGGGCCAGCTCGCGAAGCTCGGCAAGAGTCTTCGCCGCTCCGCCGGCGGCGCGCTCGCCCGCAAACTGCTCGATCGCTTGGCGGCACACCTCGTTGACGCTGGTGCCTTCCTGCAGGGCCTTGATTCGCGCGCGCTTCAGCAACTCCTCGTCAACAACGATGGTCAGATTGGCCATGATGGGGTTCGTGCAACACGGAATCAGTGTTGCACGGGTCTCAGAACCGGATCTTCCCCGCCCAGATCTGCGCGTACATCCGCCAATCCCCCATGAAGCTGTAAAGCGGCCGCTTGAACGATGCCGGCTTGTTCTTCTCGAACACGAAGTGGCCGATCCAGGCGAAGCCGTAGCCGCTCAGCAGTGCATACAGCAGGTACTGAGGCGCGCCGCGCCACACCGCCGTGGCCAGGCATACCAGGGCCAGCGTGGAACCCAGGAAATGCAGGCGCCGGCAGGTGCGGTTGCTGTGTTCGCCCAGGTAGAACGGATAGAACTCCGCGAAGCTCTTGAACGAGCGCGGGTCCACGTGATCGGTGGGCAGGGTCGTGGTGCTCATGGTCGGCTCCTTCAGGCCAAGGCCGTTCTGAGCGCATTCAACACCCCGTCGGGCGCCTCCTGCATCAGGGAATGCCCCGCGGGCAGCGTGAGCACCTGGGCCTTCAGCGTGGCGGCGATCTCGCGCGCGGCCTTCGGCGCGGTCATCTGATCGCGCTCGCCCAGCACCAGGGCCGCGGGGCATTGCACCTTGGCGGCGGATTGCAGCCCGTTGGCATAGTCGTCGCAGACGCGGAAGTCGTGTTCGAACAGGTTGAGCGCCGTCTGCCCGGCCTGCACCCTGCGCATCAGCGCGCGGTTCGCCCCGTGCAGCCAGGTGCCCGGGCCCGGATAGGCGGGCTTGGCGGCCAGGGTGGAGTGGGAGAAGGCGTTGACCATGTCGATGGCCCTCAACGGCGCCTCGCGGGCGGTGGACAGCAGTGTCTCCGACACCTTCATCGGATAGGCGGTGCCCACCATCACCAGGCGGCTCGCGCGCGCCGGCGCCCGGCCAGCCGCCTCCAGCGCGATCAGCGAGCCCATGCTGTGGCCCACCAGCGCCGCCTGGCGCACGCCCACCACGTCGAGCAGTGCCAGCGTCCAGTCGGCCAGCGCTTCCACGCTGGGCAGCGGGGCGCCCGTGCTGCGGCCGTGGCCGGGCAGGTCGACCGCCAGCACCGCATGGCCGTGATGCGCGAACCAGCGTGCCAGCAGCGTCCACACGCTGTGGTCGTGCAGAGCGCCGTGGAGGAACACGATGCAGGGCAGGGCGGGATCGAAGGCCCTGCCGCCGGTGTAGGCGTAGGTCTCGTGGCCTTGAATGTGCAAGTTCATGCGGCCGCCTTTTCCGCGGCCTTGAGCGCGCGCTTCAAGTCGTCGATGAGGTCCGCCGGGTCTTCCAGGCCGATCGACAGCCGGATGGTGCCCGGCGTGATGCCGGCCTGCGCCAGCGCCACGTCGTCCATACGGAAGTGCGTGGTGGAGGCAGGGTGGATCACCAGCGAGCGGCAGTCACCGACGTTGGCCAGGTGCGAGAAGATCTTCAGCGCCTCGATGAAGGCCTTGCCCTGCGCGCGCGAGCCCTTCAAATTGAAGCTGAACACCGAGCCGCAGCCGCGCGGCAGCAGCTTGCGGGCCAGCGCGTGGTCGGGGTGCGATTCCAACTCAGGGTAGCCCACGCTCTCGACCATGGGATGCGCGGCCAGGACCTCCACCACCTTGCGGGCGTTGCCCACATGCCGCTCCATGCGCAGCGGCAGTGTCTCGATGCCCTGCAGGACGAGCCAGGCCGTGTGCGGGCTCATGCAGGCGCCGAAGTCGCGCAGGCCCTCGCGGCGCGCGCGCAGCAAGAACGCGCCCACCGGGCTTTCCTCGGTGAACACCATGCCGTGGAAGCCTTCGTACGGCTGCGTCAGCTCGGGGAAGCGGCCGGAGGCGTCCCAGTCGAAGCGGCCGCTGTCCACCAGCAGGCCGCCGACCACCGTGCCGTGGCCGGAGAGGAACTTGGTGGCCGAGTGGTACACCAGGTCGGCGCCGTGTTCGAAGGGCTGGATCAGGTAGGGCGTGGTGAGCGTGGAGTCCACCAGCAGCGGCAGGCCGTGCTCGTGGGCGATGTTGCTCACCGTGGGAATGTCCAGCACGTCCAACCCCGGGTTGCCCAGCGTCTCGCCGAACAGCAGCCGCGTGTTGGGCTGGATCGCCCCGCGCCAGCCGTCGATGTCGCCCGGCTTGACGAAGGTGGTGGCGATGCCGAAACGCGCCAGCGTGTAGTGCAGCAGGTTGTGCGAGCCGCCGTACAGCGCCGACGAGCTGACGATGTGGCTGCCGGCGCCGGCCAGCGTGGCGATGGCCAGGTGCAGCGCGGCCTGGCCGCTGGCCACCGCGATGGCGCCGGCGCCGCCTTCCAGCGCGGCGATGCGTTCTTCGAGCACCGCGTTGGTGGGGTTCGAGATGCGGCTGTACACATGGCCGGCGCGTTCCATGTTGAACAGCGAAGCCGCATGGTCGGAACTCTCGAAGACGAACGAGGTGGTCAGGTGGATCGGCACGGCCCGCGCGCCGGTGGCGGGGTCGGGGCCTGCACCGGCGTGCAGGGCCAGCGTGTCGAAGGCGGGGTCGGAATAGCCAGGCATCAGGGCACCACTTCAGAGGGGGTGTGAGTGCCTGGCATTGTGTGATATGTTGGGCCCACCCCCGCAGCGCCTGTGGCGCTTGCCCCTCAAGGGGTCGCCGCCAGCGCACCGGCGAGGCCGGGTCCGCGGCGGCACGGGGCCAAGGGTTCGTGTGAAGTAGAGGAGAACATCATGAAAGTCAGCGACATCCTGCGCGTCAAGGGCGGCACCCTGTTCACCGTATCGCCCGACCAGCCGCTGGCCCAGGCGATCGCCACCATGGCCGAGCACGACATCGGCTCGCTGGTGGTCATGGAATACGGGCACCTGGTAGGCATGCTGACCTTTCGCGAGGTGATCCAGGCCGTGGTGCGCAACGGCGGCAGCGTGGGTGCCACGATCGTGCGCACGGTGATGGACGACGCACCGCTGACCTGCACGCCCGAAACGGAAATCGACGAGGTGCGACGCATGATGCTGGGGCGCCATGCGCGCTACATGCCGGTGATGGACGGCAGCACCCTGATGGGCGTGATCTCCTTCTACGACGTGGCCAAGGCGGTGGTGGACAGCCAGGACTTCGAGAACCGCATGCTCAAGGCCTACATCCGCGACTGGCCCGCCGAAGAAGACGCCGAGCCGCGCGTCAGCCTAAATCCGGCAGTTACCCCGCTGCCGCCAGTCGCGGCGGCGGCCTCGGTGGCCCAATGACGGGTGCGATGCGGTCGCTGATGTAGCGCAGCATGCAGCCCCAGGGGTCGATGTCCTTGAA
>JBFLWE010000103.1:0-17377 GCA_040758375.1 Pseudomonadota bacterium
CGCTCCCAGAACTCGTCGGTCACTTCCCACGACGGTGCACGCTTTCTCTTCGTGGCCAACACCTCGCTCCAGCACCGCGTTTTCGGCGGCTCGGAGCGAGAGTGTACTATTTGCGGATAACTCCTTAATCTTTTTCCGCGCAGCTTCGCTGTCGTGATCGCCGCGGCTCCAGTGTTCTCCCACGAGATCCATCGCGTTGTGCGGCACCGAGAGCCGGTAACCCGTTGCGCTCTCCGTCGCCTCCGATGCGATGACTAGCGGCGCCGCACGTTGCTCCAGCCAGGTCAACGCTCCACGGGTCGACTCCAAGGTGCCAGCCCGCCCAGCGGCAGCGACAACAGCTTGGAAAGCCCGAAATGGCGAGGGCGGCCACTCGGGCGTGCCTTCATCTCCTCGTCCGTGGAACCACGGAGAGAGGAAACGGAATGACAACACGAGGTGTCGGCTCATTCAGATTTCGCCTTCTTCGGCGCCTTCTTCTTGCCTTCCCCGGTGGTCTCATCCTTCGCGAGCTTGGTGTCGAATTTCACTGTCCTGCTTTCCCCGACGCCGAAGGCCTCCGCCGCAGCCCTTGCAAAAGACAGTGCCGCATCGTGCGTGAGTCCGGAGTCTTCGCGGCGACCGTCGGGGAAGACTACCTTCGACTCCGGCTGCCGGTCGCCATCCAACACCAAGTTGCACCCCTGGCGAAGGAAACCAACTGCCGGTTTCGTGAACGCCACCAGCGCCAGTCCCAGCAGATACGCGCGCAGCTTTCTCGTTTCGTCGTCAGTCTTCCCACGGAGCAGCCGCAGCGCCGCGACCTGCAGCGTCACCTCGCGCCGGATGTCACCTGTCGCGATGACACCGCCGTGTGTGGCGGACGCAGGCACGTGGCGAAAGCCCCGCTCCGAGTAAGCCTTCAGCGCGTCCTTGTCCTCCGTTTCGTCCAGCAACCCCTCCTCGACATACTCGACAGCCGGGTTGTATTGCGCTGATCGCGTCAGCTTTGCGACGTTGAAGGCGCGAATGGTGGCCGCCAGCAGGCGCGGCGCCTTCGCCTGTGTGTCACGCGAGTCCCACACGCCGAAAACAAGCGAGGTGGGAGCGATCTTCGCTAGCGGCACAGCGTCGCCCTTCTTCAACGCCTGGAAGGCCTTCTGCAACTCGCTCCTGAGTTCGGTGCAGCGCACGATGGCATCACCGGCTCGATGGCCAGCTTCGAGAATGCTGACCCTTTTCTCGCCGGCTTCGACCACGAGCTGCGGTACGAGAGACGCGTAGTCACCAGCCGCGAACATGGGCTCGATACGGTTCGCCTGCGACCCGTTCGTATCGATCAGGCACACGTTCTCGCCGCTCCCCAGATCGTTGATGTTGTACCCGCCGGGAAACTCCCTGGAGTTCTCGGCGGCAGCGAACGTCGGCGGAAAGAAGACGCCGTCCTTGCCCTCCACCGGAGTTAGGTATTCGCGCAACACGATGGCTGCGGGTGCCTCAGCGGAGTCCTCGAGCCATGACTCGATCTTCAAGTTACTCATGTCCATCTCCATTTACCGGTATTGCAGGTGAAAAGGCTTTGTGCTTGCGCTGGTCCGTACGGAATGCGCTCTCGAACTGGAAAAGCGGGCCGCCATCGGCGAGCACATTCGCTGCTGCCAGTGCCGCGAGCGTGATGGGAAGCGGCTCCCGCCATGCCCGATAGCGGTAAAGGCGCGGCCTCACCTCGGCAGGCCGAAAGCGCTGGATTCCGACGAGAGTGAAGAACTCCGGCGCACTGAAGGCCACCGTTTCCAGCCACAGTGCATCGGACGAGAAACCGGTGTCGAGCGGCAATGCGCTCGCGCCTCGGCGTGCGTCGAAGTAGTACGGTTCGACCTTCTTGCCGTCAGCGCCGACGACGACGTGACCATCGTCGAAGAAACCGTTGCGTGTGTTCGGCAAATCCCGCTGAAGGCTCGTTGCGATGCGGTCGACCGACATGCGGCCGGCCCAGGTCTTCAGGCCGCGCTCTACCTTCCACCAGTCCAACCGCAAGTCGAACGGTGCTGCAAGCCGCAGCGCAGAAGAGGTCTGGTTCGCCGGCTCCAGCACCTCGACCGTCGCTTGCACCGTCTGCGCTACGAGCTCGTTCAAGTCTCCGTCGGAGATGGCGAAGTGCGTTCCTTCGAAGCACGCCGTCGCGGTCGGCCAAAGGCGATGCGCCAACTCAAAGACGCCGCAGCAACCGAAGAAGTGGCCAGGGTTCTTGATATCAACGTCGAGGTCTATCACTCGACCACCTCCTCGTCCTCGGAGCCCAGCACGTCCGCTGCTCTCAGAATCGACTCGAGCCACGCCAGCCCCCATCGGCCATAGATGCGCTGCAGCCGGTCGAAGCGACGTGGCACGTCGTGAACCAGGGCGGCTACCACATCGTCCTTCAGCTCTGGGTCGTAGCTCTCGATCGCCGGGAAGTGCGGGCGAGCGCGGCCATGGTGTGCGGCGATGACGTGTAGCGCGAGGTCCTTCGCCTCTTCACTCAATCCGGTCAAATCGCCATCGTGCAGCGAGCCCAGCTCGTGGCGGTAGTGGCCGAGCTCCGAAGGCTGCATCGGGCCCTTGGCGAGCCATGGCTCTGTACGGCGCCTGATCGAGTTCTGCCATACGCGCCGCTGCTTTCCCAGGTCGTGTGCGCGCGCAGCACGAGCCAACGCCTTTTGCTGGTATTCAGGCAGACCAAGACGCTGGGCGACGCGGGCAGCCCACGCCTCGGTGCGCCGCAGATGAACATCGAGCAGCAACTCCTTTCGGCTGGTACGAGAACCGTCGTCGTCTGCCCGTCGTGAGGTCGCATAGAGGTGCCACCAGATTGGCGCGACGTCCTCATCGAGCGTGCGCCGTACCGACCGCACCAGTCGCATGCCGTTTGGTGCGTTAGGCCCATCTTCCGATTCGTGTACCAGACGTTCGTTGTCCTTGGGTCCGAGGTCATAGCTTTCCGCGGGATCGAACGCGGCGGCACCGTCGAGGAGTCCTCCACTCAACCCCCCAGCACTTGGCGGCAGCACCACCGTGGCGCCGTCGAGCGTCGGGTTCTTCTTCGAGTCGTATCGATCGACGAGTTCGCGCAGCGTCATGATCTCGGCGGGCTTGTCGTGGCGGACCAGCCATGCCGACTGTGAGCCGGGCTCATCCTGCAACGCCAGCCTTTGGAGATGCTTCAGTACGCGGCTGGTGACGTCACTCAGGGTCTCTCGACTGCGCAACGGATAGTCGGCGAGGAAGTCGTCGAGCGTTTCCGGTCCAAGGTGTTCTTTCGTGAGCCACGCGACCTCGCGGCGCCACGCGACGGTGGTTCGAGGCGCTTCCCATTCGGATTTTCCGTGGAGCCACTCGGTCACCGGGGGACGACCCGGAAGCGGGCCCGTCACGGTGGTGTACGACCAACGATCGAACAGCAGCGAGTCGACGTGGTGGATATGTGGCGGTGGCGTCGAAGCGTTGAGGCGTGCGTCACTGGAGAGCGCTCGCAGCGCGAATGGGGATGCATCGAGGCGTCCGTCGCCGCGGCTCGGCAGAGCGTCCAACAGCGCCCGGGTATAGAAACGTGCGTAGTCGTACTCGTCCTTGCGTTTTCCGGGTTTGTCGTCCTCTTCGTCCGCTTCAACGCCGTCGTCTTTCGTCTTCTGAGGCTCTTTCAGCTTCTCGCAATAGACGTGCACCTCAGCGTCGCCCTCACCGTAGCGATTGACGCGACCCAGCCGCTGGGCAAGGGCGTCGAAAGGGGGGAGGTCGGTAACGAGGTGGTCAGCCGAAAGGTCGATGCCGACTTCACCGGCCGACGTCGCGACGAGGTAGACCGTGCCATCCTCCAGTTCGATGTCCGCGTCGGGGCGTGGGAGGAATCGCGCAAACACTGGGTTCTTCACCAACTCGTCGCGCTCCGCGCCGCGCATGGTTCCGGTCAATGTGACTACGCCCCGTTTCTTCACCTTGCGCAGCAGCTGCGTGCACTTCTCGGCCTGGTCGACCGAAGAGAGAAAGGCAACGACCTTGCCATCGAGCTCGGCAGCCTTCGATGCGATGCGTTCCGGGAGTTCTTTCCGGTCGTCGACGTTTTGGATCTCAAGCCCTTTCTTGGCGTGCAGACGTTGTTTCACCACTGCGTGGCAAAAGTCGTCCTCGCCAAGCGTGAAGTCAGGGTCAGCGCGGCCGGTGGCCGATAGCGCGAGCACCTTGAGCGGGCGGGGCTCCTTGCTCCGCTGCTGTTCGTCCGCAAGGGTGGTGAGCAGCGACTGAAATGCCGGCTCGAGATGCGCCTCATCGTGCACGAGCAGCGCGTCTTGCCCGAGGAAGCCGGCGTGCAGCGGTCTGGCGCGAAACCCGCAGCCGTAGCCGCTGAAAAGCAGCCGACTGCCGATCATGTCGACGGTGCCGACGATGATGGCAGGCCGTGAAGGGTCGCGCCGCCACGCGCCGTTGTCGGCGAACTCACCACGCAAGGTGCTGATGGTCAGGGGGTGCTCTGTCTTTACTGCTGCCATTGCATCGAGAGCGTCACGCAAGGGCTTTGCATCCGCAGCGACCAGTCGTTTGCACAGCCGTTCAGCTTCTGCGGTGGATTGGTCAACGACTGTGCGTCTGTTGACGACGTATACGAGTCGCCGTGGCAGCTTCGGATTCTTTGCCAGCGCGAGCAACCAGAGGACGATGACGCTCGTCTTCCCGAGGCCCGTCGGAAGATCGCACACCTTAGGAAAATCGCTCGCGACGAAGCGCTCGTACAACGCTTGCTGCCACGGGAAGTGTGGATTGCCGGTGAGTAGCATGAACTCTTGATCAAATGTCATTCAGTGACTCCCATGTTGTTCCTGCAACGAATTTCCGCGCTTGGTTTCTCCCTCAAGCCTGGCCCGTACATCCTGCCGGGCGCGCGGTTCACCAGATGACCGCATGGTGGGCCCCAAGCCCTGATCATTTATCCAGCCCACTTGTCTTGCCCAACCCTTCGCGTAACCGTCGCTCGACTTCCGTCCCCAGCTCCTCCGGCCACAAAACCTCCACCTCCGGCACATGCCGCAGGATGTCCATCACCAGCTCCCTCGGGTCCGCGTACGGCAGTTCCAGCAGCCAGCGCCCCTCGCCGTCGAACCGGCCGCGCTGCTGCGGGTGCCACTTCTCCGCCGCCACCCACCGCGAGCGCTCGGCCGAGAAGCGCAGTCCCGCCCACTGCACCTGCCGCCCGGCAAAGATTCCGTATCCCGCCCCCAGCACCTCATCCAGCTCCGCATCCTCGACGTCCGCCGCCCCGCGCTCCAACACCCGCACCCGCTCGATCGCATCCACGCTGAAGCTACGCAGCGCATTGCGCAAATGGCACCACGCATCCAGGTACCAGTTGTCCCGGTAGTGCACCAGCCGCTGCGGCGACACCTCGCGCTCCGTCGTGATGCCGCTGCCACGCCCGCGGTACTCGATCACCAGCCGCTGCCGCCGCAGCAGCGCACTCCCCACGGCCTGAAAGTGCGGCAGATGGATCCTGCGCGCCGCCACGGTGTGCACGCGGATGCGCCTTGCCACATCGGCCTTGGGCGGCGCGCCGCTGCCCAGCAGCTTGTTCAACCGCTTCATCAACGGCTCGATCTGCGGCCCGAGCAGCCCGCCGGCGTCCAGGTGGGCCAGCAGGTGCTGCATGGTCAGCAGCGCGTGTATCTCTTCGGCGTTGAACCACAGGCCCGGCAGTTCGTACTGCGCGCCCAGGGTGGGCTGGCTGCGGTCGAGCCGCCATCCGCGCCGTGTGCCGTCCCATTCGAGCGGCACGTTGAAACGGTCGCGCAGCGCCGCGATGTCGCGCTTGAAGGTGGCAGGCGAGACTTCTAGCTCGCGCAGTGCGAGTTCTCGCGTGACGCAAACGCCGGCGTCGAGCCACTGCCTGAGCTTGTAGATGCGTTCGGTTTGCAGCACCGCAGCCTCCCTGCCGCGGCATAGGCGGCGTTTTGTTGTGCTGTCGCGCGACTCTATCCCGCGGAGGCAGACATGCGCCATGCGCGTTTCTGCCAACGCAGCGTGCCTAGAATCCCCCCGATGAATGCCGTGCTGCTGCCCCCCGCGCGCCGACCGATCCGTGAACTGCCCGACGAGCTGGTGAGCCAGATCGCGGCCGGCGAGGTGGTGGAGCGGCCGGCCTCGGTGGTGCGCGAGCTGGTGGACAACGCGCTCGATGCCGGCGCCACGCAGGTGACGGTGAAGCTCATGGCCGGCGGCGTGCGCGCCATCGTGGTCGAGGACGACGGCTGCGGCATTCCGGCCGACGAGCTGCCCTTGGCGCTCAGGCGCCATGCCACCAGCAAGATCGCCTCGCTGGCCGAGCTGGAGCAGGTGCACACCATGGGCTTTCGCGGCGAGGCGCTGGCCGCCATTGCGTCTGTGGCCGAGCTGAGCATCGTGAGCCGCTGCGCCGGCGCGCCGCATGCGCAGCGGCTGGACGCGCGCTCGGGCGAATGCAGCGTGGCTGCGCGCGCGCAGGGCACCAGCGTCGAGGTGCGCGAGCTGTTCTTCAGCACGCCGGCGCGCCGCAAGTTCCTGAAGACCGACGCCACCGAACTGGCGCACTGCCTGGAAGCCGTGCGCCGCCATGCGCTGGCGCGGCCCGAGGTGGGGTTTGCGGTATGGCACGAAGGCAGGCTGGTCGAGCAATGGCGCGCCTGCACCGACCCGGCCCAGCGCCATCGCGACGTGCTGGGTGCCGACTTCGATGCCGAAAGCCGCGCGCTCGCGCTGCAGTACGGGCCGCTGAAGCTCTCGGGCCGCGCCGGCCTGCCCACCGCCGCGCGTGCGCGCGCCGACCAGCAGTATGTGTACGTCAACGGCCGCTACGTGCGCGACAAGCTGATCGCGCATGCGGTGCGCAGCGCGTACGAAGACGTGCTGCACGGCAGCCGCCAGCCGGCTTACCTGTTGCACCTGGAGATCGCGCCGGAGCTGGTGGACGTGAACGTGCATCCCACCAAGATCGAGGTGCGCTTCCGCGACAGCCGCGCGGTGCACCAGGCGGTGCGCCGGGCGTTCGAGGGGGTATTGGCTCCCCCCGCAGCGCAGGACTTGTCCCCCCCCGGAGCGCCTGCGGCGCTCCCCCCCCAGGGGGGCGACGCCAGCGGACTGGCGGAGCCAGATCCGCGGCGTCCGCTGGGGGACACGGGCGCTGGACGTGCCGGGGCCATGTGGGAGCGCGCCACGCCGGCGCAGGTGTCGCTGGCCTTGGCGCAGACGGCCGAGCTGTATGCGCAGGAGCCGCCGCCGGCGTGGAGGTCGATGCGGGCATCCGCGGCTGCGCCGGAGGCATCGCCTGAAGACTGGCCGCTCGGCCGCGCGGTGGCGCAGATCGGCGGCGTGTACATCCTGGCCGAGAACCGGCATGGCCTGGTGATCGTGGACATGCATGCCGCGCACGAGCGCATCGTCTACGAGCGCCTGAAGTCCACGATGGACGCGGCGCAGATCGAGGCGCAGCCGCTGCTGATCCCGGTGACCTTCGCCGCCACGCCGGCCGAGGTGGCGATCGCCGAGTCGCAGCAGGCCACGCTGCGCGAGCTGGGGCTCGATGTCGCGCCGCTGTCGCCCGGGGTGCTGGCGATCCGCTCCAAGCCCGCCGCGCTGCGCGAGGCCGACCCGGTGGAGCTGACGCGTTCGGTGCTGGCCGAGCTGGGCGAGACCGACGGCAGCCGCGTGGTGCAGCGCGCGCGCGACGAGGTGCTGGCCACCATGGCCTGCCACGGGGCGGTGCGCGCCAACCGGCAGCTCACGCTGGCCGAGATGAACGCGCTGCTGCGCGACATGGAGCGCACCGAGCGTGCCGACCAGTGCAACCACGGCCGGCCCACCTGGCGCCAGCTGTCGATGCGCGAGCTCGACGCGCTGTTCCTGCGCGGCCGCTGATGGCGGGGCCCAAGGCGGTCGCGCGCTTTCGGCTGCGCATCTCGGTGGGCGAGCTCATCGCCTTCGGGCCGGGCAAGATCGCGCTGCTGGAAGCGATACGCGACCACGGTTCGCTCACCGCTGCCGCGCAGGCGCTGGGCATCTCCTACCGCCGCGCCTGGACGATGCTGGACGAGACGCAGCGCGCGCTGCGCTATCCGGCAGTGGCGTCCGCGGCCGGCGGCCAGCAAGGCGGAGGCAGCATGCTCACGCCGGTGGGCGAGGAAATCGTCGAACGCTACCGCCGCATCGAGCAGCAGGCGGCGCAGGCCTGCGCCGAGGACCTGCGGGCGCTGCAGGCGCTGTTGCGCGGCGGCGCCTGATGCCTTCGCGTCATGCACACACGGACATCGCGCGAACGCGTCATGTCACAATGAACATGACCCTTCGCCGGACGACACGATGCCGCTGAGCGCCCGACTTCGCCGACTGCTGCCGCTGTGGCCCCTGCTCGCCCTGGCAGGCTGCCTCGCCGCCCCGGCCCGCGCCGACGAGCTGCAGGTGGCGGTGGCCGCCAACTTCAGCGCGCCCGCCAGGCTGATCGCCGCCGACTTCGAAAAAGCCACCGGCCACAGGGCCGCGCTGTCGTTCGGCGCCACGGGCAAGTTCCACGCGCAGATCCGCAACGGCGCGCCGTTCGAGGTGCTGCTGGCGGCCGACGAGGCCACGCCGCAAAAGCTGGAGCAGGAAGGCAGCGCCGTGCGCGGCAGCCGCTTCACGTATGCGGTGGGCCGGCTGGTGCTGTGGTCGGCGCAGCCCGGGCTGGTGGACGACCAGGGCCAAGTGCTGCGCAGCGGCCGCTTCAAGCACCTGGCACTGGCCAACCCCAAGCTCGCGCCCTACGGCGCGGCGGCGGTGCAGACGCTGTCGGCGCTGAAGCTGCTCAACGCGCTGCGGCCGCGCTTCGTGCAGGGCGAGAACATCGCGCAGGCCTACCAGTTCGTGGCCACCGGCAACGCCGAGCTGGGCTTCGTGGCGCTGTCGCAGGTGGTGTCCAACGGCAAGATCACCTCGGGCTCCGGTTGGGTGGTGCCTGCCGAGCTGCATGCGCCGATCCGCCAGGACGCGGTGCTGCTCATGCGCGGGCGCGGGCGGCCGGCCGCCGAAGCGTGGATGAAGTACCTGGCCAGCGACAAGGCCAGGGCGCTCATCCGCGCGCACGGCTACACCGTGGAATGACCGCCGCCGACCTCTCCGCGGTCTGGCTCACGCTCAAGCTGGCCGGCGTGACCACGCTGCTGCTGCTGCTGCTCGGCACACCGCTGGCTTGGTGGCTGGCGCGCACGCGCTCGGCCTGGCGCAAGCCGGTGGGCGCCGTCGTCGCCCTGCCGATCGTGCTGCCGCCCACCGTGATCGGCTTTTACCTGCTGGTGGCGATGGGGCCGCAGGGCCCGATCGGGCAGCTCACGCAAGGCCTGGGGCTGGGCACCCTGCCTTTCACCTTCAGTGGGCTGGTGGTGGGCTCGGTGCTGTACTCCCTGCCCTTCGTCGTGCAGCCGCTGGAAAACGCGTTCTCCGCCATCGGCCAGCGGCCGCTGGAAGTGGCGGCCACGCTGCGCGCCTCGCCGCTGGACGCGTTCTTCTCGGTGGCGGCGCCCTTGGCGGCGCCGGGGTTCGTCACCGCCGCCATCCTGGGCTTCGCGCACACCGTCGGCGAGTTCGGCGTGGTGCTCATGATCGGCGGCAACATCCCGGACAAGACGCGCGTGGTCTCGGTGCAGATCTACGACCACGTGGAGGCGCTGGAGTATGCGCAGGCCCACTGGCTGGCCGGCGGCATGCTGCTGTTCTCGTTCGTGGTGCTGCTGGCGCTGCAATGGCTGCGTCCGGGGGGGCAGTCGCGGTGAGCCTCGACGCGCGCTTCGTGCTGCAGCGCGACGGCTTCACGCTCGACGTCGCCCTGCAGTTGCCGGGCCAGGGCATCACGGCGCTGTTCGGCCCCTCGGGCTCGGGCAAGACCACGCTGCTGCGTTGCATCGCCGGCCTGGAGCGCGCGCCGGCCGGCCGCCTGGTGGTGCAAGGCCAGGTGTGGCAGGACGAACGCACCTGGCTGCCCACCCATCGCCGGCCGCTGGGCTATGTGTTCCAGGAGGCCAGCCTGTTCCCGCACCTGAGCGTGCTGGGCAACCTGCGCTTCGGCCTGGCGCGCGCACGCGGCGCGCAGGCGGTGAGCCTGGAGCAGGCCATCGAGCTGCTGGGCATCGGGCAGCTGCTCGGCCGCAAGCCCGCGCACCTGTCGGGCGGCGAGCGCCAGCGCGTGGCGATCGCGCGCGCGCTGGCGGTGAGCCCGCGGCTGCTGCTGATGGACGAGCCGCTGGCCGCGCTGGACCTGCAGCGCAAGCAGGAGATCCTGCCTTACCTGGAGCGGCTGCACGAGCGCCTGAGCATCCCGGTGCTGTACGTGAGCCACCAGCCCGACGAAGTGGCGCGGCTGGCCGACCACCTGGTGGTGCTGGAGCAGGGGCGCGTGCGCGCGCAGGGGCCGCTGCAGGAGACGGTGGCGCGGGTGGACCTGCCGCTGCGCCTGGGCGAGGACGCCGGCGTGGTGATCGAGGCCACGGTGGCCGAGGTCGATGCGCAGTGGCAGCTCGCGCGGCTGGCCTTCGCCGGCGGCGAGCTGTGGACGCCGGACCACGGCCTGCAGCCCGGCCGCGCCGTGCGGCTGCGCGTGCTGGCGCGCGACGTGAGCCTGGCGCGCGAGCAACCGGGCCGCAGCAGCATCCAGAACGTGCTGCGCGGCACGGTGGACGCGATCGCGCCGGAGGACCATCCGGGCCTGGCGCTCGTGCGGCTGGCGATCGGCCCGACGCCGGTGCTGGCGCGCCTGACACGCCGCGCGCTGGCCACGCTGGACATCCAGCCCGGCCAGGCGGTGTGGGTGCAGTTGAAGTCGGTCGCACTGATGGAGTAGCGTGGTCCAATGCCGGCGATGAACGCCCCGCGTCCCAAACTCAAGCTGAAGACCGGTGCGCCCGCACGCGACCCGCGGCGGCGCGCAGTGCGCCCCGGCGCCCCGCGCCCCCCGGGCAGCCCGGCACCGAGTGGCCCTGGCCCGCGGCCACCCGTGCAACGTGCGCCCGAGCAGCGCACTTCTGCGCAGCGGCCGTCTGCGCAGCGGCCGTCTTCACAACACCCGTTCCCGCAGCGGCCGCCTTTGCCGCAGGCCGCCCGCAGCCCATCGCCACCACCCGCCGCCGCTGCTGCCGCGCCGGCCGGCGAAGGCGTGCGCCTGTCGAAGCACCTGTCCGACCAGGGCCTGGCCTCGCGCCGCGAGGCCGACGAGTGGATCGCCGCCGGCTGGGTGCGGGTGGACGGCCAGGCGGCCGTGCTCGGCCAGCGCGTGCTGCCGCACCAGCACGTCGAGATCGACCCCGCGGCGCGCACGCACCAGTCGCGCAGCGTCACCATCCTGCTGCACAAGCCGATCGGCTACGTGAGCGGCCAGGCCGAAGACGGCTACCAGCCGGCCGCCACGCTGGTCACGCCGGCCAACCACTGGGCCGGCGATCCGGCGCGCATTCCGTTCAACCGGGCCCACCTGCGCGGCCTGGCGCCCGCCGGACGGCTGGACATCGACTCCACCGGCCTGCTGGTGCTCACGCAGGACGGCCGCATCGCGCGCCACCTGATCGGCGACGACTCCAAGGTCGAGAAGGAGTACCTGGTGCGCGTGGCGCCGCTTGCAGCGGGCAGCGTGCGCGACGACGCGCTGCAACTGCTCAACCACGGCCTCGAGCTCGACGGCAAGCCGCTGAAGCCGGCCAAGGTGAGCTGGCAGAACGAAGACCAGCTGCGCTTCGTGCTGCGCGAGGGCAGGAAGCGCCAGATCCGCCGCATGTGCGAGCTGGTGGGGTTCAAGGTGCTGGCGCTCAAGCGCGTGCGCATCGGCAGCGTGGTGCTGGGCAAGCTGCCGCCGGGGCAGTGGCGCTACCTGGCCGAGGGCGAGAAGTTCTAGTGTGATGCGGCCATCGCGAGTTCCCTGACACGCGCCAGCCAGGCCCGTGGATCGGCCGTCTTGTCCAGGCAGTCGTCGAAGCCCGCCGCCTTGGCATGCCGGATCCAGGCCTCGTTGAGCGTCATGCCGCTCATCATCAGCAGCGTCATCGCCTGCGGCGGGTGGGCCGCACGCAACCGGCGCGCGGCTTCCAGGCCCGACAGGCGCGGCATGTGGATGTCCAGCAGCACCACCTGCGGTCGCCACTGCTCGGCCAGCTCCACCGCCTGCAAGCCGTCGGCCGCGGTGCGCACGTCGTAGCCCTCGCTCTTGAGCAGCTCGACGAAGGATTCGCGCACCAGGTCGTTGTCGTCGGCCACCAGCACGCGGCGGGCCGCCAGCCCGCTGGCCACCGTCTCGCTGCCCGTGGGCAACGGCAACTGCACCGCCGGCGCTTCGTCCGGCTCCAGCGGTGCGAAGCGCGTGGCGCTGACGCTGTGCGACAGGTCGGCCAGCTCGTCCACCAGCCGCGCCAGCTGAGCGAGCTGGCGCGACATCATCGAGCGCACGCGGCCCACCAGCGCGGCATCGCTGCCGGCGCGACCGAGCAGCTCGATCGCGTTGGCCAGCGGCGCCAGCGGGTTGCGCAGTTCGTGCACCAGCGTCGCCAGGAAGTCGTCACGGTGCCGCTCCTCGCGCAAGCGCCGCCGCTCGGCACGCTCGCGCTCGAGCACCAGCGCCGCGGTGTGCACGATCTCCAGCGCCGTCTCCACGTCCTCGTCGCCCGGGTGGCAGGGCTCGCGCCGGAACAGCGCCAGCACGCCCAGCGCGCGCCGCTCCACGCCCAGGATGGGCGCGGCCCAGCAGGCGTGCAACCCGTGCGCCAGGGCCAGCGTGCGAAACGCCGGCCACAGGTCGCGCGCGGTGTCCAGGTCGGCGCTGCCCACGGGCTCCAGCGCCTGCAGGGCGGCGCCGCAAGGGCCGGCGGCAGGGCCGATGTCCAGCCCGTCGAGCGCCCGCAAGAAGCCGGTGGGCAACGAGCCGCCCGCGCCATGGCGCAGGTGCGCTTCGTCTTCGTCGAGCCACAGGATGGTGGCCAGCGTGCCCGGTTCGCACTGCACTTCGACCGTGCGCGCCAGCACGCCGAGGATGGACACCGTGGAGGCGCCGCCCAGCACCAGCTCCAGCGCCTCCTTCTGCCCGGCCAGCACGCCGTCGGCCCGGCGGCGCAGCAGGCGTTCAGTCGCGGCCGGCAGGCCTTCGGGCGGCGCAAGGCCTTCGGCGCCGTCAGGCGACGCCGGCTTGGGCGATGGATCCGTGCCCGACTGCTTCACTCCCTGGTGCCTTCAAGTCCCGCCGTGGATGCCCCACGGGCTGGAACAGCAAACCGCATGCCCGGCGCCATGCAATGGCGGGCTGGTACCCTCGCCCGATGCACCGTGCACCGCTTACCTCTGGGCGCGCCGCCCTGGCGCTGGCTTTGCTGCTGGGGCTGCAGCCCCTGACCACCGACCTGTACCTGCCCGCGCTGCCGATGCTCACGCAAGCGCTGGGCGCCAGCCTGGCCGCCACGCAGCTCACCATGTCGGGCCTGATCCTGTCGTTCGGCCTGGCCCAGCTGGCCTGGGGCCCGATCGCCGACCGTGTGGGGCGCAGGCCCGTGCTGCTGGCGGGACTGAGCCTTTACGTGCTGGCCGGTTTGGCTTGCACCGTGGCGCCCAACATCGGTGTGCTGATCCTCGGCCGCTGCCTGCAGGGCGCCTGCCTGGCTGCCGCGGTGGTGTGCGCCCGCGCGATGGCGCGCGACCTGTACGAGCCGCAGCAGGGCGCGCAGGTGATGTCGCGTGCGATGTCCGGGCTGGGCGTGATCGCCATCCTGGCGCCGGTGACCGGCGGTGCGCTCGCGGGCGGGGCCGGCTGGCGCGCGGCGCTCGGCGCGGTCACGGTGGTGGGCATCGCGGTGGGCCTTTTCGTCGCCTTCGGCGTGCCCGAAAGCCTGCGCAGCCGCAACCCGCAGGCGCTGAAGCTCGGGCCGCTGAAGGCCCAGGCCGCCCAGGTGCTGCGGCATCCCACCTTCGTGGCCTGGACGGCGCTGAGCTCGGCCACCTACGGCGGCCTGTTCACCCTGCTGGCCGGCTCGTCCTTCGTCTACATCGGCGTGCTGGGCCTGTCGCCGGCCGCCTACGGGCTGGCCATGGCCTCGGGCTCGGCGTCGTACCTGCTGGGCACGCTGGCCTGCCGGCGCTGGCTGGCGCAGGTGGGCCTGCGCCACGCGGTGCGGCGCGGCGCCGGCTTCACGCTGGCCGGCGGCCTGTCGATGGCGCTGCTGGCGCTGGCCGGTGTGCAGTCGCCGTGGGCGCTGGTGCTGCCGCAGGCGCTGTATGCCTTCGGCCATGGCATCCACCAGCCCTGCGGCCAGACCGGCGCGGTGGGCCCTTTTCCGCAGGCGGCGGGCGTGGCGGCGGCGCTGGCCGGCTGCGTGCTGGCCTTCGTGGCCTTCCTGGTGGGCCTGTGGCTGGGCCAGGCGCTGAACGACACCGTGCTGCCGATGGCGCTGGGCGTCGGCGCCTGGTCGGTGGCCACCGCCGCCGTCGCCTGGACCCTGGTGCAGCGGCACGGCGAGCCCAGGCCCGCCGCGACCCTCGTGATGCCCGACCCGGCGGGCGACGTCGCGTGAAGCCGCGCCTCGAGTGGCTGGGCCTGGCCGGGCCCACGGCCTCGGGCAAGACGGCCGCGGCGCTCGCGCTGGCCGAGGCGCTGCAGGGCCGGCTGCCGGTTGAGGTCGTCAGCGTCGATTCGGCCCTGGTCTACCGCGGCATGGACATCGGCACCGCCAAGCCCAGCGCCGCCGAGCGCGCCGCCGTGCCGCACCACCTGATCGACATCCTCGACCCTTCGCAGGCGTATTCGGCGGCGCAGTTCGCCGCCGATGCCGCGCGCCTGGTGCGCGAGATCCGCGCGCGCGGCGCGCTGCCGCTGCTGGTGGGCGGCACGATGCTGTATTTCAAGGCCCTGCTGCACGGGCTGGACGAGATGCCCGCGGCCGACCCCGCATTGCGCGCCCGGCTCGATGCCGAGGCCGCCGAGCGCGGCTGGCCGGCGCTGCATGCCGAGCTGGCGCAGGTGGACCCGATCACCGCCGCGCGCCTGGCGCCGCACGATGCCCAGCGCATCCAGCGCGCGCTCGAGGTGTGGCGCGGCACCGGCCGGCCCTTGTCGAGCTATCACCGCGCGCACGAACGCGCGCCGCTGCGGCACACGCCGCTGGTCAGCCTGGAGCCCGCGTCGCGCGCCTGGCTGCACGAGCGCATCGCGCAGCGCTTCGACGCGATGCTGGCCGCTGGCTTCGTCGACGAGGTGAAGGCGCTGCGCGCGCGCGGCGACCTGCACCCGGGCCTGCCGTCGATGCGCTGCGTGGGCTACCGCCAGGCCTGGGAGGCGCTGGACGCCAATGCGCTGGAGGGCCTGCGCGAGCGCGGCATCGCCGCGACGCGCCAGCTGGCCAAGCGCCAGCTCACCTGGCTGCGCAGCATGCCCGCGCGCCACACGGTGGCCTGCGACGAGCCCCAGGCACCGGCACGCACCTTGCGCATGGCCTTGCATCTGCTGGAGGCCTGAACGCGGTGCTGACCCTGGACAAGCTGCGCAAGCGCTACGGCGACACCCCGGTGTTCGAGGGCGTCAGCCTGCAGGCGCGGCCGGGCGAGGTGGTGGCGCTGCTGGGCGAATCGGGCGTGGGCAAGTCCACGCTGCTGAACTGCATCGCCGGGCTCGACAAGCTGGACGGCGGCCGCGTGCGGCTGGGCAACACCGAGGTCAGCGCGCTGGGCGAAGCGGCGCTGGCGCTATGGCGGCGCCTCCAGGTCGGCTTCGTGTTCCAGGCCTTCCACGTGCTGCCGCACCTGAGCGTGGCACACAACGTGGCGCTGCCGCTGCTGCTGCAACGCCGCCCCGACGACACGCGCGTGCAGGCCATGCTGCAAGCCGTGGGGCTGGGCGGGCTGGGCGCGCGCAGGCCGCGCACGCTGTCGGGCGGGCAGCTGCAGCGCGTGGCAATCGCGCGTGCGCTGGTGCACCGGCCTGCGCTGGTGCTGGCCGACGAGCCCACCGGCAACCTCGACCCCGGCACCGCCGCGCGCGTGCTGGAGGTGCTGATGGCGCAGGTGCGGCAGGAGCAGGCGATCTGCCTGCTGGTGACGCACTCGCCGGCCGCCGCCGCGCGCGCCGACCGCGTGCTGCGGCTCACGCCGCACGGGCTGGCCGAGACATGAAGGCGCTGCTCTCGGCACTCAGCTGGCCCGAGTGGCGCGCGCACCCCTGGCGCCAGCTCATGGCGCTGCTGGCAGTGGCGCTGGGCGTGGCGCTGGGCTTCTCGGTGCAGCTGATCAACGCGTCGGCGCTCGACGAGTTCGGCGCCGCGGTGCGCTCGGTCAGCGGCACGCCCGACCTCCAGCTGCGCGCGGCCGAGGCGCCGGCCTTCGGCGGCGCGGGCTTCGACGAGACGCTGTATGCGCGCGTGGCCGCGCAGCCGCAGGTGGAGGTCGCCAGCCCGGTGGTGGAGGTGAGCGCGGTGGCGCGGGCCGCGGGCGGCGAGCGCGTGCCCCTGCGCGTGCTGGGCGTGGACGCGTTCGCGGTGGTGCAGATCGCGCCCGACCTGGTGCCGCGGCCGCGCGAGGGCGCGGCGGCCACGAGCGTGATCGATCCGCAGGCGGTGTTCCTCAACGCCGCCGCGCGCGAGCGCCTGGGCGACGGGCCGCTCACGCTGCTCGCCGCGCAGGGCGAGGTGTCGCTGCGCGTGGCCGGCAGCACGGCGGCCGCCGGCGCACCCACCGTTGTGATGGACCTCGCCGGCGCGCAGGCGCTGTTCGGCCGGCTGGGCCGGCTGCAGCGCATCGACCTGCGGCTCCAGCCCGGCGCCGACGCCCAGGCGGTGGCGCAGGCGCTGCAGCTGCCGGCCGGCGTGCGCGTGGCACGGCCCGACGAAGGCCAGGCCCGCATGGCCAGCCTCTCGCGCGCCTACCGCGTCAACCTCACGGTGCTGGCGCTGGTGGCCTTGTTCACCGGCGGCTTCCTGGTGTTTTCGGTGATGGCCTTGTCGGTGGCGCGGCGCGTGCCGCAGTTTGCGCTGCTGGGCGTGCTGGGCCTGTCGGCGCGCGAACGGCTGCAGCTGGTGCTGGCCGAGGGCGCACTGCTCGGCGCGGCCGGCAGCGTGCTGGGCCTGCTGCTCGGCGCCGCGCTGGCCGCCGCCGCGCTGCGCTGGCTGGGCGGCGACCTGGGCGGCGGCTATTTCCAGGGGCTGGCACCGCGACTGCACTGGCGTGCGGACCTGGCGCTGCTGTATGGCGCTCTGGGCGTGGCGGTCGCCCTGCTCGGCGCCTGGGTGCCGGCTCGCCAGGCGCAGGCGCTGGCGCCGGCCCAGGCGCTCAAGGGCCTGGGGCTGGAGGGCGGGCGCCACGCGCCGGCCTGGCTGGGGCCGGCGTTGCTGCTGGCCGCCACAGGCCTGTCGCT
>JBFLWE010000104.1:0-17258 GCA_040758375.1 Pseudomonadota bacterium
CTATCGCTTGCTGCAGCAGGCCGTGATCACCGATCCGGTGACCTACGAAGACGTTGTGAGACCCGTCAAAGTCGGCGTATAGTGAACTGGATAAATATCCAGTATTCCAACCTATACTGGAGCTAAGGTGATACCCCTTATGGACATACAGTGGTGCGATGGCCGCCGTGCTGCTCCCTCCGCCTGAAACCCTGCATCCCGCCCTCTGGCGGGCGCACCAGCTCGGCCGCGGGCGCGAGGAGGCGGTGGCCACCGGTTTCGCGGCGCTGGATGCCGAGCTGCCGGGCGGCGGCTGGCCGCGGCGGGCGCTCACCGAGTTGCTGCTGCCGCATGCCGGCATCGGCGAGCTGCGGCTGCTGGCGCCGGCGCTGCGGCAGGTGGCGCGGGCCGGCCGGGTGGTGATGTTGTTCGACCCGCCCGAGCCGCTGTGCGCCCCGGGCTGGCTGCAGCTGGGCGTGCCGGTGGAGCAGTTGCTGCTGGTGCAGCCCAAGCAGCCGGTGCGCGGCGCGGCGCGCGAGCGGCTGCCGCAGGCCGATGTGCTGTGGGCGCTGGAGCAGGCGCTCAAGAGCGGGCATGTGGGCGCCGTGCTGGCCTGGCTGCCGGCCCGGCTGCGCGTCGAGGTGTTGCGGCGCCTGCAGCTGGCCTCGCATGCCCACGACGGGCCGGCCTTCGTGCTGCGCGAGCTGTCGGCGCAGGCGCGGCCCAGCCCGGCGCCCTTGCGGCTGGCGCTGCAGTCTGCGGGCGTGGATGCGCTGGGGCTGCGGGTGCTCAAGCGCCGCGGCCCGGCCTTGCCGCAGGCGTTGCAGCTGGCCTTGCCGGCGGTGGTGCCGCCGCTGCTGCGCAGCCGCGCCGAGCCCTCGGCCGACGGGCAGGCGGTGGCGCCGCTGCTGCCGCGGGCACCGCAGCCTTCGTTCATCTGATGGTCCGCATGGATCTGCGCTGCTGCCATGTTGTGGATCGCCGTTCACCTGCCCTTGCTGTCGCTGGAGTCGTTTGCCTCCACGCTGCCGCCCGAGCAGCAGAGCCTGCCGATGGCCTTGCTGGCCGAGCACCGGGTGGCGGCGCTCAATGCGGCGGGCCGGCAGGCGGGCATCAAGCCGGGCCACAAGCGCGCCACGGCCTTGGCGCTGGCGCCCACGCTGGTGATCGGCGAGGTGGATGCGCAGCGCGACGCCGCCGAGCTGCAGGCGCTGGCCCATGCGGCGCTGGCGTTCACGCCCTCGGTGACGCTGCAGCCTGAAGAACACGTGCTGCTGCTGGAGGTGCAAAGCTGCCTGCGCTACTGGGGCGGGCTGCAGCGCCTGATGCAGCGCCTGCAGCAGGCCTTGCAGCCGCTGGGCCATGCGCTGCAGATCGCCACCGGGCCCACGGCGCTGGGTGCGGCGCTGCTGGCGCGCTGGCGGCCGGGGCTGGAATTCGGCCGTCACACGACGCAGCTGCCCGCCCTGGCCGAGCATCTGGAGGCCGTGCCGGTGTGGCTGCTGGGCCCCGCGCGCGAGCACTGGGAAGCCTCACGGTCCCTGGCGCCGGGCCGCCCCAAGCCAGGGACCGGCCCCCTTGGGGGGCTGTCGCGCAGCGACTGGGGGCCCTTGTTCGAAGGCATGGGGCTGCACAACCTGGGTGACCTGCGCAGCCTGCCGCGCGCGGGCCTGGCGCGGCGCTTCGGCCCGCAGATGCTGCTGGACCTGGACCGTGCCTACGGCCGCGAGCCCGATCCCTGCGACTGGATCACGCTGCCGTCAGTGTTCGACAGCCGCCTGGAGCTGTTTGCGCGTGCCGATACCACCGAGCAGGTGTTGCACGGCGCCGCGGTGCTGCTCAAGCGCCTGGTGGCCTGGGCGGCGGGCCAGCACGCGCGGGTGGGGGCTTTCACCCTGCGCATGCACCATGAGCCGCGGCACCGCGAAGGCCGGCCTGTCACCGAGGCCAGCGTGCTGGAGATCGCGCTCGCCGAACCTTCGGCCGATGCCGAGCACCTGCAGCTGCTGCTGCGCGAGCGGCTGGCCCATGCGGTGCTGGCCGCGCCCACGCTGGAGCTGAGCCTGCAATGCCGCCATGCGGTGAAAGGCCCGCCGCCGAATGCGGAGCTGTTTCCCACGCCGCGCAGCGAACGCGAAGGCCTCACCCGGCTGGTCGAACGGCTGCAGGCCCGGCTGGGGCGCGAGCGGGTGCAGCAGATGCGGGCCTGCTCCGACCATCGGCCGGAGTGCAGCAGCGTGCTGGAGGCCGCCGGGCCGGTGTTGCGGATGTCGCTGCCTTCCAGGTCCGAGGAAACGCCTGCTGCCTTGGCACTGTCCCGCCCGGCCTGGCTGCTGCCCGAGCCTGAGCCGCTGCCGGAGCGCCAGTTCAAGCCCCTGCTCGACGGCCAGCCGCTGCAGCTGCTGGCCGGCCCTGAGCGCATCGAAACCGGCTGGTGGGACGGCGCTCCCGCCCAGCGCGACTACTTCGTCGCCCGGGCCGCCGACGGCGCGCTGGTGTGGGTCTATCGCGACCGGCTACCGCATTCGCTGGACGACGAGGCGCCGGGCTCCGGTTGGTATCTGCATGGAAGGTTTGCTTGAGGTTAAATAAATTTGACCAAAATCGCGTCTTTGACTATATCTATGCAATGCCAAAACCGCCTGAAGCCCTGTCTGCACTGCCCCCTGCCGCCCAGGAAGCCCTGCGCCGGCTGGGAGAAAACCTGGCCATTGCCCGCATGCGGCGCAAGGAGTCGCAGCGCCTGTGGGCGCAGCGCCTGGGGGTTTCGGTGCCCACGCTGATCCGGCTGGAGCAAGGCGACCCGGGGGTGAGCATCGGCATCGTCGCCACGGCCCTGTGGATGATCGGCCGTGCCTCGGCCTTGCCGGAACTGGCCGATCCCGGCAACGACCGCGGCGCGCTGGAGCTCGATGTGCGCCAGGTGCTGCAGCGGCGCGCGGCGCGGCGCCGGGAGGCGAAGTCGTGAGCCGGCTTTCTTACCAGCCGCGCGACGAGCTTTTCCTGTGGCTGCTCGCGCGGCCCGAGGCGCCGGTCCTGGTGGGTACGCTGCGCATGGTGCGGGCGCTGCGCGGCGTGTCGCTGCAGTATCACGACGCCTGGCTGCGCCAGGGCTTTGCGCTGAGCGAAGACCTGCCGCTGGTGGGCGGGGAGTTCATGCCGCAGGAACGCGACAGCGCTGCGGGCGCGGTGGACGATGCCCGACCCGACCGCTGGGGCGAACGCCTGATCCGCTTTCTGGACAAGCCGCCGCGCCTGTCGCTGCTGGAGTACCTGTACTTCGCCGGCGATGACCGCTTCGGGGCGTTGGGCGTTTCGCTCTCGGCCGAGTCCTACGAGCCGCGCCGTCTCGGGCCCTTGCCCACATTGGCCGACACCGAGGCCATCCATGAACTGGTGCTCAAGGTGCTGGCCAACGAACCGGTGCCCGAGGCGCAGCAGCGCCTGGTGTCGCCGGGGGTCACGATGGGCGGCGCGCGCCCGAAGGCGCTGATCGAGGTCGATGGCGAGCAGTGGGTGGTCAAGTTCGCCGAAGGCGGGGAGCCGATCGACGCGCCGCTGGTGGAGCATGCCGCGATGACGCTGGCTGCCCAAGCCGGCATCCGCAGCGCCGCCACGCGTGCGGTTCCCCTGGTGGATGGGCACGCGGTGGCGGTGCGGCGTTTCGACCGTGCGCCGGGGCGCCGGGTGCATGCGCTGTCGGCTCATGTGGCGCTCAAGGCGGCGGGGGAGCGCATGGGCTATCCGGAGCTGGCGCAGTTGCTGCGCCGGCGCGGCGTGGCGGCCGGCGGGGTGAACGTGCAGCAGATGCGCGAGCTGTTCCGCCGCATGGTGTTCAACATCCTGATCGACAACACCGACGACCACGAGAAGAACCATGTGCTGCTGGTCAACGAGGCCCAGCAGTGGGAGCTGTCACCCGCCTTCGACGTGTTGCCTTCGGGCCAGGCGCTGGGCTACCAGCAGATGCGCGTGGGCGACGATGAAGCCGACTCCACGCTGGACAACGCGATGTCGATGAGCGGTTTGTTCGCGCTGAAGAAGGACGAAGCCGCGGCCGAGGTGCGGCGCGTGTGCAGCGTGGTGAATGGCTGGCGCTCGCATTTCCAGTCGGTGGGCGTGCGGCCAAGCGACATCGAGCTGTTGGCCGAGCAGATCGACCGGCCCTTCCTGCGCGAGCAGCGCGAGGGGTTCTGAAGGGGACGGGATCGCCATGGCCTTGCCCGCCCATTTGCCTGCCCATTTGCCCGCCTACGCCGAGCTGCACTGCCGCAGCAACTTCAGCTTCCTCACCGGAGCCTCGCATCCGGGCGAGCTGGTGCAGCGGGCCAAGGCGCTGGGCTACAGCGCGCTGGCGATCACCGACGAGTGCTCGGTGGCCGGCGTGGTGCGGGCGCATGAAGAGGCGGTGGCGCAGCAGCTGCCCTTGATCATCGGGGCCGAGATGCGGCTCACGCGGCTGCCGGTGGACGACAAGGCGCCGCCGGTGCCGGACATGCGGCTGGTGCTGCTGGCGACCACGCGGCGCGGCTACGGCAACCTGTCGCTGTGGATCACCGTGGCGCGGCGCCGTGCGGGCAAGGGCGAGTACCGCGCACACCGCACCGACGTGGAGGGCAAGGTGCCCGAGGCGCCGATGCTGGCCGGCCTGCCCGAATGCCGCGCGCTGCTGGTGCCCGATGCCGCGCAGCCGTTCGAAACCGTGTTCGAGCAGGCGCAGTGGCTGAAGCAGTGGTTCCCTGAAGGCCGCGCCGGCCTCGCGCTGGAGCTGCTGGACCGCCCCCACGACGCGGTGCTGAAGGAAACCGTGCGCCGCGTCGCGCAGCACACCGGCCTGCCCATCGTGGCCGCGGGCGACGTGCTGATGCATGTGCGCTCGCGCAAGCCGCTGCAGGACACGCTGACCGCCATCCGCAGCAAGCGCACGGTGGCCGACTGCGGCGAAGCGCTGCAGCCCAATGCCGAGCAGCACCTGCGCTCGCGCGCGCGGCTGGCCCAGCTGTACGAGCCCGAGTGGCTGGAGAACACGCTGGCCTGGGCCGGGGCCTGCCGCTTCTCGCTGCAGGAGCTGAAGTACGAGTACCCGCAGGAGCTGGTGCCGCCGGGCCATACGCCCACCACATGGCTGCGCCGGCTCACCGAAGAAGGCCTCGTCAAGCGCTATCCGAAGGGCGAACCGCCCGAAGTGCGCAAGACGGTGGAGAAGGAGCTGGCGCTGATCGCCCAGCTGCGCTACGAACCCTTCTTCCTCACGGTGGCCGACATCGTGCAGTGGGCGCGGGCGCAAAACATCCTCTGCCAGGGCCGCGGCAGCGCGGCCAACTCGGTGGTGTGCTACAGCCTGGGCATCACCGAGGTCAACCCCGACCGCGTGAAGAACCTGCTGTTCGAGCGCTTCATCAGCGCCGAGCGCGACGAGCCGCCCGACATCGACGTGGACTTCGAGCACCAGCGGCGCGAAGAAGTCATCCAGTACATCTACGGCAAGTACAGCCGCCACCGCACCGCGCTGGCCGCGGTGGTGATCAGCTACCGGCCGCGCTCGGCGCTGCGCGACGTGGGCAAGGCGCTGGGCCTGGACGAAGACCGCATCGCGATGGTGGCCAAGGGCCAGCACTGGTTCGACGGGCGGCACATCGCCGATGAGCGCCTCATCGAAGCGGGGCTCGACCCCCAAGCGCCGATCGTGAAGCTGTGGATGGCGCTGACGCTGCAGCTCATCGGCATGCCGCGCCACCTGTCGCAGCACCCGGGCGGCTTCGTGATCGCCAAGGACAACGTGGCCCACCTGGTGCCGGTGGAGAACTGCGCGATGGACAACCGCACGGTGATCCAGTGGGACAAGGACGACCTGGAAAGCCTGGGCCTGCTGAAGGTGGACGTGCTGGCGCTGGGCATGCTGAGCGCGTTGCGCCGTGCCTTCGACCTGCTGGCGCTGAAGCTCCAGCGCCCGTTCGGCATGCCCGACGTGCCGCAGGGCGACGACCCGGCCACCTACCAGATGCTGTCGCGCGCCGACACCGTGGGCGTGTTCCAGGTGGAAAGCCGCGCGCAGATGAGCATGCTGCCGCGCCTGAAGCCGCGCGAGTACTACGACCTGGTGGTGCAGGTGGCGATCGTGCGGCCGGGGCCCATCCAGGGCGGCATGGTGCATCCGTACCTCACCAACCGCGAGAAGGCCGAGCGCGGCGAGCCGATCGAGTACCCCAGCGACGAGATCAGGCCCGCGCTGGAGCGCACGATGGGCGTGCCGATCTTCCAGGAACAGGTGATGCAGATCGCGATGTACGCGGCCGACTTCACCGGCGGCGAGGCCGACCAGTTGCGCCGCGCCATGGCCGCCTGGAAGCGCAAGGGCGGCTTGGGCCCCTTTGGCGAAAAGCTGATCGGCCGCATGGTGGCCAAGGGCTATGCGCTCGAATACGCGCAGCGCATCTTCGAGCAGATCAAGGGCTTCGGCGAGTACGGCTTCCCCGAGAGCCACGCCGCCAGCTTCGCGCTGCTGGCGTATGCCAGCGCGTGGCTCAAGTGCCACCACCCCGATGCCTTCCTGGCGGCGCTGCTCAACAGCCAGCCAATGGGCTTTTACGCGCCGGCGCAGCTGGTGCGCGATGCGCGCGAACATGGGGTGCAGGTGCGGCCGGTGGACGTGCGCTTCAGCGAGTGGGAGAGCGGGCTGGAAGAGCTGTCAACGACCGGCAGCGAGGCCTTGCATCCGGTGCGCCTGGGCTTCAGCCGCATCAACGGCTTTGGCGAAGAGGCTGCAAAGCGCATCGTGCAGGCGCGTGCGGAGCGCGACTTCGACACGCCCGAAGACCTGGCGCGGCGCGCGCGCCTCGACGCGCGCGACATGCGCCTGCTGGCCGAAGCCGACGCGCTGCAGGGCCTCACCGGCCACCGCCACCAGGCCGCGTGGCATGTGGCCGGCATCGACACCCGCCCCACCGCGATGCTGCAGCAGACCCGCACGCAGGAAGCCCAGGTGACGCTGGCCGCGCCGGCCCCGGCCGATGAAACCCTGGCCGACTACCGCGCCGTGGGCCTTACGCTGAAGACGCATCCGATGGCCTTGCTGCGCGAGCAGCTCAAGGCGTTCAGGGTCGAACCCGCAGTGGTGCTGCGCACCTACCGCAGCGGCCAGCTCGCACGCGCCAGCGGCATCGTCACGCACCGCCAGCAGCCGCAAACCGCCAACGGCACCATCTTCGTCACGCTGGAAGACGAGACCGGCCAGGTCAACGTGATCGTGTGGCCTCGCGTGGTGCAAAGCCAGCGCAAGCCGCTGCTGGCCGCGCGCGTGATGACGGTCTATGGCGTGTGGCAGAGCGAAAAAGGCGTGCAGCACCTGGTGGCCAGCAAGCTGGTGGACCACTCGGCGCTGCTGCAGGGGCTGTCGAGCAAGAGCCGGGATTTCAGGTGAGCCTGGGCCGCGCGACGGTTGAACCCGCGCGACGCCGGTTGTCAGCTTGAGTCGTATCAACTGCCGCGCCTCGTCATCGGCAGGCCGCTTTCGGTGGTTCGCCGGCCTTGCACCCCGCGGCGGCTTTTGAACCTTTGCGACATCGCGCTTTCGCATCGCGAGAGCCGCCTGGGCTGCACGCCGCCGCCTGTGTGCAGCCGTGTCCACGGCACACAAGTTGCACCCCGGGCCGCGCATGAAGAACATCATGTTCCGCTCGGTCCGGCTGCAACGGATCACCTTGGCCTGGCTGTGCTGTGCTGCTCTGGCGGCTTGCGGGGGCGGCAGCGGCGGCGCCGGCCCCGGCGACCCCGCCTCCGGCACGCCAGCGCCGGCCCCCGCGCCGGCACCAGGGCCCGCCCCTTCACCGAGCCCTGCACCGCCTCCTGTGGCCTCGAGCACCCCCGTACCGGTGAACTGCGTGCACACCGGCAACGGCAGCGACTACCGCGTGGGCCCCGGCCAGACCCTGGCCAGCCTGGGCGAAGTGCCGTGGGAGAGCCTGAACGCCGGCGACACCGTGCGCATCTTCTACCGCGAGCAGCCCTACCGCGAAAAGTTCATCATTGCCCGCAGCGGCACCGCGAGCCAGCCGATCCGCGTGTGCGGCGTGCCCGGGCCCAACGGCGAACTGCCGATGCTCTCGGCCGACGGCGCGACCACGCGCGCGCAGCTGGGCGCAGTGTTCGGGCCCTACCGCGACTACAGCATGCAGCAGCGCGCGATCGCGGTGGTGTGGGCTCCCACCTACGAAGGCATGGTGCAGCACGTGCACATCGAGGGCCTGCAGTTCCAGGACGTGATGCACGCGCCCTACCGCCCGCAGGACATGAACAGCTTCACCGACGCCGACGGCAGCACGCACGCCTACGACAACGGCGGCGCCGGCATCCGCATCCAGCGCGCGCGCAACCTGGTGATCCGCGGCAACAGCTTCGTGCGCAACCCGGTGGGGCTGTACATCATCAGCCAGGCCTATGCGGAGAACCACATGGTGCGCAACGTGCTGATCGAGGGCAACACCTTCCAGCACAACGGCCTGCTCGACGACTACAACAAGCACCAGGCCTACATCCAGGGCACCAACTTCACGATCCAGTACAACTACTTCGGCCAGCTCACGCCCGGCGCGCAGGCCAACAACCTGAAGATGCGCACCGCCGGCGACGTGGTGCGCTACAACTTCTTCGAGAACGGCGCGCGCGCAATCGACATGGTCGATATCGAAGACCATGTGGAGCTGGTGATGCCCTGGCATTACGCGCGCTTCAAAGCTGCGAACAACCTGGGCGCGCAGGCCGATGCGCTGCAGGCCGCCGACTGGGCCGCCTACGGCCAGAGCCACGTGTACGGCAACCTGTTCCACCTGCACGGCGGCCAGGCCTGGCCCAACCCCATCCACTACGGCTACGACAACAGCCCGCACGACCGGCGCCCCGGCACGCTGTGGTTCTACTTCAACACGCTGGTCTACCAGACCGACCGCAGCCAGCAGGCCACGATGCGGCTGCTCGACTGCTGCTCCGACTTTGAAGACAGCTTCTACGGCGCCGAGGCCGTGCTGGTGGGCGACACCTGGCGCTACCGCGCCGGCGGCACCGACTGGGGTCCGATGCACCTGCACGATGCGTCGAGCTGGCCGCGCATGCAGGCGATCAACAACGTGATCTACCTGAGCGCCAACACGCCGGGCGCGGCGCCCTCGGCCTGGGAGTTCACGCGCTGGCGCGCCGACCAGCTGGTGCTGGGCCGCAACTGGATCTCCGCGCACTGGAACACTGCGGTGCCGGCCACCGGCAACACCGCGACGCCGGGTTTCGGCATCGCGCAACTGCCGGCCAGCATCGTGTACCCGGGCGGCAACGCCGCGCACCATGTGAGCGGCACCGACCAGCTGCTCACCGGCACCGGCGCGCCGATCGACCTGGCGACATTCCGGCCGGTTGCCAACGGTCCTTTGCAAGGCCAGGCGCAGGCGTTGCCGGCGCAGATACCCGCTGCGTTGAGGCCGCAATACCAGGTGCGGCTGGTGCCCGGCAGCCCGGGCAAGCTGGAGATCGTGCCGCGCGATACGCTCACCACGCTGGGGGCAAACGAATGAGCTCGGCGAAGTGGGCGACGCATGCACTGTGGATCGCCGTGCTGGCCGCCTGTGGCGGCGGTGGTGGATCGGGCAATGGTCTGGCAGCGCCAAGCTCCAGCGGCACGCCTGCCCCTGCGCCGGTTCCCACGCCAGCGCCTGCTCCGGCCCCCGCACCCACTGCCGCCCCCGGAGCGTGGTCCACGGCCACCATCGGCGGCGGCGGCGCGCTGCTCTACGGCTGCGACACCGGCACGGCCAGCGATGGCTTCACCCGTTTCCTCTACGTCCGCCCCGGCGCTGCCGGCAACGGCACGCGCGCCAACCCCTACGGCTCGGTGCAGGCCGCTTTCGCCGCGGTGGGCGCCGGCGAGAAGGCCACGCTGTGCGTCGAAGAAGGCAGCTACACCGAGAACGTGGGCGCGCTGGACGACGACATGTCGCGCGGCTACCGCCTGGTGGGCGGGTTCCGCAGCGGCAGCGGCTACTCGCAGCGCGACACCACGCAGGCCTTGAGCCGCATTGCCGCCGCCTCATCGGCCCTGCCGGTGCTGCGGCTGGGCAACCACGGCGAGATCGTGGTCGATGGCTTCGAGTTGAGCGGCGGCCTGCGCGGCCTGCAGGTGCACGGCTATGCCGCGGGCCGCAAGCTCACCGTGCGCAACAACCTCGTGCACCACAACGGCCGCGTGATACGCAGCGCGGCCGATGTGCCGGCCGGCGTGGATGCCAACAGCCTGGGCGGCGTGGTGGTCAGCGGCAGCGAGGTGCTGGTGGAGTACAACGAGATCCACGCCAATGACGGCGGCCGCAACGGCGCGGGCCTGCACATCGGCGGCCCGGCCGACAGCGAGGCCAACCGCCTGGTCGACGGCCAGCTGGTGATCGGCACCGCGCTGGCCACCGTGCGCTACAACCGGATCCACCACAACACGCTGCGCTACGACACGCCCCACGGCGCGGGCATCACGCTCAACACCAACGCGCTGGTGCAGCACAACCTGGTGTGGGCCAACCAGGGCCTCAAGTGGGACTCCGCCGGTGGCGACGGCGTGGGCGGCGGCCTGATCGCGCAGCGCCCGCTGGCCACCGTGACCGTGGCGCACAACTGGTTCGAGGGCAACCGTGCGCTCAAGGGCGGCGCGGCGATCTTCTTCGACGAGGCCAGCATCGGCACCGCGCACGACAACGTGGTGGTCGGCAACGAAGGCGACGGCGCGATCGCGGTCGATGGCCGTGCGGGCGGCGATGCGGCGGGCGACCGCGGCTACCTCACGCTGGTGCACAACACGGTGGCGCTGAACAGCGGCGCTGCGGTGCTGGTGCAAGACAGCACGCTGCACGCGTTCAACAACCTGTTCTGGCACAACACCGGCGCGGCTGATCTGCACCTGGCCGGCGGCGGCGACCTGGCCGAGGCCGTGAACGCGGACCGCAACGTGATGAAGGGCAGCTACGTGGGCATGGCGGGCGTGAACGTCGCCAACGCGAGCAACCTGGAGGGAGCGGCGGTGTTCGCCAGTGCGTCGCTGCGGCCTTTCGGCGAGCTGAGCATCGCCTCGGTGGACCTGCGGCCGACCGCCGCCGCAGGCAGCGACACGCGCGCCAGCTTCGCGCCCGCCCACGAGCACGCGGGCGCGCTCACGCAGCCGCCGGCATTCGATGCGGCCGGCGTGACGCGTGCCACGCCGGTGGCGCCGGGGGCCTACCAGCCGTGAGCAGCTTGCGCCTAGCATGGTGGCCGTGATGGCTGCCACGCCTTTCCAGATCACCATCCTGCCGCCCTCGCCGGCGCTGGCGGAGCACGTGCTGTTCTACGTGGCACGCCGGCGCGCGCGCGGTGGTGGCCCGGTGGCGCCGTGGACCTTGCACTTCCCGGCCAACATGTACTCGGCGCTGACCCTCGTGCACAGCGGCAGCCTGCGCGACCCGTGCAGCGGAACGCTCGCACCGGCCGCGGCCCTGTCGGGCACGATGAGCCGCACCGCCAGCCGAGAGTACCTGCATACGCCGGAGACGACGGTGGTGGTGTTCAAGCCCGGCCGCCTCACCGACTTCTGCCGCCTGCCGGCCACCGACCTCACCGACCACTGGGGCGATGCGGCGTCGGTGTTCACGCTGGCCGAGCACATCGAGGTGAGCGACCGCATGGCTGCGCAGCCCACTGTGGCGCGGCAGATCGTGGTGCTGGAGCAGTTGCTGATGCGCCGTTTCGCCGCGCGCCACACCACGCAGGCGGCGGCGCTGGCGCAGGCGGTGAAGTCGCTGGTCTGGCGCCTGCCGCACATGAGGGTGCAGGAGCTGGCCGCGCAGCTGGGCTGGGGCCTGCGCCGCATCGAGCGCCGCTTTGCCGACACCTTCGGCGTGAGCCCGCGCATGCTGATCCGCCTGGCGCGCCTGCAGCTGGCGCTGGTGCAGATGCAGCGTCGGGAGCCGCTGCCGCTGGCGCGCGTGGCCCTGATCGCCGGCTTTGCCGACCAGGCTCACCTGGCGCGCGAAGTCAAGGCGCTGGCCGGCTTCACGCCCTCGCGGCTGGCGCCGGTGTTGCGCAGCCCCGGCAACTCGGCGTGGGCGTTCTCGGCGCCGCAGGACAGCCTGGCGCCGCTGAGCGGCTGATCCGGCGCCTCACACGCCCACCATCGCCGCCAGCTCCTCGGTGCCCACCGCGCCGGCCTGCGCGCCGTACTGCCCGGTCTTCGCATTGCGGTACACGATGAAGGGCACGCTTTCGGCGCCGGCCTGGCGGAACAGCTCGGTGTTGGCCTTCACCTTGTTGAGCGCCTCGTCCGGCAGGCCGTCGGGCACCGCGATGCCGTCGCCGCGCGCGAGCACCGAAGCCTCGTTCTGCGCCATCGCCGCCGCCGGGTCGGCCGCGGCCAGGATGGCCGCGCCCTGCGGGCCGGAGGCGCTGCGCAGCAGCGAGATCGGCATCCACACCACCTTCATCCTGCCGGCCAGCGGCTTGGCGGCGTTCCACAGGTGCGCGCAATGCGGGCAGGCCGGGTCGAAGAACACGTACACCGTGTTGGCCGCCATCATGGGGCCCACGGTGAAGCCGCTGCCCTTGGCGGCCAGCGCGTAGATCTCTTGCGCCGACGGCTTGGCCGCTGGCGCTGCGGTGGAGTCGGCCGGCTTGTCCTGGCAGGCGGGCAGGGTGGTGATGGCGGCAAGGGCCGCGGCCACGGTGGCGATGCGCAAGGCGAAGCGTCGGCGGTTCAAGTGCGGGTCCTCTCGGGGGTTGGAATGTGATGGTTCGCAACAGGGGCTTGTACAGCAAGGACTATCGTTCAAGACAGCCACTGCTGGGAGTCGCCCATGTCGACAAGGTTCAATCCCACCACCCACCCCCCCGAGAAGCGCCCGCCGCAGGAGCCGCCGCCGGGCAGGGTGCTGCCCGGTCAGCCGGTGGAAGACCCGATCCCGCCGGAGATGTCACCCGACCAGGACATGCCGGAGCTGCCGCATCCGGAGCCGCAGGGGTGAGGTGCGCTACTTGGGCTGGTTCTCGATCGTCGGATCGATCACCACCGGCCGCTTGTCGCTGTCACGCACGAGGTTCACGTCGTACTTGAAGCGTCCCGCTTTCGAGTTCTTGTCGCGCAGCTTGGCCGTCGTGGCGTCCTTCGTCACCGATGGATCGGGGAACTCCGACCCTCCGTCGTGCACGACGATCGCGTTGGTGGAGGCAAAAGAATAGCCCGGAGTGCTCAGGAGGAAGGTGAGATTGACGTTGGCCTCGCGGACAGGGATCGGGTCGGGGCTGCACACCCACTGCCCATCGTTACCCAACGTGATGGTCACTTTATTCGACATGTGCGTTCCTGAAGATTAGTTCACCGGCACCGTCCCCTTGGCGGCAGCCAGTCGTCTTTGAAGATCGGCGAACTGCGGATGCCGATAGGGGGAGCTTTCGATTCGCTTCGCGAGGCCCTGCGCTTCCTCGACAAGGCCCATGCGCAACTTGGCCTGCGCCAACAACGTGAGCGTGCCCGGGTCAGCCGCGGCGGCGTTGGTGTCGAGCCGCTGGATCGCGGCCCGCCAATGGGCTTGTGCCTGCGCTGCCTGGCCGTTGGCGGCGGCCAGGTCCCCCGCCAAGGTCTGCGCAATGGCAGCAATCCGATTGCGTTCCGCATCCGTGGCTTTCGCGCCCGCTTCTGCGCGCTGCACGGCAGCCAGATAGGCCTGCACTTGCTCGACTGTGGGCGCTCCAGCAGGCAATTGCGCCGATATTTCGATCAACCGGCCTTGCAGGTTGATCTGCCAGTCAATGCGTGTGCTGTCCGTCGACAGCAGCTTGGCAATGTCGGCTGCTGCGCGCTTGACGTGGGCGGTCGCCCCATTCGTCTCACCCAGAGCCAGCAGGATCTCCGCCAGATTCAGCCGGCCGAAGCTGGCCAAGGACAGCCAGTCACGGTTGGACGGATCCTGCGCTACCAGCGCCTCCGAGCGCGCAAGCGCTTGTGCCGCTGCCGACTTGGCCGAGGCAGGGTCGCCGAGTGCCAGATGCAAGCGGCCCATGTCGTCACCGACCAGTGAGAGCAGGCGTTCGACGCGATGGTTGCGTTCACCGTTGGGGACTTTCTTCAGGGCTTCGCTCTTGGCTTGCTGCGCCTCGATGGCTTGCCTGAACTGGCCCAGTGCTTCGTGTGCACGGGCCACCCAGCCCCACGCATTGGCCAGCTCGAAGTACAAGTCGGCGGGCTTGGCGCGGGCCATGTCGGCCCAGTCCCGCCGCGCCTGGTCAAAGCGCGCCAGAGCCTCCGCGGGGCGGCCGCTCTCGAGCAGCAGCACGCCGAGGTTGGCGTCTGCCGAGATCTTCTCGATGCGCCAGTCCATGTTGCTGGCATCCATCTGCGTCAGCTGCTCGGCAAGCCGAATGTAGCTCCGGAAGGACGCCTCGGCCTGTGTCGTTTGGCCGCGCCGCCAGGCCACGTAGCCGACCCAGAACACGCTTTGTGCGTGGTCGAACACGCGCTGCCCGTCTTTGGGATAGCGCTGCATCAGCGTCGCGGTGCTCTCGGCAGCCTGGTTGAACACGGTCGAGGCTTCCTCCAGATTACCGCGCTGCTCGGCGATCTGCCCGATCAAGTGCAGCGCCCTGGCCCGTCGGCCGAGCGCGCTGGCATCCAACCCCGCTGCTTCCTGCGCCGCGTAGTACGCCAGCGCTTTCTCGCCCACCGCATCCAGCACGTCCAGCCGCCCCACCGGCTGCAGCTTCTTGCGCAGGTCGCCCAGCATGAACTCGATCAACCCTTCGGCCTGCACGCGCTGGCGCTGGGCCTCGCGCGCCTGCCACACCGCCACGCCCAGGCCGCCGGCCAGGGCCAGCGTGACCACTGCACCGGCGGCCACGCCCAGCCGGTGGCGGCGCAGGAACTTGCCCACGCGGTAGGCCGCGCCGTCGGCCCGGGCGGACACCGGCTCATGGTCGAGGTAGCGCCGCAGGTCGTCGGCGAACTGCGCCGCGTTCGCGTAGCGCTGGCCCGGCGCCTTCTTCAAGGCTTTGGCGACGATGTTGTCCAGGTCGCCGCGCAGTTCGCGCGCCAGCCTGGCCGCGTCGGCACGGATGCTCTGGGCCACCGTGTCCGACAGGCGCTTGGGCTCGAACTCGATCACCGCACGCATCTGGTCCAGCGGCGTCGTCGTGCTGCTGTGCATCGTGGGGTGCCGGCCGCCCAGCAGCTGGTACAGCAGCACGCCCAGCGCGTACACGTCGGTGGCCGTGCTCACGTCGTCGCCCTGCAACTGCTCGGGTGCGGCGTACAGCGCGGTATAGGCGCGGCCGGCCTGGCGCGTGAGTTCGGTCGCCGCGCCCGGCGATTGCGCGTCGCCGAGCAGCTTGGCAATGCCGAAGTCGAGCAGCTTCACCTGGCCTTCGGCGGTGACGAGGATGTTGCTGGGCTTGAGGTCGCGGTGCAGCACCAGGTGGTTGTGGGCATGCGCCACCGCGGCCAGCACGTCGAGGAACAGGCGCACGCGCTGCTGCAGGTCGAGCCGGTGTTCGTCGCAATGGCGGTCGATCGGCTGGCCGTCGATGTACTCCAACACCAGGTAGGGCTGCGCGCCGTCGCGCGCCACGCCGGCGTCGAGCAGGCGCGCGATGTTGGGGTGCGTGAGCCGGGCGAGGATGCTGCCCTCGCGCGCGAAGCGCTGTGCACCGCCACGCGCCATCAGCGCCGCGTTGAGGAATTTGATCGCGACCAGGCCTTCGTAGCGGCCGTCGGTGCGGCGCGCGAGCCACACGCTGCCCATGCCGCCTTCGCCGAGTTCGCGCTCCACCGTGTAGGGCCCCACGGTCTGGCCCGCCAGCGTGGTGGGCGGCAAGAGGGCGGGGCGTTCGAGGAAGGCGTCGCGGTCCAACGCCGGCAGCTGGTCCAGCAGTGCCTGCAGTTCGTCGGCCAGCGCGGCGTCCTCCGTGCGCAGCGCCTGCACGCGCGCGGCCCGCGCGGGCGGATCGAGGTCGAGCAGCTCGTCGAGCAGCGGACTCAAGACCGGCCAGCGCGCGTTCATCACCATGCTGCGCTGCGGGGGCGGGTCACTTCAGGCTCATGGCGAGGAACAGCCGCGCCTTCTGCCAGTCGCGCTGCACCGTACGTTCGGTGACGTCCAGGGCCTCGGCGATCTCCGCCTCCGACAGCCCGCCGAAGTAGCGCATCTCCACCACCTGTGCCAGGCGCGGCTCGGCCGCGGCCAGCTCCTGCAGGGCCTCGTGCACGCGCAGCACCTCGTCGTCGGGGCGCGACACCGATTCGGCCACCTCGGTGTTCAGCGTGATGTGCAGCGCCTCGCCGCCGCGGCGCTCGGCGCGGCGCGCCCGCACGATGTCGATCACGATGGCGTGCATCACCTTCGAGGCATAGGCCAGGAAGTGCTTGCGGCCGGCGAACGACAGCTCCCCCGAGCGCTGCATGCGCAAGTAGGACTCGTGCACCAGCGAGGTGGTGTCGAGCAGGCTGAGCTCGCCCGAGCGGCGCAGGCGGCTGTGGGCCAGCCGCTGGAGGTCGGCGTACAGCAGGGCCAGCACCTGCTCGGCCGCGCGCGGGTCTCCGCCGCCGGCCGCCTGGAGAAGGATGGTGATGTCGGACATACGGCCGCGCCACTCTAGCGGCGCCTGTTACACCTTGCAATCGCAACCGCGTGTCGGGTTTGGCGTTTGCAATGCGTTTGTGAAGAGGGGGAGGAAGTCGAACATGCCAGGAGTTGCAACGCGAATGGACATCCAAGATGGCCGAGGCGCCAATGTCATCCGGCTCCACGCTCCTGTCGAAAGCCGCCCTCCGACGCCCACGGCGCCGGCCGCGCAGTCTTTCGTGCAGCTGGTGGAGCGGCAGATGAAGAGCTGCCGCCGCTATGGCGTGAGCCTGGCGGTGCTGGCGATCCGGCTCGACGGCCTGCCGGCCGTGGGCCAGCGCCATGGCCAGAGCGTGCAGGTGCGTTTGCTGGAGCTGGCGTCGCACCGGCTCAAGGGCCGTTTGCGCGGCACCGACGCGATCGCCTGCACCGGTGCGGATGCCTTCGGCGTGGCCTTGTTCAACGTCAACACCGAGGTGGTGGCGGCGATCGAGGCGCGGCTGTTCGACGAGCTGTCGGCCCCCTATCGGGTAGGCGACCTGTCAGCCTAAATCCGGCAGTTGCCGCGAAGCGATGAGCTGATTCGCGAGCACTGGCGGGGACTTGCGCGGTCTTGGCACACTCACCCGATGGGTGAAGCAAGACGCAAGGCGCTGGCGGCGCGGCAAG
>JBFLWE010000105.1:0-16808 GCA_040758375.1 Pseudomonadota bacterium
GTCCCCCGCGGCGGGGGGGCCACATACCCGGGGCACGCGCCGACGGCGCCCCGGGGGTGGTTCATATATCCAGTCGCTCGCCGACGTGGTCGGCGACGTTGATGCCCAGCCGCGCCATGCGGTAGCGCATCTGCCGCAACGACAGCCCCAGGCTGGCGCCGGCCGCCGTGCGGTTGAAGCGATGCCGTTCCAGCGCGCGCACGAGGATGTCGCGCTCCACTTCATCGAGGTAGGCCACCAGGTCGTGGGGCAGGGGCGGCGGCGCGGCGGCGGGCGGCGCCGTCGTCGCCGGGCCGGCAATGGCCGCCTCGATCGCCGGCTCGTCGTGCTCGATGATGTCGCTGTCGGCGAAGGCGTCCTCGGGCAGGCTCAGATCCACACGCTCGATCACCTCGCCGCTGGACAAGGCCACGGCGCGGTGCAGCAGGTTCTCCAGCTCGCGCACATTGCCAGGGAAGCCGTAATGCGACAGATGCGCCAGCGCATCGCGCGACAGCACCGGCGGCGGCCACACGCCCGCATCGCGCGCAATGCGTTCCAGCACGGCCTGGCAGATGGAGGGCAGGTCCTCGGCGCGCTCGCGCAGCGGCGGCACGCGGATCTGGATCACGTTGAGGCGGTAGTACAAGTCCTGCCGGAAGCGGCCCGCCTGCACCTCGGCGGACAGGTCCTTGTGCGTCGCGCTGAGGATGCGCACGTTCACCGGCAGCTCGTTCATCGCACCGATGGCGCGTACCGAGCGCTCCTGGATGGCGCGCAGCAACTTGCTCTGCATCGACAGCGGCAAGTCGCCTATCTCGTCGAGGAACAGCGTGCCGCCCTGCGCCGCCTGGAAGAAGCCCTCGCGGTCATCGGCCGCGCCGGTGAACGCACCCTTGCGGTAGCCGAAGAACTCGGCCTCCAGCAGTTGCTCGGGAATGGCGCCGCAGTTGACCGCGATAAAGGGCTGGCCGGCACGCGGGCTCACGTCGTGGATCGCGCGCGCCACCAGTTCCTTGCCGGTGCCCGACTCGCCCTGCACCAGCACTGGTGCCATGCTGCGCGCCACCTTTTCCACCAGGGCGCGCACCTGCTGCATCGAGGCGGACTGACCCACCAGGCGACGCAGCGCGGCGCGCGCGGCTGGCGTCTGGGTGTCGGGTTCCGCGGGGCGTGGCGCTGCCGCCAGTGCAGGCGCGGTCACGGGCTTCTGCGCCGCCGCGAGCACTCCGGTTTCCGAGGGCAGGCTGGCCGGCACGACAGTGGGCGAGGTCTGCGGAGCGCGCCCCAGGGCCGAGGCCACGACGGCGCGGAACTGGCGCAGGTCCACCGGCTTGGTGAGATAGTCGTAGGCCCCTGCCTTCAGGGCTTCGACGGCGTTTTCCGACGAACCGTAGGCGGTGATCACGATGGCCTTCTCGCGCCGGCCGTGCTGCTCCAGCCGCTTGAGCAGGTCGAGCCCGGTGCCGTCGGGCAGGCGCATGTCGGTGATCACCGCGCTGTAGATGCGGTCCTTCAGGTGCAGCCAGGCGTCTTCCACCGAGCCGGCGGTCTCGACGTCGTAGCCTTCGCGCAGCAGCGTCAGCTCGTACAGCGTGCGCAGGTCGGGCTCGTCGTCTACGACCAGCAGGCTGAAGTGGGAAGGAGACGAGGTCATGCAACCTCCCGCCGAGCCGCCTCAAGGGGGTTGCACGCCCCCTTGGGGGGCTGCGAACGGAGTGAGCTTGGGGGCTTTGTCATGCGAGCAGCGGGGGAGATTCGGTGGAGGCGAGCGCGCCGCGCTTCATGGTCACCTGGAACACGTTGCGGTGCGGGTCTTGCGCCGGCCCGGGACGGTAGTCGATGGTGGCGCCGTAGCGCTCGCACAGCTCCTTGCAAATATACAGGCCCAGGCCGGTGCCCCGGCTGCGCGTCGAGAAGAACGGCTCGAACAGGTAGCGCTCCACTTCCGGCGGAATCGCCGGGCCGTCGCTGGCGACGGCCAGCACCGCCCGTTGCTCGCCATCGGCGCGCAGGCTGAGCACCACGGCGCCCGGCGACTCGCTGGCATGGCGGCGCGCGTTGTCCAGCAGGTTGATCAGCACGCGGCGCAGGTGATCCGGCTCGAACACCACGCCCAGCGCCTCGACCGGCAGCTTCACCTTCAGCCGGCTGTGCTCGCCCAGCGGCAGTTGCACCGTGCGCGCCCACTCGCTGCATACCTTGGCCACCTCGGCGCGCGCATCGATCACGCGGTGGCTGGGCGGCGTGCCGGGGGCAGCCTCCATCACATCGTCGACGATGCGCTTCAGGCGCTCGGCGTTCTCGGCCACCATGCGGGTCAGGCGCTGCTGGTCCGGTGTGAGCGTGTCCTCTTCCAGCAGCGCATTGGCCTGCGAGATCGCCGCCAGCGGATTGCGTATCTCGTGCGCGATGCCGGCCGACACCCGCCCCATCGCCGCCAGCTTCTCCTGCCGCGTGCGCGCCTGCACCGTGCGCAGGTCTTCCAGGAACAGCACCGCCAGCTCCTCGCCGCCTTTGGCGGGGTTGGACGCCGCCTCGTCGGCCGCAGCACGGCGCGTGAAACGCACGCGCACCAGCAGCGTGCGGCTGAGACCCGGCTCGAATGGCAGCATCACCTCGCGCCCGGCCTCGGGCCACTGCCCCTCTTCGAAGGCGCGCTGCACGGCCTGGGCCAGGTTGCGCCAGACCAGCGTTTCGGCCAGCACGAAAGGCGCCGGCCGGCACATGCTGTACGCGCCCAGCAGCAGCCGTGCCGCGGGGTTGGCCGTGCGCACGCGGCCACGCCGGTCGACCACCATCACGCCGTCTTGCATCTGCTCGATGACCAGCCGGTTCAGCTGCGCCTGCTGGCGCGCCAGCTCCAGGCTGCCGCGTGCGGTGAGTTCCTCGCGCGCCAGGCGGCCGGCCAGCTCGCCGGCCAGGATGGCGATGACGAAAAAGCCGATGCCCGCCAGACCCGCCTGCGTCATCAGACCCGCGACGTCGGCGCCGGCCAGCGAGGCGCGCCAGGCACTGCCCAGCAGCATGAGCGCGGTGGCCGCGGCTGTGCCCAGCGCCATCAGCCGCGGCGTCAGCACCCCCGCCATCAGAACCGGCAGCACGAGCAGGGCCACGTAGTTGAACGGCGAGGCCGGCGCCACCTGGTGCAGCAGCGAGAAAGCGACCAGGTCCGTGCCGATCGTGGCCAGCCAGTACGGGCTGGAGACGCGGGTCAGGGCGCGCGGGCTGGGAGGCTCGCTGAAGCGCGGCAGGAAGCGCATGCCCACGGCCTGTGCGGCATACAGCGTGCACAACACCAGCGCCGCCAGGTTGGCGCGCACGCCGAACACCGAGCTGGTGAGCTGTGCCACCAGCAAGGCCACGCCCAGCGCGGCGCGCGAGGTGATGAAGGTGCGGTAGATGCGCTGGAAGGCCGAGCCGCTGCCGGAGATCAGCCGCACCGCCTGGCGCGACAGGAAGCGGCTGTCCGCCGGCTCGCCCTGGGTGCTGTTCCAGTTCTCCAGCCGCGACTCGTTGGTCTCGGCCCATTCCTGCGCGTCGATGCGGGTGTCGGCGCCCACGCCCAGCGCTGCGAGCCAGCTTTCGTCGATGGAGCGGTCGACGCGGCGGCGGTCGCCGCGCCGCCGGTCGCCCTGTCGCCGGTTGCCGGCCGCGCCCTCAGCGTCCATGGTGTTCATCGCGCTGCCCCAGCGCGCGGTGCGCCTCGCTGCAATAGAACAGCTCGTCGCCGGCGACGGCCTCGTCCTGCGGCAGGTGCACACCACAGTGCGCGCAGCGCACCATCGACTGCAGCCTGGGCTGCTTCGCCCGCGGCTTCACGGTCGGCCGGCCGCCGCGCCGCAGCGCGAACCACAGCACCAGCCCCACCACCAGCAGCACGACGACGATCTTCATCCGGCCCCGCGACCCAGCAGCACTTCGAGCACGAAGCGATACCCCACGTAGGCCAGCAGCAGCAGCACGGCGCCGGCATACAGCCAGCGCGTGGCGCGCCGCCCGCGCCAGCCCCAGGCATGGCGGCCCACGATCAACCCGGCAAACACGGCCCAGCCGAGCAGCGAGAACACCGTCTTGTGGTTCCAACGCCATTGCTCGGTCGACCAGGCACCCAGCAGCAGCGTGATCGTGAGCACGATGAAGCCCGCGTCGACGAAGCGGAAGGTCAGCTTCTCCAGCCGCAGCAGCGGCATGCCGAAGGGGCCCGCCGGGGGCGCGGTCTTCAGCCGCAGCTTGCGGTCGGCCGCGTCGAGCATCGACGCATGCAGCACGGCCGCACCGAACAGGCCGTAGGACGCCACGCCGAGCATCCAGTGCAAGGGCACCCACGGCGAATGCGCCATCGGGTGCGGCTCACCGGGAAAGGCGATCGCGAGCAGCACCGCGGCGGCGCCCAGCAGCGCAAGCAGGCGCCGCACCATCGGCAAAGGCACGAAGCGGCTTTCCACCGCATGCACGGTGAGCACCAGCCAGGCCGTGGCCGACAGCACCGGCGCGAAGCCGAAGCGAGCGCCGCCGCCTTGCGGCATGTCGAGTCCGGAGAAGTCGATCAGCACCGCCAGCCCGTGGGCCAGCCAGCCGATCTGCCAGGCCACGGCAGGCCAGCGCCGGCCGCCGTTGCCGGCCGCGGCCGCCAGGCCGTAGCACAGCACCGCGGCCCACGCCACCACGAGGGCCAGCTGGCCCGCGGCGCCGTGGGACCCGAACGATAGAATCATCCGGACAGTTTACTTTCGCGGCCCACGTTCGCCGGGTCTGCTTCTCCCCTCATGGCCTCCGCCCTCACCGAACGCCTGTCGCGCCTGGTCAAGACCATGCGCGGCCAAGCCCGCATCACCGAAAGCAACGTGCAGGACATGATGCGCGAGGTGCGCATGGCCTTGCTCGAAGCCGACGTGGCGCTGCCGGTGGTGCGCGACTTCATCGCGCGCGTCAAGGACAAAGCGCTGGGCCAGGAGGTGGCGGGCTCGCTCAACCCCGGCCAGGCGCTGGTGGGCATCGTGCACAAGGAGCTGGCCGCCACCATGGGCGAAGGCGTCAGCGACTTGAACCTCGCGACGCAGCCGCCCGCGGTGATCCTCATGGCCGGCCTGCAGGGCGCCGGCAAGACCACCACCACCGGCAAGCTCGCCAAGCAGCTGATCGACAAGCGCAGGAAGAAGGTGCTCACGGTGTCGGCCGACGTGTACCGGCCCGCGGCCATCGAGCAGTTGAAGACGGTGACGCGGCAGGCTGGCGCCGAGTGGTTCCCGTCGTCGCCGGAGCAGAAGCCGCGCGACATCGCGCTGGCCGCGCTCGACCATGCCAAGCGCCACTACTTCGACGTGCTGCTGGTCGACACCGCCGGCCGGCTGGCGATCGACGAAGCGATGATGGCCGAGATCCGCGAGTTGCACGCCACGCTCAACCCGGTGGAGACGCTGTTCGTCGTCGATGCGATGCAAGGCCAGGACGCGGTGAACACCGCCAAGGCCTTCAAGGAGGCGTTGCCGCTGACGGGCGTGGTGCTCACCAAGCTCGACGGCGACTCGCGCGGCGGCGCGGCGCTGTCGGTGCGTGCGATCACCGGCGCGCCGATCAAGTTTGCCGGCGTGTCGGAAAAGATCGACGGACTGGAAGTGTTCGACGCCGAGCGCCACGCCGGCCGCGTGCTGGGCATGGGCGACATCGTGGCGCTGGTCGAGGAGGTGCAGAAGGGCGTCGACATCCAGGCGGCCCAGAAGCTGGCCGAGAAGGTGAAATCGGGCGGCTTCGACCTCAACGACTTCCTCGCGCAGATCAGCCAGATGAAGAAGATGGGTGGTCTGTCGAGCCTGATGGACAAGCTGCCCACCGAGATGATGAACAAGGCCAAGGCCGGCCCCGCCGACCTCGACCGCGCCGAGCGCGACGTGCGCCGCATGGAAGGCATCATCAACTCCATGACGCCGCAGGAGCGCGGCAAGCCCGAGCTCATCAAGGCCAGCCGCAAGCGCCGCATCGCCGCCGGCGCCGGCGTGCAGGTGCAGGAAGTCAACCGCCTGCTCAACCAGTTCGAGCAGATGCAGGCCGTGATGAAGAAGATGAAGGGCGGCGGCCTGATGAAGATGATGAAGCGCATGGGCGGCATGAAGGGCCTGGGCGGCATGGGCCCGCGTTAACCCGCAGCCTGATACCGGCAGATACCCTTCGCCGGTTGACCGGCCCGCAACCGCCGGTTACGGTTACAGGTTCCGAAGATCAATCCCGAGCCCCGATGAACATCTGGATCTGGGCCGCGTTGGGCGCAGTACTGACCGGCGTGCTGGTGATGGCCTGGATGCGCGAGCAACGCCGCAACGACGCCGAAGTGGCGCGCAAGCAGAAGCTGCAGGCGCTGGACACCGTGCAGGCATGGGAGCCGCACGGCACCCGCATCCTCTCGAATGACGAGCGCGAGGCCTACGCCATCCTGGTGAAGGCCCTGCCCGAATACATGGTGCTGGCGCAGGTGCCGCTGTCGCGCTTTCTCAAGGTGCCCACGCGCTACTCGTATGCCGAATGGCTCAAGCGCGTGGGCAGCCTGAGCGCCGACCTGGTGGTGTGCGACCGCTCTTCCGCCGTGGTGGCCGTGGTGGAAGTACGCTCTGCCCGCGAAAGCGAGCGCAGCCGCCAGCGCCACGAGCGCATGGCCCGCGTGCTTGAAGCCGCCCACATCCGCATGCTGGTGTGGCACGGCGGCGACCTGCCCTCGCCCGCGGCCGTGCGCGGCATGCTGCTGCCCGAAGAAGCCGAGGAATGGGCCGAGACCCGCAGCGCGGCGATGAGCCGGCAGTTCAATCCGGCGTTGTCCGCGCTGCCGGTGGCCGACGTGGACGACAGCGGCCCAGGCGGCCTGCACGAGCCGCCGCCGTCGACCTGGTTCGACGACTTCGAGCAGCAGCCGACGGCGAGCACCCCGCCGCGCCGGCACTGACTGCGCCACTCAGCTCAGCAGCGCCTCGGCGAACTCGCGCGCATCGAAGGTTTCCAGGTCTTCGAGCTTCTCGCCCACGCCGATGAAGTACACCGGCACCGGCCGCTCGCGCGCGATGGCGGCGAGCACGCCGCCCTTGGCGGTGCCGTCGAGCTTGGTGACAATGAGGCCGGTGAGCTGCAGCGCGTCGTCGAAGGCCTTCACCTGCGCCAGCGCGTTCTGGCCGGTGTTGCCGTCGACCACCAGCAGCACCTCGTGCGGCGCGCTGGCCTCGGCCTTGGTGATCACGCGGCGGATCTTCTTCAGCTCCTCCATCAGGTGAAGCTGCGTGGGCAGGCGGCCCGCGGTGTCGGCGATCACGACGTCGCAAGCGCGCGCCTTGCCCGCCACCACCGCGTCGAAGGTCACGGCTGCGGGGTCGCCGCCTTCCTGGCTGACGATCTGCACCTGGTTGCGGTCGGCCCATACCGCGAGCTGCTCGCGCGCCGCGGCGCGGAAGGTGTCGGCAGCGGCCAGCAGCACCTTTTGCTGCGCATCGGCCAGGTGGCGGGTGAGCTTGCCGATGCTGGTGGTCTTGCCGGCGCCGTTGACGCCCACGACCATCATCACGGTGGGCGCGTGCAGGCCGATGGCCAGCGACTTCTGCAGCGGCCGCAGCAGGTCGGCGATGGCGTCGATCAGGAGGCCGCGCACGGCCTGCGGCGCGGTGGCCCGCGCCTCGCGCACGCGGCGCTTGAGGTCGTCGAGCAGGAATTGCGTGGCCTTCACGCCCGCATCGGCCATCAGCAGGGCTTCTTCGAGCTCTTCGTAGAGTTGGTCGTCGATCTGCGTGCGGCTGAACACCTGCGTGAGGCTGGAGCCGGTCTTCTGCAGGCCGGCGCGCAGCTTCTCGACCCAGCGCGCCCGCACCGCGGCTTCAGGCGGCGGCATCTCGATCTGCACCAGGTCGGCATTGATCGGAATGTCGAAGCTGCTGGCCGCCGCCGGCGGCGCCGCCTCGCCGAAGGGCCGCATCGGAATGTCGAAGCCGCCATCGGCGGGCGGGGCGGCCTCGGGCGGCGCAGGCGGCTTGGCCCCGAACTTTTTCTTGAAGAAGCTGAACATCGGATGCAGTGTAGGGCCGCCGGGCGGCGGCGCGCGCAAGTCACGCTATAATGGCGGGCTTCAAGGCGCTTTAGCTCAGTCGGTTAGAGCGACGGAATCATAATCCGCAGGTCCGGGGTTCGAGTCCCTGAAGCGCCACCAAATCAAAAGGGCTGACAGATGCCGATCTGTCAGCCCTTTTTCGTGGCCCGAGTGCCGCTACTCCGCCAAGGCCAGGCGCAAAGGCTGGCGCGCCCGGAACGCCCACTTGGTGCCCAGGCGGAACGAATCGAGCGCCACCGACGAGGCGACCGCGAAGAACATGTTCTCGTCCAGACCGAGCTTGGCGAACAAGCGGCGCTGGTTGAGCGAGCGCCGGCGCAGGTCGCCTTCGTAGCGGCCCGACTCGGCGCCCGCGCGTGCAAAGAACTCGGCCACCGAGCGCAGGTGCTCCAGGGCCTGCGGCGTGAGCGCCGGAATCGCGCGTGGCGCCGACAGGCGGATCTGCGAGATGAACGGGTTCTTGCCCACCACCAGGCCCCAGGGCCGCAAGCCCGACACCGGATCGAAGCACAAGGCTTCGAGCTTGGTCAGGCCGAACTCGCGCGCGATGCGCAGGCGCGCGGCCAGCCACGGGTCGGTGCGCGCCACCGCGGCGATGGCCTGCTCGGCCTCTTCGTCTTCGCCTTCCAGCGGCAGCACCAGCGAGCGCAGCAGCAGCCCCGCATGGCCATCCCCTTGCTGCGCGGCCTGGTGCAGCCAGCCCAGCGCCTGCTCCGACTCTTGCAATGTCGAAGCGCCACGCAGCACCAGCGCGCCGAGCCGGCGCTGCGCCTCGGCGATGCCGCGCGTGGCCGCCTTCTCCAGAAAGAAGCGCGCCATCTGCGGATTGGCCACCGAGAGCCGGTTGTCGGAGTGCACGCGGTACAGGTGCAGCCAAGCGTCGTCGCAGCCGGCATCGGCCGCGCGCAGCAGCAGCGCAGCGCCCTTGCGCATGTTCTGCCCTTGCGCCACCGCACCGGCCGGCACCGCGCCCAGGTCGACGCCGCACAAGGCGCGGCCGAGGGCATAAGCGGCTTCACGGTCACCGCGGGTGGCCCGCTGCTCCAGGATCTGTTCGATCGAGGCGGCGTCCAGCGCGGCGAACGCGATTCCGCTTGCCTCGGCCGCCTGGACGGCCCGCGCAACCAGATCAGACACCGCGGGCGATGTCGCATCGTGCAGCGCCAACGACGCTGCGATCGCAACGTCGGCCGAAACCAGATCGTCCGCCGCCAGTGCGTCGGATGCGGCAGCCAATGCCACGTCGCCGGCATGCAGCAGGCGATGCTGGGCAAGACGCTCCAGTGCATCGGCCAAGGCGCGGCCGGCCTTTGCAACCGAGGCGCGCCGCCACGCCAGCAGCGCCGCTTGCGCGGCAGCGTGGCCTTGTGCTGCGGCTGCCTGCAGCAGGCCGGGGCCGATCGCAGACCCCACGTGCCGCGCCAGCCACCAGGCCGCGAGCTTCGTCTGCGCCACCGCCAGGCCGGCATCGGCCGCGCGCTGCAACGCACTCATCATGCGCGCCTGCACGATCTCTTCGAGCGTCATGCACTCGGCCACGATCTGCGCCGCCGCCGGAAGCTCGGCCACCGACGGATGCGACAGATGTTCGACGCCGCTGGCCAGGTGCCGCGGGAAACCATCTGCGCCCAGCAGATAGCGCCGCGCCACTTCACAACGTGCTTGCGTGTCGCCGCTGCGCGCCAGCGCCAGCAGCCGGATGTCCTGTCGTTTCATGTGGGCGCGACCTTATCGGCTGCACCAACCCGCTGTCACCTGCGCGACGGCAAAGGGCGCATTGCGGAGTTCGCAAGTATCTTTTTTTTGTGCCCCCGACCCAGTGGGGCATGGGGATTTGATTCGATGCGAAGCCACCACACGACACGGCATCGAAGACACACCGCGGCATCAATTGCATGGGGTGGTGCATGCGCAGGCTCCGCCCTTTCGCGCTCGGGTCTCGCGAGCGCAGCACCCGGTCCCTAAGCTGACCTTCGTCGTCGCCAGCGCCGCAGCGCGCCAAGCGACGCGCAAACGATCACATGGTCAACACAAGGAACCTCATGAAGAAGACTGCTGCTCTCGCTTTGCTCGCCGGCGTGTCGGCGTTCGCGCATGCCCAATCGAACGTCACGCTGTTCGGCGTGGTGGACGTGGGCGTGCGCCACGTCAAGAACGGCGACGACGCCGTCACCTCGCTCAGCTCCAACGGCATCCAGACCAGCCGCCTGGGCTTTCGCGGCGTCGAAGACCTGGGCGACGGCCTGAAGGCCGGCTTCTGGCTGGAGACGGGCCTCAACCCCGACAGCGGCACCACGTCCGACGGCGGGCGCTTCTGGAACCGCCGCTCCACCGTGAGCCTGCTCGGCAACTTCGGTGAAGTGCGCCTGGGCCGCGACACCACCCCCAGCTTCAACGGCTACGCCGACTACGACGTGTTCGGCACCAACGGCGTGGCCGCGGGCGACAAGTTCGTGCACAAGCTGGGCACCAACGTCGACACCAACGTGCGTGCCGACAACCTGGTGAGCTACTTCACGCCGGGCAACATCGGCGGCTTCTACGGCCAGGTGTCGGCCGCGGCCGGCGAGGGCAGCGCGGGCAAGAAGTACTACGGCGGCCGCGTGGGCTTCGCCGCCGGGGCGCTGGACGTCTCGGGTTCCTACGGCCAGACCGAGGTGACGCCGCTGGTGGGCGGGGAAGACAAGTACGAGCTGGGCAGCATCGGCGCGGCCTACGACTTCAAGGTGGCCAAGCTGAGCGGCTACGTGAGCCAGGTGAAGTACGCCGACCAGAAGCTGGTCATCGCCAACATCGGCGCCTCGGTGCCGATGGGTCCGGGCGCGCTGCGCGCGTCGTTCGTCAACGTGGACGCCTCGGGCACCAACGCCGCGGGCGCCAGCATCGAGGACAACGACGCTCGCCAGTTCGCCGTGGGCTACCTGTACGACCTGTCCAAGCGCACCACGCTGTACAGCACCGTCTCGCGCGTGAACAACAAGAATGCCGCCGCCTACGCGGTGGACAGCAACCCGGCGCTGCCCAGCGCCAACAACGGCAAGGACTCCACCGGCTTCGAAGTGGGCATCCGTCACCGCTTCTGAGCGCGGGCGTTTCGTAGAATCCGGGGGTTTCCACAGCCCCTGGATCTACACCATGCAACGCTGTGCACCTGCTGCCGCGGCCCTGGCCGCGGCGCTCGCACTTTCTGCTGCTCTGACCACGCCCGCCTGGGCGCAGATGCAGCGCCGCTTTCCGGCCAACGCGCTGCGCGGCGAAGTGGTCTTCCACCCCGCTCCGGGCATCGAGCTCAACGGCAAGCCAGCGCGGCTGGCGCCCGGCGCACGGATCCGCAACACCAACAACCTGATCGCGATGCCCAGCTCGCTGGTGGGCGGCAAGGCCGAGGTGAACTACACGATCGACCCCATGGGCATGATCAAGGACGTGTGGATCCTCACCACCGAAGAACGCGCCAACAAGCCCTGGCCCAAGACGCCGCAGGAAGCCGCCGCCTGGCGCTATGACGGCACCCACTGGAGCAAGCCATGAGCGCCAAGAAGGTCTTCATCAAGACCTTCGGCTGCCAGATGAACGAGTACGACTCGGACAAGATGGCCGACGTGCTGCGCGCCGCCGAAGGCTACGAACCCACGAGCGACGTGGACGAGGCCGACCTGATCCTGTTCAACACCTGCTCGGTGCGCGAGAAGGCACAGGAGAAGGTGTTCAGCGACCTGGGCCGCGTGAAGCACCTCAAGAAAAAGGGCGTGCTCATCGGCGTGGGCGGCTGCGTGGCCAGCCAGGAAGGCGCGGCCATCGTCGAGCGCGCGCCATATGTCGACATCGTGTTCGGCCCGCAGACGCTGCACCGGCTGCCGCAGATGATCGAGGCGCGCCAGAAGCAGGCGCGCCCGCAGGTGGACATCAGCTTCCCCGAGATCGAGAAGTTCGACCACCTGCCGCCCGCGCGCGTGGAAGGCGCCAGCGCCTTCGTCTCCATCATGGAAGGCTGCAGCAAGTACTGCTCGTACTGCGTGGTGCCCTACACGCGCGGCGAAGAGGTCAGCCGCCCCTTCGAGGACGTGCTCACCGAGGTGGCCGGCCTGGCCGACCAGGGTGTGAAAGAGGTGACGCTGCTGGGCCAGAACGTCAACGCCTACCGTGGCCGGATGGGCCCGGGCTCGAAGGGAAGCGACGAGATCGCCGACTTCGCGCTGCTGATCGAGTACGTGGCCGAGATCCCCGGCATCGAACGCATCCGCTACACCACCAGCCACCCCAACGAGTTCACGCAGCGCCTGATCGACGTGTACGCCAAGGTGCCGCAGCTGGTGAGCCACCTGCACCTGCCGGTGCAGCACGGCAGCGACCGCATCCTGATGGCGATGAAGCGCGGCTACACCGCGCTGGAATACAAGAGCACGATCCGCAAGCTGCGCGCGGTGCGGCCCGGCATCAGCCTGTCCAGCGACTTCATCGTGGGCTTCCCGGGCGAGACCGAGGAAGACTTCGCCAAGATGATGAAGCTGATCGAGGACGTGGGCTACGACGCGAGCTTCAGCTTCGTGTTCAGCCCCCGCCCCGGCACGCCGGCGGCGGCGCTGGAGGACCACACCCCGCAAGAGGTGAAGCTCAAGCGCCTGCAACACCTGCAGGCCACCATCGAGGCCAACGTGCAGCGCATCAGCGCCTCACGCGTGGGCACGGTGCAGCGCATCCTGGTGGAAGGCCCGTCGCGCAAGGACCCCAACGAGCTGATGGGGCGCACCGAGTGCAACCGCATCGTCAACTTCAAGGGCCAGCCGCGCCTGGTGGGGCAGATGATCGACGTGAAGATCACGCAGGCGCTGCCGCATTCGTTGAGGGGCGAGGTGGTGGTAAGGGAAGAGGCGCTGCTGTAGCGGCCTCATCCGTGCTCTGCGGCGCCGGCCGGGGACCGGCCGGCGCTGATTGACCGCGTTCAGAAGTAAAGCGCCTCCAACACCTTGCCGCCGACCAGCATGTCGCACTTGTCGGCGCCCTTGCCCGTGGCGCCTTGCACGGCCCCCGCGACGATGCCCACCACGCCGCCCTTCTGGCCGAGCACCGAACCGAAGTAGCAGTCGGCGGAGACGTCCATCCCCTGGTACTTGCCATTGAGCCGCAGCGTCGGCGTGTAGGGCGGGAAGGTGCCCGCCAGCACGGGATCGCCGTTGATCGTGAGGCTCAGCGACTTGCCCCGCGCGTTGTACTCGCCGCCGAACTCCAGCTTCTGGCCCTCGGCCTCCACCGACTTCTTCTGCGCCACCTTGACTGGGTTGGCACATCCCGCAAGGGCTGCGGCTGCAAAGAGGAAGGCTACGGATGCAATACGTTTCATGGATTCTCCCTGTAGGGGTTGGTTGAAGAAACTTTGGTGGGCGCGGGCTGGTGGGCCCAGCGACTTCTTGGGCAGGGCTGACTGCGTTGCTCGGTCTCCTCCAGCAGCCGCTTGAGCAGCTGGGCTGCCTTGGCGAAGCCATCGTGCCGGCGAATCACCCCGGCCGTCCTTGATACCTCCAGGATCTGTGAGGCGGTCGACAGGACAAGGGGCACCTCCGGAAACAGCTACACAACTCATTGCGGCCCCGAGCCCCGAAACGTGCAGACATACGACGTGACGTTGCCGTCTCCGATGCCCCGTGGAGATTGCCCGGCCTTCAGCGACACTTCCCCCTCGACGAAGCTGATGGCGTACTTGCCGAACGCCTCATAGGCCTCGATCACCCTGGGGTCCGAGCCGGCCTTGGATTGAAGCGGCATCCCCGCGCGTCGAAGCAGATCCACCAGCGAACGATGGTCCTCATTGCACAGCCGGCCAGCGACCATCAGCACGCCGAACGCTGCCGCGATCTCAACACGTTCCACGCAGGCACTTCCTGAGCGGATCGGTCCCGCAACCCTCGACCCGCCGTCCCCGTCCTTGGTTTCAATGCTTCGAAACAATGCTTCGGCCGCCGCCCTGTCTTGCTGCCTGACGCTCGACGGTGCACAGGCAAGCAGTAGCAGCAAGTCGCCTTGCTGGTCCGCTGATGTGGCGACCGAGACACTTGCCAGGGCAGCGGCGAGGGTGATGCGCGCCAGGCGTTTCATCGGCTGTTCGCAACCAGCGTCGCCTTTTGCACCCCGGGTACCTGCCCTCACCTGGTTTCCTCCAAAGGAGATGGCGGCTGCTTGACGACCGGAAGCAGGCACATGCCCTCAGGGCAACAGCTCGTGGTGCACATGTCAGGCAACAGCGTTGCCCAGCGGGTCTGGGTACCAGGGGACACCGTGAAGAACGGCCGCGTGAACTCGCACAGCACGACCGGCCATCCCGGCCCGTCCCAGCCGCGGCAGGACTTCAAAGCGCCGGCAGAAGGAATCTTCCGGAGCAGCTCGAACGAGGGCTTTGCTTCGGCGCCGGCCGGAAGCTCGTGTGCGGCCTGCACGGCGCGCCGCACGGCATCGGCAACGTCCGGCAATGGCAGATACGGCACCTCGTACACCGGCGGCCCCGACGGTCGCCCCACGTTGACGGGCACCTCCTTCTGTGCCTCGTCGATATCGAGAAGGCGCGCGGTGCAGCGGGCGCCTCGACACACGACGTCGATGACCATCGACGGCCCCTTCCCGGCATGGTCGGCATGAGCCACATATCGACCTTCCGGCACTTGTTCGGGGTTGGCATGCAGGATGGAACACGCCAGCAGTGCCAGCGATCCTGCGGCCAGCATCGAACCGTGACGTTTCATGGCTGGTGATCTCCTATCAGTTTGTTCCGTGGATGGAGTTCCGGTCTCCTTGTGACAGGGGGAACATCGACGATCAAGGCAGTGCGTCACCGCCGGAGCGCGAGACGCTGGCCTCACCCGGTGCTTTCGGCTCGCGGTACACCTCCCAGCGGAACTTGATGCCGTCGTCGGTCCAGACAAAGTACACCCACAGCGTCTTCTCCGGCAGTGAACCGCGGGGCGCATTGCGCTTGGCTTGCATCACCTCTTCGACGGCCTCCTGGGGGACTCGGCCTCGTATCAGGACGCGCTGTTTGTGGCGTGGCAAGGCACGGTACTCTTCGAGCGTCTGCTTCGAGTCCTCGGGATACACGGGCTCGATCCACTCGAATTCCACCCACTCCGGCAACTCTCGCCCGTCCGGTGCGGCGCCCATAGTGGCCCCTCCGCCCTTCCATTCCTTGTTTGGCCCGAACGAGCCCGCATGGGCAAACGCGGCACCGTTTGGAAGGCGGGCGCTCTTGATGGCAACGCTCACCCCCTTTTTCAAGCTAGCAAACGTCACGATCATTCCCGGCCCCGCCGGCGCACCTGCATGTACGCAGCCGCATAGCGGCAAGAACAGTGTCAACAGCAGCGCCTTGATGGTTTTGAGCATCGCTTACCTCAGTTGCAGGGATGGGCCGTGGCTGGAGCGGCGTACTTGATGTCCACTCCCTGCTGCTTCAGCCACTCGCCGTACTTCGCCATATCGACCACGCCGACCGCTGCTGCGCCGCTGGTACCGCACCACACGTTGTAGTAGTCCACGAAGCTGCGCGCCCACGCCGTGTCGTTGCTTCCGATGACAGCCTGGCTCTGCTTCACCTTGCTGCCGTTGCCGTAGATAAAGTCCCGGTCTCCGTATTGAAGTGGGAACGTCGGTGGATCGATCTTGTTGCCGCTCTTGTCGTGCAGTATGGGATTGGAAACAACATTCCAGCCTTCGTCCTCGATCAACTTCTGCTTGAAATTAATCCCCCGACCCCCCGCCTGCTTCACCATCCACATCAGCGCCACGTCGGACAGGTCGCCTGTGCCGTAGCCGCCGCCGACGTCGGCGTGGCTGCCGACGAAACCGATCTCGGTACGGCCCGGAACGCTGCCGGTCTGCGGCGCATCGAAGATCGAGCGGGCGTCGAAATCCGCCAGGCTGCCCCGGTGCTCGTTCAACGCCACGGCATGGGCCACGTAGTTCATTTCCCGCGGAACGCCGAAGTCGTATTTCTTCTCGTTGCCATGCATCAGCCCCAGGTGCGGCACCGTGTCCCACAAGCCCGCGAAGCGCAGGTTGAGGCAGCGCTTCTTGCCTTGCGCCGTGGTGTAGGCGCCGTTGTCCATGGCGGCGACGAGTTGATTGGTCCACGCGCGGGCTTCGGCAGCGCCCCGGCTGAAGCCGACAACGTCGATGTCGAGCGTCGAGGTCTCGTTGCTGCCGTTGATCAGCTTGTCCAGGAACGTGAAGCCCAGCCGGACCCGCTGGTCGAAACCATCGCCAGTGATCATGCTTCCCTGGTAGGGCATATCCTCGTTCGTCGTGCCGATGCCGGTGATGTAGTACTTGCCGCCATTAGCTACTTCGTCGTACGCCAGGAAGAACTTGCGCACGTTCGAGATCGAATCGCCAGAGGGTGCGGGGTCGCTGTTCCCCGTCCCATCGAACGCAAACAGCACCAACCCCAGCGGATCTCCGTACCCCAACGGGTTGTTCCCCACATAGGCATACCCATTGAGCCCGCCCTCCAACCCCAGCGGATCAGGGCTGATGTAGCGCCCCGCCTCGGGGTCGTAGTACCGCTGGTCGTTGTAGTGCAGCCCGCTTTCTTCGTCTTCCCATTGGCCGGGCAGGCGCAGGTCCAGCCGGAGGCCTTGAACGCCGGGTTGCGGCACGTGGCCCGCTGCGATCTTCACGACGCCGGCGCTGCGGCCGTCGATGCGCTGCCCGAAGGGGGCGTACTCGGCGTGCCAGACGGGCTTGGCGTCTTGATCGGTCATCG
>JBFLWE010000106.1:0-16487 GCA_040758375.1 Pseudomonadota bacterium
GCGGCCGCCCCCCGAGGGGGCTGCAATCCGCGACCGGGAAACCCGGACGCGGATTGGGCGCTATGTGCGATCGCCCCTGGCCGCTGGCGCGGCCTGTCCCAGGGGGACTCCCGCCCCTTGGGGGCGGGTGGGGGTGGGGCTGCATTGCACCCCTTGGGGATGAGCTTGCTCATCCCCTGGCCGCTGGCGCGGCCTGTCCCAGGGGGACTCCCGCCCCTTGGGGGCGGGTGGGGGCCCCACGCCTCCATGACACAATCCGGGCCCTCGCTCCCCGTAGTTCAATGGATAGAACGAGCGCCTCCTAAGCGCTAGATACAGGTTCGATTCCTGTCGGGGGGACCACTATTCGGTCACCTGCACGCCCTTCCAGAAGGCCACCCGGCCCTTGATCTGCGCTGCGGCTTCCTTGGGCTCGGGGTAATACCACACCGCGTCGGGGTTGGCGTCGCCGTCCACCAGCAGGTTGTAGTAGTGCGCCGTGCCCTTCCACGAACAGGTGCTGCGGGTATTGCTGGGCATGAGGTATTCGCGTTTGACGGCAGATTCGGGAAAGTAGTGGTTACCTTCCACCAGCACGGTGTCATCGCTTTCGGCAACGAGCTTGCCGTTCCAGATCGCCTTCATGAAGGTCTCCCGATGTTTCCAAGACCGGGCCATCGTAGGGCAGCCGCCCCCGACCCGCGGGATGCGGCGCGAAAAGGCCCGGTTTTCCCCGCTTGAAATAGCGGCCGGCAGCGTGCAACTTTCCCCTCATAGGCCGGCTCAAAGGCAAGGCCCAGTCATATACTGATTCGGCCGTTCCGCCGGCGTTTTCCCTCTATTTCTACCGAAAGAAGCTGTACATGGGTGCCAAGTTGAAAGTGGCAGGCCTGGTCGCCCTGGGGGCGGTGGCAGGCGCATTGACCACCATCCAGTTCCAGGCGATCGCACGCAGTTCGCTGGCCCCCTTGCCGCTGGAGGAGCTGCAGCAGCTCGCCGCCGTGTTCGGCATGGTCAAGTCCGAATACGTGGAGCCGGTGGACGAGAAGAAGCTCATCTCCGACGCCATCGGCGGCATGGTCGCCGGGCTCGACCCGCATTCGCAGTACTTCGACAAGAAGAGCTTCAAGGAATTCCGCGAAAACACCACTGGCCGCTTCGTCGGCGTGGGCATCGAGATCGGCATGGAAGACGGCCTGGTCAAGGTGGTGTCGCCCATCGAAGGCTCGCCCGCCTTCCGCGCCGGCATCAAGGCCGGCGACCTGATCACCAAGATCGACGACACCGCGGTCAAGGGCCTGAGCATGGACCAGGCGGTCAAGCGCATGCGCGGCGAGCCCAACACCAAGGTGCAGCTGACCATCTTCCGCAAGACCGAGAGCCGCAGCTTCCCGGTGACCATCACGCGCGAGGAGATCAAGGTCCAGAGCGTGCGCGCCAAGATGATCGAGCCGGGCTACGCCTGGCTGCGCATCACGCAGTTCCAGGACCGCACGGTCGACGACTTCGTGCGCAAGCTCGAAGAGCTGTACAAGCAGGAACCCAACATCAAGGGCCTGGTGCTCGACCTGCGCAACGACCCGGGCGGCCTGCTCGAAGGCGCCGTGGCGGTGTCGGCGGCCTTCCTGCCGTCTGACGTGCTGGTGGTCAGCACCAACGGCCAGCTGCCGGAATCCAAGCAGACCTTCAAGGCCTCGCCCGAGAACTACGCGCGCCGCGGCGGCGACCCGCTCAAGCGCCTGCCCGAGGCCGTGAAGAAGGTGCCGCTGGTGGTGCTGGTCAACGAAGGCTCGGCCTCGGCCAGCGAGATCGTCGCCGGTGCACTGCAGGACCACAAGCGCGCCATCGTGATGGGCGCGCAGACCTTCGGCAAGGGCTCGGTGCAGACCGTGCGCCAGCTCACCGGCGACACCGCGCTGAAGATCACCACCGCGCGCTACTACACGCCCAACGGCCGCTCCATCCAGGCGCGCGGCATCGTGCCCGACGTGTGGCTGGACGAAACCGCCGAGGGCAATGTGTTCGCCGCGCTGCGCGTGCGCGAGGCCGATCTCGACAAGCACCTGGCCGACGCCGACGAGAAGAAGGACGCTGCTCGCGAGAAGGCGCGCGAAGAAGCGCGCAAGAAGCTCGAGGAGCAGTTCGCCAAGACCAAGGAAGCGCCGAAGCCGCTGCCCGAATTCGGCAGTGCCGAGGACTTCCAGCTCGCCCAGGCGCTCAACCGCCTGAAGGGCCGGCCGGTGCTGGTGAGCAAGACCATGACGGAACGCAAGGCCGAAGTCGAGACAAACTGAATTGGCCCCCGGCCGCCTGGCGGCGACCCCGAGGGGGCTGCGATCCGCGACCGGGAAACCCGGGGCGCGGATCGGGCGCCAAGTCAAATCGCCCTTGGCCGCTGCGCGGCCTGTCCCAAAGGGACTGTGCTTGTGGATGACCAGCAGCTCCTGCGCTACTCGCGCCACATCCTGCTCGACGAGATCGGCATCGAGGGCCAGCAGCGGCTGCTGCGGTCGCATGCGCTGGTGATCGGCGCGGGCGGGCTGGGCTCGCCGGTGGCGCTGTACCTGGGCACGGCAGGCGTGGGCACGCTGACGCTGGTGGACCACGACACGGTGGACCTCACCAACCTGCAGCGGCAGATCGCGCACGCCACCGCGCGCATCGGCATGCCCAAGGCCGAGTCGGCGGCGCAGGGCGTGGGCGCGATCAACCCCGACGTCAAGCTGCAGCCGCGCGTGCAGCGCGCCGACGCGGCGCTGCTCGACGAGCTGGTCGCCGCAGCCGACGTCGTGCTCGACTGCAGCGACAACTTCAAGACGCGCCACGCCGTCAACGCGGCCTGCGTGCGCCATGCCAAGCCGCTGGTGGCCGGCGCGGCGATCCGCTTCGACGGGCAGGTCTCGGTGTACGACGTGCGCGACCCCGCCTGCCCTTGTTATGCCTGCCTGTTCCCACCCGACTCGGGCTTCGAGGACGTGGCCTGCTCCACGATGGGCGTGTTCGCGCCGCTGGTGGGCCTGGTCGGCAGCCTGCAGGCGGCCGAGGCGCTCAAGCTGCTGGCCGGCGTGGGCTCGCCGCTGGCCGGGCGGCTGCAGATGGTGGACGCCCGCACGATGGAATGGAGCGAGATCCGCGTGCAGCGCAGCGCCGACTGCAGCGTGTGCGGGCAGTCGAGGCTCACGCGCTGACGATCCAGCCTTCGAGCCGGTCGTGCCCCTCGGGCAGCCCGTGTTGCGGCTGCCCGGCCGCCCAGGCGGCCTGCATGAGGCACAGCACGGCATCGAGCCGGTCTCCGGCCGCGTCGTCCACCAGCGCCTCGCGTTGGGCGTGCGTAAGCTTCAGCCGCAGGCCCAGGCGGGTGCGGCCCTGCTCCAGCGCATCGACGATGTCCTTGCGCGCGATCAGCCGCTCGGGCGTGCGCTTGGCGGCCTCGTCGCTCTTGTACGAGCGGCGGCCGATCAGCTCGCGCGCCAGCAGGCCCGGGTAGCCTTCGAGCGCGACGCGCTGCGCATCGCCGGCCAGGCCCACCGCCGGCAGGCTCGCGCCGGCGGCCACCAGCAGCGGCACGCCGGCGTGCAGCATGTAGGCCACCGGCGGATTCACCCACTTCATCGAAGGCGACGAGCCCGCCGGCGCATCGCAGGCGCGGTGCGCAAACTTCGCGCCCGCCGGCCGTGCGGCGCAGAAGGCGGCGAAGGTCTGGCGTATCTGTTCGCGGGTGAGGGCCGCGTAGTGCGCGATCAGGCGCGGCCACTCGGTGGGCCAGCCCAGGTGCTCGACCAGCTCGCGCGGCAGGCCGAAAGGGAAGTCGAAGGCGCCCAGCCACTCGCCGGGCGCGCACAGCCACCCAGCAAAGGCGTCGAGGCTTTCGCAGGCCTGCAGCCCGGTCAGCCGCAGCACGGCGCCCTGCCGCCGGCCGTGGGCCAGCGTGATCGGCTTGCGCCGCGTGGGCCGGCTGCTGAAGTCCACGCCCACCAGCGGCAACGATTCGAAAGACATCGGCCGATTGTGGCCGGCACCGACGGCGCAGAATCGAGGCCCGGTTGTTGCCTCACCTGTTCTGCCTTGAAGCGCCGTTTGTCGATTGCCGCCGCCGTGCTGGGCGGCCTGGTCCTGCTGCTTGTCGTCGGTTATCACTTCGCGCTGCAGCGGCTGCATGGCGCAGTGCTGCAGGCGCTGGGGCCACGCGCCAGCGTGGAGACGCTCGACCTGCGCTGGAACCGCGTCGAGATCCGCGGCCTGCGCATCCGCGCCGACCGCGAGGCCCGCCCGCGCTGGCCGGCCGAAGACGAACTGCGCGCCGAGCGCGCGCAACTGGTGCCCGACCTGCGCGGCCTGCTCAGGGGCCAATGGCGCGTGGGCCGCGTCATCGTCGACAAACCCTATCTCTCGCTGTACCGCAGCCGCGACGGCAAGCTGCACCTGCTGCCCGCACTGCTGGACAAGCCCGCGCCGAAGCAGCAGGCGGCGCGGGAAAGGGCCGCGCCGCCGCTGGTGCTGATCGACCGCGTGCAGCTGAACGACGCGCAGGTCGAGCTGTTCGACGCCTCAGTGCGCCAGCCCGCGCACCGGCTGCGCCTGGTGGCGCTGCAGGCCGACGTGCAGGACCTCAAGCTGCCCGCGCTGGACGAACCGATCACGCTGGCGATCGAGGGCGTGTTCAAGGGCCCGCAGCGCGACGGCCGCCTGCAGATCGACGGCACGCTCACGCCCGCGACACACGACGCCCAGTTGAAGGCGCGCGTCAACGGCGTGGACCTGGTGGCGCTGGAGCCCTATCTGCTGAAGATGGCCGAAGGCGGCGTCAGGCGCGGCACGCTGGACCTGAAGCTCGACGCCACCGTGCAGAACAACCGGCTCAAGGCGCCGGGCACGCTCACGCTGAGCCATCTGGAGCTCAAGGGCGCACAGTTCGCGGGCCTGCCGCAGCGCGCGGTGCTGGCGGCGATGAGCCGCGACGAGCGCATCGAGGTGCAGTTCACGCTGGCCGGCCGGCTGGACGACCCCAACTTCTCGCTCAACGAAGACTTCGCGCTGCGCGTGACCGCGGCGCTGGCCGAGAAGCTGGGCGTCAGCGTGGGCGGCGTGGTCGAGGGCGTGGGCGGCGTGCTCAAGGGGCTGCTGGGCCAGTGAGCGGCCGAGAGGCCGGCGCGCGGCGGTATGGGTATTGCCGCCTGGAGACAGGCAACAGGAGAATGCGGATGAACCCCGTTCTGGTGGAACTGCAGCGCGGCGACATGGTGGAGTCGGTGCACGCCGGCGCGTTGGCGGTGCTCGACGCCGACGGCGGCGTGCTGCTGTCGGTGGGCGACATCGACCGCCCGGTCTATCCGCGTTCGGCGGTGAAGATGCTGCAGGCGCTGCCGCTGGTGGAAAGCGGCGCGCCCGAGCGGCTGGGGCTCAGCGACGAAGAGCTGGCGCTGGCCTGCGCCTCGCACAACGGCGAGGCCGAGCACGTGCGCACCGCCGCCTCGATGCTCGCCAAGGCCGGCGTCGACGGCAGCGTGCTCGAGTGCGGCGCGCACTGGCCCTACGACGAGGCCACCGTGCGCCGCATGGCCGCCGCGGGCGAGACGCCGGTGCCGTTGCACAACAACTGCTCGGGCAAGCACTCCGGCTTCGTTTGCCTGGCCTGCATGATGGCCGGGCGCGAGCACCTGCGCGGCTTCGTCAGCGGCTACGTCAGGCCCGGGCATCCGGTGATGCGCGAGATCACCGCGGCACTCGAAGCCGCCACCGGCTGCCGGCTCGCCGACGGCGCCGCGCCGCGCGGCACCGACGGCTGCTCGATCCCCACCTACGGCGTGCCGCTGCGCCAGCTGGCGCTGGCCTTCGCCCGCTGGGGCACCGGCATCGGCCTGCGCGAGGGTCACGCCCTGGCGGCAGCCCGGCTGCGCCAGGCGGTGGCCGCGGCGCCGTTCATGGTGGCCGGCAGCGGGCGCTTCGACACCGTGGTGATGGAGCGGCTGCGCGAGCGCGTGTACTGCAAGGTGGGCGCCGAAGGCATGTACTGCGCCGCGCTGCCGCAGCGCGGGCTGGGCATCGCCATCAAGATGGACGACGGCAACAACGCGCGCGCCTGCGAGGTGGTGATGGCCTCGCTGATCGAGGCGCTGGCGCCGCTGGACGACGAGGAGCGCGGCTTCATGCAGGCGATGAGCACGCTGGTGATGCGCAACTGGAACGGCATCGAGGTGGGCGTGTTGCGCGGCAGCCCGGCGCTGGGGCAGGCGCTGCGCGCAGCCGCCGTCTGAAGCACCGCGGCCCCGATCGACGCCGACGCTTCAGCGCGCGAGGAATCCGTCGCGCTCGGGATCGTCGCCAAAGCGCTCCAGCAGCACGTCGATGAAGGCCTGCAGGCGCGCCGGGTGGGCCTTGCGATGCGGATACAGCGCAAAGATGCGCAGGCTGCCGTGCGACCACTGCGGCAGCACCGTGCGCAGGCGGCCGGCTTCGAGGTCGGCCGCGGCCAGGAACGTGGGCAGCAGTGCGATGCCTTCTCCCGCACAGGCCGCCGTGCGCACCGCTTCCGAGCTGTTGGACAGCAGGCGCGGCACCATCTGCAGCGTGAGGCGTTCCTCGCCGCGCACAAAGGGCCATGCGGCGCCGAGGCTGAGCGCGAAGCTCAGCGTCGCATGGCGCTGCAGGTCGTGCGGCGCGCGCGGCGTGCCGTGTCGGCGCAGGTAGCCCGGCGTGGCCACCAGCAGCAGGCGCGAGGTGGTGATCTGTCGGCCGCGCAGGTTGCTGTCGAGCGCAGGCGCCACGCGCACGGCCACGTCCACGCCCTCTTCCACCAGGTCGAGCACGCGGTTGGTGAATGACAACGCCACGTTCAGTCCCGGATGGCGGCGCAGCATGCCCGGCACCAGCGGCGCGATGTGCAGGTTGCCCAGCTCCACCGGCGCCGTCACGCGCAGGCAGCCCACCGGCGCACGCGCCTGCGCCCCCACTTCGCGCTCGGCATCGTCCACCGCGGCCAGGATCTCGGTGCAGTGCGCGTGGTAGCGCTGGCCCGATTCGGTGGGCGCGACGCGGCGCGTGGTGCGCACCAGCAGCTGCACGCCCAGCCGCTGCTCCAGCGCGGCCACATGCTTGCTGACCATGGCGGTGGAAAGCTGCAGCGCGCGCGCCGCCGCGGCGAAGCCGCGTAGCTCCACGACCTTGGCAAACGCCCGCATGCTGGTGAGCTGGTCCAGGGGCACCTTTTATCAACCGGTGGTGGATGGTGTGTTTTCTGGCGACCGTATTATCAACCCAAGAGATTGAATCGAAGATGCTGGGCATGTTCAACCCCTGCACAGGAAGCACCATGTCCCCGACCCTTCTGTACATCGACTTCCCCTTCCAGGGCCCCTGGGGGCCGCAACTCGCCGCCGCCTGCGAGGGGCTCGCCGCCGACATTGCGAGCGAGCCGGGCCTGCGCTGGAAGCTGTGGACCGAGGCGCCCGACAACGGCCGCGCCGGCGGCGCCTACCTTTTCGATCGCCGCGAAGACGCGCAGCGCTACCTCGACAAGCACGTGCCGCGGCTGCGTGCCTTCGGTGTCATGGAGGCGGACGTTCGCTTGTGCGAGGTGAACGCAGCGCTGAGCGACATCACGGGTGGACCGCTGGCCGCGTCGGTGCGCGGCAAGCTGCCGGCATGAGCCTGTTGCCGCGGGCTGCCGCGGCGCTCAAGCCGTCTGGAACGCCAGCCGCGGCGGCATGCTGCCCGGCAGCACGCAGCGCGCTCGCCGGTCGCGCTCGGTCAGGGGCAGCCGCTCGCGCGGCGGCACCGCGCGCCGTACGTCGAAAACCTCGGCCAGGTTGGCCTGGGGCGCATGCAGCGGGCGCAGCAGCTGCGCAGGCCCGGTGAGCAGCGGCGTGACGCCCGGGCCGTGGCCGCTGGCGGTGCTGTCGCCGTGCACGATCACGCCGACGGTGATGCGGCCCGACCGGTACAGCGGCCCGCGTCGCGTGTCGGCGTCGGTGATGGCCACAAGGTCGCCGAAGCGCAGCGACCCCAGGTGGTAGCGCTCGCGCGTGGCGCGGTCGGCGAGCTGGATGTCGTAATCGCCGCGCCAGGCGGTGTTCTTGCCCAGCCCCGAGCCCATGATGCGCGCGGGGATCAGGTGGGTCACGGGCGCGTGCAGCCGGCCGTTGCGCTCGACCAGGCCCCAGCGCGCGATCAGGCGCGGCGAGCAGTTGAGCAGCTCGATGCGCGGATGCTCCAGCAGGCGCATGCCCTGGCCGATGGAGACGATCTGCACGCGGTCGCCGATCTGCAGCCGCCGCAGCACCTCGTCGGCAAAGTCCACCAGCACGTGGTTGACGCCGCCGTGCTTGCCGGTCACCAGACCGGCCTGGCCGCGGCAGGGCCCGCTGATCACGCGCGCCACGTTGCCGATGCACGCGTAGGTGATGAGCGCGTTGTTGGGGCCGTCGCGCGGGCCGATCACCTCGCGGCTGTTGTTGTGCAGCGCCACGCCGGGCTCGATGTGGTCGCCGGCCAGGCCCACGCACAGGTCGCCGATGCGGCGGTTGAGCACGATGCCGCCGGTGCCGGGCAGCACGCGCGGCACGCCGTCATGACCGATGCGGTAGGGTGCCGCGTGGCCCACCGGATGTGCGATCTGGCCTTGCACGGTCACGGCCACCAGCTCGTCGCGGTTGATGCGCGGGCCGGCGGGCGCCGGTCGTGCGGGGACGATGTGCGACATCGGAAGCTCCTTCAGACCAGGTACCACCAGGCGCGGGCGCGCTCCCAGGGGTCGCCCTGAGGCGAAGGGTCGGGCTCCACCACCGCATGCACCACGGCCAGCCTGGGCATGCGCTCGGTCACCGCCGCCAGCCCCGCGCTCACCAGCGCATCGCGCACCAGTTGACGCTCGGCCGCAAACAGCGTGTGCTCGGGCATGGGCTCCAGCCGCAGCGCCTGCAGTCCGGCGCGCGCGAGCGCCTGCACCGGCCAGGGTTCGCCGCCTTCGCTGTCGTCGGGCAACAGGCTCAGCACCATCGCGCCATCGAGGCTGGCCGACAACGCCAGGGTGTCCATCGCGCCGAGCACCGGGTCGAGCCCTTCCGACCAGGCGAGCAGCTCGGCCTCGCTGGCCTGTGCGCGCTGCACCAGTGCGCCGGTGAGCTGTTCGCAGCGCTCCACCACGTCGGCGTCGGCCGCGTCCTTCATCTGCGACTCCGGCAGGTTGTCGCCCACCCAGCGCAGCGGCCAGGAGCCCGCGTCGGTGCCGTCGCGCAACGCGATCCAGGCCGACAGCGCGGCGTCGTCAGGCATCGAGCGCGCGCCGGGCGGCAGGCCGCCGCGTTCGAGCCGGCGGCGCAGCAGGTCGCTGGCGTCGATGACCTGCCAGAACGAGCGCGTGAGCCAGGGCTCGAGCACCTGCGTCAGGCGCAGCGCCAGCGTGGGGCCGGCGCGCTGCCCGAGCGCGAGCGCCGGGTCGAGCACGCAGGCCAGCCGGCGCTGGCTCACGGTGAGCGACAAATCGCCTTGCCGCATCGCGTCCTCCCTTGCAACGGCTGCCACGCATCATCAAGCGGCGACGGGTTGCGGTACGCCCAGCACGCTCTTCAAGGCCGGCGTCACGCCGGGGAAGCCGCGCCCTTCGGGTGTCATGCGGTAGGCCGCCACCCAGGCCTCGGCATGCGCGCCCATCGGCCGCACCACGCTCTGGAACAGGATCGGGTCGGTGGCAGTCTTGAAGTCGTTGTCGGCCACGAACTGCAGCACGCGGCGGCCGCTTTCGGCCATCTTGGCGCGCTGCGAAGGCTCGGCGACGCCGCCCAGGTAGCGGTTGGAGACGATCTCCACCACGTCCCACTTGGTGTTGGCGTCGAAGGCCTTCTTGATGTCGGGCGCGTCCAGCAGCTGCAGCACGCTCTTGAGGTAGTGGCCGGTCTCCATGGCCAGCGAGAAGATGTTGCCGTAGGTGGAGCGGTCGAGCGCGTAGCGCAGGTCGAGCCCGATGCGCTGGATGGTGCCGATGCTGCCGAAGGGCCGCTGGTCGATCAGCTGGCCGCCGCGGATCACCTCGCCGATCAGCAGGTCGCGGAAGTACTGGCCCAGCGCCACCATGAAGCCCACCACCTGGCGGTGGAAGTTGCGGTTGACCACGGCACCCGCGGGCGCCGTGGCGGTGCCGTAGTTGAAGGCGCGGCGGTAGGCCACCATGCGGTCGTTGACCGTGTAGCGCAGCGGCTTCCACTTTTCCAGCAGGTACAGGCCGCGCGCGCCGGGGCCGCGCTGGATGCGCATCTTGCCCAGCCGGAACAGCCGCAGCAGCACATCGACCACCTGGAACATCTTCATGCGCTCGTGCTGGTAGATGTAGTACAACTCGGCCGCCGCGTGCAGCTGGCTCGGCACCACCGAGTCGTCGAAGTCCGGCTCGATGTAGGGGTAGGAGATCTTGTCGAACTCGGGCGCCCCGCGGTCGCCGAAGCCGATGAGGTCGAGGAAGCCGTCGTGGCTCTCGCCGTTGGCTGCTCCCTTGAGCAACTCGCCGAAGCGCTCCTCGAACTGCTGCTCGAACGGCTGCCGCTGTTCCGCCGGCAGCTTGGCCAGCTGGTCGCGCAGGAAGGTCTCCCACAGACGCTGGATGGTTTCGGTCGTCTGGAAGCTCATGCTCGTGCTCCTTGCTCAGTCGCCTGTCGGGTCGGTGCTGCCGGCTACACGGCGGCGGCGGTGTCGGCCTGGGCCGGCTGCTGCGCCGACGACGCGGACACCCCGCCGCCGGCCTGCGCCACGTCCTCGATCAGCCGCTGCAGCACCCAGTAGCGCTCGCTGCGCTCCGACCAGCTCGTGGCGCGTTGCATGGCCCCGGCCAGGCGTTCCTGCCAATCCTTGGCGCCTTCCAGCGCACGCATCACTTCGTCGCGCGTCTCGTTCAGCGCCGCCTGCTTCGAGCCGGCCAGCACCAGCGCCTGGCAGGCGTTGAGCAGGCGCACGATGGGGCCCGACTTCTCGTTCAGCGGCGCGGCGGTGCCCGTGCCGCCCGGCGTGCCCTGGCCCAGCCGGCCCAGGATCTCGGCGTGGCGCTGCTGCGCCGAGGCCCGCTCGGCCTGCAGCTCGATCAGGATGCTCGATGCGGTGCTCTCCACCGCGTCCACGTGCTCGCCCAGCACGCTGGTGTGGCCGTTGACCTGCTGCACGACGCGGTCGCCGACGGTGGACAGCTGGGCTCCCACCTGGCCCACGATGGTGGTCTGCAGGCTGCCCAGTTGCGGCCCGAAGGCAGCGAACTGGACGCCCAGCGCGTTGACGCCGTCGCGGATCGACTGCAACTCGGACAGGCTGCCCAGGTCGATCGACACCTTGGTGCCGAACTGATCGTAGAGCTTCGGTGTGTAGTTGCTGGCCATGAACTTCTCTCCTGAAGTGAATGCGCAACCTTCAGCGGCGGCGCTGGAACGCGATGGCGCGGTTGGGCCGGTTGAAGCCGGTGCGCTCCACCCGGTCGATCAGGCTGTCGAACGAGGTTTCCAGCGTCGGCGGCAGGTCGATCGACTGCGCACGGCAGGTGTCGCCCACCATGGCCTGCATCGCACTGGACACCACCGTCTGCAGCGTGCCCAGCGTGGCATCGAGCAGCGTGCAGTTGGGCACCATCGCGTGCACCAGGTTCGACCAGCGGGCTTCCATTTCGCCCTGCAGGCACAGCTCCTGTTCGAGCACGCCGAGGTAGCCGTCGGTCTCGATGTCGTCCTGCACCTCCACGCCGGCGGGCAGCAGCACATGGGTTTCGGTGAGCTCGATCGCCCGATACAGGTCGGTCGCCGAGCCGAGCTGCACGGTGCCTGCGGTGCGCTCGGCCTGCAGCGCGGCGCGCTCGGCGCCCAGGCCCTGGGTGTCGGCCAGGCTTTGCGCGGCCATGATGGTCAACGCGTTGTTGGCCGAGGTGAGCAGGTTGTCCACCACCGTCTGGAAGGCGATGTCCTGCGACGTCACGATCGGCGGGCGCAGGTCGCTGGTGGCGATCTGCACCAGGCCCACCTGCAGCTGGCCCGACGGGTCGATCGCCGGATCCAGCAGCGCCGGGTTGGTGGGATGCCTGGGCAGCGCGTCGATCACCGCGTCGATCAGGTAGCCGTACGACGCGGCACGCCGCTCGGTCTGGCCGAAGTTGGTGGCGCCCAAGGCGTACAGGTCGATCGCGCGGTCCACGTCGTACAACACCTTGTCGAGCAGCGCCGCTGTGGCCGGGCTGGCGTTGCAGCAGCCGCCGCTGCCCAGGCAGTCGAGCTGGTCGGCCAGCAGGCCGCGCCGCGTGATCATGTCGATCAGGCGGCGGTCGGCATCGTCCATGCCGGTGCTGCCATAGAGCCCGTAGAACAGGATCGGCGGGCGCGCGATCTTCATCAGCCGGAAGCCGCCGGCCGACTCGAACCCGTCGGCAAAGAGCTGCAGCGCCTCGAGGAACGCATACAGCGTGGGCGACTCGGGGCTGACGCCGCGCCGGCCCACGGCCACCAGGCGGCGGAAGCGTTCGAGCGCCAGCAGCGCGGTGGAGCCCACCGCGCGCAGGCCGTCGGAGGTGGCGTCGCTGCTGCGCTGCACCAGCTCGTCCATCGTGCGCGCCAGCTCGCCTTCGACCAGCAGCGAGCGCAGGTCGTTCTGGCCCTGCGCTTCCAGCAGCTGGTTGAGCTGGCGGTAGGCATCGAGCCCGCGCGGCCAGTCGCCGCTGGCGTTGGCGGTCTGCGTGCTGCCCACCAGGTTGCGCAGCGCGTAGATGGCCGCGTCGCGCCGGGTCTGCATGTCGGTGTAGGGCACCTGCGGCAGGTAGCGCCCGCCGCCGAAGCCGATGTTGGCCAGCGCCTCGCCCATCACCACCAGCAGCAGGTTGGCCGCCTCGTCCAGGCTCTTGCCGAGCGAGCGGTAGTACGAGTTCATCGTGGGCGTGTGCGTGCCCACCAGGCGCGACAGGCGCGCATAGTCGTTGAGCTGGCGCCGCATCGCAAAAGCCTTGTCGCGGCTGTGCGGGTCGAGCGCGAAGCGCGCGGCGTTGTAGCCCTCCTGCAAGGTGCTGCGGATGGCCTGCGCCCAGCCGCGCAGCTCGGGCATCACGTCCTTCAGGATCGCGTCGGTGGCCAGGCAGGCGAGGTCGCGCTCCACGTCGTCGCAGGCCTGCTGCCACTCGGCCGCGCTGGAGGTGGGCGCCGCTGGCGTCACCGGCGCGATCACCGCGGTCTGCAGGAAGGGCAGGCCGCGCGACTCCTGCGCGATCGCGTTGGCGCGCGGGTCGCCCTTGTAGCGTTCGAGCAGGGCCTGCGCCACCTGCTTCGGATCGGCCGGGTCGCCGACCTTGAGCTCGCGGCGGATCAGGTTGTCGAGCGCCAGGCGCTGCGGATTCGGAGCGCCCAGGCCGGCCGAGTGGGCGGTGGCGTTCGAAGGAAGTGCGTAGTTCGCCATGTCGTGACCTCGTCGTGTGCGTCAGGTGAGTCTTGGGTGTCGGTGCGCGCCTTCAGGCCGCCAGCCGCAACGGCGCCGGCTCACGGCGGGCCGGCGGCCCCCGTTGCTCGGTGAGCTGGCCGATCACGCACTGCGCCAGCCGCTGCGGCGCGATGCGGCCCTGCTCCAGCGCGTAGTGCGCGGCGCTGACCAGGTGGCGCGGCGGCAGGTCGGCCTGGCGGCCGGCGCCCAGCGCCCGCGCGCCCTCGCGGATCGCGGCCTCGTCGTCGGGCGTGAACGGGATGATGTCGGCCAGCGCGCGCTGCGCCAGGTTGCGCCGCGTCTGGTAGGCGATCTCGTCCACCACCTCGGGTATCAGGCGCGGCGCGCTGGCCATCAGCGGGGCCGGGATGCGGTGGCCCGCCCGCGGCCGGTACAGCGCCTGCCACACGCGCAGCAGGCGCGTGGCCGCCGCCTGGAAGCCCATGCGCCGCATCATCTCGGCCAGCAGGTACACGCGCAGGTAGGCCGTGGGATGCGCGCCGCCGGGCCGGTAGGTCATGGTGCGCGGCTGGGGGTGCGCCAGGAAGTCGGCCATGCCCCAGGCCGCTGCCGGCCCGCCCAGCAGCAGCGCGGCCAGGTCGGCAAAGATCTCCTTGTGCCAGCGGCCGTACACCGTGGTGAGGAACGGATCGCGCGCGCGGCCCATCAGCCGCCTCATCAGCGCCTGGCGGTTCTCCTGCCAGATGCCCAGGTCGGCCTGCAGGTTGTGCGCCACCTCGTGCAGGAAGACCGACTGCCAGGGCTGGTCGCGGTCCCAGGGGATGCGGATCAGCGGGAAGGGGTTGGCCTCGCCCAGCAGGCGCGACAGCTGCACGCCGCGCCGCATGGTGGCCGGCGAATAGCCGTGCTCCATGTAGCACACCGGCTTGAGCAGCGGCCCGGCGAACACGCGCGGCGCCGCCTGGCGCACCGCGGCATAGCAGTCCTCGGCGATCGCGTCGTGGGCTGCCAGCGTGGGGCCGTAGCTGGTGCCGCGCTGCGCGAACACCTCGTAGAACATGCCGAACAACCGGCGCGCGCGGTCGAGCTCGCGCTCGACCAGCGCCAGGTCGATCAGCACGCGCTGCGGCGGCTTGCGCTCCCAGCCGCGCAGCTCGGCAAAGCGCTCGCGGATGCGCTGCTCCACCGCGGCCAGCCGCTGGTTGGCCAGCGCGAAGTGGCGCGACGAAGGCGCGTAGGCCATGTCCTGCGGCCGCAAGCCGACGAAGGCGTTGTCCACGCGCGCCAGGCGGCTCAGCCGAGCCGACAGGCCGGTGATCTTGGCTTGCAGGAAGCGGCGCAGGTCCATGGCGGTCTCTCGCGCTCAACGGCCGCGAATGGTGATGGTGACGGGCCCGCGCAGGCGCAGGCGGCGCGCGTTGCCGCAATGCGGGCAGCCCGCCGGATGCAGGCCATAGCGGCCGGCCGGCGCGACGCGGCGCACCGCGGCCGGCGTGGTGGCCGCCACGCGGCGGGCCACCGGCGCCACCGTGCGCGCGACCACCTGCGCGGCCTGCCCGCGCGGCGTGGCACGCCGTGCCGCCGGCACCAGCGGCTTGGCCAGGCGCCGCACCGCCTGTGGCCGGCGCGCCACCTGCTGCGCGACCCGCTGCACCACGCGCGCCGCGGTGCGCGGCGGCATGCCACGGCGCGCCACCGTGCGGCGCGTGGCCCGCACGGCACGGGCCACCGCGCGCGCTGCCGGCGCGCCCTGGCGCCGCGTGGCCGTGCGGATGGCCTGCGTGACCCCGCGCACCGCGGCCCGGCGCACCGGAGCCGCCGCACGCGCCACCGCGGGCACCGCGCGCCGCACCACCATGCCGGCCAGCACCGGCGCGGCGGCGTCGATGGCCTCTTCGTCCAGCCCGTCGACCAGCTCGTCGAAAGCCTCGAACTCGTCGGCGCCGTCGGCCAGCAGCCGCCCCGCCACGTTGGCGATGCGCCCGATCAGCTGCGCCTGAGGCAGCGGGATCATGCTGGCGATCGGCGCCACCCGGCGCGCCACCGAGCCGATGCCGCGCCCCACGGTGCTGGCGATGCGGCGCAGGCGGCGGAAGAACTCGTCGCCGTCGCCGGCATCCAGGGCGTCGGCCACCAGGTCTTCCATGGCGTCGCCTTCGTCCCAGGCCTCGAACTCGTCGGCGCCCTCCAGCTCGAACTCGTCGGCCTCGTCGTATTCGTCGGCGGCTTCGAAGTCGTCGCCTTCGTCGAAGCCCGCGGCACCACCCGCACCGCCGCCGCCGAGCAGGCCGCCGGCCACGCGGCCGATGCCGCCCAGCAGCCGGCCGATGAACTCGTCGGCCGCGTCGTCGCCGGCATCCCATTCGTCGGCGTAGTCGCCTTCGTCGTACTCGTCATACGCATCGTCCGCAAAGCGGGTCGCCGGGCCTTCGGCCTCGTCGGCCATCAGCTCGTCCATCACATCGGTTTCGAATCGGTCCATGAGATGCTCCTTTGGGGTGCTAGCGGGGAGTGATCGTCAGCGTCACCGGTCCGCTGAAGCGGTACTGGCGCGGCCCCGAGGCCGGCCGCGGGAGGGGAATGCCGCGCCCGATGCTGGTGGGACGCGCCAGCGGGCGCGGGGTGCTGGCGGCCTGCGCCACGCGCTGCGCGGCACGCGGGTTTTGCGCCAGCTGGCGCGCCGTCTGCGGCAGGCCGCGGCGCAGCGTCTGCACCGCGCGCTGCGGCGTGGGCACGCGGCGCTGCGCCACGCGGGCAGCCGCATGCGCCAGGCGCGGCAGCGCCCTCACCGCCTGCGGCGAGCGCGCGCGCATCAGCTCGCGCGCGGCCGAGGCGACACCGCGCACCAGCGCGCGCCGGCCGGCCTGCGACAGTTGCGCGACGTTGCGCAAGCCCAGGCCGCGCGCAGCGGCGCGTGCCGCCAGCCCCACCGCCGCGGGCAGCGCCTCGTCCACGCCGTCTTCGGCATACAGGTCGATCACCGCGTCGAAGTCATCGAACTCGTTGCCGCCCTGGCCCAGCAACTGGCTGAGCTGGCCGAACAGGCCTTGCGCGCCGCCGGCGATGCGGCCCGCCGAGCCGGCCAGGCCCTGCGCCTGGCGCGCACCGCGGCGCACCGTCTGCGC
>JBFLWE010000107.1:0-16154 GCA_040758375.1 Pseudomonadota bacterium
CCGCCGCCACCGCCGCCGCCGCCGCCGGAACAACCGCCGGAGCGCGACGGCGTCGGGATGCTGGACGACGCCGAGATCGCCGCGCTGTCCGGCCTGTCGGTGCGCACGCCGCCCACGGTGGACCCGCGGCGCTCGCTGATCGTCACCGACGAAGCGATCCTGTCGCGCTTCAGCTTCGAGGAGCTGATGGCGCGCCTGGCCTCGCAGAGCCTGCTGCCGCTGAGCAAGGAGACGCTGTTCAACCAGTGGATGGACATCAACAACCGCAAGCCCGGCCTGGGGCTGGGCGCGCACTGCGACGACACGCTCGACAACGGCCAGCCCAGCTTCAACGGCTTCACCATCCAGTGCCCGCGCGCCGAAGGCCAGCAGATCGACAAGGCCACCTTCGACGCGAACTCACCCGATTCCTACGTGGCCATCGCGCTGGTCAACCGCTTCGATCTCGCCAGCCTGCCCGGCAAGGGTGACGACTGCGGCGAATACCGCCTGGTGTTCGCCAAGAGAAGCGGCATGACCGATCGCTTGAACCGCAACCTCGTGGTGTTCGAGGGCGTGCTGCCCAATCCGCAGCACAACGGCCGCGACCTGAGCGGCTGCGTGCCGGTGGTGGAGTTCTGGGCGAACCTGAGCAGCATCGCCGACCCCGGCGAGCGCGCCAAGCGACTGCACGACTTCTTCTACCGCGGGTTGCGCGGCTTCCAGCCGGTGGTGCGTGCTGCAGCGTTCGGCAACGCCTCCACGCGCGCCAAGGGGCAGGTGCGCACCAACCAGTTCATGCAGCTCAACTGGATGCTGCGGCAGTACACCTTGCAGCACGAAGGCGGCTTCCTGCGCTTCAAGCCCGCGCCGGCCAAGGAAAACCCCGAGGGGCTGCTGTTCAACGAAACGATCGACCATGCCAAGGGGGCCGACTTCCGCGCCGCCTTCCTCGACGTGGTGTCCTCGCTGAAGGTGAACGACCTGCACCGCTTCAACATGAACGCGCTGCCCGATGCGTTCAACGCGTTCGACAGCGATGCACAGGACCCGATGAAGACCCACTACGCCAACCAGTTCGCCAGCTCGCCGAACTTTGCCGCCAGCATCGACAGCCGCCTGGCCGCCGGCGGCAACCCGGCGGGGCTGACCGCCGCCGACATCGTGGCGCGCGCGCAGGCGCTGTCGTGCGCCGGCTGCCACCAGTTCAGCAACAACAAGAGCCTCGGCGGCGGCCTCACCTGGCCGGCCTCGCTGGGCTTCGTGCACATCGCCGAGAACCAGACGGAGGCGGCCGCCGACGGGCCGGCGGGCTCGCTGCGCTTTTTGATCTCGCCGGCGCTGAAAGACGTGTACCTGCCGCGGCACAAGCAGGTGATGGAGGCGTTTCTACGCGGTTCGTGAGGCGCGCGGCGGCGCTACGCTCGGGGCCTTTCCTCGTGCATCCCGAGCCTGCCGCCATGCGCCATCTGCCGTCTGCCCTGTTGCTCTGCCTGCTCGCGGCCTGCGGCGGGGGCGGCGGTGGCGAAGCACCCCCGCCGCCGCCGCAAGGCTCCAGCAACTTCGGCGCCGAGCTGGTGAGCCGCGTGGCGCGCAGCGGTGTGTCCAGCACCTGGGGCTACACCGCGCCGGACGGCGCGCGCTACGCCTTGATGGGCACGGCGCGCGGCGTGCTGGTGCTCGACCTGCGCGACCCCACCAACCCGCGCGTGGTGGACGAGGTGCAAGGCCCCGACGACACCGGCGTGCCGGGCCTGTACTGGCGCGAGATGCGGGTGTACGGCTCGCATGCCTACATCGTGTCGGAGCACACCAACTTCCGCGGCGGCATCATGGTCCTCGACCTCTCGGGGCTGCCGGACAGCGTGCGCTTCGTGCGCAGCGTGGCGCCGCGCGACGGCCACCTGGCCGCCCACACGCTGGACATCGACACCGCGCGCGGGCTGCTGTACCTGCAGCGCATCACCGACATGGCGGCGCCCAGCGCTGCGCCCGGCCGGGCCACGGCCCAGCACGAGCAGCACCCGGTGGGCGGCCCCGACGACGGCTCGGTGGAGGTGTACGACCTGGCCACCGACCCCGAGAACCCCGCCTACCTCACCACCTTCAACCAGCACCGCAGCGTGCACGACATCACCGCCGTGGGCGACTTCGTCTACGTGGCCGAGGGCAACGCCGCCAGCTTCTCCAAGTGGGACGTGCGCGACCCGCGCCAGCCGGTGCTGGTGTCGCGCTGGTCGGTGGGCGGCTTCGCGCACAACGCGTGGCCCAGCGCCGACCATTCGCTGGTGGTGACCACCGAGGAAATCCCCAACGGACTGCCGGCCCGCGTGTGGCGCATGGTGGGCGCCACACCCACGCAGCTGGCCACGCTGAAGGTGGGCACGGGCACGCCGCACAACGTGGTGATCGAGGGCACGCGCGCCTACCTGAGCCACTACACCGAGGGCCTGGCGGTGTACGAGCTGGCCGACCCGGCGGCGCCGCAGCTGGTGGCGCGCTACGACACCAACGGCCTGGATGGCCCGGGCCTGGGCGGCTGCTGGGGCGTGTACAAGTTTCCCGGTGCGCCGCTGGCCATTTGCAGCGACACCAGCAGCGGATTCAACCTGATCCGCATCACCCACTGACGCAACGCAAAGCCCCGGGGGCCGGGCTTGGCTAGTCTGCCGGCCCATGAGCACTCCCTCCCTTGACTGGAGCGACGGGCTGGCCCTGAACCACCCGCAGATGGACCAGACCCACCAGGAGTTCGTGGCATTGCTGGCGACCGTGCGCGGCGCGCTGGACGATGGCGACCCGCAAGGCGGGCTGCAGGCCTTCGAGCTGTTGATCGAACACACGGTGGACCACTTCGGCCGCGAAGACGGCTGGATGCAGGTCACCGGCTTCGCGCCCGAAAACTGCCACACGCGGCAGCACGCCACGGTGCTGAAGCTGATGCGCGAGGTGGTGCGGCTGGCGCGCGACGAGAGCCGCTGGGAGCCGATGCACGTGCTGGTGTCCGAGCTGGCGCTGTGGTTCCCGCAGCATGCGCAGGCCATGGACGCAGGACTGGTGCAGCACATGCGGGAAGTCGGCTTCGACCCGGCCACCGGCACGATGAACACGCCGCCCGCCGAGCGCGACACCGCCCATTGCGGCGGGTGCGGCTGCGGCGGCCACTGACCACAGCCGCCTGAGGCCGCGCAGCTGCCCTCAGCGGCAGTCGAGCACCGCCCCCACCGCGGTGCAGGTGCCGCGCGGCCCGACCAGCACGCTGCCCATGCGGTTGAGCCGCGTGCCGTCGCTGGCCCAGCAGCCGCCGGGGTCGCACGAGGTGATGGTGAGCATGGGCCGCGTCGGCGCGGCCGGACGCGGCGCGGGGCTGACCGCCCGCCCCGAAGCAGGCGGCAGCGGCGCGATGGGCTTCACCTGGACGGGCGGCACCGCCGTCTGCGCCGGAGGGGGCGCCTCGCCCTCCCCGCCCAGGCAGGCGCGCGCAGCCTGCAGGCGCGCCGTGCGCAGCGCCTGCCGCCCCGCCTCACGCGGGGTGTCGCCCTTGAGCATCTGCTCCTCGCGCTGGTGCAACGCGGCCAGCGCATCGCGGCAGGCGGCGGGGCCGCCGCCCGGCGCGGCTGCGCTGGCCGCACCATGACAGGCCAGCAGCAGGACCAAAGGGAAGACAGCACCGCGCATGGCCGTTGGAGCCAAGGCCGGGCCCGGAGTTCAGCTGCGCGCCTCGGACGGGCTTTCCGCGTAGGCGGCGTCGATCTCGTTGAAGATCGGCTCCTCCACCGGCGCCGGCCGGTAGGGGCCGGTGCCGCTGTGCGAGGCTTGCGAGGCCGGCACGAAGCGGCCGCTTTCCACGTCGAACACATGCACCTCGCCGTCTTCGATGACGTAGTGCCAACCGTGCAGGAAGAGCTGGCCCTGCTCGACCCGGCGGCGCACCATGGGGTAGCCCATCAGGCGCTCCAGCTGCAGCACCACGGCGCGCTGCTCGGTGCGGCGCAGCGCCTCGTCGCTCACCTGCACCGGCAGCACCGCCTCGGCCGCCAGGTGCAGCCAGCATTTCAGGTGCACTGCCTCGGCCGGCAGCTCGCCGTACAGCGCGCGCATCGCGCCGCAGTGGCTGTGGCCGCACACCACGATGTGCTGCACGTGGAGATTGAGCACCGCGAATTCGATCGCGGCCGCCGTGCCGTGGAAGCCATGCAAACCATCCGCAGGCGGAATCAATGCGCCGACATTGCGCACGATGAACAGCTCGCCAGGCCCGGCGCCGGTGAGCAGGTACGGCACCAGGCGCGAATCGGAGCAGCCGATGAACAGCGTGGTCGGATGCTGGCCGTCGTCGACCAGTTGGCGGAACTGCTGCTGGTAGCGCGGGAAGTATTCGGTGTGAAAACGCCGCAGGCGCTGCAGCAGCTGGTCGTCCATGGCGCTACTGCACCAGCGGGCTGGCGCCCTCGCTTTCAGCCTCGAGCAGACGCAGGTACTGCCGCAGCGCGGTCACGTAGCTCTGCTGCTTGAGCGCCAGCGCCACCGCGCCGCGCACGCTGTCGAAGGGCTGCAGTTCGCCCGGCTGGCGCTCCAGCACCTCGACCACGTGCAGGCCGAAGCGGCTGTGCACCAGGCGCGGCAGCACGCCCACCTCGGCGTGGGCGAACAGCTCCTGCGCGAACTCGGGCGCGCAGTCTTCGCGCGCCAGCCAGCCCAGGTCGCCGCCCTGGGCCCCGCTGGGGCAGTTGGAGAAGCGGCCCGCCTGGTCGGCAAAGCGCTCAGGCTCGGCGCGCACGTCCAGCAGCACCTGCTCGGCATGGCGGCGCAGGCCGTTGACGTCCACGCCGGGTGTCACGGCGAACAGGATGTGGCGCGCCCTCACCCGCTCGCCGCGGCTGTAGCGCGCGGGATGGGCGGCATGGTGGCGGCGGCAGGCCTGTTCGTCGGGCTCGGGCACTTGCACCTCGCGCTCGATCAAGGCCTCGATGGCCTCCATCGCGGCACGGCTGATCACGCCGTCTTCACCCATCTGGTCGCCGGCGTCCAGCAGGCCCTGGCGCTGCGCCTCGCGGCGCAGCAGCTCGGTGCAGGCGCGCTCGCGTTCGATGTCGTGTTCATCCATGGTCGTGCGGCCTTTCAGGCGGTGCGCGTCACCGAGGCACCGGCCGCGCGCTCACGCGCCGGGCTCGCTGCCGGCGCAGCGGGCGCAGCCACGGGTGCGGTGGCCGGTGCCGTGTGGCCAGCCGGCAGGTTGAGCCGGCGGCTGCGGGCGAGCTGGTAGGGGCGGAACACGTAGGTGACGGACGCGAAGCCGCTCCACACGTGCACCAGGCGGGTGAACGGGAACACCAGGAACACGGTCATGCCCAGGAACATGTGCAGCTTGAACACCCAGCTCGCCTCGGCCAGCAACTCCACCGCGCCGGGGCGGAAGGTCACGATGCGCTGCGCCCACTCGGCCAGCTTCATCATCATGCCGCCGTCGAGATGCTGGGCCGACAGCGGAATGGTCGCCAGCCCCAGCGCCAGCTGCACCCACAGCAGCGCCAGCAGCAGGATGTCGCTGGTCTTGGAGGTGGCGCGGATGCGCGGGTCGGAAAGGCGCCGGTGCAGCAGGATGGACAGGCCGATGAAGCCCAGCGTGCCCGCGATGCCGCCGGAGACCATGGCCACCAGCTGCTTGCTGCCCGCGCTGATGAAGCCCTCGTACACGAAGTGCGGCGTGAGCATGCCGAAGCCGTGGCCGAAGAACAGGAACAGCACGCCCACGTGGAACAGGTTGCTGCCCCAGCGCAGGCTGCCGGTGCGCAGCATCTGCGACGAATCGCTCTTCCAGGTGTACTGGTCGCGGTCGAAGCGGATCAGGCTGCCGACGAAGAACACCGTGAGGCAGATGTAGGGGTACAGGCCGAACAGGAAGGTGTCGAGCGCGTTCATGCAGCGGCTCCTCGGGGGATGTTTGACGTGCGGACGATGTGAATGGCTTGCGGCTGGCCGGGCGCCTGCTGGCCGGCCGACGAGCAGCCGCCGAACACCTCGGGCTCCGCCCAGCTCTGGTCCACCGGCTCCTCGGCCTCGACCTTCACCGCCTGCAGCGGCTCGCCCGTCAGCTCCAGCGTGGCGGCGATCACCGCGGCGTACGGGTTGTCGCGCTCGCTCAGCGCGCTGTGCAGCGCGTTGAGGATGTGCGCCATCTCGGCCAGGAACTCGCGCGCCACGTCCGCCGGCTGGGTGGAGGCGAACTCCAGCACCACCGGCAGGAAGTCAGGCAGCTCGCCGTCGGCCAGGTACAGGCCCGAGGCGGCATAGGTCTGCTGCAGGTCGATCATGGCCGGCCCGCGGTCACGCGAGTCGCCATGCACATGCTCGAACAGGTGCAGCGAGGTACGGCGGCCGCGGTCGAAGCTGTCGACGTAGCGCGCCTCCACCTCCAGCCAGTCGCGGCTGAGCAGGTCGGACACCAGCTCGGCCAGCCCGCGCCGCGTGCGCGGCGACAGCGCCTCGTCGGCGGCCAGCACCTCGGCCACGTCGGGCAGCTGGCCCATCAGCGTGTCGTCGGGGTAGCACAGCAGCCGTGCCAGCGCCCGCAATGAAAGGGCTTGGGTCATCGCGTCGCTCCTCACACCGTGGTCTTGATCGGGATCGTGCGGCGCTTCTTGCCGCCGAACAGGCTCACCTCGCTGGCGCCGTCGGAGCAGCCGTTGCCGAACGAGAAGCCGCAGCCGCCGCGCACGTCGAACGCGTTCTCGGCGTACTCACGGTGCGTGCTCGGAATGACGAAGCGGTCTTCGTAGTTGGCGATGGCCATGGTGCGGTACATGTCCTGCACCTCGGGCACCGTGAGGCCCACCTGCTGCAGCGGCGCGGTGTTCTCCACGCCCTCCACGTGCACGCCGCGCTGGTAGGCGCGCATCGCGAGCATGCGCTCCAGCGCGCGCACCACCGGCATGGTGTCGCCGGCCGTGAGCAGGTTGGCCAGGTACTTCACCGGGATGCGCAGCTGGTTCACATCAGGGATCTCGCCGTTCACGCCCACGTGGCCAGCCTGCGCGGCCGAGGTGATGGGCGACAGCGGCGGCACGTACCACACCATCGGCAGCGTGCGGTACTCGGGGTGCAGCGGCAGCGCCACCTTCCAGTCCACCGCCATCTTGTAGACGGGGCTCTTGCGCGCGGCTTCGAGCCAGGCTTCTGGGATGCCGTCGGCGCGCGCCTGCTCGATCACGCGCGGGTCGTGCGGGTCGAGGAAGATGTCGAGCTGGGCCTGGTAGAGGTCGCGGTCGCGCTCCACGCTGGCCGCCTGCTGGATGCGGTCGGCGTCATACAGCAGCACGCCCAGGTAGCGGATGCGGCCCACGCAGGTTTCGGAGCACACCGTGGGCTGGCCCGCCTCGATGCGCGGGTAGCAGAAGATGCACTTCTCGGCCTTGCCGGTCTGCCAGTTGTAGTAGATCTTCTTGTAGGGGCAGCCCGAGACGCACATGCGCCAGCCGCGGCACTTGTCCTGGTCGATCAGGACGATGCCGTCTTCCTCGCGCTTGTAGATGCTGCCGCTGGGGCACGAGGCCACGCACGCCGGGTTGAGGCAGTGCTCGCACAGGCGCGGCAGGTACATCATGAAGGTGTTCTCGAACTGGCCGTAGATCTCCTTCTGGATCTCGTCGAAGTTCTTGTCCTTGCTGCGCTTGGAGAACTCGCCGCCCAGGATCTCTTCCCAGTTGGGGCCCCACTCGATCTTCTCCATGCGCTGGCCGGTGATGAGGCTGCGCGGGCGCGCGGTGGGCGCGGCCTTGGTCTCCGGCGCCGACTGCAGGTGGTCGTAGTCGAAGGTGAAGGGCTCGTAGTAGTCGTCGATCTGCGGCAGGTTGGGGTTGGCGAAGATCTTCATCAGCAGGCGCCACTTGCCGCCCTGGCGCGGCTCGATGGAGCCATCAGCGTTGCGCACCCAGCCGCCGTTCCACTTGTCCTGGTTCTCCCACTCCTTCGGGTAGCCGATGCCGGGCTTGGTCTCGACGTTGTTGAACCAGGCGTACTCCATGCCCGGCCGGCTGGTCCACACGTTCTTGCAGGTGACCGAGCAGGTGTGGCAGCCGATGCACTTGTCGAGGTTGAGCACCATGCCGATTTGCGCGCGGACTTTCATGCGTGTTCTCCTTGGGCCGCAACTTCGTCGTCCAGCCAGTCCACCTTTTTCATCTTGCGCACCACCACGAACTCATCGCGGTTGGTGCCGATGGTTCCGTAGTAGTTGAAGCCGTAGCTCAGCTGCGCATAGCCGCCGATCATGTGGGTGGGCTTGAGCACCACGCGGGTCACCGAGTTGTGGATGCCGCCGCGCTGGCCGGTGATTTCACTGCCCGGCGTGTTCACGATCTTTTCCTGCGCGTGATACATCAGGCACATGCCCGCGTTCACGCGCTGGCTCACCACCGCGCGGGCCGAGATGGCGCCGTTCACGTTGTAGAGCTCGATCCAGTCGTTGTCGACGATGCCGGCTGCCTTGGCGTCGGTTTCGCTGATCCACACGCAGGGCCCGCCGCGGTTGAGCGTGAGCATCAGCAGGTTGTCGCTGTAGGTGGAGTGGATGCCCCACTTCTGGTGCGGCGTGATGAAGTTGAGCACCACCTCCTTCTCGCCGTTGGGCTTGAAGCCCTTGATCTCGTCGATGGTCTTCAGGTCCACCGGCGGCCGGTAGCTGCTGAAGCCTTCGCCGAAGCCGATCATCCAGGGGTGGTCCTGGTAGAACTGCTGCCGGCCGGTGAGCGTGCGCCAGGGGATCAGCTCGTGCACGTTGGTGTAGCCGGCGTTGTAGCTGACCTTCTCGCTTTCCAGCCCGCTCCAGGTGGGCGAGCTGATGATCTTGCGCGGCTGGGCCTGCACGTCGCGGTAGCGGATCTTCTCGTCCTCGCGGTGCAGCGCCAGGTGGGCGTGTTCGCGGCCGGTGATCTTGCTCAGCGCCTCCCAGGCCTTCACCGCCACGTGGCCGTTGGTTTCGGGCGCCAGCATCATCACCACCTCGGCGGCGTCGATGTCGCTGTCGATGCGGGGGCGGCCTTGCGCGGGGCCCGGCTCTTGCACGATGCCGTTGAGCTCGCCGAGCTGTTTCACCTCTTCATCGGTGTTCCAGCCGATGCCCTTGCCGCCGTTGCCCAGCTTGTTCATCAAGGGGCCCAGCGCGGTGAAGCGGGCGTAGGTGGCCGGGTAGTCGCGCTCCACCACCGTGATCTGCGGCGCGGTCTTGCCGGGGATCAGCTCGCACTCGCCGCGCTTCCAGTCCTTCACGTCCAGCGGCTGCGCCAGCTCGGCAGGCGTGTCGTGCATCAGCGGGGTGAGCACCACTTCCTTCTCGACCCCCAGGTGGCCCGGGCAGACCTCGCTGAACTTCTTGGCGAAGCCCTTGTAGATCTCCCAGTCGCTGCGCGCCTGCCATGCCGGATCCACCGCCGCGGAGAGCGGGTGGATGAACGGGTGCATGTCGCTGGTGTTGAGGTCGTTCTTCTCGTACCAGGTGGCCGTGGGCAGCACGATGTCGGAATACAGGCAGGTCGTGCTCATGCGGAAGTCAAGCGTGACCAGCAGGTCCAGCTTGCCTTCGGGGGCCTTGTCGTGCCAAGCCACTTCTTTCGGCTTGGCCTCATCGTGGCCCAGGTCCTTGCCCTGCACGCCATGGCTGGTGCCCAGCAGGTGCTTCAGGAAGTATTCATGGCCCTTGCCGCTGGAGCCCAGGATGTTGGAGCGCCACACGAACATGTTGCGCGGCCAGTTGGCGGGGTGGTCGGGGTCTTCGCAGCTGAGCTTGAGCGAGCCGCTCTTGAGGCTGTCAACCACGTACTGCTTCACGTCGCCGCCGGCCGCGTTTTTCACCACCTGCAGCGGGTTGGTCTGCAGCTGCGGCGCGCTGGGCAGCCAGCCCATGCGCTCGGCGCGCACGTTGTAGTCGATCATGCTGCCGCCGAACACGTTTTTGTCGGCCAGCGGCGAGAGCACCTCGTCCACCCCCAGCTTCTCGTAGCGCCACTGGTCGGTGTGCGCATAGAAGAAGCTGGTGCTGTTTTGCTGGCGCGGCGGGCGGATCCAGTCGAGCGCGAAGGCCAGCGCGGTCCAGCCGGTTTGCGGGCGCAGCTTCTCCTGGCCCACGTAGTGCGCCCAGCCGCCGCCGCTTTGGCCCACGCAGCCGCACATCATCAGCATGTTGATGATGCCGCGGTAGTTCATGTCGCTGTGGTACCAGTGGTTCATCGCCGCGCCGATGATCACCATGCTCTTGCCGTGCGTCTTGTCGGCGTTGTCGGCGAACTGGCGCGCCACGGTGATGATCTGGTCGCGCGGCACGCCGGTGATCTTTTCGGCCCAGGCCGGCGTGTAGGGCTTGTTGTCGCCGTAGCCCTGCGGCACGTCGTCGCCGGCGAAGCCGCGGTCCACGCCGTAGTGGGCGGTGTGCAGGTCGAACACGGTGGCCACCAGCACCTCTTGCGCGGGGCCGCCGTCGCATTCAAGCTGCAGCTGCACAGCGGGCACCTGGCGCACCAGCACTTCGCCCTGCTCGTTGGCGGTGAAGTGCGGGGTCTGCACGCCGCCAAAGTATGGGAAGCCCACGGGCACCACCTCGTGCGCCTGTGCCCCACCCTCGGTTTCGAGCACCGAGAGCTTGAGCTTCACCTCGTGGCCGTGGCGGGCTTCCTTGTTCTCGAGGTTCCACTTGCCCACGTCAGGCCCATCTTGCGGGCCCCAGCGGAAGCCGATGGTGCCGTTGGGCAGCACGGCCTTGCCGCTCTGGTCGAAGGCGATGGTCTTCCACTCGGGGTTGTTCTGCTGGCCCAGCTTGCCGTGGAAGTCACTCGCGCGCAGGTACCGGTCGGGCACCTGCACGGTGCGGCCGTCGGGCAGCACGCGCTCCTTGAGCAGCACCAGCATCGGCAGGTCGGTGTAGCGGCGCGCGTAGTCGTCGAAGTACGCCGACCTGTTCTCGAAGTAGAACTCCTTCAGGATCACATGGCCCATGGCCATGGCCAGCGCCGCGTCGGTGCCCTGCTGCGGGTGCAGCCACAGGTCGGCGAGCTTGCTCACCTCGGCGTAGTCGGGCGTCACCGCCACCGTCTTCGCGCCCTTGTAGCGCACCTCGGTGAAGAAGTGCGCGTCGGGGGTGCGCGTCTGGGGCACGTTGGAGCCCCAGGCGATGATGAAGGTGCTGTTATACCAATCGGCCGACTCGGGCACGTCGGTCTGCTCGCCCCAGGTTTGCGGGCTGGAAGGCGGCAGGTCGCAGTACCAGTCGTAGAAGCTCATGCACACGCCGCCGATCAGCGACAGGTAGCGCGAGCCGGCGGCGTAGCTGACCATGCTCATCGCCGGAATGGGCGAGAAGCCGATCACGCGGTCGGGGCCGTGCTTCTTGATCGTATAGACGTTGGCCGCGGCGACGATCTCGTTCACCTCGTCCCAGCTCGAACGCACGAAGCCGCCCAGGCCGCGCTGGCGCTGGTAGTCGGCACGCCTGGATTCGTCTTCGACGATCGAGGCCCAGGCGTCCACCGGGTCCTTGGTGACGCGGGCCGCGCGCCAGTGCTTCAGCAGCCGGCCGCGCACCATGGGGTACTTGACCCGGTTGGCGCTGTAGAGGTACCAGCTGTAGCTGGCGCCGCGCGCGCAGCCGCGCGGCTCGTGGTTGGGCAGGTCCCAGCGCGTGCGGGGGTAGTCTGTCTGCTGGGTTTCCCAGGTGACGATGCCGCCCTTGACGTAGATCTTCCACGAGCAGGAGCCCGTGCAGTTGACGCCGTGCGTGGAGCGCACGATCTTGTCGTGGGCCCAGCGCTGGCGGTAGGCGTCTTCCCAGGTGCGGTCTTCACCCGTGGTGAGGCCGTGGCCGCCCGAGAAGCTGGCCTTCGGCTGCGCGAAGAAGGTCAGGCGATCGAGAAAATGACTCATCGAGGTCTCCGGAGGATCGGGGTACTGTGGTCGGCGAGCGTCAATGCCGGTTGAACATGCGGGAGGCGTGCGTAACGCTCGGTGAACCGCGGGTATCCGTTTGGCAACAGCGCCGCATCAGCACGGCATCTCGGCGTTCTTGCGGCTGTAGTACCACCAGGTCATCACGATGCAGGTCACGTAGAACACGATGAAGGCGTACAGCGCGGCCTCGGGGCCGCCGGTCATGGCGATCGAAGTGCCGTAGCTCTTGGGGATGAAGAAGCCGCCGTAGGCGCCCACCGCCGAGCTGAAGCCCAGCACCGCCGCGGCTTCCTTGTTCGCGTCCTTGATTGCCTGGTCCTTGACCGCCTGCACCTGGCCGGCGGCTTCACGCTGGCGCTCGGTGAGGAAGATGATCGGGATCATCCGGAAGGTGGAGCCGTTGCCCACGCCGGCGGCGGCGAACAGGAACAGGAACGAGATGAGGAAGCCGGTGAAGTTGCCGCCCTGCCCGTTCTCGGGCATGAACTGCAGCACCGCCACCACGCCCAAGGCCATGGCGATGAAGTTCCAGAAGGTCACGCGCGCGCCGCCCACCTTGTCGGACAGCCAGCCGCCCACTGGGCGGATGAGTGCGCCGACCAGAGGGCCCAGCCAGGCGTACTGCAGCGCGTTGACGCCGGGGAACTGGCTCTTGATCAGCAGCGGGAAGCCGGCCGAGTAGCCGATGAAGCTGCCGAAGGTGCCCAGGTACAGCCAGCACATCAGCCAGTTGTGCTTGCGCTTGAAGATCACGGCCTGGTCGGCGAACGAGGCCTTGGCCTCGGCCAGGTCGTTCATGCCGAACCAGGCGGCCAGCGCGCTGGCGATGATGAACGGCACCCAGATGTAGCCCGCGTTCTGCAGCCACATCAAGGCCTGCTGGCCCGCCTTGGTGACGATCTGCGGCTCGCCGCCCAGGTTGCCGAACACGCCGGCGGTGATGACCATGGGCACGACGAACTGCACGATCGACACCCCCAGGTTGCCCAGGCCGGCATTCAGCCCCAGCGCGGTGCCCTTCTTGTCCTTGGGGAAGAAGAAGCTGATGTTGGCCATGCTGGAGGCGAAGTTGCCGCCGCCGAAGCCGCACAACAGCGCCAGCAGCACGAACACCTCGTACGGCGTGCCGGGGTTCTGCACCGCCAGGCCGATGCCACCGGCCGGCAGCAGCAGCGAAGCGGTGGAGATCGCCGTCCAGCGCCGGCCGCCGAAGATGGGCACCGCGAACGAATAGAAGATGCGCAGCGTGGCGCCGCACAGCGCCGGCAGCGAGGCCAGCCAGAACAGCTGGTTGGTGGAAAACTTGAAACCCACCGAAGGCAGGTTGACCACCACCACCGACCACACCATCCACACGGCGAAGGCCAGCGTCAGCGCGGGAATCGAAATCCACAGATTGCGTTGCGCAATCGAGGCGCCCTTGTTGCGCCAGAACCCTTGGTCCTCAGGGTTCCAGTGCGCGATCAATGCGGAAGAAGCCATCGAGGTGCTCCTGTGTCAATGTTGGGTATGCGGCCTGCAGGTCAGGCGCGGTCGGGCGCAGCCTGCGCCGGCGTGGGCCGGGCCACGGCGCCCGAGCCTGCGGGCAGCGAGGCGGAAGGCAGGTGCAGCGAAGGCGATTCGGGCGCGTTCCTGCCCATCACCTCGGTGCGGCGCACTTCGGTGAAGTACATCCAGATCAGCGACACCCACACCACGCCGTACATCAGCATGAAGGCGCTGGAGCGGATGCCCGTGTAGTCGAGCAGCGCGCCGAACATGATGGGCAGCACGAAGCCGCCCAGGCCGCCGGCCAGGCCCACGATGCCGGAGATCGTGCCGATGTTGCTGGGGTACTCGTCGCTGATGTACTTGAACACGCTGGCCTTGCCGAAGGCCCAGGCCACGCCCAGCACCGCCATCACCGCGGTGAACACATAGACGTTCAGGCCGATGTGGAAGGTGCTGGCGCCGTTGATCGTGGTGACCGTGAAGTCGGTCTGCGGGTAGCTCAGCAGGAACAGGCAGATCCAGCTCACCCACATGACCCACCAGGTCACGCTGTGGGCGCCGTACTTGTCGGACAGCCAGCCGCCGATGGCGCGCAACACGCCGCCGGGCAGCGAGAAGCAGGCCGCCAGCAGCGCCGCCACCCGGATGTCGAGCCCGTATTCGCCTACGTAGTACTGCACCATCCACAGCGACAGCGCCACGTAGCCGCCGAACACGATGCTGTAGTACTGGCAGTACTTGAGCACCTTGGGGTCCTTCAGCGCCTTGAGCTGGTCGGTGAACTTCACGTTGCTCGGCACCAGGTGGGCCGGATCGTGCGCGCTGAAGATCCAGAACAGGATCACCGTGCCCAGCATCACCGCGGCATACACCTGCGGCACCATGGTCCAGCCGAAGGCCACCAGCAGCACAGGCGCCACGAACTTGTTGACCGCGGCACCGGAGTTGCCCGCGCCGTAGACCCCCATCGCGAAGCCCTGCTTGTTCTTGGGGAACCAGCGCGCCACGTACGGCGTGCCCACCGAGAACGAGCCGCCGGCCAGGCCGACGAACAGGCCGATGGTCAGGAAATGCCAGTACTCGGTGGCATAGGCCATCAACCAGATGGCCGGCACGGTGCAGGCCATCAGCACCGTCATCACGATGCGGCCGCCGAACTTGTCGGTCCAGATGCCCAGCGGCACGCGCACGAGCGAGCCGGTGAGCACCGGCGTGGCGGTGAGCAGGCCGAACTGCGTGGCGTTGAGGTCGAGCGCCTTCTTGATCGGGATGCCGATCACGCCGAACATCATCCAGACCATGAAGCAGACGGTGAACGCCAGCGTGCTGACGATCAGCACCGAAAGCGCCTGTCTGCGGCGCTGCGGTGAACCCGAGGGGGCGGGGGTGGAAGCCATGGAGCGACTCCTTTTGTTCTCCATGGCAGCACTGTCGTGCGGAGACGCTGAACGCGGCATCCTTCCGACAGCCGCAGGCGGCCGCGCGGAAGAACGATGCCGCCACATCAGGGATCGTTCCGATGGAGTATTCGGCGCGAGGTTTGCGCCGGGTCAACGCGCGGGGCGCGCGGGTAAGGCAGAGTGCCCCGTTCGGCGCCCTCCCCTGGCGCACTTCCCCCCTATCATTCAAGCCGCCCGTTCGGCGCAGGTGACGGCAACCGTCCGCGCCGAGGGTTCACCTTGCCTGAGGCTTGAATGTACGCACGACTTTGCGCCGCTCTTGCGGCATTGGCTGTCACGGGCTGCGCCATCACGCAGGAAGTCTCGCCAGTGAAGCTGGCGCAGCCGGCACAAGAACTCTGTCTGGTACGCAACAGCGAGGTCGTCCAGGACGGCTTCCACGACGTGTATGCGGGCGTGCTGGAACGCAAGGGCTTTCGCGTGCGCAGCCTGCCGGACAAGACGCCTGCCGACGCCTGCCCCTTGCTGGGAACCTACGAGGCGATCTACCGCTGGGACATGGCCATCTACCTGGCACGAGCCGACCTGCGCGTGTTCTCGGAAGGCAAGGAAGTCGGCCGCGCCGTGTACGACTCCTTGTCCGGCGGCGCCAACATGAATAAATTCATTCGTACCGAGCCGAAGCTCACCGAACTCGTCGATCAGCTGTTTGCGGCGCCCGGTACGCGCTGATCGGTGCCGGTGAGCACGCCGGTCATGATCTGCGTATCTGACGATGGGGAACAGCCGTGCCTGCACTCTCTTCGCTTCGCGTAGCCAAGACCTACTCCCCCGATCAAAACGGCGCCAAGCGTTTTGCCCGCCGCTACGGCGATCAACTCGTCTGCGTTCGCCACCGACTCAACGAGTCGGGCACCGTGAGACACACCACGGTCGAACTTCTCGTCGAGAGCACGCCCGTCGCGTCTCGTATGCGCTCCTTGGTCGCCATTCGCATACCGCCCACAGACCGGGCCACGCGCACCGTGCTCCTTGCCTGCGGCGCACAGTGGCAGCCCAAACAACGGTACTGGCTGCTGCAACGCCTGGTCGCGAAGAACCTCCGCCTTCTGCGCCATGAGGTCCCCATCCAGGGATAAACCCGCAATGGTGCCTATGGCAATATCCGGCGGTATGCACCAATCTATTGGTAGTGGCGCCAACGCGTTGTTGTCGCCGACATCACGTTAGCCGCCATGTCACTCACCATCGAGTACCGCCTCGCCGGCTCCGGGTGGGCCGACTGCGCCATCCAATTGGAAGGTAGAACGTGCCAAATCTCGGCGTCGTACCTGTCGGACGCGCTCGGCA
>JBFLWE010000108.1:0-15889 GCA_040758375.1 Pseudomonadota bacterium
GGTATGCCGGCGCGGGCCTGGGGCAGGCCAACGCCAAGGCCTCGGCGTCCGGCCTGCAGGCGGACCTGTCGGGCTTGGGCTACACCGCTCAGAGCACGATGGACGACCAGGACACGGGCGGCAAGGTGTTCGGCGGCTATCGGTTCAACCCGTTCCTGGCGACCGAGGCGGCCTACGTGGACCTGGGCAAGGTCACCTCGCAGACCCGCGCGACCGTGCTGGATGGGGGCGCGCTGGCGGCCGACGTGAGCCGCGTGCATCCGATCATGATCCGCGGTCTTGCGCTGTGGGCCGTGGGTTCGGCTCCGGTGGGGCCGGTGTCGGTGTTCGCGAAGCTCGGCGTCGTGCGCTGGAAGGCGCAGGCTGAAGCGCGTGTGGCGGGGGGCAGCGCCACCGCCGTGCGCGACGACAGCGGCACCGACGCGGCCTACGGCCTGGGGGTGGGCTATGCGATCCCCGGCACGCCGCTGGCGGTGCGCGGCGAATGGGAGCAGTTCAAGACCGGTCGCAACGATCCCGAGCTGTGGTCGGTGTCGTTGAGCTACCGCTTCTAGCCGGGCGCCGCGTCTGCAGCGCCCACGCGGCCGCCAGGCCGCCGAGGGCACCGTACAGATGGCTGTCCACCACGGTGGCGCCGCCGATCAGCGCGGGCGGCGCGGTGGCGCCGCCGCCCAGTTGCTCCCAGGCCAGCTTGGCCACCAGTGCGGCCAGGCCCAGTGCCGCCGCCGCGCGCTGCGCGCGCCAATGGCCCAGCGCGCCGGCAGCAAACAGGCCATGGGCCACACCCGACAGCCCCACATACCAGCCCAGGCGCGGGTTTGCCAGCAGCAGCCCCAGCGACACCGCCAGCGCGGCAGCCAACGCCAGCGCCGCCCACTGCCTCGTGCGCCAGCGGGTGCCGAACAGCAGCGCCACCAGCAGCAGCGCCGCCGCGTTGAGCGCCAGATGCATCCAGCCCAGATGGACCAGGTGCGCGGTCAGCAGACGCCAGAGCTGGCCGCCGAGCACCGCGCTGCGCTCGTAGCGCAGCGCCAGCCGCACGGCTTGGCCGCCGGCCTGGGCCAGCAGTGCCAGCGGCAGCAGCACCGCCAGCAGGCGCAGCAGGCCGTTGGGGTGACGGACGAAGAGATCGTGCATGCCAGGCGCGTGAAGCCGAGGCCTGCATTGTGGGCTCGTTCGCGGTGTACGAATCCCAGACATTCGTCTATTGCCCGACACAAGTCTATGTCTGGAAGTCAGCCATATGCCAGGCCAGCACGCCACGCAATGGGCTTCTTGCGCACCGCTTCTGCGGGTTAACACCGGGGTTTTGCCACTGGCACAGGCCTTGCGCTGTGCAGGGCCCATGCCGGTGGAACGGACCCCGGCCGACAACAGGAGACAAGCCCCATGCGCATCCCGCGACGCCTATGCCTCGCCGCCGCCCTGACGGCCGCCGCCCTCGCCACCGCCCCGGCGGTGTGGGCGCAGGCCAAGGAAATCCGCATCGCCCACGTGTACAGCAAGACCGGGCCGCTCGAAGCCTACGGCAAGCAGACGCAGACCGGCCTGATGATGGGCCTGGAGTACGCCACCGGCGGCACCATGCAGGTGGGCGGCAAGAAGCTGGTGGTGATCGAAAAAGACGACCAGGGCAAGCCCGACGTGGGCAAGAGCCTGCTCGCCGCTGCCTATGGCGACGACAAGGCCGACATCGCGGTGGGCCCGTCGTCTTCGGGCGTGGCGCTGGCGCTGCTGCCGGTGGCCGAGGAGTACAAGAAGATCCTGCTGGTGGAGCCGGCCGTGGCCGACGCGATCACCGGCGAGAAGTGGAACAAGTACGTTTTCCGCACCGGCCGCAACAGCTCGCAGGACGCGATCTCCAATGCGGTGGCGCTCGACAAGCCCGGCGTGACCATCGCCACGCTGGCGCAGGACTACGCCTTCGGCCGCGACGGCGTCAAGGCCTTCAAGGAAGCGCTGAAGACCGCGAAGGTGGTGCACGAGGAATACCTGCCCACCAACACCACCGACTTCACCGCCGGGGCGCAGCGCCTGATCGACGCACTGAAAGACAAGCCCGGCCGCAAGGTGATCTTCATCATCTGGGCCGGCGCCGGCAACCCGTTCAAGATCGCCGACCTCGACCTGAAGCGCTACGGCATCGAAATCGCCACCGGCGGCAACATCCTGCCCGCGATGGCCGCGTACAAGAACTTCCCCGGCATGGAAGGCGCCACCTACTACTACTTCGGCATTCCCAAGAACGCCGCCAACGAGTGGCTGGTGGCCAACCACTACAAGAAGTTCCAGGCCCCGCCTGACTTCTTCACCGCCGGCGGCATGAGCGCCGGCATCGCGATCGTCGAGGCCCTGAAAAAGACCAACGGCGACACGGCGACCAACAAGCTGATCCAGACCATGGAGGGGATGAGCTTCGACACGCCCAAGGGCAAGATGGCCTTCCGCAAGGAAGACCACCAGGCCATGCAGTCGATGTACCACTTCAAGATCAAGGTGGACCCGGCCTTCGCCTGGGGCGTGCCCGAGCTGGTGCGCGAGATCAAGCCGGAAGAAATGGCCGTGCCCATCAAGAACAAGCGTTGAGCCTTCGCGCCGGCTGTCGCAGCCGAGGCCGGCGCGTCTTTTCGTCCTACAGTCGATTCGTGTGACCGGGCGCGTACAAGCCTGGCGGTTCCGCTCACCCCTGTAGCGGAGGGAGGCACCGAGGAGACATTCGATGGCATTCATGCGTACCTTCACGGCGGTGGTGATCAGCCTGGTGTTGCTGGCAATGGCCTGCGCGCTGCAGGCCGCGCCGCTGCCCCAACTCACCATCGACAAGACCAAGACCACGGTGTCGGGCTTGTCCTCCGGCGGCTACATGGCCGTGCAGCTGCACGTGGCGTATTCGGCCACGTTCAAAACCGGCGCCGGCGTGGTGGCCGGCGGCCCGTTCTACTGCGCCGAAGGCATGGTGTTCTATGCCACCGGCCGCTGCATGAAGCACGACAGCGCCATCCCTGTGGCCAACCTGGTCAGCACCACCAGGAGCTGGGCCTCCAGCGGCCACCTCGACCCGGTGAGCAACCTGCAGGCCTCGAAGGTGTACCTGTTCTCCGGCACCATCGACACGGCCGTCACCCAGCCGGTCATGAACGACCTGCTCACCTACTACCAGGCCTTCGTGCCCGCGGGCAACATCGTTTACAAGAAGGATCTCGCCGCCGAGCATGCCTTCGTGACCGACGACTACGGCAGCGCCTGCTCGGTGAAGGCGCCGCCCTACATCAACGACTGCAACTTCGACTCGGCCGGCGCGATCCTGCAGCAGCTGTACGGCCCGCTCAACCCGCGCAACAACGGCACGCTGGGCGGCAGCTTCATCGAGTTCGACCAGACGGCCTTCGTCAGCGGCCACGGCATGGCCTCCACCGGCTGGGTCTATGTGCCGCAGGCCTGCTCCTCGGGCCAGCCCTGCAAGCTGCACGTGGTGCTGCACGGCTGCAAGCAGAACACGGCCGACGTGGGCCAGCAGTACGTGCGCAACACCGGCTACAACCGCTGGGCCGACAGCAACAACATCGTGATGCTGTACCCCCAGACCAGCCAGCTCGCCACCAACAGCTGCTGGGACTGGTGGGGCTACGACAACGCCAACTACGCCAAGAAGAGCGGCCCGCAGATGGCGGCCATCAAGGCCATGGTCGATCGCGTCAGCGGCGACGGCACCGAGCCGCCTCCGCCGCCCCCGCCCGGCGGCACCTGCTTCACCGCGAGCAACTACGCCCACACCACCGCCGGCCGCGCCTATGCGTCCTGGGGGCTGACCTATGCCAACGGCTCCAACCAGAGCATGGGGCTGTGGAACACCTTCACCTTCACCACGCTCAAGCAGACCGGCCCCAACCACTACGTGATCGGGACCTGCAACTGACCATGCTGGAAACACGCGACCTCACCATCCGCTTCGGCGGCCACGTGGCCGTGGACCATGTGTCCTGCCGCTTCGAGCCCGGCACGCTCACCGCCATCGTGGGCCCCAACGGCGCGGGCAAGACCACCTACTTCAACCTCATCTCCGGCCAGCTGCCGGCCAGCGAGGGGCAGGTGCTGCTCAACGGCGAAGACCTTTCTTCGCTGCCCGCGCCGCTGCGCACGCGCAAGGGCCTGGGGCGCGCGTTCCAGCTCACGCAGCTGTTTCCCAACCTCACGGTGCAGGAAAACGTGCGGCTGGCCGTACAGGCACGCGAGGAAGGCAGGCGTGGCATGGGCCTGGACCTGCTGCGCGTGTGGCTGGACCGCACCGCCTGGATCGAGGAGGCGCGCGAGATCCTGCGCACGGTCCGCCTGATCGACAAGGCCGACGCGCATGCGGCCAGCCTGCCGCACGGCGACCAACGAAAGCTCGAAGTCGCGCTGCTGATCGCGCTCGACCCGCAAGTGTTCATGTTCGACGAACCCACCGCCGGCATGAGCGTGGACGAGGTGCCGGTGATCCTGGACCTCGTCCGCGCGCTCAAGTCGCGGCGCGACCGCACCATCTTGCTCGTCGAACACAAGATGGACGTGGTGCGCGAGCTCGCCGACCGCATCATCGTGCTGCACAACGGCCAGCTGGTGGCCGACGGCGAGCCCGCGGAAGTGATCGCTTCGCCGGTGGTGCAGCAGGCCTATCTGGGAACCATGCCGGAGGCGGCCTGATGAGCGACTCGAACATCCTCGAACTGCAGGGCGTGCACACGCACATCGGCGCCTACCACATCCTGCATGGTGTCGATCTGCAAGTGCCCGAAGGCCAGCTCACGATGCTGCTGGGCCGCAACGGCGCCGGCAAGACCACCACGCTGCGCACCATCATGGGCCTGTGGCAGGCCAGCGCCGGCAGCGTGCGCTTCAAAGGCGCGCAAATCGGCGGCCCCGGCGGGCACAAGCCCACGCCGCTCATCGCCGAAAGCGGCATCGCCTACGTGCCCGAGAACATGGGCATCTTCGGCGACCTCACCGTGAAAGAAAACATGGTGCTGGCCGCGCGCAAGGCGCGCAACGCCAGCGAGCTCGACACGCAGCGGCTGGAGTGGATCTTCAGCCTCTTCCCCGCGCTGAAGAAGTTCTGGCTCTACCCGGCGGGCAAGCTTTCGGGCGGGCAGAAGCAGATGCTGGCGGTGGCGCGCGCGATCGTCGAGCCGCGCGCGCTGATCCTGATCGACGAACCCAGCAAGGGCCTGGCGCCTTCGATCATCCAGAACCTCATCGCCGCCTTCAACGAGCTGAAGCGCCAGCGCACCACGATCCTGCTGGTGGAACAGAACTTCGCGATGGCCAAGGCGCTGGGCGACCGTGTGGCGGTCATGGACGACGGCCACGTGGTGCACGCCGGCGCCATGGCCGAGCTGGCCGAAGACGAAACCCTGCAGCACCAGTTGCTGGGGCTGTCGCTGGCGGCGCATCAATGACGAGACGAGACACTCCCATGAGCGCCACCACCACCTCCTCGGACAACATCGCGCCGGCCGCCGCGCCCGCCGCCATTCCGAAAGCGCAATTCGACTGGAAGCCGCTGGGCCTGCTGGCCGCGCTGGCGCTGCTGGCGCTGCCGCTGGTCGGCAGCCCCTCCACCTGGATCACGCTCACCATCGCCGGCCTGGCGATGGGGCTCATCGTGTTCATCATCGCCTCCGGCCTCACGCTGGTGTTCGGCCTGATGGACGTGCTGAACTTCGGCCACGGCGTGTTCATCGCCTTCGGCGCCTTCGTGGCCACCAGCGTGCTGGGCGGCATGACGAGCTGGACCATGTCGCCCTCGCTGGTGATGAACCTCGCGGCGGTGTTCGCTGCGATGCTGGTCGCGATGGCGGTCACCGGCGCCTTGGGCCTGGCCTTCGAGCGCGTGATCGTGCGGCCGGTGTACGGCCAGCACCTGAAGCAGATCCTCATCACGATGGGCGGCATGATCGTCGGGGAGGAGCTGATCAAGGTGATCTGGGGGCCGCAGCAGATACCGCTGCCGCTGCCTGAAGCCCTGCGCGGCGCGGTGCTGATCGGCGACGCCGCGGTGGAAAAGTACCGCCTGCTCGCGGTGGTGATCGGCCTGCTGGTGTTTGCGGCGCTGTTGTGGGCGCTCAACCGCACCAAGGTGGGCCTGCTCATCCGCGCCGGCGTGCAAGACCGCGAAATGGTCGAAAGCCTGGGCTACCGCATCCGGCGCCTGTTCGTCGGCGTGTTCGTCGCCGGCTCCGGCCTGGCCGGGCTGGGCGGCGTGATGTGGGGCCTGTACCAGCAGAACGTGGTGCCGCAGATCGGCGCGCAGGTCAACGTGCTGATCTTCATCGTCATCATCATCGGCGGCCTGGGCTCCACGCTCGGCTGCTTCGTCGGCGCGCTGGCCGTGGGCTTGATGGCCAACTACACCGGCTTCCTGGCGCCGAAGGTGGCGCTGTTCTCCAACATCGGGTTGATGGTGGCGGTGTTGCTGTGGCGGCCGCGCGGCCTGTACCCGGTGACGAACCGTTGAGGAGCCGAACATGCTGAACCGACTCCTCTCGCACGACCTGCCGCGCAGCCGCTGGCTGGCCCTGGCGCTGGTGCTCATCGTCGCCGGGCTGGCGGTGGCGCCCTTCCTCTTCCCCGGCAGCAAGGCGCTGGGCGTGGCGGCCAAGATCCTGGTGTTCGTGCTGCTGGTGGCCAGCTACGACCTGCTGCTGGGCTACACCGGCATCGTGAGCTTCGCGCACACCATGTTCTTCGGCATCGGCGCGTATGGCGTGGCGATCGCCAGCACCCGGCTGGGCGAAGGCTTCGGCAGCGTGCTCGTGGGCCTGGGCGCGGCGCTGGTGGTAGCGCTGCTGCTGTCGCTGGTGATCGGCCTGTTTTCGCTGCGCGTGAAGGCGATCTTCTACGCGATGATCACGCTCGCGGTGGCCGCGGCCTTCCAGACGCTGGCCTCGCAACTGTCTGAATTCACCGGCGGCGAAGACGGCCTGACCTTCCGCAACCCCGAGTGGCTCTCGCCCTCGTTCGAGCCTTTCGAAAACCCGGTGCTCGGCGTCACCGTCGACGGCAAGATCTTCACCTACTACCTGCTGTTCGCGGTGGTGGTGGCGATGTTCCTGCTGCTGCTGCGCATCGTGAACTCGCCCTTCGGCCGCGTGCTGCAGGCCATTCGCGAGAACGACTTCCGCGCCGAGGCCATCGGCTTTCGCACCGTGGTGTACCGCACCTGGAGCAACGTGCTGTCGGCGCTGTTCGCCTGCGTGGCCGGCGCGCTGCTGGCCTTGTGGCTGCGCTACACCGGCCCCGACACCACGCTGAGCTTCGAGATCATGCTCGACATCCTGCTCATCGTGGTGATCGGCGGCATGGGCACCTTGTACGGCGCGGTGATCGGCAGCGTGCTCTTCGTGGTGGCCCAGAACTACCTGCAAGACCTGATGCGGCTGGCCTCGTCGGCGGTGGAAGGCGTTGCGCAAGGCCTGCCGCTGCTGTCGCAACTGATCTCGCCCGACCGGTGGCTGTTGTGGCTGGGCGTGCTGTTCGTGCTGTCGGTCTATTACTTCCCCAGCGGCATCGTGGGCAAGCTGAGGGCACGGATGTGAACCACCCCCGCGGCGTCTTCGGCGCTCCCCCTCGCGGGGGCGCCACGTGCGGACCGGCGTAGCCGGGTCCGCGGTGGCCGCTTGGTTTTCAGCGTGACAACACCACAAGAGGAGACATCACCATGCATCCGCGTACCCTGATCGCCGCCGCAGCGCTTGCGCTGCTGGCCGGCGCCGCCTCGGCCCACGGGCCGTTCACGCCCTTCAACCTCAAGCCCGCATGGCTGCAGCAGCTGCGGGCCACCGACTACGACGGCATCACCGACGACCTGCTCACCGCCGGGCTGGGCAAGACCGGCCTGGCCTCGCCCGTCGCGCCGGGCTATGCCAACGCGCTCAACCCCACCGCCGCCGAGCTGCGCCGCGCGGCCATCTACAACAACTACCGCGCGCTGGTCGACATGACCGAGGCCGGCGGCTACGGCCGCTTCTACGGCCCCAACCTCGCGCCCGACGGCAGCGCCAGCGCCGGCGAGGGCCGCATCCCCGGCACCGAGGTGCTGGCCTACAGCGACGACGGCACCGGGCACAACGTCACGCTGATGGTGCAGCTGCCGCGCGACTTCGACCCGCGCAACCCCTGCATCCTCACCGCCACCTCCTCCGGCTCGCGCGGCATCTACGGCGCCATCTCCACCGGCGAATGGGGCCTCAAGCGCGGCTGCGCGGTGGCCTACACCGACAAGGGCACCGGCGGCGCGCCGCACGACCTGATGAACGACACCGTGCCGCTGATCGACGGCACGCGCAGCAGCGCCACGCAGGCCGGCAACGCGGCCCAGTTCCGCGCGCCGCTGCCCGACGCGCAGCGCAACGCCTTCAACGCCGCCACGCCCCACCGCTTTGCCTTCAAGCACGCGCACTCCGGGCGCAACCCCGAGAAGGACTGGGGCCGCTTCACGCTGCAGGCGGTGGAGATGGCGTTCTACGTGCTCAACGAGCGCTACGGCCGCCAGGTGCCCGGCCTCAACCTGAAGCTGCGCACCATCACGCCGCACAACACGCTGGTCATCGCCTCCAGCGTGTCCAACGGCGGCGGCGCCGCGCTGGCCGCGGCCGAGCTCGACACGCAAGGCCTGATCGACGGCGTGGCCGTGGCCGAGCCTGCGGTGGAGATGCCCGCCGCGCCCGGCGTGGCGGTGTGGCGCGGCTTCAAGAAGCAGCCCACCGTGGGCAAGCCGCTGTTCGACTTCACCTCCTACGCCAACCTGTACCAGTCGTGCGCGGCGCTGTCGCCGCAGCTGGGGCAGGCGCCGGGCCTGGCCTTCGTGGTGGCCGCATTCGCCGCCAACCGCTGCCAGTCGCTGGCCGACAAGGGCCTGCTGAACGGCGCCACCACCGCCGAGCGCGCCGACGACGCGCTGGCCCGGCTGCAGGCCTACGGCTGGGAGCCCGATTCGAACCTGCTGCACGCCTCGCATGCGGCCTTTGAGGTGGCGCCGGCCGTCACGGTGACCTTCGCCAACGCGCTGGCACGCGCCAGCGTGGCCGACAACCTGTGCGGCTACAGCTATGCCGCCACCAACGCGGCCTTTGGCGTGGACGTGCTCAACCCGCTGTTCCTCGCCGGCATGTTTGCCACCGGCAACGGCGTGCCGCCCTCGTCGGGCGTGCAGCTCATCAACAACGCCGGTGCGTTCGGCGTGCTGCGCGACCTGGTGTCGTTCTCGCCCTCCACCTTGCGGCAGGACTTCAACCTCGACGGCGCCATGTGCCTGCGCAAGCTGCTCACCGGCAGCGACCCGCAGGCCCTGGCGCTGCAGCAGGGCCTGAACGAAACCCGGCGCAGCGGCCAGCTGCACGGCAAGCCCGCGCTGATCGTGCACGGCCGCAACGACGCGCTGCTGCCGGTGAACCACACCTCGCGCCCCTACACCGCGCTGAACCGCAAGGTCGAAGGCGGGCGCAGCCGGCTCTCGTACATCGAGGTGACCAACGCTCAGCACTTCGACGGCTTCATCGGCCTGCCCGCGCTGCTGCCCGGCTACGACACCCGCTTCGTGCCGCTGCACCTGTACCTGAACCGCGCGCTCGATGCGATGTGGGCGCACCTGAAGCACCGCGCCCCGCTGCCCAGGAGCCAGGTCGTGCGCACCGTGCCGCGCGGCGGCACCCCGGGCGCCGCGCCCGCGCTCACCGAAGCCCACGTGCCGCCGATCGCGCTGCAGCCCGCGCCCGGCGACGCGATCCACGCCTTCGGCCACACGCTCCACGTTCCCGACTGACCCGACGAGTCTCCCCATGAAGTACAGCTCGCACTACCTGCGCTGCGAAGAGCGCGAGATCCACTACACCGAGTGGGGCGCCGGCCACGACGAGGTGGTGATCGCCTGGCACGGCCTGGCGCGCACCTGCCGCGACATGGACGACATTGCCGAGCACTTGTCGCAGCGCTACCGCGTGGTCTGCCCCGACACCATCGGCCGCGGGCTCTCGCAATGGGCCAAGGACCCCGACCGCGAGTACTGCCTCGACTTCTACGTGAAGCTGGCGGTCTCGCTGGTCAACCAGTTGAAGCTGGAGCGCTTTCACTGGCTGGGCACCTCGATGGGCGGGGCCATCGGCACGCGGGCCGCCGCCGGCCCCTTGCGCGGCCGCATCCGCCGCCTGGTGCTCAACGACAACGGCCCCGCGCTGGCGCCGGCGGCGATCGAACGCATCCGCAGCTATGCGGGCCACCCCGCGGCGTTCGACACCGTGAGCGAGCTGGAGCAGTACTTCCGCAGCGTGTACAAGCCCTACGGCTGGCTGAGCGACGAACAATGGCGCCGCCTCACCGAAACCTCCACCCGGCGCCTGCCCGACGGCCGCGTGACGCCCCACTACGACCCGGCGATGGTGCGCCAGTTCATTGCGCACCCCAACGACTACGACCTGTGGGACGCGTGGGACACGCTGGAGCTGCCGGTGCTGTGCCTGCGCGGGGAAGACTCCGACCTGTTGCTGCGCGACACCACCGACCAGATGCGCCAGCGCGGCCCGCGCGCGGCGGTGGTGGAGATCGCGGGGTGCGGGCATGCGCCGGCGCTGAATACGGCGGACCACTTTGCGCTGGTGGAGAGGTTTTTTGCGGCGAGCGAGGGGTGAGTGCGGGTGGCGGGGTTGGGTGGGAGCTGCTGGGGGATGCTTTATGGGCGTGGGTTGTCGGGCCGCTTGAGACTGGTTGCCGTCTTCCAGTCCGGCGGTACTGAGCGACAGCAACCGGCCATGACGCGACGTTAACCAAAGGCAGGTTCGGAGCGGCCCTTCCATCCCAGGGCCCTGAACACACCGTCGGAAGGCTACCGCCATCAAGCCCGCTGTTGCCAGGGGACAATCGGGGCATCAAGCGGTGCCAAGTGAGCGGATGACCAATCAGAAGACCCGGAACAACCACTACGTCCCACAGTGGTACCAGCGCCGCTTCCTCGCGCCCGGGCAGTCTCGCCTCTTCTATCTCAACCTTGACCCGGATCGCAAGACGCTGCCCGATGGCCAGCAAGTGCTGCGAACGGCGCTTCACGAATGGGGCCCGACGAACTGCTTCGTGGAGTACGACCTATACACCACGCATTTCGGTCCGATCGTCAACGACGAGGTGGAAAGACACTTGTTTGGTGTTATCGACGACCAAGGCGCGAAAGCTGTCTCCGCCTTCGCGCTTGGAAATCACGCCGGCGTGCACGCGTCGTTCCAAGACTTCTTTGAGCACGTGGCAGCGCAGAAGCTGCGCACACCTAAGGGCCTGGATTGGATCCGCTCGTGCTATGGAGTTCTGGGTCAAGTCGACCTTATGGCCGAAATGCAGGCATTGCGGCTGATGCACTGCACCATGTGGGTCGAGGGCGTGCGGGAGATCGTCTCGGCGCAGGACTCTGACGTTAAGTTCATCCTGACGGACCACCCGGTGACCGTCTACAACGCTGCGGTGGATCCCAGTTCCGAGCAGTGCGCGTACCCGCTGGATCCGCTTGTCGCCGCCGTGGGGTCTCAAACGGTGTTTGCGCTGGATGCCAACACATGCCTGATCCTCACCCACCTGGAGTACGCCAAGAAGCCGGAGCAACTGGATCTGACCCGATTGCGCACGAATGCTCGGCACCTGGGGGTGGGCATGACTCGCACCGACAACTTCATTCGAGACCGGCGACTGAGGCGAAACGAGGTGATCGCGATCAACCACCTGCTCAAGTCGCGGGCGAAGCGCTACATCGCAGCCGCCGACAAGACGTGGCTCTACCCGGATCGGGAGTTCAACTTGTCATGGGCGGAAATCGCCAAGGTGCTACTTCCCAAGGCCGATTTGTGGCGCTTCGGCGGGGAGATCTACGTCGGCTACAAAGATGGCACTTCTGGCTATTGGGACGAGCATGGCCGAACTTCCAAGGCCCATGAGTACCTGATCCGCAAGTCCCCCCGCAAGAACATTGGGGCAAACGACTTCTGCGGCTGCGGTAGCGGCTACGCCTACAAGGACTGCTGCCAGCGGCTGCCTGCCGCAGAGCGCCCGTCGTGGGAGTTCTATGGCCTGCGCGAGCGCAACCTGATGTTTTGCAAAGCCATTCAGGGCATCCTGAGACTGTCCGACGGGGCGTCGTGGGAGGACGTGCGTCGCAATCTGAGCGACGACCAGGTCAGGCGCATTCATCGCGCGTTCGCGAGCCTTTGGCCCGAGGACACCGATCTTGCTTCCCTGCTACCGCGGCCGAACCCGAAAGTCCTGCGCTCGGTCTACACGGGCTTCAGCGATCCGCGTACTGTCGAAGCGACGGTCCTGGGCTGGCTGCCGTTTATCGACGAGATTTTGCTCGTTAACCCATTCTTCTTGGGCACGAGCATGAAGCCGGAGTTCAGCCCCATCGAGTCGCCCACCGGCCATAAGATGCAGACGCTCAAGAACGTCATGCTACTTCTGGTGCTCGAGCCGTTTATCCGCGCCGGACTCGTGCATTTGGTGCCCGATCCCGGTGAGGTCAGTGCCCCGCTCGGCCATCATGTCCGGGAAGTTCTCACGCGGCGTACCGACGGATGGAAACCGCCGGAAGGCAGCGACATGCACCGCTTCCTGAAGCTCGCGGAGGAGGAAACCCGCCGCGTCTTCTGGATGTTGCCTGAGGCGTCCCAGCGGCGCTTCATTGCCGAGCACATGCCAGACGCCGACGCCGCGATGACGGATCGGCTCATCGCGGACTTCAGGCGCCAGGCCGAGGCCGACCCCTACACGTTGCTACAGCCTCTTCCCGTGGGCAAAGACGGTGCTCAGAACCAGATCTTCAAGGGGCTGAGCCTGGAAGCCGCCCTGTATCTGGCGTCGCTGACTGGCTCGATCATGCACGTCGACATGGAGGCGCACTGGGCGCAGCTCTTGAAGGACGCGCAGCCTACCAGCGCGGCGTCGCAGTCGACATGGACACCCGTGCGAGAGGCCTTAGGTGAAATCTCGTTCCCTGTCGAACTTAACCCGCAGCGCGTGGCGGAACGTCTTAAGAGTGGCGATCTGCCGCCGATCCGGTCGCTGCTACGTCGGCTAGCGGAATCGGTCTCGATCCCGGAAAGCGGGTCCGCTCCCGCCGAGTTGGCCAAGCAACTGCGCCAAGCGCGTGGCAAGGTTGAGCGGGTAGGGAAACGTGCGGGTGACAGCACCCTGCTCCCCGCACGCCTGGAGCTCCACGTGCCACCGGCAGGATTCTCCCGTCACGAAGTGCAGCGGCTGCTCGTGATGTTCGCCGGTGTGACCCGGCCTCGGTTTGTTCCGTACGCGCTGCGCTTACTGTTCGACGAACCAAAGGACGGCAGCGGAGATACACGAGGATAGAACAGTGCCGATCTTCAGCAATCGCACCCTTGCCTCCATGCTGCGCGGCCTGCCCCCACACGTACGCATCCGATGCGAGGCAGACCTTCTCGGTCGCCTGACAAGCGACGGCCACACCGCATTGGCTGCTGAATGGGAGCTGTTCTCGCTGAGTCAGATGGCTCGGGGAGGAGCGCTCGACCTTGCTCCAGCAGCTCAGCCGGGCGTGCCAGACGCGATCTTCACGTCGGCGGGGCACTCGCCGATCGTTGTGGAGGTCACGGCACTAAATGACCAAGACCTCGAGGAGCGCTTCGCAGACGATGCGCTGGGCATGCTGTTCTATCGGGCCATCCATCGCCTGACGGGGCGTCCAGTTGGGGCACTGGACGTTCACGCGGTTTGGCCTGTCGGCGATCGAGGGCTTCCGACCGCTGGGCTACCACCGAGAAGCCAGCTGCATCAATTCATGCGGCGACACGAAGTGCGTGAGTTCGTCGAAGCCGTCGCAGCGGCACCAGATCAGACTCGAACCCTGGAACACCGCGTCGGCGACTCGGTAACGACGGTCGTGTTTCGGCCTGGTGCACAGTACTCCAGCGGATCAGTGGCTGGCTACTCGGCACGGGGCTTCAATGAGCACAACCGGAGACGATTGCTCAAGAAGCTGTGGGGGAAGTCGAAGCAGCTCAAGTCGTCCAATCTTCGGTTGCCATCGGTCCTGATACTGTGCGACGCCGACTGTCGCATGTTGAGGGAGCAGCTACAGCAACGGTGGTCTCCTGAAAGTGCTGCTCACGCTGTCTTCGATTTCATATCCGGCAGACCTACGCTCGGTGTACCCGGCCCAAATGGGCCCTGGATCATCCAGAAGGGTTCGCCACAGCAGTCCACGACAATCAATGCTGTACTGATCCTCACGGTCGTAGACAGGTGGGGCCACTTCGGCAGCGAGCGTTCTCGAAACCTGAAGATCTCGGTGGTGCGGAATGAGGGCGCTGCCAGACACCCGCTGTCCGAACAGGCCCTTCAGGCACTGGTCGATGCACTCGCGACAAATGTTCCCAAGATCCAGAGGACGCCCATGAACGCGAAGAACGAACGACGCTGGTCAGACCATGAGGGTGGTGGACAGCTGTCTGGCACTCGTGTCAGGCTCTCAATGCTCGCCTTCCAGGACCTGCTGACCGGCCGCACAAGTCAAGCAGAGTTCGCGGCACGTAACGAGTTCACGGCCGAGCACATCGCACGGCTGGTGGCCAGAGGCCACTGTCTATCCAACGCTCAGATCATCAAGGATGCGGAATCAGACGACGATTGGATCGAGTTCGATTTCGCCGACATCGATCCCCGGAGCCTTCGCCGGCTTATTGAGCAAGGCAGCGATCCAGAGCATTGAGCGGCTGCTTCAGGAGTCTCAAAACCCGTGGCCCATAGGCTGCTCATGGTCGAAAGCTGATGTCCGCGTACCACGCCTGAACGACCGCTCCCGCTGCGAATTTGCCATTCGCGACGGCAAGAACCAGCGGGCGCCTGACACCTCCATCGCGCGTTCAGGTCCCCACCACAGAACCGCCGAGAGTCCTGTGAGCGTCAGTCTTCGTCGGAGCCACCATGTGCAGAAACATCAAAACGCTGTTCAACTTCGAACCTCCCGCGACAGAGCTTGAGATCCGGGATGCTTCGCTGCAGTTCGTTCGCAAGCTCAGCGGCTTCACCGTTCCCTCCAAGGCGAATGAAGCTGCGTTTGAGCGCGCCGTCGAAGAAGTGGCGGCATCGGCCCGTGCTCTGATCCGGTCTCTGGTCACAACGGCCGCGCCGCGCACCCGCGAGGCCGAGGCAGCCAAGGCGAAGGCAAGGGCGGCGGTGAGGTTCGGGGCCGCACGTTGACGTTGCGTTGTCGAACGCCGGCATCGGGGGCAGCAGGAACGCCGCGCCGCCGTACATCAAGAGGGTGATGGCGCGCGTGTGCCGCGCCGGCGCGTCGCCGCACACGCCGCCCCGGCCTGTTTGCCCCGAATCGGTCCGCATCAGCATCCGCTCGCGCGGACCTGGAACACCCCTTGCCAAGCGGAAAGGATTCCTCCGCCTCGTGATCCGGCACCATGCGCAAGACGACCCCGCAGCCCCTTTCCCTGTTCGCCATGGCCTTGGCCTGCGTCGCCGCGCAGGCCGCGCCCTATGCCGACCTCACCGTTTGCTCGCCCCGCTACAAGGCGGTCGTGGTGTCCGAATCGCCGGCGCTGGTGAACGAAGTGGCCGAGGCCTTGCGGGCCCAGCTGCGAGCGGTGTGCCCGTCGTTCGGGGCGCCGTTGACGGTGGATGTGGCGAACCGCCTGCTCACCGAGTCGCTGGGCGCGCGGCACCAGGCGCTGGTGGCGCAAGGGCGGGTGTCGATCTACCTCGAAGCCGCCCGCTAGTGTAGTGTTCGCTTCTTGAGCGAACTTAATTGCGAAACCCGCCTCCAATGCTCTACTTCGGTCTGCATTGGAGCGAGCAATTGCGAGTTGCCCCGGTTGTCATCCTCAGTGAAGAGCAAGAA
>JBFLWE010000109.1:0-15426 GCA_040758375.1 Pseudomonadota bacterium
CCACAAGACCAAGGGCGACTACAAGAGCGCACCGCGCACCTGCATCGGCTGCCACCGCAAGGACGACGAAGGCGCCAAGGGCCACAAGGGCCGCTACGGCGACAAGTGCGAGAGCTGCCACGGCACCAAGGGCTGGAAGCCCAGCAGCTTCGTGCACGACGCCGACACCCGGTTCGCGTTGCGCGGGGCGCACCGCAGCACCGCCTGCAGCGACTGCCACACCGGGCCGCTGTACCAGCAGAAGCTACCCACCGGCTGCAACGGCTGCCACGCGCGCGACGACAAGCACAAGGGCACGCTCGGCACCGACTGCGCGGCCTGCCACACCGAGAAGAGCTGGAAGGAGCGCTCGCGCTTCGACCACGACAAGACGCGCTTCCCGCTGCTGGGCAAGCACGTGCAGGCACGCTGCGAGGCCTGCCACAAGAGCGCCGACTTCAAGGCCGCGCCGCGGGAGTGCGTGGAATGCCACCGCGCCGAGGACAAACATGCCGGCACGCTGGGCACGGCCTGCGCCGACTGCCACAACGAGCGCGACTGGAAAACCACCACCGGCCGCTTCGACCACGACAAGACGCGCTTTCGGCTGCGCAACAAGCACGCGGCGCCGCTGGCCTGCACCGCCTGCCATGCCGACTCGAAGCACATGCGCGACACCCCCACCGCCTGTGCCAGCTGCCACACCAAGCACGACAAGCACGAAGGCCAGCTCGGCAAGGAATGCGAGCGCTGCCACGACGACCGCAGCTGGAAGGTGCCGCACTTCGACCACGCCCGCACGCGCTTTGCGCTGCTGGGCCGCCACCTGGCAGTGGCCTGCAAGGACTGCCACGCCACGCCGCGCTACCGCGACGCCAAGAGCGAATGCATCGCCTGCCACGAGCGCGACGACAAGCACAAGCGCGCCTTCGGCACGCGCTGCGACGGCTGCCACAACGCGCGGGCCTGGCCGCTGGCGAACTTCGACCACGACAAGACCGCCTACCGCCTCGACGCCACCCATCGCAAGCTGGCCTGCGAGGGCTGCCACCGCCAGCCCGCGCCGCCGGGCAAGCCCGCGGCCGCGATCGGCAGCACCTGCGTCGCCTGCCACCGCAAGGACGACGTGCACGACGGCGGCCTGGGCGCGCGCTGCGAGCAGTGCCACGTGAGCGCGAGCTGGAAGAAGGTTCAACCCCTGGGAGTGCGGCCATGACGAGACCGCTTGCCGTCGGCGTGCGCTGGTGTTTCGCCCTGCTGTGGCTGCTGCTCGCCGGCGCGGCCGCAGCGCAGGCCGACCCGCGCAGCATCGACCACACCCGCACTGGCTTTGCGCTCACCGGCGCGCACACGGCGGCCCGCTGCGAGAGCTGCCACGCCGGCGGCGTGTTCAAGGGCACGCCGCGCGACTGCGCCTCCTGCCATGTGTCCGGCGCCCGGCTGGCGCGCGGCAACGTGCTCAAGCCGCAGAACCACGTGCCCACGCAGGAAGCCTGCGACAGCTGCCACAACACGCGCAGCTTCAGCGGCGCGCGCTTCAGCCATGCCAACGTGCAGCCCGGCAGCTGCAGCAGCTGCCACAACGGCGTCATGGCCAGCGGCAAGCCCGGCGGACACCCCGCGACCACGGCCTCCTGCGACAGCTGCCACCGATCCACCGCGGGTTGGGGCGGTGCCCGCATGGACCACAGCAGCTTCACCGCCGCCACCAACTGCGCCAGCTGCCACAACGGCAGCACCGCCACCGGCAAGCACGCGGCCCACATCCCGGCGGCCAGCACCGGTTGCGCCAGCTGCCACGGCACCACCGGCTGGACGCCCAGCCGCTGGAACCACACGCAGGTGGCCGTGACCGGCCAGTGCGCGAGCTGCCACAGCGGCGGTTTCGCGCCGGCCGACGGCCGGCACGCCACCCATGTGCCCTACCAGGCCTTGAGCGGCGTGGCGATCACCAACTGCGACACCTGCCACAAGGCCGGCTTCGCGGCCTGGGCCCCCGCCCGGGTGCACGCCTCGATCTCGGTGTCCGCGCAATGCGCCACCTGCCACACCGGCAGCTACGCGCCCGCCGTGGGCAAGCCCAACACGGCCATCCACGCCGGCGCCACGGTGTGCGAGAGCTGCCACAAGTCCACCGCCAGCTGGGCCTCGGCGCGTGTGGACCACGGCACCTTCACCGCGGCCACCAACTGCGCCAGCTGCCACAACGGCAGCGCCGCCACCGGCAAGCCGGCCGCGCACATCCCCGTGGGCGCCGCCAGCTGCCAGAGCTGCCACAACGTGAGCGGCTGGGTGCCCACCAAGTGGAACCACACGCAGACGGCTGTCACCGGCCAATGCGCCACGTGCCACAGCGGCGCCTATCCGCCGGCCAATGGGCGGCACGCCACCCACATCCCGTACCAGACGCTCAGCGGCGTGGCGATCACCAACTGCGACAGCTGCCACAAGGCCGGCTTCGCGGCCTGGGCACCGGCGCGCTTCCATGCCTCGGTGTCGGTCTCGACCCAATGCGCCAGCTGCCACAGCGGCAGCTACGCACCGGCCGTGGGCAAACCCAACAACGCCACGCATGCCGGCGTGACGGTGTGCGAGAGCTGCCACAAGTCCACTGCGAGCTGGGGCGCGGTGAGCTTCGCGCACTCGGCCGCCAACGCCGTGGGCACCGGCAGCTGCGACAACTGCCACAACGGCAGCGCCGCCACCGGCAAGCCGGCAGCGCACATCCCGGTGACCAGCGGCCCCACCAAGTGCGACTCGTGCCACCGCTCGCAAACCAGCTTCGCCGCCTCGGTGACCATGAACCACAGCGTGGTCACGACCACCTCCTGCAAGACCTGCCACAACGGTGCCTACGTCTCGCAAGGCAACACCGGCGCGCTGGCCAAGCCGGCCAACCACATCCCCGAGGCCACGCAGTTGCTCAACGGCGCGGCGATGGACTGCGGCGCCTGCCACAAGAGCACGACCAGCTGGGGCTCGATGACCATGGACCACAACGGCAGCCAGGGCGGCGGCGCCGGCTGGTGCAAGGGCTGCCACCAAAGCGGCACCAGCTACCTGGGGAGCATGGAGAAGAAGTCGCTCACCCATGAGCGCAAGACACCGCCCGCGATCGACTGCTCCGAATCGGGCTGCCATCGGCCCCTGGGCAGCAAGGGCTCGACCTACCGCAATTGGGACTGATTCAACGTGGACCGTTTCCTCCGGCGCCTGGTGGCGCCTGCCATCGCCGTGATGGCGCCTCTGGCGCAAGCGCAGTTCGTCGACGACATCGACTTCCGCCGCGAAGGCGCGCATGCCGTGATGCAGGTGCGCTTCGTCACCCCGGTGCAATACCGGCGCTCGATGACGGTGCGCTCGGGCGACACGGTGCAGGCCTTCTATGACGTGGTCGCGGGGCACGAGCAGCCCGGCCTGGTGATCTCGGAGCGGCGCTTCGCACCGCGCGGCGCGCTGCCGGAGATCATCGTCACCGACGACTCCGCAGGGCGCAGTGTCAACGCCTCGAGCCGCCGCCTGGTGATCCGGCTGGGCACGGCCGTGCCGCTCACCGTGCGCGCCGGCAAGGGCGACCGCACGATCGAGGTGGTGTTCCACGGCATGGCCTCGGCCCTGGCGCCGGCCGCGCCGCAGGGGGCGGCCGTGCCGGCGGCATCAACCGCCGCATCAACCGCCGCACCACCTACCGCACCACCCGCAGCCTCGGCGGCTGTCCCCGCTCCTGCAGCCCCGTCTGCTTCTGCGCCTGCCGCTGCGCTGCCCCCGGGGCCGCCGGCCTCCGCCGCCGCGCCTGCGCCCACGCCGGCCCCGGCGACCACTGCCGAGGCCACGCCGCCTCCCGCGCCGCTGCCGACCGCGGAACTGGACGCCCAGGGCGTCGCACTGCTGGCCGCTGCCAAGGCCGCCGAGGCGCAGCAGGACCTGGCCGCCGCGCTCGACAAGCTGAACCAGCTGCTCAACCTGCCGCCCAACGCCGCCACGCGCGAGGCGCAGGCCCTGGCCGGCGACGTGCGGCTGAAACAAGGTGACACCGCGCGCGCCCGGGCCGAGTACGAGACCTTCCTGAAGCTCTACCCCACCGGCCCCGACGCCGACCGCGTGCGCGCCGCGCTGCAGGACCTGCCGCAGGTGGCGCAGGCACCGCGCGAGCGCCCGAAGGCGCAGCCCAGCGCCACGCTCACCGGCTCGCTCTCGGCCTTCTATTACGGCGGCGCCTCCAAGGTGCGCACGCAGGAGTTCCAGGACTCGCCGATCAGCGGGCTGCCCGAGCTGGTGAACGACAACACCTTGTCCGACCAGGACCTGAGCCAGCTGATGACCAACGTCGATGTCAACTGGCGCTACCGCGATGCGGACAAGGACATGCGCTTCGTGTTCCGCGACGCCTACACCGAAGACCTGCTGCGCAGCGAGAAGAGCCGCAACCGCCTCTCGGCGCTGTATTTCGAGCACCGCGCGCTGCAGCTTGGCACCCAGGTCAAGCTGGGCCGCCAGTCGCCCACCGGCGGCGGCGTGCTCAACCGCTTCGACGGCGTGCAGGCCGGCTACAGCTTCCTGCCCAAATGGCGCATCAACGCCGCGGCCGGCGTGCCCACCGACAAGCTGCTGGACAGCAGGCGCCACTTCTACGGCGCCTGGGTGGATGCCGACGCCCTCACCGCCAGCTTCAGCGGCAGCCTCTACGTGAACCAGCAGGTCATCGACGGCGAGGTGGACCGCCGCGCCGTGGGCACCGAGCTGCGCTACTTCTCGGGCGGCGTGTCGGTGTCCAGCATCCTCGACTACGACCAGATCATCCGCGGCCTCAACATCGCCTCGCTGCAGGGCACCTGGCAGCGCGAGGACAACACGGTGGTCAACTTCCTCTACGACCACCGCGCCACGCCGCTGCTGATGCTGGGCAACGCGGTGTTCTTCGGCACCAACATCCCCGCGCCCACCGCCACCGACCCCAATGCCACGCGCCTGGCCACCAGCATCCGCGACCTGCTGGACAACGGCCGCACCGTGGAAGGCCTGCGCGAGACCGTGAAGGCCACCACCACCTACACCACGCAAGGCCTGCTGGGCGTGACCACGCCGATCAACAAGCACTGGCAGATCGGCGGCGACATCCGCCTCACCAAGCTGGGCGAGATACCGCCCATCGCCGAGATCCTGCCCGCAGGCCAGGGCCGCAGCGACAACCAGGCCGCGGGCCTGCAGCTGATCGGCACCAACCTCTATTCGGCGCGCGACACGCACGTGATCGGGCTGACGGTCCTGAAGGGCTCCAGCGAGTCGCGCGACATGACCAGCGGCGCGATCACCGTGCTCGACTACACCGGCCAGCTGCTCAGCTACAACAACTCGTCACAGGTCAACGAGCTGCTGCTGCTCGAACCCTCGATCAAGTTCTATTTCCAGCGCGACAACACCGGGGTCAAGACCTCGCGCGTCAACCCCGGCCTGCGTGTCACTTATCGCATCCTCAAGCAGTTCGCGCTCGAATCCGAGCTCTCCGGCGAATACAGTAAGGTCACCAGCCCGACCCGGAACGAAACCTCCAACCGTGTCTTCTACTACCTCGGCGGACGGTACGACTTCTGAACGCGCCGCGCCCGGCGGGGCGCTGCTGTCCGTGCACGACCTGGCCTGCCGCCGCGGCGACCGGCTGCTGTTCCAGGGGCTGCATTTCGAACTGCACCCCGGCCAGCTGATGTGGGTGCGCGGGCCCAACGGCCGCGGCAAGACCAGCCTGCTGCGCCTGCTGGCCGGGCTGGCGCGGCCGGAGACCGGGCGCATCGAGGGCCGCGCGCGCCCGCGTTCCGGCGCCAGCCTGTACCTCGCCCATGCCAACGCGCTGAAAGACGACCTGAGCGCGCTGGAGGCGCTGCAATTCCTGGCCCGGCTGCACGGCGCCGATGCGGGGGCTACCGCCTGCGAAACCGCGCTGCGCCGCTTCGGCCTGCACGGGCGGCGCCATGCCCCGGTGCGCACGCTGTCGCAGGGCCAGCGCCGGCGCGTGGCCTTGTCGCGGCTCTTAATGCAGCCTTCAGCCCGGCTGTGGATACTCGACGAACCTTTCGACGCGCTGGACGCCGACGCCAGCGCCATCCTCAACCACACGCTGGCCGGGCATGTGCGCGGCGGCGGCGCCGTGGTGCTCACCAGCCACCTCGATCCGAGCCTTGATGAGCTCTCGCCGGTTCACTTTCATTTCGACGAGAACCCGCTGCGATGAACTCGGTGTTCATGGCGGTGGTGGCGCGCGACCTCAAGCTGGCCTGGCGCCGGCGGGTGGATGCGCTGCTGCCGCTGGGCTTTTTTCTCGTGGCGGCCAGCCTGTTTCCCATCGGCGTGGGGCCGGAGCCGCAGGTGCTGAAGCAGATCGCCTCCGGCGTGGTGTGGGCCTGCGCGCTGTTTGCCGCGATGCTGTCGCTGGCGTCGGTGTACGGCGCGGACCATGCCGACGGCACGCTGGAGCAGATGCTGCTGTCGGCCGAGCCGGCGTGGTCGATTGCTGCGGCCAAGGCCTTGGCGCACTGGCTGGTGGCCGGGCTGCCGCTGGTGCTGATGGTGCCGCTGCTCGGGTTGTTGTTCGGCATGGCGACGCAGGCGATCGGCATGCTGTGGCTCTCGCTGCTGCTGGGCACGCCGGTGTTCAGCCTGCTGGGCGGCCTGGGCGCGGCGCTCACGCTGGGGCTGCGCTCGGGCGCAGTGCTGCTGATCCTGCTGATCCTGCCGCTTTGCATTCCCGTGCTGATCTTCGGCACCGGCGCGGTGGCGGCGGTGGAATCGGGGCTGCCGGCCGGCGGCCACCTCTCGCTGCTGGGCGCGCTGCTGATCTTCAGCGCCTTGCTGGCGCCGCCGGCCACCGCGGCGGCGCTGCGCATCGCCATCGAGTGACGCCTGCATGACAAGCGCGCTGCGTTTCACCACCTTTGCCTCGCCGCCGCGTTTTCATGCGCTGGCCGGCGCGCTGCTGCCCTGGCTGTGGGCGGCCACCGCGCTGTTCGCCGCTGCGGGCCTTTACATCGGCTTCTTCGTCGCGCCCACCGATGCCACGCAGGGCGAGGCCTACCGCATCATCTTCATCCACGTGCCGGCGGCCTGGATGTCGATGCTGCTGTACCTGGCGATGGCCCTGTGGGCGGCGATCGGCTGGGCCTTCAACGTGCGGCTGGCCTCGATGCTGGCGCGCGCGATCGCGCCCACCGGGGCGCTGTTCACCTTCATCGCGCTGTGGACCGGCGCGTTGTGGGGCAAGCCCACCTGGGGCACCTGGTGGGTGTGGGATGCGCGGCTCACGTCCGAGCTGATCCTGCTGTTCCTCTACCTGGGCTACCTGGCGCTGGTGTCGGTGATCGACGATGCGCGGCGCGCCGACGCGGCCGGCGCGCTGGTGGCGATCGTGGGCGCGGTGAACGTGCCCATCATCTACTTCTCGGTGAAGTGGTGGAACACGCTGCACCAGGGCGCCACGATCAGCATGACCGCCGCGCCCAAGATGGCCAGCACCATGCTCACCGCGATGCTGCTGATGACGCTGGCGTGCTGGGCCTATGCGTTCGCGGTGGTGTTCACGCGCACGCGCGCCATCGTGCTGGAGCGCGAACAGGAGACGGCGTGGGTGGCATCTTTGAGGAAAGAGCGCGCATGAACTGGGGCAGCTTCTCCGAGTTCGCCGCGATGGGCGGCTACGGCGTGTATGTGTGGGGCTCGTACGCGGTGGCCGCGCTGCTGATGGCGCTGGAGCCGCTGCTGGCCGCGCGCCGCCATCGCGACGCGCTGCGCCGCCGACCCGATGACATGACAGGGGACGACGATGAAACCGCGACATAAGCGGCTGGCGCTGGTGGCCGGCGTGGTGGCGGCCGCGGGCGTGGCCGTGGCGCTGGTGCTCAACGCCTTCCAGAGCAACCTGGTGTTCTTCTACTCGCCCAGCCAGGTGGCCAACCACGAAGCGCCGGCCAACCGCACCTTCCGCCTGGGCGGGCTGGTGCAGGCCGGCTCGGTGAAGCGCGACGGCGTGATGGTGCATTTCGTGGTCACCGACACCGCGGTCAGCGTGCCGGTGCGCTACCAGGGCATCCTGCCCGACCTGTTCAAGGAGGGCAAAGGCGTGGTGGCGCAGGGCCAGCTGCAAGACGGCGTGTTCGTCGCGCGCGAGGTGCTGGCCAAGCACGACGAGAACTACATGCCGCCCGAGGCCGCCGAAGCGCTGGCCAAGGCGCAACAGGTCAACGAGCGCATGGCGCGCGAGGCCAAGCAACCATGATCCCGGAACTCGGCCATTTCGCGCTCTGGCTGGCGCTGGGCACGGCGCTGGCGCTGGGCGTGCTGCCGCTGGTGGGCGCGCAGCGCGGACGCCACGACTGGATGGCGCTGGCGCGGCCGCTCACCGGCATCACCTTCGCGCTGGTGGCGCTGGCGTACGCGTGCCTGACCACCAGCTTCGTGCGCAACGACTTCTCGGTGCTGTACGTGGCGGCCAACTCCAACTCGAGCCTGCCGCTGCCCTACCGCATCGCCGGCGTGTGGGGCGGGCACGAAGGCTCGCTGCTGCTGTGGCTGCTGATGCTGGTGCTGTGGATGGCGGCGGTGGCGCTGTTCAGCCGCCAGCTGCCGCGGCCAGTGCTGGCGCGCATTCTCTCGGTGATGGGGCTGGTGGCGGTGGGCTTCCTGCTGTTCATGCTGCTCACCTCCAACCCCTTCGAGCGGCTGCTGCCGGCCGCGCCCGACGGCCGCGACCTCAACCCGCTGCTGCAAGACCCCGGCATGGTGCTCCACCCGCCGATGCTCTACATGGGCTACGTGGGCTTCTCGGTGGCGTTCGCGTTCGCGGTGGCCGCACTGATCGGCGGCAACCTCGACGCCACCTGGGCGCGCTGGACGCGGCCCTGGACCACGGTGGCGTGGCTGTTCCTCACGGTCGGCATCGCGCTGGGCAGCGCCTGGGCCTACTACGAGCTGGGCTGGGGCGGCTGGTGGTTCTGGGACCCGGTGGAAAACGCCTCCTTCATGCCCTGGCTGGTGGGCACCGCGCTGATCCATTCGCTGGCGGTGACCGAGAAGCGCGGCGCGTTCAAGTCGTGGACCGTGCTGCTGGCGATCCTGGCGTTTTCGCTGTCGCTGCTGGGCACCTTCCTCGTGCGCTCGGGCGTGCTGTCGTCGGTGCATGCCTTCGCCACCGACCCCAAGCGGGGCCTGTTCATCCTGGGCTTCCTGGCGCTGGTGGTGGGCGCGTCGCTCGCGCTGTATGCCTGGCGCGCGCCCAAGGTGGGGCTGGGCGCGCGCTTCGCGCTGCTCTCGCGCGAGACCTTGCTGCTGGTGAACAACGTGCTGCTGGTGGTGGCCACCGGCGCGGTGATGCTGGGCACGCTGTACCCGCTGCTGCTCGATGCGCTGGGCGGCGGCAAGATCTCGGTGGGGCCGCCGTACTTCGACACGGTGTTCGTGCCGCTGATGGCGCCGCTGCTGTTTCTGATCGGCGTGGGCCCGATCGCGCGCTGGAAGCAGGCCGAGCTGCCCGACCTGGTGAAGCGCCTGCAGTGGGCGCTGGCGGTGGCGGTGCTCGCGGCGCTGGGTTCGGCCTGGGCCATGGGCCGCATCGGCGTGATGACGGTGTTCGGCCTCGCGCTGGCCTTCTGGATCGCAGCCTCCACGGCCGTGGACCTGATCGAGCGGCTGCGCCCGCGCGCCGGCGGCTCGGTGCTGCAGCGCCTGCGCCAGCTGCCGCGCGCGATGGTGGGCATGATGCTGGCGCACCTGGGCGTGGCCTGCTTCGTGCTGGGCGTGACCATGGTGCGCAGCTACGAGATCGAGCGCGACGTGAAGATGGGCGCGGGCGACAGCACCGAGCTGCAGGGCCTGCGCTTCACCTTCCGCGGCGTGCGCGAGGTGCGCGGCCCCAACTACGACGCGATCCAGGCGCTGGTGGAGGTGACGCGCGAAGGCCGCATAGTCGCGAGCCTGCTGCCGGAAAAGCGCGTGTACCGCGCCCAGCCCAACCCGATGACCGAGGCCGCCATCCGCCCCGGCCTCACGCGCGACCTGTACGTGTCGCTGGGCGAGCCGGTGGACGAGCGCTACAGCACCTGGATCGTGCGGCTGTACGTGAAGCCCTTCGTCGACTGGATCTGGGGCGGCTGCCTGGTCATGGCCCTGGGCGGGCTGCTGGCGGCCACCGACCGGCGCTATCGCGTCAGGCGCGACGCCAAGGCCCCAGCGCGTGTGGAAGGAGCGGCCGCATGAACAAGGGCCTGAAGTTCCTGCTGCCGCTGGGGGTGTTCATCGTGCTGGTGGGCTTTCTCGCGGCAGGCCTGCAGCGCGACCCGCGCGAAGTGCCATCGCCCTTGATCGGCAAGCCCGCCCCCGCCTTCGCCTTGCCGCAGCTGCACGACGCCGCGCGCACCCTGCGCCGCGACGACCTGCGCGGCCAGGTGTGGATGCTCAACGTGTGGGCCTCCTGGTGCGGCGCCTGCCGCGACGAGCATCCGCTGCTGATGGCCTTTGCGCAGCGCAAGCTGCTGCCGGTGTACGGCCTCAACTACAAGGACACGCGGCCGGAAGGCCAGGCCTGGCTGGCGCGCTGGGGCGACCCTTACGACGCCTCGCTGTTCGACGCCGACGGCCGGGTGGGCATCGACTTCGGCGTGTACGGCGTGCCCGAAACCTTCATCATCGACCAGCAGGGCGTCGTGCGCTTCAAGCACATCGGGCCGTTGACACCCGAGGTGATCGAGCAGCGCATCGTCCCCCTTGTCAAGCAACTGAGGCAAACGAATGCTTAAGCACCTTGCCACGCTGTTGCTCGCGCTGCCGCTGCTGGCGCTGGCCGGCGAGGCCGCGCCCGCCGCCGAAGACCCGGCGCTGGAGGCGCGCATGCTCGACATCGCCGCCGAGCTGCGCTGCCTGGTCTGCCAGAACCAGAGCATCGCCGACTCCCACTCGGGCCTGGCCGAAGACCTGCGGCGCCAGATCCGCGAGCAGCTGCGCGCGGGCCACAGCGACGAGCAGATCCGCGGCTACATGACCGAGCGCTACGGCGACTTCGTGCTGTACCGGCCGCCGCTCAAGCCCACCACGCTGCTGCTGTGGGCCGGCCCGGCGCTGCTGCTGCTGGTGGGGCTGGGCGTGCTGCTGCGCGTGCTGCGCCAGCGCAGCCGGCTCGCGCCCGAAGCCTTCGAACCCGACCCCGAGCCCGACGCCGATGACCGTGACCCTGCCTGAATTGAAGGAGCAGCTGCGACAGCTGCAGGCGCTGCATGCCGCCGGCACGCTGGACCACGACGCCTTCGCGCGCGCCCGCGCCGAGGTGGAGCGGCGCATGGTCGAGCGGGTGATGGCCGGCGACACCGACCACGCCGCGCCGGCCGCGCCGCGCGTGCCGGCCAGGCTGTGGGCCGCGCTGGCGGCGGGCATCTTCGTGCTGGCCGCCGCCGGCTACTGGTGGACCGGCACCCCTTCGGCCTGGGACGCGGCGCCCGCCACCGCCCAGGCGGCCGACGCGGCGCCCCATGCGGCCGACGGCCAGCAGATCGAGGCCATGGTCGAGCGCCTGGCCGCGCGGCTGAAGTCGCAACCCGACAACGCCGAAGGCTGGGCCATGCTGGGCCGCTCGCTGATGGTGCTGGGCCGGCAGGCCGAGGCCTTGCCGGCGTATGAGAAGGCGCTGGCGCTGCGGCCCGACGACGCCGCGCTGAAGGCCGAGGTGGACGAAGCGCGGGCACAAGGCCCGGCCGGCGCGTCGGCACAGGCCATGCCGCCCGCCGCGCCCGACCCCGCCGCGCGCATCAGCGGCACCGTCTCGCTGGCGCCGGCCTTGCGCTCGCAAGTGCAGCCCGACGACACCGTGTTCGTCTTCGCGCGCCCGGTGCAAGGCTCGCGCATGCCGGTGGCCATCGTGCGGCGCCAGGTGCGCGACCTGCCGTTCGAGTTCACGCTCGACGACAGCAGCGCGATGTCGCCAGCGCAAAAGCTCTCCGGCCTGCAGCAGGCCACCGTGGTGGCACGCATCAGCAAGAGCGGCAACGCCGCGCCCCAGCCCGGCGACCTGGTGGCCGAGCTCACACCCGTGGCGCTGGGCAGCCGCGGCGTGAAGCTCGAGATCGCGCGCACCACGTCGCGCTGAAGCACACGGGGCGGCCACCATGTCCATCACGCTGTGGCTGCCCTATGCCGCGCTGCTGGTGGTGGCGGTGGGCTGGTACCTGCTGCGCCACCGGCGCCGCCACCATGCCCATGCCCAGGCGCTGAAAGAAGCAGTGGAGGCCGGCCTGGTGGAGCCCCCCTCGCTGCACCCGGTGGTGAACCCCGCGCTGTGCATGGGCTCGGGCGCCTGCGCCAAGGCCTGCCCCGAGGAGGCGCTGGGTGTGGTGAACGGCAAGATGGTGCTGAAGAACGCCGCCGCCTGCATCGGCCACGGCGCCTGCCTGCTGGCCTGTCCGGTCGAGGCGATCCAGCTCGTGTTCGGCACCGACAAGCGCGGCATCGACATCCCCCACATCAGCCCCGAGTTCGAGACCAACGTGCCGGGCATCTTCATCGCCGGCGAGCTGGGCGGCATGGGCCTGATCCGCAAGGCCGCCGAGCAGGGCCGGCAGGCGATGGAGGCCATCCGCAAGCGCGGGCCCGCCACCGAGCCCGGCGCGCTGGACGTGCTGATCGTCGGCGGCGGGCCCGCGGGGCTGGCGGCCGGCCTGGCCGCGCTGCAGCACGGGCTGCGCTACCGCATCATCGAGCAGGAAGACTCGCTGGGCGGTGCCATCTACCACTACCCGCGCAACAAGATCACGATGACCGCGCCGGTGCAGCTGCCGCTGGTGGGCAAGATGTCGTTCAGCGAGGTGAGCAAGGAGAAGCTGCTGGAGTTCTGGCACGGCGTGGTCGGCAAGACCGGCCTGGACATCGCCTACCGCGAGCGCATGACCGGCATCGAGCGTGCGGGCGACGCCGGCTTCGTGGTGCAAACCGACCGCGGCCCCTACCGCGCGCGCTCGGTGCTGCTGGCCATGGGCCGCCGCGGCACGCCGCGCAAGCTGGGCGTGGCCGGCGAGGAGCGCTCCAAGGTGGTGTACCGCCTGATCGACCCCGAGCAGTACCGCGGCCAGAAGGTGCTGGTGGTGGGCGGCGGCGACAGCGCGCTCGAAGCCGCGCTGGCGGTGGCCGAGCAGCCGGGCAGCGAGGTGCTGCTGTCGTACCGCGGCGAAGCCTTCTCGCGCGTGAAGGCGCGCAACCGGCAGCTGCTGCAGCAGGCCGAGGCGAAGGGGCAGTTGAAGGTGCTGCTGCCGTCGAACGTGAAGTCCATCGGCGTGCACGCCGTGACACTGGAGCACCAGGGCCAGCTGCGCGAATGGCGCAACGACGCGGTGATCGTCTGCGCCGGCGGCGAGCTGCCCACGCCGCTGCTCCAGCAGATCGGCATCCGCTTCGAAACCAAGTTCGGCACGCGATGAACACGGGCAAGCTGCTGCTGGCCGAAGACGACGCCACGCTCGGCTCGGCCCTCGTCACCGCCTTGCAGCGCGAAGGCTGGCAGGTGGAGTGGTCCACCGACGGGCTCGACGCCTATGCGCGCCTGCACGGCCAGCGCTTCGACGCGCTGCTGCTCGACCTGGGCCTGCCCGGACTGAACGGCCTGGACCTGCTGCACCGCCTGCGCCAGACCGACCCCGAGCTGCCGGTGATCATCGTCACCGCCTATGCAGACCTGCGCGACCGCGTGCGCGGCCTCGACTTCGGCGCCGACGACTACCTCGCCAAACCCTTCGAGCTGGACGAGCTGAGCGCCCGCCTGCGCGCGCTCACGCGGCGCAGCCGCGGCCAGCAGGGGCGCGTGATCAAGGTGCGCGGCCTCGAAGTGGACCTGCGCAGCCACCAGGTGCGCGCCAACGGCGAGCCGGTGTGGCTGACCGGGCGCGAGTTCTCGGTGCTGCAGCTGCTGCTCGAGCACCCCGAGCAGCCGGTGTCGCGCAAGGCCATCGAGCAGCACCTGTACGGCTGGGGCGAGGTGGTGGAGGCGAACACGGTGGACGTGTTCATCTACAACCTGCGGCGCAAGCTGGGGCGGGAGTTGATCCAGACGTACCGGGGGAGCGGGTATTCGATTGCGCGGTAGGGGGCACGCACCGGGCGCCTGGGCAAGAATGCGGCTGACATGAACGACCCTTCGACCGAGCGCCCCCCGCAGCGCTACGCCTGGTACGTGGTCGTGGTGCTGATGCTGGTCGCGGCCTTGTCGCTGGTGGACCGGCTGCTGGTGGCCCAGCTGGTCGAGCCGATCCGGCGCGACCTGCACATCACCGACTTCGAGGCCAGCCTGCTGATCGGCCTGTCGTTCTCGCTGCCTTTTGCGATCGCCGGCATCCCCATCGGCCGGCTGGCCGACCGCTCGGTGCGGCGAACCATCATCGCCACCGGCATCGGCTTCTGGAGCCTGATGACCGCCGCGGGCGGCCTTGCCCAGTCGTTCTGGCAACTGTTCCTGGCGCGCGCCGGCGTGGGCGTGGGCGAAGCGGCGCTCGGACCCGCCGCGTACTCCATCATCAGCGACTACTTCTCGAGGTCGCGGCTGCCGGTGGCCATTGCCGTCTTCGTGCTTGGCACCGCACTCGGCTCGGGCCTGTCGTTCGTGGTCGGCGGCTGGATCGGCGCGCTGGCCAACCAGCCGGCGGTGGACCTGCCGCTGCTCGGCACGCTGCGCGGCTGGCAAGTCGCCTTCGTGCTGGTCGGCCTGCCGGGGCTGTTGTTCGCGGCCTGGGTGCTCACCCTGCGAGAGCCACCGCGCCGGGACGTCCTCGTCGCCGGGCAGCATGCCAGCGTGGCCGACGTCGCCGCCTTCCTGCAGCGGCACAAGCGGCTGGCGCTGTGCCTGGTCATCGGCATCGGCTCCGCCTTCACCGTGAGCTATGCGCTGCTGGCCTGGCTGACCACCTTCTTCATCCGCGTGCATGGCGCCTCGCCGCGAGAAGTGGGCGCCTCGGTGGGCTTGGTGGTACTGGCCACGAGTGCACTGGGCATCCTCGCCGGCGGCGTGGTGTCGGCCTGGCTGCTGCGCCGCGGCATGCAAGACGCCACCTTGCGAACCTCGATGCTTGGCATGGCGCTCGCGCTGCCCTTCCTGGTATGTGCGCCAGAGGTTCACAGCCGCCTGCTCTCGCTGGCGCTGTTCGCTCCGGCGATCTTCTTCGCGAGCATCTTCGTGTCGCTGGGCACCTCGACCATACAGCTCGTCACGCCGAACGAGATGCGCGCGCAGGTGTCGGCCCTGGGGCTGATGCTGACCACCGTATTGGGATCGGTGCTGGGGCCCAGCCTGGTGGCCGCCTGCACCGACCCTAAATCCGGCAGTTACCCCGCTGCCGCCAGTCGCGGCGGCGGCCTCGGTGGCCCAATGACGGGTGCGATGCGGTCGCTGATGTAGCGCAGCATGCAGCCCCAGGGGTCGATGTCCTTGAACTG
>JBFLWE010000110.1:0-15349 GCA_040758375.1 Pseudomonadota bacterium
GCTCAAAGAATTGAAGTGAACTTCACTTCCAAGAGCGTTTGAAGACCAAAGTCCTCAGGCCTTTCGGCCCCCAGAACTCCCTCACTCAAACGCCCACGCTTATCGGCTGTAGGTTTTTAAAGAACAGCTAACTTGTTTTGTTAGCAGCTGATCAGCGATCAGCGAAGACAGAGATTATGACTTGATTTTGATATCGTCGTCAAGCACTCGGGCTTCTTTTTTCGGGCCCGCCTTTGCAGGCCAGCGCTTTCGCGCTCTCTTTCGAGCCACTCTCTTGCGAGAGTCTTCACCAATCGCTCGACACCAAAAAGTATTAGCAGCACCAGCGAAGCCCGCGACTATAGCACCGAATCAGCGCTTGCGGCAAGCCCCGATCACATCGCCACCGCCACGCCCGCCTGCGCGCGATGGAACGCGACGCGGCACTCAGCCTCCGGATCATCCGCCGCAAGCACGCGCTGCAGCGCAGCGGCATAACGCCGCGTGTCTGCACGCAGAACCCGCTGCTTGATGGCCGCGATCTGGGACGGATGCATCGAGAAGGCGCGCAGCCCCATTGCCAGCAGCACCTCGGTAAAGGCCGGGTCGCCAGCCATTTCGCCGCACACGCTCACATCTTTCTGCGCCGCGTTGGCCTTCGCGATGGTGTCGGCGATGAGCCGCAACACGGCGGGATGCCATGGGTCGTAAAGGTGGGACACGGCTTCATCGGCGCGATCGATCGCCAGCGTGTACTGGATCAAGTCATTGGTGCCGAGCGACACGAAGTCGAAATAGCGCAGGAATGTCGGCAGCATCAACGCCGCAGCGGGCACCTCGATCATGGCGCCTACTTCGACATCGACATACGGCAGGCCGGCTTCGGTGAGTTGCTGCTTGGCGCGCGTGAGCGCCTCGAGAGTGAGCCGGATCTCGCTCAGGTGGGCGACCATCGGAATCAGGAGCCGCACCTTGCCGTACGCACTGGCACGGAGGATGGCGCGCAGTTGCTGCCGGAACATGGCGGGCTCGGCGAGACTCCAGCGGATCGCGCGCAGGCCCAGCGCCGGGTTGAGCGCGTGCTCGTGGCGCAGTTCCTGCGGCGACATGCGATCCAGGGGCTTGTCGGCGCCTACATCCACCGTGCGTATCGTCACCGGCAGGCCCCTCATCGCCTGTACGGCCGCCCTGTAGCACTCGAACTGCTCGTCCTCTCCGGGCAGGTCGCCACTGCGGTTCATGAAGAGGAATTCGGTGCGAAAAAGCCCCACGCCGACGGCGCCGGCTTCCAGCGCGCCGTCGGCGTCGCCAGGCAGTTCGATATTGGCCATCAAGCGCACCGGCTGTCCATCGAGCGTGACCGCCGGGGTATGGCGCAGCCGGTGCAGCCTTGCGCGCTCCAACTCCGACTGCCGCTGACGAAAGCGGTACTCCTCCAGCACGATCGGAGACGGATCCACCATCACCAGGCCCGCATCGCCGTCGATGATGACCCAATCGTCCTGGCGGATCAGGCGGCTGGCTTCGCGCGCACCCACGACAGCCGGAATGTCCATGCTGCGGGCGACGATGGCGGTGTGCGAGGTCTTGCCGCCCACGTCGGTGACGAAACCTGTGAAGACGCTGCGCTTGAACTGCAGCATGTCGGCGGGCGAGATGTCGTTGGCCACGAGCACCAGCGGATCCTCGCCGCCGAAGTCTCTGGCCTGGCCGGCGGCCGCAGCAGGCAGCCCGCCGTCGCCCTTGGCCAGCGCGCGCAGCAGGCGCTCGGCCACCTGCTCCAGGTCGGCCTTGCGCTCTCTCAGGTAGTCGTCCTCCATCTCGTCGAACTGACGGGCCAGCACCTCAAGCTGCGCAGACAGGGCCCATTCGGCGTTGTAGTGTCGCTCGCGGATCCAGTGCTTGGTGGCGCCGGTGAGGGTTTCATCGTGCAGCAGCATCAGGTGCACGTCGAGCAAGGCCGAGAGCTCTGGCGGCGCCTCTGCGGGAAGGTCGCGCTGGAGAGTGCCGAGTTCATTTGCGACCACGTCACGCGCCTTGCGCAGGCGCTCGATCTCGGACTCGGCTTGCGATTCGTCGACGAAGTAGTGCGCCACGTCGATGCGGCTCGACGCCACCAACACGGCGCGCCCGATGGCCACGCCCCGGGACACAGGCAAACCGAACACCTGGATGGTCATGCGGAAGACTGTAGCAGCGCGTCCGCCTCGGCCGAACCGTGCCCGCGCCCGCACTGCAAAGATTGACAGGTTGCGCAGGGCAGCGCGCTCGCAGCGCCTTACTCGCCTTCGCCGAACTTGTCGTTGATCAAGGTCGCCAAGGCATCCATCGCCGCCTGCTCGTCGGCGCCCTCGGTTTCGATTTCGACTTCGGATCCCATGCCGGCAGCCAGCATCATGACGCCCATGATGCTCTTGGCATTCACCCGACGGCCACTGCGGCTCATATGAATTTCGCAGCCGAAACTGCCCGCCAGCTTGGTGAGCTTGGCAGACGCGCGGGCATGCAGGCCCAGCTTATTGCTGATGGTGATCGTGCGCTTGATCATGGGCTCCGGGAGGATGGGCCTGGTTTTGCGGCTTGGAAACGGCCACCTGCATCACGCCCTGCGTCGCACCGGCCACAGCGCGGGCGACCACCGCGTCCAGGGGCTCTGCGGCATAGCACAGCGCACGCCACAACATGGGCACGTTGACCCCGGTGACCACCTTCACCAGCAGCCCGTCCGCCAGGCGCTGCGCCACATTGCACGGCGTGGCGCCGAACACGTCGGTGAAGATCAGGGCCTCCGGGCGCCGCACCTGCTGCAGCAGCGCCCGCGCCCGCGTCTCGATGTCCTCGAGCGCCATCGTGGGCTGCACGTCCAGCGCCTGCAGGGAAGCACCACAGTCAGGGAACGCATGCTCGGCCACAGTCTTCAGCGATGAAGCCAGCGGCGCATGGGCGATGATGAGCAAGCCTGTCATGGTGCGATGCAGCGATTATGCGGCGAGGACGCACGGGCTCAGGGCAGCCGAAGGGCGCCGAAGAAGGTTTCGCTCGCCTCGTCCTCGAGTGCGGCGCCGAACATGGTGGCCTGGAACACCCGCGTCCCCTTCGAAAACAGGGCCGCCCGCTCGTTCACCGGCCGCCCATCGGGCAGACGGCCCTGCAGTTCGATCAGCCGGGCCTGGGGGTGGGGCGTCATGCCTTCCACCACCACTGGCCGCTGCGACACCACCGTGCCGCCGAGATTGGCTGCAGCAGCCGCCGCCAGCGCCTCCAGCGCCGGCCCGACGCGGGCAGGATCGGCCACGTCGGCATGGCTGAGCGCATAGGTCACGTCGCCGGCGCGGCACGCGTGGATGGAAAGGGCCACCGGCGCGCCGGCCAGCGGCACCTGCCGGACATCGCTGTCGGGCTTGCAGGGGAACATCACCGAGGCGCCGCTTTCCGCGGGCGTGACTTCACGCCAGTTCAAGGCCGGCGAGCAGGCGGCCAGGCAACACAGCCACGCGCCCGCGGCCGCCGGCGCGCGCTTCAAGCGGCGATGGAGACGTCGATCCATCGGTTGGATTATCAGGCGCAGCCATCGCTGCCTGGTCTCACAATCGCCGCATGACCGATTCCCCTTCTTCCCAAGCGCCGCTGGCCGGCGTGCGCGTGCTGGACCTGTCTCGCGTGCTCGCCGGCCCATGGTGCACGCAGACCTTGGCCGACCTGGGCGCCGACGTGATCAAGGTCGAGCGCCCCGGCAGTGGCGACGACACGCGAGCCTGGGGCCCTCCGTACCTGAAGGGCCGGGACGGCGAGGACAGCACCGAGGCGGCCTACTACCTCGGCACCAACCGCAACAAGCGCTCGATCACGGTGGACATCGCCAAGCCCGCCGGGCAGGCGCTGATCCGGAGAATCGCCACGCGATGCGATGTGTTCGTCGAGAATTTCAAGGTCGGCGACATGGCGCGCTACGGCCTGGACTCCGCGGCGCTGCGCGCGCCGAACCCGCGCCTGGTGTACTGCTCGATCACCGGCTTCGGGCAGACGGGTCCCTACCGCGAGCGTGCGGGCTACGACTATGCGGTGCAGGGCATGGGTGGCCTGATGAGCGTGACCGGCGAGCGCGATGACCTGCCGGGCGGCGGCCCGCAAAAGGTGGGCGTGGCGGTGGCCGATCTCTTCACCGGCATGTATGCCACCGTGGCGATTCTCGCCGCACTGCGGCATCGCGAGCTCACGGGCCAGGGCCAGGCGATCGACATGGCGCTGCTCGACAGCCAGGTGGCGATGCTGGCCAACCTGGGCGCCAACTACCTGGTCACGGGCGTGGCGCCCAGACGCATGGGCAATGCGCATCAGAACATCGTGCCCTACCAGGTGTTCGAGGTGGCCGACGGGCACATCATCCTGGCGGTGGGCAACGACGGACAGTTCGCCAAGTTCTGCGAGGTGGCCGGCTGCGCCGAGCTGGCGCGTGATGCGCGCTTCGCGAAAAACGCCGACCGGGTGCGGCACCGTGCGGTGTTGGTGCCGCTGCTGGCCGAGCGTCTGAAGACGCGCAGCAAACACGACTGGCTGAGTGCGCTGGAGGCTGCCAAGGTGCCGTGTGGCCCGATCAACTCGCTGGACGAGGTGTTCACCGATCCGCAGGTGCAGGCGCGCCAGATGACGGTGGAGATGCCGCACCCGCTCACCGACCGCCTCCGGCTCGTCGCCAGCCCGATGAAGTTTTCCGCCACCCCGGTGCAGTACCGCCGGCCACCGCCGCTGCTGGGTGAACACACCACGGAACTGCTGGCCGAATTCGGCATCGGCGCCGCCGAACAGGCTGCCCTCAAGGAACAAGGAGTGTTGTGATGGCCGACTATGTGCTCGTGCATGGCGCCTGGCATGGCGCCTGGTGCTGGAAGAAGCTGCTGCCCGAACTCTGGCGCGCCGGGCACCGCGCTTTCGCCGTCACGCTCAGCGGCGTGGGCGAGCGCGCACATCAGCTCTCGCGCGACATCCGCCTGCGCACGCATGCCGATGACGTGTGCGCCGTACTCGAGGCGGAGGAACTGGATCGCGCCATCCTGGTGGGCCACAGCTATGCCGGCATGGTGATCACGGCCGTGGCCGACCGCATGCCGCGGCGCATCGGACGGCTGGTGTACCTGGACGCGGTGGTGCCGATGCCGGGTGAAAGCTGGTCCAGCAGCCACCCGGAGGAAGTGCGCGCCATGCGGCGTGCGTCGATCGCCCGGGCCGGCGCCATCCCGCCGGCCGATCCCGCGCAGTTCGGCCTGCAGGGCGAAGACGCCGACTGGGTGCAGCGCCGACAGACGCCGCAGCCGGGCAGCGTGTACGACGATCCCCTGCAGTTCGACACCGCGCGTCTCGCGGCGCTGCCGCGCACGTTCATCGACTGCACCGCGCCTGCCCTGCCCACCATTGCGGCTTCACGGCGTCGCGTGCGCGAGCAGCCGGGCTGGCAGGTGCTCGAGATCGCCACCGGGCACGACCCGATGATCAGCGCGCCGCAGGCCTTGCTGCGCCACCTGCTGTCGCTGCCGGCGTGAGCGGCACGGCCCTTGCTGCCCCCGGACTGGGGGATGGACGCCCCCTGCCACCGCCCGGAGCATCGCCCCTGCCTGCGGCCGGACCGCGGCAGGACTGCGCCGTCCCCCTTTCAGCGCCGGTCCTTCGACCAAAGCGGCCGGCGTTGAGGGAGGCGCATGGACATGTCTGACATCAACCGCGGCAGCCCAGCACCGGCGGAGGACGATGAGTTCTCCGCCGCGCCGCCGGCCTTGCCGTCGGAGGCGGACAGCGGCGCGCACTGGCGCGCCCTGATCACGCAGATCGGCAGCGAAATCGCGGGCCCGCTCACCGCGGCGATGGAGCGCGTGACCGCACTCGCAGCCACGGGCAAGATCGACCGCCAGAACCTGCGCATGCTGCGCGAGGAAGTCGCAGCCGCCCGCCACGCCGGCATGGTGGCGCAGCAACTCGCACGCTTCGCGTCGGGCGCGGTACGGCAAAGCCACGAACGGCTGCACCTGACGAGGCTGTTGAAGGACGTGCTGGTGCAGCGCGGGCGCGACCTGCAGGCGCGGGGGCTGCCGCTTCGGCAAATGCTGAAGTCGGCGGAAGTGATCGCTGACGCTTCGTTGCTCTTCGCCTTGCTCAATGCGCTGCTCGACTGGTGCGCCGACCACGCACGTTCGGCCATCGATGTCCGGGTCGGGCACGTCGGCTGGCCAGTGCAAGCCCGGCTGAGCTGTCGATTCGCCTACCGGCTGGCGGACGATCTGCCGCGCGATGCACCACACCCGCCGCTGGACAGCCTCACCTGGCGCCTGGTGCAGCAGACCGGCTGGACCATGGGCCTGGTGGTCGAACGCGAGGACTCCGGCATCGAGACCACGGCCAGCATCACCTTCCCGCGCACGGTGAACCGCGACGGCGACGGCATGAACGGCCTGGAGATCGACGAAGGTTTCCCGTCTTCGCAAAACTCCCGGCCGCTGGCCGGCAGCCACGTGCTGGTGCTCGCCTCTCGACGCGAGGTGCGTACCCAGCTGCGCGAAGCCATCGCTCACATGGGCCTGGTCCTGGACTTCGTGACCTCGATCGACGAAGCGCGCGAATTTTGCGCGGGCGGCGTGCCGCACGCCATCGTGTACGAGTCGGTGCTCGGCGGCGAACGCCTGGACCGGCTGCGCGACGAACTGAGGCAAGAGGTGCCGCAGCTCGTGTTCGTCGAGATCCTAGAAGAAGGCGACACGTTCCAGGTCACGGGGGCGGGCATGCCGGTGGCGCGGGTCGGTCGCGAGGGGCTGGCCACGTCGCTGCCTTCGGCCTTGGTGTTCGAGCTGTCGAAAAACCTATGAGAGAAGAAGCGCCATTGCGCTCGCCTACACTGGCGGCATGAAGGCCTCCACCCGTCTCTTTGCCGGTGCCGCAGTCGTGCTTGCCCTGGGCATCGGCGGCGTGCTCACCTACCAGTCGCTCCATCGGTACCAGGTCATGCCCGACGTACCGTACACGCTGCTTGACGGCAGCTCGGCCACGACGGCGCAGCTGCGCGGCAAGGTGGCGCTGGTGAACTTCTGGGCCACCAGCTGCACCACCTGCGTGAAGGAGATGCCGCAGATCGTGGCCACGCACGAGAAGTACAAGTCGCGTGGCTTCGAGACGCTGGCCGTGGCGATGAGCTACGACCCGCCCGCATACGTGGCCAACTTCGCCGAAAGCCGCAAACTGCCCTTCAAGGTGGCGGTGGACAACACCGGCAACATTGCCAAGAGCTTCGGCGACGTGCGGCTCACGCCGACCACCTACGTGATCAACAAGCGCGGCCAGATCGTCAAGCGCTACGTCGGCGAACCCGACTTCAAGGCGCTGCACGCATTGCTCGAAGAGCTGCTCGCCGAGTCGGCCTGATCACTTGGCGCGCATCGCGAGGAACGCCGCGCCGATGACCATGAGGGCTGCAATGCCCAGCTGCGGCGTCAAGGTGCGCCCGGTCACCAGCGCCAGCAGTGCAGTCGAGCCCAGCGGCGTGAGGTAGCTCAGCACGCCGATGGTGCGCGGGTCGCCTGCCTTGAGCGCCCGGTCCCACAGGAAGAACGCCGCGCCCAGCGGCCCCAGCCCCATGGCAGCGATGAGGGCCAGGTCGCGGCCTGCCAGTGTGAACGAGGGCTCCAGCAAGACGTGGCAGGCCAACGAGAGCACGCCAGACACCAGCCCGAACAGGCCGATGGCGGCGGTGGGGAAACCCTCGCCCCGCTCGGCCAGCCGGCGCGTGGCGAGCGAGTAGCTGGCCCAGATGAAGGCCGAGCCCAGCGCCGGCAGGTAGCCCCAGGCCAGGCCACCGAAGCTGCGCCCGCCGAGGATGGCCAGCCCGGCACCTGCGAACCCGATCGCGCCGGCCAGCAGGTGCACAGCCTTCAGCCGCACGCCGGGCAGCCACAGTGGCGCCATCACCACGATCAGCAGCGGCCAGAGGTAGTTGACGAGATTGGCCTCCACCGGCGGCGCATGCCGCAGCGCGATGAAGAGGAGGAAGTGAAAGCCGAACAACGCGTAGACGCCCAGCGCCAGCACCCACGGCCCCACGCGCCACTCGCGCCAGCGCGACCAGGCGGGCACGCTGCCGATCACCAGCGCCAGCCCGGTCAGCAGAAAGGGCGGCACCTGGGCCAGCGATACGCCCAGCGCCGCCAGGCTGGCCCAAAGCGCAATGGCCCCCAGCGCCAGCAGGTTGGGATGCAAGGGCGCGGAGGCGGTCGAGATGGCTTCGGAAGACATGCCGCCAAGCCTAGTCGGCATGGTGAACGGGCGCCGTCGCGCGGCGACGATCGATCGTCGCGCGCCAACGGTGATGGCTCAACCGGCCCTGCGCAAGGCCGCGGTAAGCGCCGACGGCGAACGGTAGCCGCAGCGCAGCGCCACCTCGGCCACCGGAAGCCCCTGCGCGCGCCAGCGGCGCGCCGCGGCGAGCCGGCGCTCGCGCACCCAGGCCAGCGGCGGCATGCCCCACTGCTGCACGCAGCGCGCAGCGAACTGCGATGGGCTCAGGTGCACCCGGGCGGCCAGCTGTGCCACGCCCAGCGGCTGGTCGAGCCGGGTCTCCACCCAGGCCTGTAGCGCCGGCCAGTCGATGCGGCGGCCGCGCGGCGCCGCCGCCAACGGCAAAGCCCGCGCCGCCAACGAGTGCAGCAGCAGCGGCACGGCGGCCTGCAGCACAACGCTGCCGGCAGGCTGCGTCTGCAGGTACTCCAGCAGGCGCGGCAACGCGGGCTCGCCCTCCACCACGCGACCGGCGAGCGGCTCCAGGCTCGGGGAGCAGGTGTCGAGCACGAAGCATTGCGCGGGCTGCCCCACAGCATCGCGGCCGGCCCAGAAGTCGTGGCGGGCGCCCGGTGCGATCACCGCCACGCGGCCGGCCGTCATGCGCACACCGTGGCCTTCGATCTCCAGCTCCAGCACGCCGCGCCAGCCCCACAGCACCTGGTAGTGCGCATGGGCGTGGCTGCCGGGCGAGGGGCCGTAGCGGCGCAGGCTGAGCTGGGGTTCTTCGAGGCCGGACATGGGAGCACTCATTCGCCGCGCTTGTTGCGCAGCATCAGGCGCCCGATCATGCCGCGGCGCTTCCATTCGCTCAACTGGCGCCGGCGGTCCAGCGGGGTCATGCTGTCGCGACGCATCTCGCGCTGCAGCTTGTGGAAGTTGTGGATGCGGTCCGGCTCCACGCGCGCGGCCACCGCGCAGCCGGGCTCGCCCTGGTGCCGGCAGTTGCGGAAGCGGCAATGCGCCGACAGGCGCGCGATGTCGTCGAAGCTGGCGGCCAGGGTCTGTTCGTCGGCATCGGGCCGCAACGTGCGCACGCCGGGCGTGTCGATCAGGCAGGCGCCGCCGGGCAGGCGCAGCAACGAACGCGCGGTGGTGGTATGGCGCCCGCGGCCGTCACCTTCGCGCGTGGCGCCGGTCGGCTGCAGCGCATGGCCCAGCAGCGTGTTGGCCAAGGTGGACTTGCCGGCACCGCTGGAGCCCAGCAGCACCAGCGTGCGCCCAGGCTGCAACCAGGGATCGAGCGCCTGCGCGGCCTCGGGCATGCGGCTGTCGACCACCACGCGCGGCACGGCGGCGGGCAGCCGGCCCTGCAGGCGCGCCAGGGCCTGCGGCACGTCGTCGCACAGGTCGCGCTTGGTCAGCACCAGCACCGGCTCCACGCGGCTGCCCTGCACCAGCGCCAGGAAGCGCTCGATGCGGCGCAGGTTGAAGTCGGCATCCAGGCCGGTGACGATGAACGCGGTGTCGACATTGCTGACGACGATGTGGCGGTTGCCTTCGGCGTCGCGGCGCGTCAGCGCGCCGCCGGGCCACAGGCAGTGGGTGAGCCACCAGGCGCCATGGGGGTCGCGCTGCGCCAAGCCCCAGTCGCCGACGGCGACGGCATCGCCCACGTCGGCCAGTCCGCGCGCCAGGCCGGGAAGCCGGCGGGCGGCGAAGCCCTGCGTACCGTCGTCGAGCCGCACCGTCTCGCGGTGCACTTCGGTCACCCGCACCGGCAGGCAGCCCGGGTTGCGCTCCAGCAGCTGGAGCAGTTCTTGCGCCACGGGCAGCGTGAGGCCGATGCTGCGCAGCGCTTCAAGATGGAGTTTTTGCATCTAGGTCGTGAAGCAGAGGTTCCGTCGCGCCGCAGGCATGAGCGCCCGCGGCGAATCAAAAGGGGACGGAAGCTCCCGGCACGGCCGGGGATGCGAGGTTCTGGGCCCGCGCGCTGCGGCGCGGGCCGCGGCTCACCGGGCGGCGGCCGAGAGCGTTCCGGAAGGTGCGACAGGCGGCACCAGGGCGGGCGTGGCGTGTAAGTCCATGGCTGCCTCCTTTTCCGGTTGCGTCGAAGACGAAGGCGCGCAGTGTGGCAGCACCGCGCGCCGAGGTCAATGGCGTTCCCAGTAGATGCGGTCCACCAGGATCGGCGCGGTGCTGCCGCCGGCGTTGCCGGTGAGGCCGTAGCGGTCGGCGATCACGAAGGCAGAGGTCACGCGTGCCATGTCCAGCGTGGCGGTGGGCGGCTGGCCGAACGCCGGCGCGGCCCGGGCCTTGATCGCCGAGATCGGCACCGAGACCTGGTGCCACGCGCCGTCGTTCTGGTAGCCGAATTCGCCGGGCGCGATCGCCAGGTACGCATCGACGCCGGTGCCGTCGGCGGTGCTGCCGGTGAAGAAGCCGATCTCCAGCTTGCCGGGGTAGGTGGTCTTGACCGAGAAGTTCAGGTAGGCGTTGGCGGTGTCGAACGCGCGCAGGTCCACCGGGCCGCCCAGCGCCTGGAAGAAGCCCCAGCCCCAGTCCTTGGGCACCGGCGTGACGTGCAGGGCATTGGCGCCCTCGGCGGCATCGCCGCCGGCCACGGCGCCGTTGGCCGTGGGCGGGCTGTCCCACGGCGTCCAGGTGGGCGTGCCGGAGGGCACCGCCGCGTCGGCCGGCACGCTGTCGGCGAACAGGTAGTAGCTGTTGGCGGTGACCTGCGACGGCGGCGGGGGCGGCACGTAGTAGATGGCATCCGCGTCGGTGTACTGCGTGCCGTCGTGCTGGTCCACCGGGAAGTACGACTGCACCGCATAGCGCGCCTTGCGGTTCACGTCGAACAGGCCCCAGCCGTCGTCGGCCCCCTTCCAGGGCTCGTCGAAGGCCTCGAAGTAGAAGATCTGCTTCGGGCCGTCGGTCCAGGCCGCGAGGCGGTCGATGTACATCTTCTGGTTGACCGGGTGGTCGCGGTGGGTCTCGGGGCCGAAGGTCTTCCAGCCCGTCTCGCCGATGACGACGGGGATCGTGATGCCCTGCGACTGGAAGTACGCTTTCACCGCGTTGTAGTCGGCCTTGGCCTTGGCGATCATCGTGTCCATCATCGCCGTGGCCCGCTGGGCGGGCGGGACGTCCTCATGCTTCCACGCGAAGTTCGGGATGTAGAAGCTGTCGAGCAGCGGGTAGGTGTGGATCGAGGCGAAGTCGATCTCGTCGGTGACGGTCTTCGTCTGGTACTTGTTGCCGTCGTTGGCGAAGAAGGCCCAGTTGTCATCGGTGGTCACCGGCTGCGTGACCGCCGTGCGCACCTGCCGGATGTAGGCTGCCATCTCGGCCGGCGGCACCCTCAGCGTGGACCAGTCGACCATCGTCTCGTTGCCGACGCTGACCGCCAGCACGATGTCCTTGTAGGTGTTCGCCAGCGCGATGCCGCGCGCGATCTCGGCCTGGTTCTCGGCATCCTGGGTGGCCTTCGGGCCGTTGATCCAGATGCCCAGCTGCACCTTGATGTCGAGGCGATGCTCGGCGATGGTCTGCAGCACCACCTTGGTATCCACGTCGTGGCTGCCGAACAGGCGGATCAGGCCGAAGCGGGCCTGCTGCAGCAGTTGCAGGTCTTCCAGCACCTGTGCGGCGGTGGGCGGCGCGCTGCGGTCCGGGCCGCGGTAGCCGGAATAGGCCACCGCCTTGCGGGAGAAGAACTCCGCCGGCAAGGCGCGCGGGCCGGTCGCCGTGGGCGGCGGCGGGCTGCCGCCGGGTGGCGGCGCAGTGTCCGCATCGCCTCCGCCGCCGCAGCCGGCAAGCAGCGCAAGCATGAAGCCGAGCAGCGCGCACAGGCGGCGCGCAAGGGACAGGAAGTTCATGGGCGGTCGTCTCCTCGTTGAGTGTGTGCGTCTTATGAAAGCGCTTTCACAGCTTAACGACGCGTGCCGTCGCGTGTCAATCGAGACGGACCGCAGGGCGCGGCGCTTCGCGCGACCGCAGCGTGAGGGAGGCGTCAAGGGGTGGATGCGTCCAGCGAGCCGGCGGCCCGACGGCAGGACGCGACAACCGGCCGAGGCGGCGCGGTGGTATCAGGCCACGCCCGCGGCGTGCGCCTGCTGGTCGGCGTGGTAGCTCGAGCGCACCAGCGCCCCCACGGCCGCGTGCGTGAAGCCCATCTCGTAGGCCTTGGCCTCGAACATCTTGAAGGTGTCGGGATGCACGTAACGGCGCACCGGGAGGTGGTGGCCGCTCGGCGCGAGGTACTGGCCGATGGTGAGCATGTCGATGCCGTGCGCGCGCATGTCGCGCATGACCTCGAGGATCTCGTCGTCGGTCTCGCCCAGCCCCACCATCAGCCCGCTCTTGGTGGGCACGCCGGGGGCGTAGTCCTTGAAGCGCTTGAGCAGGTTGAGGCTGAACGCGTAGTCGGAGCCCGGGCGCGCCTCTTTGTACAGGCGGGGCACGGTCTCCAGGTTGTGGTTCATCACGTCCGGCGGCGCGGCCTTGAGGATCTCGAGCGCGCGGTCCATGCGGCCGCGGAAGTCGGGCGTGAGGATCTCGATGCGGGTCTGCGGCGACCGCTCGCGCACCTGGCGGATGCATTCGACGAAGTGACCTGCACCGCCATCGCGCAGGTCGTCGCGGTCCACGCTGGTGATCACCACGTACTTGAGCTTGAGCGCCGCGATGGTCTTGGCCAGGTTGGCAGGCTCGTCGGCATCGAGCGGGTCGGGACGGCCATGGCCCACGTCGCAGAACGGGCAGCGGCGCGTGCACTTGTCGCCCATGATCATGAAGGTGGCCGTGCCGTGGCCGAAGCACTCGCCGATGTTGGGGCAGCTCGCTTCCTCGCACACCGTGTGCAGCTTGTGCTCGCGCAGGATCTGCTTGATCTCGTAGAAGCGCGTGGTGGGCGAACCGGCCTTCACGCGGATCCAGTCGGGTTTCTTCAGCGTCTCGGCCGGCACCACCTTGATCGGGATGCGCGAGGTCTTGGCCTGGGACTTCTGCTTCGCGGTGGGATCGTAGGCCGCGGCGGCCTGGGGGGCGGTGGAGTCGCTGGACATGGGAGCGGTGGCTCGTCGTCAGGGCGCCAATTGCGACGCAAGCCTTCGTGAGAGCTCCTGCGCCACCGTCGCCCAATCGGTGGAAACCCCGAGTGTAGCCAAGTCGACGGTCTGCAGCCCGGCATATCCGCACGGGTTGATCCACGTGAAGGGTTGCAGGTCCATCGCCACGTTGAGCGCCACGCCGTGGTAGGTGCGGTGGTTGGTGAGCTTGATGCCCAGCGCGGCGATCTTGCCCAGGCCGCGAAAAGGCTCGTCCGGCGGCAACGGGCCGCTCAAACTGCTGTGGCCGAACGGATCGTCGAGCTTCACGTAGATGCCCGGCGCGCCCGCCACCCGGTGGCCGGTGACGCCAAAGTGCGCCAGCGTCCTGAGCACGGCGCTTTCGAGCCGGAACACGTATTCCTTGACGTAGTAGCCGGCGCGCTTGAGGTCCAGCAGCGGATAGGCCACCACCTGGCCGGGGCCGTGGTAGGTGACCTGCCCGCCGCGGTTGGTGGGCACCACCGGGATGCCGTGCGCATCGAGCACGTGCTCGGCCTTGCCGGCCAGGCCCTGGGTGAACACCGGCGGGTGCTCGCACAGCCACAGTTCGTCGGGCGTGTCAGGGCCGCGGCTTTCGGTGAAGGCGCGCATCGCATCGAAGGTGGGCGCGTAGGCCACGCAGCCCAGGGTCTTGAGGATCACGGCCGGGGTTGTACCACCGCAGCCGCATCCGGCGGCGTGCCAGGGGCGTATCTGCGCGCATGGTCTGTCACGCTCGCCCTTCGTTCGCCGCCGCAGCGCTCGCCCTGCTGCTGGCCCCCTGGCCCCTCTGCGCCCAGCAGGAGCCGCAGCGCATCGAGGTGCTGGGCCACTACGAAACCCAGGTGGGCACCTCCGACGCGGCCAGCGAGGGCAGCGTCACCGCCAGGCTCATCGCCAACCGCCCGGCGCTGCGGCCGGCCGAGGTGCTGGAGTTCGTGCCCGGCGTGATCGTCACGCAGCACTCCGGCGACGGCAAGGCCAACCAGTATTTCCTGCGCGGCTTCAGTCTGGACCACGGCACCGACTTCGCCACCTGGGTCGACGGCATGCCGATCAACCAGCCCACCCATGCGCACGGCCATGGCTACACCGACCTCAATTTCCTGATTCCCGAGCTCGTGCGGCGCATCGACTACCGCAAGGGTCCCTACTTCGCCGAAGAGGGCGACTTTTCGTCGGTGGGCAGCGCGCGCATCCGGCTGGCCGACGTGCTGCCGCGGGGCATTGCGCAGCTGACGTTCGGCGAACACGCGTATCGGCGCGTCTTGCTCGCCGACAGCCGCACCGCAGGGGCCGGCCACCTGCTGGGCGCGCTGGAACTGCTCCTCAACGACGGCCCGTGGCGGCAGCCCGAAGACCTGCGCAAGTGGAACGGCTGGCTGCGCTGGAGCCAGCACGGCCCGGCGCGGCAGCGCAGTCTCACGTTGATGGCCTACGACGCGCGCTGGACCGCCACCGACCAGATTCCGGAGAGGGCCGTGGCCGCCGGTCTGGTCGACCGCTTCGGCACGCTGGATCCGAACGACGGCGGCCGCAGCCGGCGCGTCAGCCTGTCCGGCCGCCAGCATCTGCAACTGCACGATGGCGACCTGGAGGTGAGCGCCTACGCCATCGCCTCGCGGCTGACGCTGTTCTCCAACTTCACCTACTTTCTCGACGACGAGACGCGCGGCGACCAGTTCGAACAAAGCGAATCGCGGCGCACGGTGGGTGGCACGGCCAGCCGGCGCTGGCAGCGGCCGTTCTTCGGTCGGCAGGCCGACTTCACCCTCGGTGGGCAGTGGCGTCACGACCGGCTTTCACCGGTGGGCCTGCACCACACCCAAGCGCGCCGCCGGGTGGACACGGCCCAGGAGAGCCGGGTGCGGCAGACGCAGGCCGGCCTGTACGGCGAGCTCGGCTTGTCGTGGACGCCTTGGCTGCGCAGCGTGGCAGGCCTGCGCGCCGATGCCGCACGCTTCGACACGCGCAGCTCGATCGCCGAGAACAGCGGCCGCACTTCGGCGCATCTCGTCTCACCC
>JBFLWE010000111.1:0-14834 GCA_040758375.1 Pseudomonadota bacterium
GGCGATGGCCACCGGCAAGGCCACGCCAGCCAAGGCCGCGAACGGCGCCCAGGTGTCAGCGGCGAAGGTCAGCGGTACCAGCGCGGGGCGCGGCTCGATCACGCGATGGCCGAACTGCCGGGCCAGCCGGTAACCGAAGTCGGTGGCGCCGATCTTCGGAATCGACAGCCCGCCGGTGGCGACGACCAGCCGGGCTGCGCGCACAGGACCGGCCTCGGTGTCCAGTTCGAACGCATTGCCGGTGCGGTGCACGGCCCGCACCGCGCAGGGCTGCCGCCGCACCACGCCGCCGGCCTCGCATTCGCGCAGCAGCATGCGGATGATCTCTTCACTCGATTCGTCGCAGAACAGCTGTCCCTTGTGTTTCTCGTGGAAGGGGATGCGGTGCCGCTGCACCAGTGCGATGAAATCCGCCGGCGTATAGCGCGCCAACGCCGAGCGGCAGAAGTGCGGGTTGTCGGAGAGAAAGTTGGCGGGCCCGGCCTCGCGGTTGGTGAAGTTGCAGCGGCCACCGCCGGAGATGCGGATCTTCTCGGCCACCTTGGCGGCATGGTCCAGCAGCAGCACGCTTGCACCGGCCTGGCCTGCGATGCCGGCACAGAACAGGCCGGCGGCGCCGGCGCCGACGACGACGGCATCGAAGGTCTGCATCGGCCGAATTATCGCGAGCCGTACCCGAGTGGTACCGCGGGGACATCGGGCGGTTCCTAGAATCCGCCGCTTTATGCACGACATCGCCTTGCCTGCCCCCCGCACGCTGTCGCGCGCTGCCTGGGGGGTGCGCGTGCAGTTCTTCGTGGCCGGGGCCTTGTTCGCCACCTGGGGCGTGCACGTCCCGACGGTCAAGGCGCACTACGCGTTGGGCGAGCAGGCGCTGGCAGTCGCGATGCTCGCCGCAGGCGTGGGCGCACTGTTCGTGCTGATGCTGGCTGGCCGGGTGATCGGCCGCCACGGCCCGCGGGCGGTGGTGGTGGCCACCGGCATCGTCTGCACGCTGGTGATCGCGGCCTTGCTGTCGTCCTCCGCGTATGCGGCCCTGCTGGCGCTGATGCTCGCCTACGGCGTGGCGGCCAGCCTGTTCGACGTGGCGGTGAACGCCGAGGCGACCGAGCTGGAGCGCATGGCCGGACGGCCGCTGATGAGCGGCTTCCACGGCATGTTCAGCCTGGGCGGCATGGCCGGTGCCGCGGCGGGTGCGGCGCTGCTGGCCGTTGGCCTTTCGCCGCAACAGCATCTGCTCGGTGCCGCGCTGGCGGGCGCTGTGGCGGTGCTGGCCGGCGCGTCGGCAATGCTGCGCCTGCCGCCCAAGCCCGATTTCAAGGCGCCGCTGAGCCTGCCTCGTGGCCCGCTGGCGCTGATCGGCATGCTGGCGGCGATGGGGTTGATCGCCGAGGGCGCGATGTACGACTGGAGCGTGCTGTACCTCAAGCAGGAGCAGGGCAGCGACCAGGCGACGGCCTCGCTGGCCTATGCGAGCTTCAGCGCTGCGATGGCGGCGGCGCGTTTCGGCGGCGACTGGGTGCGCGCCCGCTTGACCCCGGTGGCGCTGCTGCGCGCCAGCGGGGCGCTGGGCGCAGCCGGCATGGCGCTGTCGTTGCTGGTGGATTCGCCGGTGGTGGCCCTCGTCGGCTTTGCGCTGGTGGGGCTGGGGTTTGCCAACGTCGTGCCCGTGCTGTTCAGCGCCGCGTCCAAGGTGCCGGGCGTGACGCCGGCGCACGGCATCGCGGCGGTGTCGTCGGTGGGCTACCTGGGCATGATGGCGGGGCCGCCGCTGATCGGCGTGATCGCGGAGCAGCGCTCGCTCACGGCCGGGCTGGCGGTGGTGGTGCTGTTTGCCGTGGTGCTGGCGCTGGCCGCGCGCCGGGCGTTGCCGCGGTAGGCGCTCAGCCGCGCCACGTGAAGGGGAACTTCAGCTGCTGCCAGAAGCCGTTGGGCACGTAGTCGCCCACCACGCCGTACTGGCGCGGCCACTCGCGCTCGGACTGCACCGCGGTGCCGAACAGGTGGTCGAGGAAGGCGAAGTGCGCGGCGTAGTTCTTGTCGATCGCCTCGTCGTCCTGCGAGTGGTGCCAGTGGTGGAAGTTGGGCGTCACGACCAGGTAGCGCAGCGGGCCCAGGCGCACGCTGACGTTGGCGTGGTTGAACACCGCCTGGAACCCGACGATCACGATGTAGGCGTCGATCACCTCCTTGCTGAAGCCCAGCACGTAGATCGGCGCCAGCACCAGCGTGCGCGTGATCAGCAGCTCCAGCAGGTGTTGGCGCGAGCCGGCGAGCCAGTCCATGCTCTTCACGCTGTGGTGCACCGCATGCAGCCGCCACAGCGTGGGAACCTCGTGGTAGGCGCGGTGGGTCCAGTACTGCACCAGGTCGGCCACCAGGATCAGCAGGAACAGCGCCAGCGCAAAGGGCAGGTCCTGCACCCAGGCCCGCACGCCGTCCTTGGCGGCCCAGCCGAACAGCTTGTGCACCAGCAGGTTGGTGGCCAGCAGCACGAAGCCCACCACCATGTGGTTGACGATGAAGTGCTGCAGGTCGGTCTGCCACTCGGCGCGGAACACCGGCTGCTCGCGGCGCAGCGCGAACAGCTTCTCGATGAAGATGAAGATCAGCGCCGAGCCCAGCAGGTCGAGGATGAACCAGTCGAGCCCGATGTAGGGCGTGTGGTCGGGAAAGTCATTGACCGGCACCTTGTGGCCGCCCAGCAGCAGCGTCAGCAGCACCAGCGCGAAAGCCGAGGCGCCCAGCCAGCGCGTGCGGTTGAACAAGATGTTGAACAGCGACAGCCCGCCCGCGATCACCATCGCCCAGTACATCACCTGGCGCATCAGCTGCACGTCGTAGCTCTTGCGCAGCTGCGGGGTGGTCAGGTACTCGGGAAAGTGGAAGGCCAGCACGCCGAGGAAGCACAGGATGGCCAGCACCAGCGCGATGACGCCAGTGATCAGGCCGCGGCCGGGCTTGAGCTCGCCATGCGATTCGCTCAGCCGGTTCAGTTTGTCCAGCGGGGTCAAGGGATCCTCCTCGCGCTCCATTGATTGGTGGCGCGCAGTATTGCGACGCCCAGGGCGGGCGTCCATCCCTTGTTGCCTGGGACGGCGGCCCGCCCGAGCGCGGGGCCGCCGCAAGCTCGGGCGGACCCTCTGGGGGTGGCTGCGGTACTGCGCAGCCGGGGGCGGCACTCAGGCCGCGTGGCGTTGTGCCGGGGCGTCTTGTCCGGCGAGGCTGGCCATGCCGCGCAGTACGTCGCCCACGATCAGGATCGCCGGGCTGCCGATGCCATGGTGGCGCAGCGTGTCGGCCAGTTCGCCCAGCGTGCTGCAGGTGCTGCGCTGGCGGGTCAGGCTGGCGTGTTGCACGGCCGCCGCGGGGGTGGCGGCGGGCAGGCTGCGCAGCAGGCCGGCTTGCAGGCGCTCGACCTGCGACACGCCCATGTAGATCACCAGGGTCAGCCCCTGGGCCGCTGCGGCGCCCAGCGTGGCCCAGTCGAGCTCGGTGCCGCCCTCGCGCGCGTGGCCGGTGACGAACAGCACGCCGTGCGCATGCTCGCGGTGCGTGAGCGGCACGCCCAGCGCGGTGGCGGCGGCCAGGCCGGAGGTGATGCCGTTGACCACTTGCACCTCGATGCCGGCGGCACGCAGGTGCTCCGCCTCCTCGCCGCCGCGGCCGAACACGAAGGGGTCGCCGCCCTTCAGGCGCACCACGCGCTCGCCGCGCTGCGCCTCGCCGATCATCAGCCGCTCGATGAAGGCCTGCGGCGTGCTGGCGCAGCCGCCGCGCTTGCCGACCTGGACGATGCGCGGCCGGCGCTTGCGGCCCTTGAGCGCGAGGTCGAGCACGGCGTCGCTGACCAGGTCATCGACCAGCAGCACCGTGGCCTGGCGGATGGCCTTCAGAGCCTTCAGCGTGAGCAGTTCGGGATCGCCCGGGCCGGCGCCTACGAGCCAGCAGCGGCCGGGCTTCGAAGCAGAGGCTGTCGTCATGCGGTCATGTCCACGGTGTGGGGCCGGGCCATCACGGCCAGCGCGCGCAGCACCGTGCCGGCTTGTTGCTCCAGCGGCGCGGGCATCGGCTTCTCGCCGCTCAACACCGACTGGATGTACAGCGCCGTGGTGGCGGCGTCGTTCTCGCGCGGCAGCACCGGCAGCTCGGTGAGCACGCCTTCCTGCGCCGCGGCCGACAGTTCGGGCCGGGGCTGGCCTGCCAGCACCACCTGCAGTCTGGGCGCGCGGCGCGGGTCGGCCACCGGTTCGCCCTCGGTGCCGCGCAGCAGCAGCATGTCGGCGTGCGCTTGCAGGGCGAACGCGGCCATCAGCTCGCCGAATTCCGGGTGGGTGTGGTTCACCACGCGCAGCGCGCGTGCGCCGCGGCAGGGATTGAGCATCTTGGCCACCGTGTGGCCCGAGTTGCGCAGCCCCACCACCCAGCGTACGTCGAGCAGCCGCGCCAGCGGCGGGCACAGCACGTCGGTGCGCATGAACGCCGGCTCGTGGCGCTGCCAGGCCTGCAGCACCTCGTGGGCGCTGCGCGCCAGCGGCAGGCCCAGGTCATGAAAGATCTCGGCGGTGCTCACGCGCGCGCGGTCGTGGCCTGGCCCGTGCACCAGCACCTGTGCGCCTTGCTGGGCCAGGCGCAGCGCCAGCAACGCCGTCAGGTTGGGCAGCCGGCGCGCGCCGTTGTACGAAGGCAGCAGCACCACCGGTCGCTCACTGGGCAAGGTCATGCAGCGCTCGTGCACGGCTTCGAGGAAACCCGTGAGCTCGTCCACCGTCTCGCCCTTGATCCGCATACCGATGGCGAAGGCGCCGATCTCCAGGTCGGTGACGCGGCCATCGAGCACCTGGCTCATCAGGTCGTAGGCCTGCTCGGCCGTGAGCGAGCGGGCGCCTTCGCTGCCGCGGCCGATCTCCTTGATGTACTGCGCGATGCTCATGTTCGAAACCCCCCGCTGCGACTATCGCAAGTTTCAGGCCGCGGGGGCAGGCTCGGCCAGGGCGTTTCGCACCAGGCGCTTGAGTTCCGGCAAACACGAGCCGCAGTGGGTGCCGCACTTCAGGGCCTGCTGCAGCTCGCCCAGGCGCTGGTCTTCGGTGCCGCGGCACTGGACCAGCTGCTCGCGGATCTGCGGTTCGCTCACGTTGAAGCAGCTGCACACCTGGCGGCCCGCGGGCTTCAACGCCGCCGGTGGCCTGGAGCCCGGCAGCAGCAGCAGGCGACCATAGGCCTGGGCCGGCAGCTCGTCTTGCAGCAGGGTCTTGATCCACGATTCGGCGCTCGCGTCACCGGCCAGCACGAAGGCTTCGAGCCGGCTGTCGGTGCCGTGCGCGACCAGGCGCATCGTGCGGCGCTGGCCGCGCCGGCGGTCTTCGTAGCGCAGTGGCTTGGCCTGCGTGTCAGCGCCCAGGCCGAGCAGCCCCTCGATCTGGGTGATCCACTCGGCTGGCGGCGCCTCGTAGGCGGCGGCGCGGAACAGCACGCCGCCGCGCCGGTGCCCGAAAGGCACGCAGGCGGCAAAGGCAAAGCGCGGCATCAGCGCGCGCAACTGCTCGCGGGCGGCCAGCACCTTGTCGGCCGGCAGCCAGGCCGCGCCCACCAGCCGCCAGGGCAGTTCGGCCTTGAGCACCTTGACGGCGCAGTGCTTGAGTTCCGGCTGCTTCGACCTGGGGCAGAAGGCGGCAATGGTGAGCGCGTTCACGCCGGCCAGGCGCTCGCCCTGGCTGCTGATGCCGGAGACGAACTCCTCGCCCCAGTGCATCGCGATGAAGGCCTGCGTGGGCGCCACCGATTCGCTGGCGGCCACCGGCAGCACCAGCGAACCGCGGCGCGAGGTCACGTGGGCGAGGTCACCCTCGGCCAGGCCCAGCCGTTGCAGGTCGCGCGGATGCAGCTCGATCGCCGGCTCGGGCACATGGCCGAACAGCCGGCCCAGCGTGCCGGTGCGGCTCATGCCGTGCCACTGGTCGCGCAGGCGGCCGGTGTTGAGGCTGAACGGGTAGCGCACGTCGCGCGGCTCGGCCAGCGGCACGAACGGTGTGTCGAAGAAGCGGGCCTTGCCGTCGGGCGTGGGGAACCGGCCGTCTTCGTACAGGCGGGCGCGGCCGGCGGCTTCGCCTTGCTTGAGCGGCCATTGCTGCGGTCCCTGGGCGTCCAGCATCGCGTAGCTCAGGCCGGTGATGTCGAGGTCGCGTCCGCGCGTGCTCTCGCGGTGCTCGTTCCACACCGACTCCGGCGTGTCGTACGGGAACAGCGTGGCTTGCCCCGGCCGCAGCCTGGCTTCGAGGCGGCGCGCGAAGTCGGTGGCGATGGCCCAGTCGTGGCGAGCCTGCCCAGGCGCCGCCACCGCGGGCCGCACGCGGCTGATGCGGCGCTCGCTGTTGGTGACGGTGCCGTCCTTCTCGCCCCAGGTGGTGGCCGGCAGCAGCAGGTCGGCGTAAGGCGCGGTGGCAGTGGTGGCGAACGCTTCCTGCAGCACCACGAACTCGGCGCGCTCCAGCGCACGGCGCACGGTGGCCTGGTCGGGCATGGACTGCGCAGGGTTGGTGCAGGCGATCCACAAGGCCTTGACCTGGCCGTCGGCGGCGGCCTCGAACATCTCCACCGCGGTCTTGCCCGGCTGCGCCGGCACCTCGGGCACGCCCCACAGGCGCGCCACCTCGGCGCGGTGCTGCGCATCGGCGAGGTCGCGGTGCGCGCTCAGCAGGTTGGCCAGGCCGCCCACCTCGCGGCCGCCCATCGCGTTGGGCTGGCCGGTGAGCGAGAACGGGCCCGCACCCGGCTTGCCGATCTGGCCCGTGGCCAGGTGCAGGTTGATCAGCGCAGCGTTCTTGGCGGTGCCGCTGGCGCTCTGGTTCAGGCCCTGGCAATAGAGCGACAGCGTGGGCTTGCGCGCGCCGCCGCCATCGGCCAAGCCGGCGAAGGCGCGCGTGGCCTGCTGGATCTGGTCTTCGCCGAGGCCGGTGAGGCGCGCGGTCTCGGCCGGGGTGAACTCGCGCACGCGCTTCTTCAGGGCCTCGAAGCCTTCGGTGTGCGCGGCGATGTAGGCGTTGTCGGTCCAGCCTTCCCACAGCATCAGGTGCAGCATGCCGTGGAACAGCGCGACGTCGCTGCCCGGCAGCAGCGGCAGGTACAAGTCGGCCATCTCGGCCGTCTCGGTGCGGCGCGGGTCGGCCACGACGATGCGCATGCCGGGGTTGGCGCGCCTGGCATCTTCGATGCGGCGGAACAGGATGGGGTGGGCCCAGGCCGTGTTGGCGCCGACGATGAACAGCGTCTGCGCATGCCTGACGTCGTCGTAGCAGGCCGGCGGCGCGTCGGCGCCAAGCGTGGCCTTGTAGCCGGCCACCGCGCTGCTCATGCACAGGCGCGAGTTGGTGTCGATGTTGTTGGTGCCGACCAGGCCCTTGGCGAGCTTGTTGAAGACGTAGTAGTCCTCGGTGAGCAACTGGCCCGAGATGTAGAAGCCCACGGCGTCGGGACCGTGCCGCTGCACGATGCCTGCGAAGCGGTCGGCGGCCAGGCCCAGCGCATCGTCCCAGCCCACGGCCTGCGCGGCTTCGCCACGGCGCGCGCGCCGCATCGGCTGCAGCAGCCGCGTCTGCAACGTGATCGGCCTGGCGGCGGTGAGGTGCAGCGTGCTGCCCTTGGTGCACAGCCGGCCGAAGTTGGCCGGGTGTTCCGGATCGCCGCGCACGCCGGTGATCTGCGTGCCATCGCTTTCGATGATCACGCCGCAGCCGACGCCGCAGTAGGGGCAGGTGGAGCGGGTCTCCCTCATGGGCGCGTCAGGCGCAGCTCGGCGCGGGCGCCAGCGCCACGCGGTTCAGCTCCTCGGCATCGAGGTACACCTGCCCGGCCTCCACCTTCACCGCAAAGCGCGGCGTGCACCCTTGGTCGGGTGCCTTGGCGCAGCCGTCGTCCAGGCCGATGGTCCAGTTGTGCAGCGGGCACGCCACGCTGGTGCCGAACACGATGCCCTGGCTCAGGGGGCCGCCCTTGTGCGGGCAGCGGTCGAGCAGCGCGAAGACCTGGTTCTCGGCGTTGCGGAACACCGCCAGGTCGCCGCCTTCGGGGCGCGCCACGCGGCGCGAGCCGAGTACGGGGATGTCTTCCACGCGGCAGATCCACTTCCAGTCGCTCATCGTCGTTTGTCCTGTTGGTCTTCAAACATGCAGCGCGTCGAACTGACGTGCATCCACCCTGGCCTTGTCGAACTCGAACCAGGGGTCGGGTTCACCGTCGAGCGAGAACTTCAGCCGCTCCCACAGCGCCTTGCGGCCCGCCGCGTCGTCGAGGATCTTCTTCTTCACGTGGTCCAGGCCCACGCGGTTCACGTAGTGCACCGTGCGCTCCAGGTACCAGCCTTCCTCGCGGTACAGCTGCAGGAAGGCGCCCGAGTACTCCAGCACCTCCTCGCGTGTCTTCACCTTGCAGAAGAAGTGGGCCACCTCGGTCTTGATGCCGCCGTTGCCGGCGACGTAGATCTCCCAGCCGGAGTCGACGCCGATCACGCCGACGTCCTTGATGCCGCTTTCGGCGCAGTTGCGCGGGCAGCCGCTGACCGCCAGCTTGACCTTGTGCGGTGCGTACATGCGCCACAGCGCGCGCTCCAGGTCCTTGCCCATCTGCGTGGAGTCCTGCGTGCCGAAGCGGCACCATTCGCTGCCCACGCAGGTCTTCACCGTGCGCAGCGCCTTGGCGTAGGCATGCCCCGAAGGCATGCCGAGCTCGCGCCACACCGGGATCAGGTCTTCCTTCTTCACGCCCAGCAGGTCGATGCGCTGGCCGCCGGTGACCTTGACGGTGGCGATCTTGTACTTGTCCACCACGTCGGCGATGCGGCGCAGCTCGTCGGCCGTGGTCTCGCCGCCCCACATGCGCGGCACCACGGAGTAGGTACCGTCCTTCTGGATGTTGGCATGCGAGCGCTCGTTGATGAAGCGGCTCTGCGGATCGTCCTGCGCCTCCTTGGGCCAGGTGCTGATGAGGTAGTAGTTGATCGCCGGCCGGCAGCTGGCGCAGCCGTTGGGCGTGCGCCATTCGAGGTGGCGGTACACGTCGGCGATGGTCAGCAGCTTGCCGCCGTCGGGCAGCGGCGTGCGGATGGCCTGGCGCACCTCTTCGTGGCTGTAGTCGGTGCAGCCGCACATCGCCTTCTTCTTGGGCGTGGCCGAGTAGTCGCCACCGGCGGTGAACATCAGGATCTGCTCGACCAGGCCGGTGCACGAGCCGCAGCTCGCGCTGGCCTTGGTGTGCTTGCGCACCTCGTCCAGCGTGAACAGGCCCTTTTCCTTGATGGCCTTGCAGATCGCGCCCTTGGTCACGCCGTTGCAGCCGCACACCTCGTCGCCGTCGGCCATCGCGGCGGCTTTGCTGTGGCCTTCGTGGCCGGCATCGCCGATGTTCGACTCGCCGAACATCAGGCGGTCGCGGATGTCGGCCACGCTGCGGCCCTCGCGCAGCAGCTTGAAGTACCAGCTGCCGTCGACCGTGTCGCCGTAGAGGCAGGCGCCCACGAGCTTGTCGTCCTTGATCACCAGCTTCTTGTAGACGCCGCCTTCGGCGTCGCTCAGCACGATCTCCTCGCAGTCGTCGCCGCCCATGAAGTTGCCGGCGGAAAAGAGGTCGATGCCCGTCACCTTGAGCTTGGTGCTGACCTGGCTGCCGGTGTAGCGGCCGATGCCGAACTGCGCCAGGTGCGTGGCGCACACCTTGCCCTGCTCGAACAGCGGCGCCACCAGGCCGTAGGCGATGCCGCGGTGGGCGGCGCATTCGCCCACCGCGTAGATGCGCGGGTCGGTGATCGTCTGCATCGTGTCGCTGACGACGATGCCGCGGTTGCAGTGGATGCCGATCTTCTCGGCCAGCTCGGTGTTGGGGCGGATGCCCGCGGCCATGACCACCAGGTCGGCCGGGATCTCGCTGCCGTCCTTGAACCGCACCGCCATCACGCGGCCGTTGCGGTCACCGATCAGCGCCTGCGTCTGCGCACCGATCAGGAACTTCAGCCCCCGGTCTTCGAGCGACTTCTGCAGCATCTTGCCGGCGGTGTCGTCGAGCTGGCGCTCCATCAGCCACGGCATGATGTGCACCACGCTCACCTGCATGCCGCGCAGCATCAGGCCGTTGGCGGCCTCCAGGCCGAGCAGGCCGCCGCCGATGACCACCGCGTGCCTGTACTTGCCGGCGGCCTCGATCATCGCGTTGGTGTCGGCGATGTCGCGGTAGGCGATCACGCCGTCGAGATCCTTGCCCGGCACCGGCAGGATGAAGGGGTTGGAGCCGGTGGCGATGAGCAGGCGGTCGTATTCGGCCTCGGTGCCGTCCTCGGCGCGCACGATGCGCCGGCGGCGGTCGACATCCACCACCTTCTTGCCCAAGTGCAGCGTGATGCGGTTCTCCTCGTACCACGACACCGGGTTCAGCACGATTTCGTCCAGCGTCTGCTCGCCGGCGAGCACGGGGGAGAGCAGGATGCGGTTGTAGTTGGGGTGCGGCTCGGCGCCGAACACCGTGATGTCGTAGAGATCGGGCGCGATCTTCAACAGCTCTTCCAGGGTGCGCACGCCGGCCATGCCGTTGCCCACCATCGCCAACTTCATCTTCTTCATCGCATCCACTCCACTTTCACGAATCAAAAAGCAAGCCCGGTGCCAGAGACACCAGAGAATCGAGGCCCATGAGCTTCGACGTCGACATCGGCTACGCCAGCCGCCGCGGGGTGCGCGACACCAACGAGGACTTCGCCGCCGCGCTGCGGGGCGGGGGCACGGGCGGGCTGATCGCCGCCATTGCCGACGGCGTGTCCACCGGCGGCGAGGGCAGCGTGGCGGCGCAGACCACCGTGATGGCGCTGCTCGAGGACTTCTTCGCCGCGCCGGCCACCTGGGAAACGACGGTCGTGCTCGACCGGCTGATCGGCGCGCAGAACGCGTGGCTGGCCGGCCACAACCGGCGCAGCCCGGAGGGCGTGGCGGCCATGACCACGCTCACCGCGCTGGCGCTGCAGGGCCACAGCTACACGCTGGCGCACGTGGGCGATACGCGCGGCTGGCGGCTGCACCAGGGCGAGTGCCAGCAGCTCACCCACGACCATGCGCTGGAGCATCCGGACTTCAAGAGCCGTCTCACCCGCGCCGTGGGCCTGGACGACCGGGTGCGCATCGACTACCTGCAAGGCGAACTGCAGGTGGGCGACACCTTCGTGCTCACCAGCGACGGCGTGCACGGCGTGCTGCGCCGGCGCCAGATCGCGGCGCTGGCGGCGCAAGGCGACGCCCAGCAGGCGAGCGAGGCCCTGGTGCAGGCCGCGCTGGACGCCGGCAGCCGCGACAACGCCACGGCGCTGGTGATCCGCGTGCTCGGGCTGGACCCGGGCCGTCTCGAAGACGACCTGCGGCGCGGCCGCCGCCTGCCGGTGCCGCCCAAGCTGAGAGTGGGCGACGTGCTCGACGGCCACACCATCACCGCGCTGGTGGCCGACACCGGCGTGCACCGCCTCTACCAGGCGCGCACACCGGCCGGCGGACTGGTCGCGCTGAAGACGCTGCACGAAGCGCGCGCCGGCGACCCGGAAGAGCGCGCGATGCTGGCCCACGAAGCCTGGCTGGGCGCCCGCGTCACCGAGCACGGGGCCGGCGGCTTCGTGCGGGTGCGCGAGCCGCAGGAACCGAGCGCGCTGTACATCTTGTTCGACTGGCACGGCGGCCAGACGCTCGAACACTGGCTGGCGCACGGCCGCCGCTTCACGGTGAGCGAGGTGGTGGCCGGCGCGCTGGAGATCGCCCGCGCGCTCGGCCGCCTGCACCGCCACGGCGTGATCCACCGCGACATCAAGCCGGCCAACCTGCACCTGGGCGACGACGGCCGCTGGCGCATCCTCGACCTGGGCGTGGCGCTGTCGGGCCGTGAGCCGGCCGCGCAGCGCGTGCTGCATGCCGGCACGCCGAGCTACATGAACCCCGAACAGTGGGAGGAGGGCGGCACGGCCGACGCGGGCAGCGACCTGTTCGCGCTCGGCGTGTCGCTGTACCGCTGGCTCACCGGCCGCCTGCCCTACGGCGAGATCGAGCCCTACCAGCGCGCGCGCTACCGCCGCGACCCGGTGCCGCCGTCGCGCCTGCGGCCCGACGTGCCGATCTGGCTGGACCACCTGGTGCTCAAGGCCGTCGCGCGCGACGCGCGCCAGCGATTCGAGACGGCCGAGGAACTGGCTCTCGCGCTCGAGCGCGGTGCCTCGCGTGCACTGACGCCCCCGCCGGCCACGCCGCTGGTGCGGCGCGATCCCGTGGCGATCTGGAAGCTTGCCTTCGCGATCTCGGCGCTGTTCAATGCGCTGCTGATCGTGTGGCTGCTCTTCTTGCCTAGATAAGGCCCACCCCCGAGCGCCTGCGGCGCTCCCCCTCAAGAGGGCGCCGCCAGTGGGCCGGCAGAGCCGGACCCACGGCGTCAGCTGGAGTTGAGCGCTAGCCTGCATCGCAGTTTCTGTCAGGCGCTCGCCTTCTTCAGCGGTGCAGCGGACGCGGCAGCCGGCGCCGGCTGCGTGCGCGCACGCCCGCCTTTCTCGGCCCAGGTGCGCGTCCAGCGGATCTGCATCACGCGCATCACGCCCAGCATGACCAGCGCCAGCGCCGCGAACAGCACGAAGCCCCAGGTGTAGCTGCCCAGGTACTGCTTGGACAGGCCCATCGCGTTGGGCACCAGGCCGCCGCCGAGCGCGCCGATCTCGCCGATCATCGAACCCGCCACCGCGGTGGTGGCCGGCCAGCGCAAGGGCACGAGCTGGAACAGCGCGCCGTTGCCCGCGCCCAGCGCAGCGAAACAGAGCATCAGCAGCAGCGTCGTCAGCGCCAGCGATCCCGACGAGAAGCCCACCAGCACCAGGCACACGGCCACCATCGCCAGCACCAGCGTCAGCGTGTTCACGCCGCCCCAGCGGTCGGAGATCCAGCCGCCGACGATGCGCACCGCCGCGCCCATGAAGGCGGCCAGCATCGTGAGCTGCCCCGCCTGTACCTTGCTGACGCCGAACTGGTCGTAGTAGTAAGAAGGCAGGAAGCTCGTCAGCCCGATGAAGCCGCCGAAGGTCACGCCGTAGATCAGGCTGAAGGCCCAGCCGTCCTTCTCGAACAGGCAGGCGATGTGCTCGCGGAAGCTCGAATGCGCCTTCACATCGGGCGGCTCCTTGGCGAACACGATCATCACCAGCATGGGCAGCAGAATCGCCACGGCGGCCACGCCATACACCGCCTGCCAGCCCAGCCAGTTCGCCAGCGGCGGCGCCACCAGCACCGACACGGCGGTGCCTACGTTGCCCGCGCCCACCAGGCCCATGGCAAGGCCCTTGTGCTGCGGCGGGAACCAGCCCGAACCCAGTGACAGCGCCACGCCGAAGCTGGCGCCCGCGATGCCCAGCAGCACGCCCATGGCCAGCAGGTCGTTGAAGCTCTTCACGAAGAAGAAGCCGAACAGCATGGCCACGGCGATCAGCGCCATCTCCACCAGCGTGGCGTTCTTGCGGCCGATGTACTGCGCCAGCACGCCGAGCGGAAAGCGCATCAGCGCGCCGGCGATGATGGGCACCGAGAGCATCAGGCCCTTTTGCGCAGGCGAAAGCTCGAAGGTCTCGCCGATGAACGGCGCCATGGCGCCGTTGAGCACCCAGATGCAGCAGGAGAACGCGAAGTACAGAAACGCCGCGAACAGCGTGGGCGAGTGGCCCGCGCGCAGGAAGCTAGAGAAGCCGGAGTTGGACATGGGCAATGAATCGATGAGGTTCGGTTCCTTGCCCGGACAACGTCGGCTGCCGCCTGGCCGTCGCAGGCGGCAAATGCAGGGGCATCACGACAAAGTCAGGGCGCGAAATGCGCATGTGGCGCTCCAGGGGACACTGCGCCCGGCGGGCTGTCGGACAGGCCGCAAGGCTGGAGGCACATGGCTGTGCACGTCGGTGTGCACATGACCGGCAGTGCTGGCGCACGGTCGGGGCGCGGCGTTGCGCCCGGCGTGCTGCAAAGCAGCATCCATGCCAGTGGCTGCAACGCATCGGGCCGCGAGGGCTGCACTATGCTTGCGGCCTCGCCTGCGCCGCCTCCGTCGCATTTACTCTGCCCACGGGCCCTGAACGTGATCTCTGCGTTGGTCGTCACCCTTGCTTCTCCCGGCATGCCGGACCTGGCCGCCGATCTCGCGGCCGCGGGTATTCACGTGCTTGGTGCCACCGACTGCGACAACTTGGTGCAAGAGACGGTGCGGCAGGCACCGGATGTGGTCGTTTGCTGGGCGGCCTCGCCGGCGGAGGCCTTGTTCCGCGGTTTGGGGATGTTGCTGTCCACGTTCCCGCGGCCGGTCGTGGTGTTCACCAGGGACGTGCAGGCCGAACCCATGGAGCGGGCGCTGGAGGTCGGCGTGCAGGCCTGGGTGGTGCAAGGCTATGCGGCGCAGCGCCTGCGGCCGCTGCTGCAGCTGGCGCAGGCGCGCTTTCGACGCGACCAGCAGCTGCGCGAGGCGCTGCAGGACATGACCCACCGCTACGAGGAGCGCAAGCTGATCGATCGCGCCAAGGGCATCCTCATGCGGGCGCGGCAGATCCCGGAGGACGAAGCCTTCCGTCTGCTGCGCGCGGCCTCCATGCAAGGCAAGCAGCGCGTGGGCCAGGTGGCGCAGCAGGTGATCGAGGCGGCACGCGATGCCGAGGCGGTGAACCGGGCAGGGCAGCTGCGCATGCTGGCGCAGCGGCTGCTGAAGCTCTATGCGCTCACGGTGGCCCGCACCGAGGCCCCCGCGGCCAGGGCTTTGCTGACCCAGTCGCTGGAGCGCACCGAGCAGCAGATCGGCCA
>JBFLWE010000112.1:0-14182 GCA_040758375.1 Pseudomonadota bacterium
AGGGAACGAAGCTGCGAGGTGAAGCCGCGATCACGGCTTCCAGCTCCTGTTTGGAGAGTTTCATCGGGGGGCTCCTGAATGAGGACGGGCGCAACATCGGCCCGTGGATTCAGGTTCCCATGAGGGAGGGCGCCATCAAGTGCGGGGCGGCTGCATGGGCGGTAGACACGCTTGGTGCGCTTGCTGGATCGGGCCGATGCGTCCAGCCAGCGCCGGGTCCTGCAGCGCCACCACCAACAGGTTGGCCGTCATCAAGGCCATGCCGTTGGCGTTCTGCAGCACACCGACGAGTTGCTGGGGCGTGCAGCCGGCCAGGCTCTGCACCACGGGCCGGATGCCGCCATGCACGTACGAGTTCATCGGCTGCCATGTCGCCGCCTTGAAGGCGCCGAGCGTCTGCGCGAGGAACGGCGGCGCGGTCTTCGCCAGCGTCTGCAACATCGCGTCGACATTCGGCCCCAGCACGGGCTCGGCGAGTTGGCCGGGGGCCATCGGCGCGGCGAAGCGTTCCAGCCACTCGTCGCTGGCGCCGTGATGGAACCAGATCGCCCGCACCGTCGCCTCGAAGTGCAGGCGCACCAGGGCCAGGGCCGCGGTGTGCATGCCGGCGCGAATCAGCAGGCGCTGCGCCACCCAGAACTCCAGCGCGACGTCGCACAACGCAAGGGTCAGCAGCACTCGCCGCGACGGCGGGCGGCGCGGATGCGCCAGCAGCGGGGCCAGGTCACCCTCGAAGCGCTCGGACTGCTCGAGCAGGTCCGCCAAGATTTCGTCAGCGTCGGCGGGTGTTGGCTGGTCCTGGGGCATGCCTCATTGTCGGGCGCGAGCCGCCACCGCGCGGCCCCTGCCAAATCGGGCCTTGGCGGTGGCAACCGGTCGAGACGCGATCGGACCCGCACGCCTTCGCGCACAGTGCCAGGGCTACCCGCAGGCGTCAGCCTGCCCAGCCCCGACTTGCGTCGGCGCCGCGGTCGATACCCGCCTTGCACGCCCCTTCGTGCTCCGCCAGGAGCCCGACGCCCGCGGCACACCGACACCGCATCTGACTGATTGATCGCCGCCTCGCGCGGCACGAGAGCCACCCACCCATGCGCCCGCGCATCCGGTGGGCCATCCATCCACCCTGACGGGGAGCCATCTCCCCGCCGGGGCAGGTGCGTCTCCGTCGCCCCACGGAGACCCCCATGACTCGCATCCCCGAGCCCTGCTCCTGGCTGCCCGGCTTCGAGCCGGAGCCCGCCGCGGCCTTCGCGCCGCCCATGCCTCCCGTTCCTCCCGATCCGCCGCTCGACGACGAGCCGGGTGAAGAGGAACACGAGCCTCGCCCACCACAACCCTCGTGGCGGCCGAGCGAGCCGCCGACGCCCAGCGCCGCGCAGCACCCCTGGCCCCAACTGCCCGCCGGTGGACTCGACATTCCGCGCGGCGCCGTCGCCAAGTTCGAGGCCAACCTGGCCGCGATCCAGACCCTGCGAGCGCTCGAAGTGTCGGGCGGCGAGCCCGACGATGCCCAGCGCGGCATGCTGCTGCGCTACACCGGCTGGGGTGGCCTGCCTGCGAGCTTCAACCTCGAGGCGCCGGAACCGGCCTGGGCACGTCGCGCCGCGCAACTGCGCGACGCGCTCGACACCGATGACCACGGCTCTGCGCTGGCGTCGGTCAACAACAGCCACTACACCCCGGTCGCAGTGATTGCGGCGATGTGGCAGGCGGTTCGAGGCTTTGGGTTCACTGGAGGCCGCGTGCTCGAACCGAGTGCCGGCATCGGCCACTTCCTCGGCGCGATGCCGGCGGCGCTGGCCGAGCAATGCACGGTCACGGCCATCGAGATCGACCGGCTTTCGGGCCGGATGCTGCGGGCGCTCTACGGCGCAAGCGGCGTGGACGTGCGCATCGCCGCGTTCGAGAAGACGCCGCTGGCCGACGCCTGGTACGACCTGGCGATCGGCAATGTGCCCTTCGGCGCCTACAAGGTGGCCGATTCGAGCAACCGGCCGTACGGCCGCTTCAGCATCCACAACTACTTCCTCGGTCGCGCGCTCGATCTGCTGCGGCCCGGCGGGCTGGCCTGTTTCATCACCAGCAGCCACACGATGGACAGCTGGGAGGACACCGTGCGGCGCTACCTCGCGTCGCAGGCGGTGCTGCTGGGCGCGATCCGCCTGCCGCGCGGCGCCTTCGCCGAGATTGCGTCGACCGACGTGCAGGCCGACATCCTGTTCCTGCGCAAGCGGGTGCCGGGCGAGGCCGACGAGCAGCCCTGGCTGGGCCTGAGCGTGGTGCCCGAGTCGCTGCGCGATCCACGCTGCGGCGAACGCTACCTGCAGGTCAACCAGTGGTATGCCGCGCAGCCCCAGTTCTGCATCGGCCGCATCCGCCAGGAAGGCAACGGCCACGAGCCGGTGCCGACCGCGGTGTGCGAAGGCGACCTGGCCGCGGAGTTGCCGCGGCGAGTCGATCTGCTGCCGCGCGGCGTTTACAGCGCCGCCGCGCCAGACGCAATGCCGGCCGAGCGCCGCGTATCAGCCGCGGCCGGCGGAGCAAGGCCCGGGAGCCATCACCTCCACCACGGCCGCGTGCATCGTGTGGAAGACGGCGAGTTGGTGGACATCCACGAGCGCCTGAACGCCACGCAGCGCGCCCGCATCGCGGGCCTGTGTTCGATCCGCGACCATGCGCGAGTCCTGCTTGATCTGCAACTCGCGGACGCCGACGACAGCCGGCAGCGCCACGAGCGCGCCATGCTGAACGGCAGCTACGACCGCTACGTCGCGCGCTTCGGGTGTCTGTCGAACCGGGCCAACGCGCTCGCGTTCCGGCGCGACCCCGACTACCCGCTGCTGTTGTCGCTCGAGCACTACGACGAGGAGACCGAGACCGCTGTCAAGGCCGCGCTCTTCAGCCGGAGGACGCTGGCGCGGATCGTCGAGCCAGAAACCGCGGCCGAGCCCGAGGAAGCGCTCGCCGCCTCAGTGCAATGGCGCGGCCGGGTCGATCCGGACTGGATGGGCCAGTTGCTGTCGGCGCCGCCGCAAGCGGTGCTGGAGGCGCTGGCCGAACGCGGACTGGTGTTCCTGGACCCCGCGGACGGGCAATGGAAGACCGCCGACGACTACCTGTCCGGCGAGGTCAAGGCCAAGCTGCGGCAGGCACTGGCGGCGGGACCGGACGGCGCACGCAACGTGGCCGCGCTGGAGCGGGTGCAGCCCGAGGACTTGCCGCCGGCATCGATCGAGCCGCGCCTGGGCGCGGTGTGGATTCCCGCCGGCGACGTGGAGGACTTCATCCGGCAGGTGCTGGAGCAGAAGGACTGCGACGTGGGCTACTCGGCGCAGGCCGGAGCCTGGTCCGTGCGCTACCCCGAGTGGAGTGCGCGCCAGAACGTCAAGGTGACGCAGGAGTTCGGCACCTCGCGGCTGAACGCGATCGAACTCGTTCAGTGCGCGCTGAACGTGCAGGTGCCGACGGTCCGCGACCCGGACCCGGAGAGCGACCGCATGATCGTCAACCCCGACGAGACGCTGGCCGCGCGAGAGAAGCTGGCGCTGATCAAGGAGCGCTTCGCGGCCTGGGCCTTCGACGAAGCCGAGCGCCGCGAGCGGCTGTGCCGGACCTACAACGACCTGTTCAACGCCACCCGGCCACGACAGTTCGACGGCTCGCACCTGAAGCTGCCCGGGTTCTCGCGCTGCTACGCGCTGCACCCGCACCAGCGGGACGCCGTGTGGCGCGTCGTGCAGTCCGGCAACACCGGGCTGTTCCACGTCGTCGGCGCCGGCAAGACCGCAGTCTGCGCGATCGCCGGCATGGAGCTGCGGCGCCTCGGCTTCGCGGCCAAGCCCTGCCATGTGGTGCCGAACCACATGCTGGCGCAGTACACGGCCGAGTTCGTCCGGCTGTACCCGAATGCCGCCGTGCTGATGGCGGGCAAGGAAGACCTGGAGGGCGACCGCCGGCGCGAGCTGGTGTCGCGCATCGCCACGGGCGACTGGGACGCGGTGGTCATCACGCACTCGAGCTTCGAGCGCATCCGGATGTCGCCGGCTTTCACACAAACCTTCATCAAGGAACTCATCATGGAAATCGAAATGGCAGTGCGCGCCGAGCGGCGTAACGACCGGGGCAACCGGATCGTCAAGCAGCTCGAAGCGATGAAGAAGAACTGGACCGTGCGGCTGGAGAAGCTGCTGGCTGACGCGAAGAAGGACGACCTGCTGAGCTGGGAACAGCTCGGCATCGACGCGCTCTTCGTCGACGAGGCCCACCTGTTCAAGAACCTATACCGGTTCACTAAGATGACGCGCGTCGCCGGCCTGCCGCTGGCGAACTCGGAGCGGGCCTTCGACCTGTTCCTGAAGACGCGCTACACGATGCGCCTGCACGGCGGCGCGCAGCGCGGGGTGGTGTTCGCCACCGCCACGCCAGTGGCCAACACGATGGCCGAGGTGCACACGATGATGCGCTACCTGCAGCCCAGAAGGCTGGAGGCACTCGGGCTGCAGCAGTTCGACGCCTGGGCGGCCACCTTCGGCGAGAGCGTCACGGCGCTCGAGATCGCGCCCGACGGCAGCGGGTACCGCATGAACACGCGCTTCGCGCGTTTCATCAACGTGCCCGAGCTGATGGCGGTGTTCGGCGAAGTGGCCGACATCCGCACCGCAGAGATGCTGAAGCTGCCGGTGCCGGCATTGCGCGGCGGCAAGCCGCGCATCGTGGCCTGCCCGGCGAGCAGTGCGCTGAAGGCCTACGTGCGCACGCTGGTCGAGCGCGCGGAGGCGATCCGCATGGGCCGCGTCAAGCCGCAAGACGACAACATGCTCGCGGTGACCACCGACGGCCGCAAGGCCGCGCTGGACTTCCGGCTGGTGGCGCCGAGCGCGCGCTTCGACGCGCAGGGCAAGGTCGCGGCCTGTGTCCGCGAAGTGCTCGCGGTGCGGCAACGCACCGAGGCCTTTCGCGGCGCGCAACTGGTGTTCTGCGACCTGTCGTCGCCGAAGGAAGGCAAGGCCTTCAGCGTCTACGATGACCTAAAGCAGCGCCTGGTCGATGCCGGCGTGCCGGCAACGGAGATCGCGTTCGTGCACGACGCCGACACCGATGCGCAGAAGGCCACGCTGTTCAAGGCCGTGCGTGAAGGCCGGGTGCGGGTGCTGCTCGGATCGACGGCGAAGATGGGCATCGGCACCAACGTGCAGACCCGGCTGGCGGCGCTGCATCACCTGGACGCGCCGTGGCGACCGTGCGACGTGGAGCAGCGCGAAGGGCGCATCCTGCGCCAGGGCAACGAGTGCGAGGACGTGGAGATCTTCCGCTACGTCACCGAAGGCAGCTTCGACAGCTACATGTGGCAGGCTCTGGAGACCAAGGCGCGTTTCATCGCCCAGGTGATGAGCGGCGACAAGGGGTTGCGTTCGATCGAGGACGTGGAACTGGCGGCGCTGTCGTACGCCGAAGTGAAGGCGCTCGCCTCGGGCAACCCGCTCGTGATCGAAAAGGCCGGCGTGGACGCCGAGGTGGCCAAGCTGTCGACGCTGTTCTCGGTATGGCGCAACCAGCGCTATGCGAACGAGAGCGAGGTGGCGCGGCTGCCGATGCTGATCGAGTCGCTGGAGCGCAAGCTGGCGCTGCTGGAGCAGGACTGCGAGCGTGCGGAGCCGGCATCCGCGGGAGACATGCGCGTCGAGTTGGCCGGCCAGGTGCTGGTGGGCGCGGAGGCGGTCGGCGAAGGCCTGCGCCAGTTGGTGCGTGCGGCGAAAGCCGCTCAAGGCAGCGTCGAGCAGCGCGTCGGCCGGTTCGCTGGTTTCAAGCTCGGACTGCGCGCCAGCCGCGACGACGGCGTTCCCGGCCTGTACCTCGAAGGTCACTGCCGGTACGACGCCGACGTGTACCAGACGGCCCAGGGGCTGGTGGCGGCGCTGCTCGCAGCGCTGGCGTCGGTACCCAAGGAGCGCGATGCGGCACGCCAGCAGTTGGCGGTGCGCGGCAAGCGCCTGGCCGATCTGCGCATCGAGCTCGAACGCCCGTTCGAGCACGAGGGCCGCCTGGCGGACCTCCTCGCGCGGCAGCGCCGACTGCAGCGCCAACTCGACCTCGACCAGGACTCGGCGGGCGCCAGCCGCATGGATGCCGAGGACACGAAGCTCGCCGCCTGACAGCGGCTTTGGCCCCTCCCCTGCCCGGGGGAGGAGCCCTCTATATCGGCTCAGGGGGGACCTTCGTGCACTCCTTCAGCTGCGGCTCGTTGACCGGCTCACAACGACCCGATCCAGCACTTCGGGCGCCAAAGTTGGACGGAAAAGCAGCCGTTGGGCAATTCAGGCTACTTCGCTTCAAGCTTTCCGTAGCCGTGCGCCTGGACCGCCTTATGGATCACGCCATTGGTCTCCTGCAACCCTCTCCGTGGTCGCACCCGGCCAAATGCTTGCTACCCTAGCGGTACGAACAGGGTCGTGGTCAACACATTGAGACCCGCTACCCTTGCCCGCTGCCCCCAGGTTGGACCAGTTGGGAACGGGCTTGCGGGCAGGGGGCGGGATGAACGAACTCCTTCAGGCGTCTGCGGGCGTCATTGCGAAATGGCTCGCGGCGAAGCTGCCGGGCCTTAGCGCGAACTGGTGGCGCGAGCACGTCGTCGACCGACTGACCTTCCAACAGCAGCGCTTTGCAGAGGACCGGCGAATTCAGAGCCTGAGTGGCCTCGACCTGGCGGCAGTGCTACGTGTCCTCGACCAGAACTGGAACGAGTTGGCCGCTGTGAACCCGCTGCCGCGGGAAGCTCGCAACTGGGTGAAGGAACTGCAAAGCGCTCGGAACCGCTGGGCACATGCACCAGCCGGAGGGGTGGGGCCGACAGACGCCTTCCGCGACGCGGACACCCTGGAGCGGCTGCTCGCCGTCGTGGGAGCGAGCCCGGACCTGATGGAGCGCCTCTCGGCGTTCAAGGCGGAGACCCTGGGTAGGCTCGCTCCAAAGCTCGAGCCTCAGGGCGCGCCTGCCGTCGGAGCAAGCGAAGCCGCGGCTCCGAGGCCAGCGACTGCCTCCGCACCGGCTCCAGCGTCCGCGAGCAAGTTCGCTGTGGGTCAGTTGCTTTGTCTTCGGTCGAACCCGGCGGCAGTGTTCCCGGTGCTCGAGGTCCTGGCAGGTGGGGCCGTAGAGACACGGTACCGCGTCTTCGAGAACGGCGCGCGGCAGGTGTACTACGAAAGCCAGCTTCAGGCCCTAGAGGAGCCTGAGGCCGACCGCAAGACGTTGACGGCAGCCGAGTTGTCGTCTCTGCTTAGTGCCGCCCAACTGTCTTCGCCGTCCGCGTCGGCGCTGTACTCCTTGAACTCCGGTCGAGTTCGCTTCGTCCCGTATCAGTACCGACCGGTGTTCAAGCTCATACGAGCAGACCGACCCCGTCTGCTGGTCGCTGACGAGGTGGGCGTCGGCAAGACCATCGAGGCCGGCCTCATCCTCAAGGAACTGCAGGCACGAAGCGACATCAAGTCGGTGCTCATCATCTGCCCCAAGGCGCTTGTCACCGAGCGCAAGTGGGAACTGGAGATGAAGCGCTTCGACGAGCACTTCGTGCATCTCGATGGCTCGTTGCTCCGACACTGCATCAAGGAGACACATCTTGGCGGAGAGTGGCCCGCCCAGTACGAGAGGGCAATTCTGCCCACGTCACTGTTCGACAACGACCTGCTCTTTGGTAGGTCAGGCAGAGGCAAGGCAAGGGACCCAGGCCTGCTGGAGCTAGACCCTCCGCCAAAGTTCGACCTCGTCATCGTCGACGAAGCTCACCACATCCGGAACAGCGAGACGTTTCTTCATCAGGCGGTTCGGTACTTTGCTGACAACGCGGAGGCCGTGGTGTTCCTTTCGGCGACGCCAGTTCAGCTCGGCCGGGACGACCTGTACACGCTGCTTAACGTCCTGCGTCCCGACGTCATCATCGACCCGGCCAGCTTTGAGCAGATGGCCGAGCCCAATCAGTTCATCAACGCCGCGATTCAGGCGTGCCGCCGAGGCGAGACTGGTTGGTCAGAGCTGGTCAGGGAGCAACTGCGAGAGGTGGCTGCAACGACGTGGGGCCGCGAGGTGCTGGCCATCAACCCTGGCTTTCAGCACATCTACGATGGTCTGGCTGAGGGCGCCGAGGACGGCGCGTCGCGTATCAAGACCATCTACTCATTGGAGGGCCTGTTCACCTTCAGTTCACTCATCAACCGCACCAGGCGCCGAGACATCGGTGAGTTCACGACTCGGAAGGCTGAGACGGTCAGCACAGAGTTCACCCCAAGCCAGAAGGAACTCCACGACGACCTGTTGAGCGTCATCGCCCGAATCCTCGCAAGGCTCCATGGGAACCTGAACGTCAAGTTCATGATGTCGACAGTGAGCCGGCAGGCCGCAAGCAGTCTCTATGGTCTGGCACCCGCGCTGCGGGACATCCTGCGGGGCAAGCTCGCGAGCCTTGAAGAGGCCGATGACCCAGACGACGGAGTTGAGCGCGAGTTCGACTTTGTTGAGCAAATTCGCGGGGACATCGAGTCGCTGCTTCGGCGAGCAAGTAGCTTGGACCCCAATGACCCGAAGGCCGCGGCGTTCATGAAGGTGGTGGCTGACAAGCTGGCCATGCCGCGCAACAAGGTGCTGGTCTTTAGCACGTTCCGCCACACGCTCCGCTACTTGGTGGGCAAGTTGACGGCGGCCAACGTTCGGTTCGGCCTCGTCCATGGCGGGATACCCGATGAGGAGCGGTCGGCACTTCGACGGCGCTTCGCGTTGCCCAAGGAGAGTGAGGAAGCTCTTGACGTCCTGCTTTCGTCCGAAGTTGGCTGCGAAGGCCTCGACTTCCAGTTCTGCGACTGCCTTGTCAACTTTGACCTTCCGTGGAATCCAATGCGCGTAGAGCAGCGCATCGGCCGGATTGACCGCTATGGGCAAGCCAGCGAGGCAGTCGGCATCTTCAACTTCATAACCCCAGGCACGATAGACGCGGAGATTTTTGACCGCTGCCTCAGTCGTATTGGCGTCTTCCAGCACGCCATCGGCGGCAACGAGGAAATCCTCGGCGAAATCACCAAGGAGCTGCACAACATAGCCGAGTCGTTCACGCTCAGCGATGAGGAGCGACAGCAGCGCCTTCTCCAACTGTCGGACAACAAAATTCGGCAGATAGAGGAGGAACAGCGCTTGGAGGAGCGTCAGGGCGAACTGTTCGGACTCAACCTCGCTGCTGCGTCTTGGGAGCAGCGGCTGGCGAGGTCGCGTAGCCATTGGCTAGAGCCCCGGGCCCTCGGCTTGGCGGTCGGTTCGTACCTGGCTCGCCGGCTAGGGAAGGAGCAGGACTACCTTCTCGGAGAAAAGGCTCTGAAGACGTTGCGGTTGGGCCAAGAAGCGCGGGCGACTCTGTTGGAGGACTTCCGCAAGCTTCCTCGTTCCACGGACCCCATGCACAGGGCGTGGGAGCGATGGCTAAAGGGAACATCTCCAACCCTCTCGGTAACCTTCGAGCAGGAGGCGGCGGTCGAGAACGCTAGCGCCGCACTACTTTCCTTGGGTCATCCGCTGCTTCGCCAGGCCGCAGCGTTTCTCCAGGAAGCCGACGCTATTGCCGTACGTCTATCCGTCGTCAACGAGGTGCTGCCGGAAGGTGTCCATCCCTTCGCTCTCTATCGTTGGGCCAGACAAGGGGCTAAGCGCGACGAGGACCTGATTCCCGTGACCGAGAGCCCGGCGGTAGCTGACGCGCTGCTGGAGGTGCTTCCGTCTGCCGTTGACGCGTCAGGATTGGAACTTCCGGGTCAACAGGTGTGGGATGACCTGGACAAGGTACACCACCAGTTGTGGCTGCGGGAGTCCACGCAGCACGCAGAAGACAACCGCCAGCTTGTCGGGGTTCGAATCCAGAGTCTGACTGCGAGCTTCACCGCGCGACGTGCCCTTCTGGAGGAGCAAATCGGACGGGCCACGAACGACAAGATTCGCGTGATGAAGCAGGCGGAGTTGGAGCGCGCTCAGGTGGACTTTGACGTTCGCGTAGCTGCGCTCAGAAAGGCTGCCGAGAGCGGAGACATCAAGGCGACGCCCGCGGTGTTCGGCGTCCTTGAAGTGCGGAGGGCACAGTGAACAGCCTGGAGGAACTTGCCGCCCAGCGGCGGGAGTTCTTGGCCGCGCTTGCCAAGAACAAGGGCATCAACCTCGACATCTTCGACGACTTCTATCCGGACGAGGCGCACTTCATCTACGAGCTCCTCCAGAACGCCGAGGACACAGGTGCGACGGAGGTGATGTTCGAGCTCTCCGATTCGAAATGCGTGTTCGAGCACAACGGAGAACGGCAGTTCAACCTGGACGACATTGACGCCATCACAGGCATCAACAACAGCACCAAGAAGGATGACCCCGACCGCATCGGCAAGTTCGGCGTCGGCTTCAAGTCCGTCTATACCTACACGAGCAGCCCAACCGTCTACTCGTCGGAGTACAGCTTCCAGATTGAGCGGCGCTTTCTGCCCGTGCCGGTGCCAGGGCGGGAAGCACTTGGGAAGCGAACGCGCTTCGAGTTCCCTTTCAACAATCCGAAGAAGAACAAAGAGACAGCCTATGCCGAGGTGAAGGCCGGGCTGCAGCAACTCTCTGAGACCACGCTGCTCTTCCTTCGAAGCCTCCAGTACATCCGGTGGCGAGTAGAGGGTGTCGAAGGCGCGGTACTTCGCCATGAGTACTCGCCGTCGCACATCGAGGTACTCAAGCAGGTCGAGGGTCGCGATGTACAGAGCTCCCAATGGCTGCGGTTCGCGGCCACCGTCTCCGACGTCCATCAGTTCTCGGCCCCGATAGCTGGCATCGAGAAGCAGGCCGTCGCCATCGCCTTCGAACTCGCCTTCCGTGGCGAACAGAAGTCCTTTGACCCCAAGAAGCCAATCGCCGACCAGCTACGCATCATCCCGTCGGAACGAGGAATGGTGTCCGTGTTCTTTCCGGCGGACAAGGAGGTGTCGGGGCTTCGCTATCACCTGCACGCACCCTTCGTTCCAGAACTCAGTCGCGCAAGCATCAAGAACACTCCCGAGAACACACCGCTGTTTGAACAGCTGGCACGCCTCAGTGCCAGGGCGCTGCACGTCATCAAGGACCTCGGTCTGCTGAGCGGCGACTTCTTGGCAGTACTCCCGAACAACGACGACTCTCTGCCGGAGCGCTACAAGGTCATCCGGGCGGCCGTCGTCGCGGAGATGAAGGCACAGGCGCTCGTGCCAACATTCGCGGGCAGGTACGCGCCGGCGTCACGTCTCTGCCAAGCGCGAGCGTCGCTCAAGGCGTTGCTGTCTGATGAGGACTTGGCATTCGTCACAGGCCGGAGCGACCAGCCCACTTGGGCAATCACGGCGCCGCAAAAAAGCCAGGCGCAGGACAAGTTCTTGGCGAGCCTTGGGATAGCAAGTTGGGATGCCGAAGACCTCAAGGACTTCTTTGAGTCACGAGCTCGTGTGAGTTCTCGCCATTGGACCGGTGCACGTGTGGACCCGCTCGTCTTGAAATGGATGGCGGCGAAGCCGCTGGAGTGGCACCAAGCGCTCTACGCCATCCTCGGCAAGTACTGCGATGACGAAGGGGACGTATTCGACCTGCACGAGGCACAAATCGTGCGAACCGTCGATGGGTCCTACCGGCTTGCCAAGGACGCCTTCTTCCAGACAGGCGTTCCAAGCAAGAAGGATCCGTTGCCTCGTATCGACGAAGAGATTCTCACGGTCGGGACGAGGAAGGGTCAGCAGTCGGACGCGCGGAAGTTTCTCGTCAGCATTGGTGTCGCCGCCGATGCAAAACTGACCCACCCCGCCGAAGTAAATCTGACCCACCTGGGCGAAGCTGACGGCCTTTTGGCCGTCGATGTTGACCCAGGAGCAAGCAGTGGAAGTGAGAGTCATGCATCGGCAAGGACAGTCGATGCGATCGATCTCCAAGGAACTTGGGTGCTCGCGCAACACCGTGCGCCGGTACCTGCGTGAGGCCGGCGCCGGGCGATATGGCCCCAGGGCGCCGCGGCAGTGCAAGCTCGACCCGTACAAGGCGTACGTGCTCGAGCGCGTCGAAGCCGCCAGGCCGCACTGGATCCCGGCGACCGTGCTGCTGCGGGAGATCGCTGGGCGTGGCTATGGTGGCGGCATCAGCCAGCTCAAGGCCTTCCTCGCGCCGCTGAAGAAGGCCGTGCCGGAGCCGCTCGTGCGCTTCGAGACGGCGCCCGGCCAGCAAATGCAGGCCGACTTCACCGTTGTGCGGCGCGGGCGCGACGCGCTCTTGGCGCTGGTGGCCACGCTTGGCTACAGCCGCGCCAGCTTCGTCGAGTTCACCACCGACGAGACCACCGCAACCCTGCGCAGTGCACTGCGCGCGGCCTTCGACTACTTCGGCGGTGTGCCCTCCGAGGTCCTGTTCGACAACGCCAAGAGCGTCGTGCTCGAGCGCGACGCCTATGGAGCCGGCCGGCACCGCTGGAACCCCGAGTTGCTGGCGCTGGCCGAGGAGTGCGGCTTCAAGCCGCGGCTGTGCCGACCGTACCGCGCCAAGACCAAGGGCAAGGTCGAGCGCTTCAACGGCTACCTCAAGGGAAGCTTCCTCGTGCCGTTGGCGGCCAGCCTCAAGGCCGCCGGCCTGGCGCTGACGGCTGAGGTCGCCAACCGGCACGTCAGGCGCTGGCTCGACGGGGTGGCCAACGAGCGCGAGCACGGCACCACCGGCGAGGTGCCCTCGGTCCGCCTGGCAGAGGAACGCGCCGTGATGCTGCCGCCGCCGGCGCTGAAGACACCGCCCCGGATCGGCATGAAGGTCGCCACCCCGCTGGAGAGCCTGCAGCACCCGCTGGCCGTCTACGACCAGCTGCTGCACGCGCTGCGGAGCACGCAACCGGAGGTCGGCGCATGAACCTGCAGCACCAACGCATCGAGGCGCTGTGCGTGCAGCTGAAATTCGCCCGGCTGCACGCCGAGTGGCCGGCCATCGCGCAGCAGGCTGCCACCGAGCAGGCCAGCCTGGCGGACTTCCTCGAGCGCGCGCTCCAGGCCGAGACGAGGGGGCGCCACGAGCGCAAGGTCGCCACCCTCATGAAGCTGGCGACGATGCCGGCGGTCAAGACGCTGGAGCAGTTCGACTGGAAGGAAGCACCCGGGGCGCCGAAGGCACAGATCCAGGAGCTGGCGCACCTGGCGTTCGTCGAGCGGGCCGAGAACGTCGTCCTGCTCGGCCCCAGCGGGGTGGGCAAGACGCACCTGGCGCTGGCCATCGCGCAGCGTGCCGTCGCCGCTGGGCACAAGGTGCGCTTCATCACCGCCGCCGACCTGATGCTGCAGTTGGCCACGGCCAGGAGCCAGAGCCGGCTCAAGGAATACCTCAACCGCGCGGTGCTCGGCCCCAAGCTGCTGGTGGTCGACGAGATCGGCTACCTGCCCTTCGGGCGCGAGGAGGCCAACCTGTTCTTCAACGTCGTGGCCAAGCGCTACGAGCGCGGCAGCATGGTGCTCACCAGCAACCTGCCGTTCACCCAGTGGGCCACCGCCTTCGCCGACGATCAGACGCTGACCGCAGCGATGCTTGACCGGCTGCTGCACCACGCCCACATCGTGCAGATCAGCGGCGAGAGCTACCGGCTCAAGGACAAGCGCCGCGCCGGCAACGCACCGAAGAAGACCGCCAGCGCGTGAGCAGGGCTGTGGACATGTGGACGATGCGCTGGCGCGCACCGGCACCGGCCGTGGACAACGCTGGCGCGTTGCCCACCGCCGGCGCGTTCGCCCACATGACCACAGCCCTCGACCATCACGAGGAACAACAACCAAGACCCCCGCGCCTACCGGGCGGGGAACAGGCCTGGGTGGGTCAGATTTACTTCGGCGAGAACCCGGCAAGGTGGGTCAGATTTACTTCGGCGTTGACACATTGGCGTCAAGGTGCCCGGAGAACTCGAGGAGGTGACGCTGCTGCTGAAGGCTCGGTACGGGCCTGATGGAGACGCTCCCTCTGACAAGGTGTACCTCTCCGACCTTAAGCGCCTGATGGCCTTTGCCGTGAACCGCTCCGGGTTTTGAGGAGGCTCCAACCTTTGAGAGGATGGAGCCATGAAGAAGTCAGTCAGGTTTTCGCCAGAGGTCCAGGAACGGGCCGTACGGATGGTCGTGGAGGCGCAGGGCCAGCA
>JBFLWE010000113.1:0-14136 GCA_040758375.1 Pseudomonadota bacterium
GCTGGGCGTGTGGCTGGGCGGTGGCCTGCTGCCGGCCGTGCAGCCCCGGCCAGCGGGTGCGGTGGCGGCGCAGATGGCGGCGTTTTCCAGCGTGCCGCCGGGTGCGCTGTGCCTGGCGTCGGGGTCGTGCGGAGGGTTGCGTCGATGAAAGCCGGTGTGTTGAAAGCCCTGCTGGCGGCCTCGCTGCTGGTCAACGTGGGCGTGGTGGCGGGGAGCTTGTTTTTCCGCGCGGCGCCCGGCGTGGGCGAGGCGGCGCATTTCGGCATGGGCCATGAGCAAGTGGCCGAGCACCTGAAGCTCGACCAGGCGCAGCGTGCCCGCTGGCACGCGATGGAGGCTGACTTCGTGCGCGAGCTCAATGCGTCGGGGCAGCAGATCCAGGAGCATCGCCAGCGCATGGTGCGCGAGATCCTGTCCGAGCGGCCCGACCGCGCCCTCATCGAACGCGAGCGCGAGGCCATCTTCGGCCTTCAGCAGCTGCAGCAGCGCCAGGTGGTCGAGCAGTTGCTGCGTGAACGCGAGATGCTGAGCCCGCAGCAGCGCCAGGCCCTGGCCGACTTGCTGCTGGCGCAGACGGCGGGCATGCAGCCGTCGCACTGAGGCTGCGGCCACACCGGCCCGCGGCGCTGGCGGTTCACGTGGCCTCGGTGCTGGCCGTCACCGGCTTGGTGGTGTCGGCCTTGTCGGCCGGGCTTTCCTCGCGGATGAGGTAGTCGGCGAGCCAGGCCACCTGCTGCTGGTCGGGCTCGAAGTAGTGGGTGTGCGCGCCCACGCCCAGGCAGGTCTCGACGCAGCGTGCATCGCGCAGCAGCGGCGCCTGCAGCGCCGACGGCGGCAGCACGATCGCCGCATACGCGTCGCCGCGGCCGAAGCGCAGCGCGCCGTCGCTGCCGTCGGAGGTGGGCTGGGCGCACGCCAGCGTGGCCTCGTCGTGGTCGCTCCACAGCCAGCGGCCCACGTAGTCGCCGCTGCAGAAGGCGTTGAACCAGCGCTCTGCGCCCACGTCGTGGTGCGTCGGGCCGCACACGCGCTGCTCCTTGCGCAGGATCCACCGGTACAGCTGCGGGAAGCGCGCCGCGTAGAGCTGGCGCAGCGGCGAGCCCAGCGTGAGCAGGCGCACCGGCGGCAGGCGCCGGCCGTTGTCCAGCAGCGGCTCGTCGCCTTCCTGCGGCGGGGCGAGCCCGTTGCTGCAGAGGAAGCGCAGCAGCTCGGTCGAGATCACCGTGCCCTGGCTGTGCGCCACGATCACCAGCCGCCGGTATCCGGCCTCGCTGATGCGGCCCAGCAGTGCGGCATAGCGCGCGAAGATGCGCGCGCGCGGGATGGCATGGCGCGGAAACTCGCGGAAGTGGTTGTCGACGTCCAGCGCCACGTCGAGCGGCGCGCGCACGGCCGGCAGGTACTTCGACAGCAGGCCGCCAAAGGCGACCAGGAAGGCCAGCAGGCCGGTGGCGCTGATGGCCAGCGGCGCGAGCAGCCGGGCCGACTGCTCGCGCAATGCCTTGTCGACGACCGCTGCCGCCTCCGGGCTCGGCCACTGGAGGAAGGTGGCGGCCACCAGCAGCGCCGAGACCACGCCGGCCACGGCCAGCAGCAGCGTCACCGCATCGAGCCATCGGTAGCCGCGCGTGAGCCACAACCCCAGCTGCCGAGCGCGCCGGTTGTCGCCGGCCACGGGCGGGTCGGCGGCCGGGGGTGTCGGAGACGCCGCGCTGCGATGCGAGGCCGTCTGCTTCACGGCCTGGCGGCGGCGATCGACCAGCACCTTCAGCTCGGCCAGGATGCTGGGCAGCATGGCGACCACCAGGTAGAAGACCAGGATCGCCAGCACGCCGGCCACCAGCACGAAGCCGGTGGTGCTGTTGGCGAAGCGGCCTGCCAGGAACTCGCGGGCCAGCATGTCTTCGGTGCCCGCGGTGAACACCTGGGGCCGGTAGTGCATGCTGCCCACTGCCTGTTCGAGGCCCAGCTGCAGCAGGCCCCACAGCGCCATCGTGAGCGCGACCAGCGCGCCGTACGACAGCGTCACGCCGAGCCGGCCGGTGGCCACCGTGGCACGGTCGGCGTGGTCGCCGCGCAGCGTGGCCGCCACGCCCGCCAGCAGCCACGCGGCCAGCAGGGCCGCGGCCACGATCCAGGTGTGCTTGATGAGCAGCAGCGTCCATTCCACCGCCAGCAGCGGACCGGCCAGCCAGGCTTCGGCCAGACGCGGCAGCGAGGCGGCGGCGCCGATGTCCCACAGCTCCAGCGCGGGCGCCAGGTCGGGCGCTCCGCACGCGCCCGCAGGGCCGTGGCAGCTGGCCCAGGCGCGCCCCAGCACGCAGGCCACCGCAAGGGCCCACATCGCCAGGCCGGGCCAGCGCACGAACGGGAAGCGGTCGTCGGCCACGCGCAACCCCTTGTCGAGCAGCAGCGTGACCACGGCAATGAGGGCGATGAAAGTGATCCACGGCGTTTCTGCGCGCGCGATCCCCCAGGCCACCGGTGCCGCCAGCAGCAGCGCCGCGGGCAGGGCCAGGCTGCGCGGCGTGGCACCCGGCCAGCGGTACCACAGCAGGAAGCCGCCGCCGGCCGACAGCAGCAACGGCAGCCCGTCCAGCAGCAGCTTGAGCCACGCGTTGGCAGCGCCGGCCGCGGCGGCGCCCATGCCGCCGATGGCCAGCACCAGCAGGCCCAGCGCCAGCAGTTGCAGCAACAGCAAGCCCAGGCCCTGCACGATCACCCAGTCCAGCAGGCGCTGCAGGTGCGCGGTGAGCCACCAGGCGGCATCGGTGATGCCGGGCCGGGTGTCGGCACCACGCTGCTCGCGGCGGTGCTTCTGTGCCAGCCCGACCGTGTCGCGCCCCAGGCGGGACAAGCGGAAGACCAGCGTGAACACTTCCTCCACGATGCGAGGCACCTGGCCCGACAGGCGCGACAGATCAGCCCAGTACATCTCGTACACGTCGACGGTGGGGCCGGGCTGCCCTTGCACCTTGCTGCCCAGCGCGATGCGCTCGCAGGTGTAGGACTCGCGCACGCCGCCGTTGTCGAAGTGCTTCCAGAGCAGGAAGTTGGTCATCTCCAGGCCGTCGTCCTTGCGCGCGGACGGCGTGGTGGCTTGCGCGGCCTGGATGTCGGAGCGCCACGACTGCGCCAATGACTTGGCCAGCGGCCGGTCCTCGGACAGCGGCGTGGGTGCCGCGGTGCGCCCGCGGCAGCCGGCGTCGCGCGGCAGCAGCGGCTCGACGGGGATGGTGAGCTTTTCGGCTGCACCGGCGGTGTAGCGCACGTCTTCCGGACAGGCGCTGACCAGCAGGTCCACCAGCGCACGCGCGGTTTCGCCGGGCTGCTGGTCGGCCACGCCGTGCACGACGATGACCGCGACATCCTTTGACGGGTTCATGCAAGCCTCGCTGTCCTGTTCGCGCCACCTCTTCGCCGGGGGCGACAGCAGCCTACGGCGCAGCCGGCCAGGCCGCATCCCCACCTTGAGGGACGCCGCTGCGCAATGGCAAGGAGCCGGTCCCGACGGCCCGGGGGCGCGCCGACGACCGGCGAGGCCGTTTCCTTGGCCTTGCAGCGCCAACGGCGGCACTGGCGCCGCGGCAACAGGCCGTGGCGCCCAAAGACAAGAGCTTGTCACGGGGGCTTTTCACAATCGCGTCCCGCATCAGCCGACCAGAAAAGGGGAACCGATGACCAGCCGCTTTCGCTTTGCCGCCGCGGCCTGCCTGGCCGCGGCCGCGCTGGGGGCCGCCGCGCCCACCGCGCACGCCTTCACGCAGGAAACGCACCGCCGCATCGTGCTCGATGCGGTGCACTTCATGCGTGCGAACCCCGGCCTCACCAACTACGGCAAGCTGGCGCAAGGCGCCACGCGTGCCGGCTACACGATCGACGAATTTGCGCAGACCCTGGCGCAGGCTGCCTACGACGTGGACAGCTTCTCCGACACCTACCTCTGCGGCGCGATCACGGGGGATTGCGTGAAGGCGCCGCTGTGGGGGCTGGGCACCTCGATCGCGCGCTACACCTCGTTCTGGCACTTCGAAGACCATGCGCATGGCGCCGACGTGCACGGCAACCCGCACGGCGGCTACAACTACAGCCGCATTGCGATCAAGGGCGACATCGACGAGCTGGCCGCCGGCTGGCTGTGGAACGACTACCTCGACGACGGCGCCGGCGGCATGAAGGGCCTGTTCGGCGACACCAGCCGCTACAACAGCTACGGCCTCACCGAGGCCCACTACCGGCTGGGCGGCCACTCCACGCCCTCGATGTACGCCGACTACCAGAAGTTCCCGTTCCACCCGATCAGCAACCTGGGGCAGTACTGGTTCAGCCAGTTCCTGGCGCGGCCCACGGCGCAGACCCTGGGCTTCGTGCTGCACACCGCCGACCTGGCGGTGCCGCAGCACACCTGGAACACCTTGGCCAACCACCATTCGGGTTTCGAGGGCTGGGTGCAGAACTACTACGACAGCGAACAGCTCGGCGCCTTCTGGCGCGTGCAGGCGGCGCTGGGCCGGGTGGGCCCGCTGGCACCGCAGGCCACCGACCTGCGGCCGATGCTGCGCGAGGCCGGCGAGTACTCGTATGCCCAAGGCGCGCTGGTGCTGTCGTCCACCGCCCACGCCGACCGCCTGGCGGTGGCGCACAAGCTGGTGCCGCATGCGATAGCGCTGGTGGTGCGGGTGCTCGGCCGCGCGGCCGAGCGCATGGTGCAGTGAAGCGAGCGGCCTGGAACGCGGTGCTGGCCGCGGCGGTGATGTGCTCGCAGCCGTCGCTGGCCGCGCTGGAAGAAGCGGCGCTGGGTCCGCAGGCGGCGCTGGTGGTGGACGGCTGGCGCTTGTCGAAGCCCGCGCTGCAGGTGCTGCACCGGCTCGTGCAGCAGCAGGACCAGCAGGCGGCGCTGGGCGACGTGGTGGCTGCGGTGGTGCGCGACCGCGTGCTGGGCGAGCAGGCCGGGCGCTCGCCCGGTGACGCGGTGCTGTTCGACGATGCGCGCGTGGCGTTTTCGCCGGGCGCCACGGCCGAGGCCGCGCTGGTGTCGATGCTGGAGCGGGTGTACCGCCAGCCGCTGCAGGCCGCCTGGGGCGACGGCGAGCGCTTCGTGGTCAGGCGCCATGCGCTGCCAGCCCGCCAGCTGACGGCCGCGCTGGGCGCCGGCAGCACGCTGCGACTGGACGACCGTCTCTTCGCAGCGCAGCGGGCCGCCTTGCGCGCGCTGCCGCTGCTGGACTACCGGCTGCGTCCCGGCGCGCTGCAGACCGTGAACGCCCTCGACGTATGGCAACGGCTGGAGGTGCATGGCCGCAGCGCGCTGCGGGCCGGCGACCTGGCATTCGCGCAGCACCAGGCGATGCGGCTGCTGCGCCAGGCCTTCGTGCTGCAGTGGGTGCAGGCCGAGGGTGGCCTGCATGCGCGCGACCTGCGGCAATTGCAAGCCTTGATGCTCAGCCGCGAGCGGCTTGCAGCCTGGGCGCGCTGGCAGGGTGCCAGTGTCGACCCGCACCAGGCCAGCCCGGTGCTCGAACGGCTGCAGCGCGAGGTGACGCCCGACGAGGTGACGCGCTACCACGCCGAGCACTTGCAGGAGTTCGAGCGCATCGAGCGCGTGCGTGCGCGCCACATCCGTTGCGAAAGCCGCGCGTGCGCCGACGCGGCGCAAGCGGCGCTGGCCGCCGGCACGCCGTTCGACGAGGTGGCGCGCCGCCATTCGACGGCGCCCACGCGGGCGCAAGGCGGCAGCCTGGGCTGGCTCGACGCCACGCAGGCGCGCGAAGACTGGCTGGCGCAGTTCGCCTTCGCGCAGCCGCCCGGCCCCCCCAGCCCGCCCGTGCGCGAGCCGGGGGCGCAGCCCCAGGCGTGGCAGATCGTGCAGGTGGACGAGCGCGTGATGGGGGTGCACGAGGTGCACGGGGAGACCGTGCGTTTCGCCGCGTCGCAGGCGATTGCGCGTCGCAAGGCGGCGCAGCAGTTTGCGCAGGGCAGCGAGCGCCTGCTGCGCGCCGCGCGCATCGAGATCGACCCGCAGCAGCTGGGCTTCGGCGCGGCGGCCTTGCGCGAGCGGGGCCTGCCATGAGGGCGCCCGAGCTGTGGCTGCTGGGCGCATTGGCGCTGGCCGCGGCGGCGGCCGCGCTGTGGGAGGAGGCGCGCGATGCCGAGCGCATGCCGATGCCGGCGCCAGCCGCGTTACAGCCCCGCGCGGCGCCGCGGGTCGCGACCTCGGCCATGCCGCCTGCCGTGGCACCTGCGAACGCGGCGCTGCCGGCCGCGCGCGCCGTGCCGGCCGCCGCCGCGCCGCCCGTGGCGCTGCCCGATGCCGCCCACAGCATGGCCCATGCGCGCCTGCACGGCGACGACCGTGCGCCGCCGATCGACCGGCCCGCGCCCGAGGAGGCGGCGCCGCAGCCCACGCCCTGGGACCTGAGCGATCCCGCGCGCTACCAGGCCTTCGAACAGCGCGAGAAACGGCGCGTCGAAGCGGCCTACCTGCAGGCCAGCGAACAGGCGCTGCCGCGCTGGCGTGAGGCCCTGGCCGAGGCGCGGCTGCGCGGCGCGCCAGACGATGAGCTGGCAGCCGGCGAAGAAAAGATCCGGCGTCTCGAGGCCGTGAGCGCCCGCTTGCACGCGGCTGCCGCCAGCGCGCCTTGAATGGAGCCGCGGCCGCGGAGTACCGCAGCCATCCCCCGCGGGGTGCGGCCCCGAACTTGCGGGCGGCCCGCTGTCGCCTCGGGACAAGACGCCGGCCCGGCCCGCGCCGCACCATCGCGTCGCCATGAACGACACGCTGCCCGTCCAAGCCTTCCGCGACGAATACCGCCGCGGGCTGCTGCCCGCCCGCTACTGCGGCGCCTGCCACGTGATGCTGGTGCTCGCCGTGGGCAGCAGCGGCATCGCGCTCGCGCTGTGGTGGGCCTCGGCCATGTGGCAGCCGCGCGACCTGTGGACGGTGCCGCTTACATTGCTGATCGCCAACGTGGTGGAGTACCTGGCGCACCGCGGGCCCATGCACCACCGCCGACGCGGGCTGCACGCGCTGCACACGCGGCACACCGGCCGCCACCATCGCTACTTCACCGACGAGGCGATGCACTTCGAGTCGGTGCGTGACTTCCACGCGGTGCTGTTCCCGCCGGTGCTGCTGCTGTTCTTCGGCGGCATCGCGGTGGCGCTCGGGGTCGTGGCGGCGCTGTTCCTGCCGGCCGCGTCGGCGGCGCTGTTCGTCGCCACCGCGCTGGCGTACTACCTGCTCTACGAGCTGCTGCACTTTCTCTACCACGTGCCGCCGCAGTGGCGGGCGGGACGCCTGCCCGGCGTGCGCTGGCTGGCGCGCCTGCACCGGCTGCACCATGCGCCGCGCCACATGCAGCAGCGCAACTTCAACCTCGTGTTCCCGTTGTGCGACTGGCTCGTCGGCACGCTCGACAGCGGCCGCGCGACCAACCCCCTGGAGGAACCAGCACGTGACCCCACACGACCCTGCTGAACGCCGGCGTTTCATGGCCAGCCTGGGCGCGCTGGCGGCAGCCGGCGGCCTGCCGGCCCGGGCAGCGGCCGCAGCGGCGCCGCGCACCGCGCTGTCGCGGTCCGTGTCGCAACTGCAAGGCGCCTACGACCTGGTGGTCATCGGCTCGGGCTACGGCGGCGCGGTGATGGCCGCGCGCCTGGCGCCGGGGCGGCGCCTGGCGCTGCTGGAGCGGGGGCGCGAGTGGCAGCCCGCGGCGTTTCCTTCCGGGCTGGCGCCGACGCTGGCCGAGTTCCGCAGCGCAGCCCAGCCGCTGGGCCTGTTCGACTACCGCGCCGGCGACACGATGGACGTGCTGGCCGGCAGCGGCCTGGGCGGCACCTCGCTGATCAACGCCAACGTGGTGGTGGCAGCCGACCGCGAGCTGTTCAGCCGCTGGCCCGCGGCGCTGCAGCACGATCTGGCGCGCGGCGCCTGGGACGGCTACGAGGCCCGCGTGTGCCAGATGCTGGCCGTGGATGCGGTGCGCGAAAGCGACGCCTTGCGCAAGACCTGGTTCCACCGCTCCACCACGCTGGCGCGCAGCCGGCAGGGCGTGGCCGTGCGCCATGTGGCACTGCCCATCGCGGTGAACCTGCGCCGCCATGCCAATGCGCCCAATGCGCAAGGCGTGGTGCAGGCGCTGTGCACGCATTGCGGTGATTGCGTCACCGGCTGCCGCGTGGGCGCCAAGAACACGCTCGATGTGAACTACCTGCCGCTGGCCCGTGCGGCGGGCGCCGAGATCTTCGCGCGGGTGGAAGCCGACTGGCTGGAGCGCCTGCCCGATGGCCGCTGGCGCGTGCACTACACCGCGCGGCCCGAGGGCAGCGCGCCGGTGCATGGCACGGTGATCGCCGGCAGCGTGGTGGTGGCCGCCGGCACGCTGGGCAGCACCGGCCTGCTGCTGCGCTCGCGCGCCCATGGCCTGGCCTTGTCGTCCACGCTGGGCACGCGCTTCTCGGCCAACGGCGACTTGCTGGGCTTTGGCTACAACACCCGCGTGCAGACCAACAGCGCCGGCGCCGCGCGCGTGGGGCCCACGATCACCAGCGCGGCCGACTACCGCGCCGGCCCGGTGCTCGCGCAGCGCTTTCTGATCGAAGACGGTGCCGTGCCCAAGGCCTTGGTCGATGCGGTGCGGCTGGCGCTACCGCTGCCGGCGGGGCTGTTCGCCGAGTTCCTGGCGGCCCAGCGCGTGAGCAAAGACCTGCTGGGGTTTCGCACCGACGGTGCGCTGAACCACAGCATGGTGTACCTGGGCATCGGCCACGACAGCGCCGGCGGCCGCATCGAGCTCGATGCCGCGGGCCAGCCGCAAGTGGTGTGGCCGCAGGTGATGCAAGAGCCCTTCGTCGCCCGCTTGCGTGCCGAGATGGAGCGCCATGCGCAGGTGTTCGGCGGCCGGCAGCTCGATTCGCCGCGCACCCACCCGATCTTCGGCGGCGCCTTGACCACGGTGCACCCGCTGGGCGGCTGCCCCATGGGCGAGCGTGCGGACGCCGGCGTGGTGAACGCCGACGGCGTGGTGTTCGACCCGCGCGGCGGCGCCGGCGCCACCTACGCCAACCTGCGCGTGGTGGATGGCTCCATCCTGCCCGGCTCGGTGGGCGTGAACCCGCTGCTCACGATCGCGGCGCTGGCCGAACGCGCGGCCGAGCGCTACGGCGCCTGAGCAAGCAAGGAGAACCGATGAAACGTTTCCTGATCCTGCTGTGGGCGCTGATGCTGTGCACGGCCGCGCAGGCCCGCGGCCTGCAGTTCGCCGAAACCATGAGCGGCTATGCCTATGTCGATGGCGAGTTCCGCAACGCCAGCGTGTCGCTGAAGGTGGTGATCCACGACATCGACGCCTGGCGCCGCAACCTCGACACGCCGGCCAGCGTGACGGGCACGCTGGTGGTGGACCGCCTGCCGGTGCAGCCGATCAGCGGCACGCTCACCATCCTGGCGCCCGCGCCGGGCGACGACGGCCGGCTGCTGACCTATCGCTTCAACAGCGCCATGCTGCAGTTCAACGGCCTGAAGCATGTGCGCGACAACGCCGGCACCGAGGTGTTCGACGCGATGACCACGCTGCGCGGCGTGTTCCAGCCCGTGGGCCAGCCGGCGCCCGGCGTGCAAGACCTGCTCTACAAGAGCCTGTGGTCCAGCGAGCTGCACTTTGCCTGGTGGGACCCGGTGGTGGTGTGGAACTTCGCCGCCAGCTTCGACACGATCGCCACGCCCTGGTACCAGGTGCTGGAGGTGCAGGGAATCTTCGTGAAGACGGTGTTCGGGGCGCTGGCGCACACTCTCTTTCCATGGTTGATGTGACCCACCCCCGAGCGCCTGACGGCGCTCCCCCTCAAGGGGGCGCCACCAGCGGCCCGGCGGAGCCGGATCGGCGGTGGCCGCTTGGCCGTGGTGGATCTGTGCGGAGCGGTTGAGTGCTATTCCCAAGCGTGTCGGACGCTTATGCCCGCGCGGTGGGTGGGTTCTTGCGCGCGCGCGGGCTGCCGCCGGGGGCGCAGCGGCTGGTGGCGGCACGCACGCGGGTGGAGGGCGCGTTCTTCGGCGATGCGCTCACGCGCGCGGGCCACGAACTGGGCGATCCGGCCCTGGGCGCGGCGTTCGGCTTGCGCGTGGGTGGCGCGGCGTTCGGGCTGCTGGGCGTGGCCGCGGCCAGCGCCGGCACGCTGCGCGAGGCCATTCACCACCTGCAGCGTTTCGAAGCTTTGACCAGCACCCTGGGCCGGCTGCAGATGCGCGAGGAGGCCCGCACGGTCACGCTGTGCTGGCAGCCCGACGCGCCCGTGGCGCCCAGTGTGGTGGAGGCCATCCTGGCGGGCTGGGTGTCGTTCGGCCGCTACCTGCTGGACGAGCCGGTACCGGTGCTGGGCGTGTGCTTCACGCACAAGGCATGCGCGCCCGCGTGGCATCACGAAGACCTGCTGGCCTGCCCGGTGCGCTTTGGCGCCGAAAGCAACGCAGTGGTGATCCCGCGCGAGCTGCTGGCCCTCAAGCCGCGCTGTGCCGATGCGCGGCTCAATGCGGCGCTCAGCGCCTGGCTCGACGGCTGTACCGTAGCCGTGCAAGCCAGTGCCCACCGCCCGGTGACCCAGCGCGTGGCGGCACTGCTGTCGCTGGAAGACTTGTACGCGATCGACCAAGAGAGCGCGGCCGCGCGGCTGCGCTTCAGCGCCCGCACGCTGCAACGCCGGCTGGCCGGCGAGGGCACGCGCTTTCGCCACTTGCTCGACGCCGCGCGCGCGCAGCGCGGCATCGTGGGCGTGCTGCGCGGCGACCTGCCACTGCTGGAGCTGGGCGCGCACGTGGGCTTCGAGGAGCAGTCGTCGCTGTGCCGTGCCTTCCGGCGCTGGACGGGTTATGCGCCGCTGGCGCTGCGGCAGCGGCTTGCCAGCCTGGCGGGCGAGCTGCGGCCTTGAGGCCGGGCTGGCTATGCCAGCGCGATGCGATAGCGCAGGCCCGCCTCGCCGCCGAACTGCGCTGGCTTGCCGAAGCGTTCAACCAGTCGGCCGCCGTTGGCCTCGATCACGCGCTGCGAGCCGATGTTGTCGGGGTCGGTGGTGATCTCCACGTACTGCAAGCCTTCGGCGCGCGCCAGCGGCAGCGTCTGCGCCAGCGCTTGCGTCGCGTAGCCCAGCCGCTGCTTCCAGGGCACTACCGAGTAGCCGATGTGACCCAGGCAGTGCGGCGGCAGGGCCTCGGTGCCGGGTTGCCAGCGAAAGCCGATGCTGCCGCAGAACTCGCCGTCCCACATCCAGCGGATGAATCCTGGCAATCGCCGCACCGCCGAGCCGTCGGGCAGCTTCACCGGGTCGCCCTTGGCTTCGCGGTCCACCAAGCCGGCGATGAACGCCGCCGGGTCTTGGGCGATGCGTTCCAGCTCTTCCCGCGCGGCAGCGGCGCCGCGCACGTTGTCGGCCGACCACCCGCGCTCCAGCGCATTGACGTAGCTTGGCAAATGGGCGGCGGTGGGCCAGACGAGTTCCATGATGAGCGATCCTCCTTCTGGAAGTTTCATCGACGCAAGGCATCCCGGGCCTGCAGCCACCAATAGGTGAGTTGGGCCGCCGCCAACCCCAGCGGGCCCATCGTCGGCGGCAGGCCGTAGCGGCCGAAGCCGGCGGGCACGGTGGCCTCGCCGGTGAGCGCCTGCGCAAGCACTTCGCCGGCCAGCGTGGTGGGACCGACGCCGTGGCCGCCGAAGCCCATCGCGTACCACGGCCCCTCGGGCAGGCGGCCGATCTGCGGCATCTTGTGGCGCGCGTAGCTCATCAGGCCGCTCCAGGCGTGCTCGACCTTCACGCCCGCGAGCTGCGGGTACACGCGCAGCAGGTCGCGCATCAACAGGCGCTGCACGTCCTGCGGCGAACGGTCGCGCACCGAGATGCGGCCGCCCCACAGCAGCCGGGTGTCGGGCAGCGGGCGGTAGTAGTCGAAGGCGAAGCGGGTGTCGTACACCGCGGCCTCGGTGCGCATCGCCTCGCGCAGCCGTTCGCCCAGCGGCTCGGTGGCCATCACGTAGGTGGCGATCGGCAGCACCGCGCGGCCCAGCGGCGGGAACAGCCGGCCGATGTAGCCGCCGCAGGCCACCACCACCTCCTGCGCTTGCACGCTGGCGTCGCCGGCCTGCACTTGCCAGCCGGCGCCCTGGCGCTCGATCGCGCCCACCCGTGTGCCCTCGTGCAGCCGCACGCCGGCCTCGCGCAGCACGCGCGCCAGCCCCTGCGCGTACTTCAGCGGATGGAAGTGGAACGCGTTGGGCTCGTGCAGCGCCGCGTGGTAGCGCTCGGTGCGCAGCAAGGCGCGGGTTTCGTCGCGCGGCAGCCAGCGCCAGGCCACGCCGAACTGCGCCTGCATGAAGCGCTGCAGCGAGCGCAAAGGCGCGTCGTCGGTGAACCAGTTCGCCAGCAGCACGCCGGCATAGGTGGCGCCGCAGTCGATCGCGTGGCGCGCGATGCGCCCGCGGATGCGTTCCACCGCGTCGAGCGTGAGCTGGTACAGACGCCGCGCTTCCGGCGCGCCCACCTGGCGCAGCAGCTCGGCGTTGTCCAGGCTGAAGCCGCCGAACACGAAGCCGCCGTTGCGGCCCGAAGCGCCATGGCCGATGGCCTCGGCTTCCAGCAGCATCACGTCGCGCACGCCGCGTTCGGCGAGGCTCATGGCCGTGGCCAGGCCCGCGAAGCCGCCGCCGACGATCACGATGCGCGCATCGTGGCGCCCTTGCAGCGGGGCGAAGCGAAGAGAGTGGTCTGCGGTGGCGTGATAGAAGCTCGGCATCGAGCCATTGTCCCTGTGGGACAGGCCGCGCAGCGGCCAGGGGCGCACCGTGGCAAGCGGGCGATTCGGGATCCGGGTTTCCCGGGCCCGAATCGTGCCCCCGCGGGGGGGCGGCCGCCGGGCGGCCGGGGCTCACATCGCTACAGCAGGGCTTCTGGGGCCGTGAAGGGGTGGCCCAAAGCGCGCGCCACCGCTTTGTTGGTGACCTGCCCGCCGGCGACATTCAAGCCCGCCAGCAGATGCACATTGCGCTTCAGCGCGGCGCGCCACCCATCATTGGCGATCTGCAGCGTGAACGGCAGCGTCGCGTTGTTCAGCGCATAAGTCGAGGTGCGCGGCACCGCACCCGGCATGTTGGCCACGCAGTAGTGCACCACGCCCTCGATCACGTAGGTGGGCTCGGCATGCGTGGTGGGCTTCGAGGTCTCGAAGCAGCCGCCCTGGTCGATGGCCACGTCCACGATCACCGAGCCGTTCTTCATCGTCTTGAGCATCTCGCGCGTCACCAGCTTCGGCGCCGCCGCGCCCGGGATCAGCACCGCGCCGATCACCAGGTCGGCCGACAGCACCTCGCGCTCGATGTTGTCCTGGTTCGAATGCAGCGTGGTCACGCGCGCGCCGAGGATGTGGTCGATGCGGCGCAGCGCGTCGAGCGAGCGATCGATCACGACGACCTGCGCGCCGGTGCCCACCGCGATCTGCGCGGCATTGGTGCCCACGACGCCGGCACCGATGATCACGATCTTGGCCGGCGCCACGCCCGGCACGCCGCCCAGCAGCACGCCGAGTCCGCCGTGGGCTTTCTCGAGATGGTGGGCGCCCGCCTGCACCGCCATGCGGCCCGCCACCTCGGACATGGGCGCCAGCAGCGGCAGCCCGCCGCCGGGCTGCGTGACGGTTTCGTAGGCGATGCAGATCGCGCCGCTTTTCATCAGGTCGGCGCATTGGTCGGGGTCGGGCGCCAGGTGCAGGTAGGTGAAGAGGATCTGGCCTTCGCGCAGCATGCGGCGCTCTTCGGCCTGCGGCTCCTTGACCTTCACGATCATCTCGGCCTTGGCGAAGATGCCGGGCGCATCGGGCGCCAGCGTGGCGCCAGCGCGCGTGTAGTCGTCGTCGCTGGCGCCTATGCCGGCGCCGGCATCGCGCTGCACCAGCACCTGGTGCCCGTGGGCCACCAGCTCACGCACCGACGAGGGCGTGAGGCCCACGCGGTACTCGTGGTTCTTGATCTCCTTGGGGACGCCGATCAGCATGTAAGCCTCCTATCAGAGCAGCTGGGGGCCCAGCGGCCATCGCGGATCCGGCTTTGCCGGGCCGCTGGTGGCGCCCCTCGAGGGGGCGCCACCAGGCGCTCG
>JBFLWE010000114.1:0-13528 GCA_040758375.1 Pseudomonadota bacterium
ATCGCCCGCGAGCGGGCTCCTACGGTGGTTGCGGATGGTCGGCAGGCTGTGGCAGCCAGAGCGTCGCCACGGCACCGCGCGTGTTGGTGCGGGCCAGCAAGCTGACGCCGCCGTCGTGCGCCTCGACGATCTGCCGCACCAACGCCAGGCCGATCCCCGAACCACCCGGCTTGGTGGTGAAGAACGGCACGAACAGGTTGTCGCTGGCCGGCGGACCCTCGCCCTCGTCCAGTATCTCGATCAGCACCCGCTCGGCTTCCGTTCGCCAGCGAAGGGCCACCGCGCCCCGCATCGGCAGGCTCGCCTCCACAGCGTTGCGCACCAGGTTGATCAAGGCCTGCTCGAGCTGGTCCGGATCGATCGACACGTGCAGATCCGGCCCGGACTCCAATGTCACCGGCAGGCGGGATTCGAGCCGCGCCACCTTCTCCAGCAGCGGCCCCAGCGCCACCGTGCGCCGCTGCGGCGGCGGCAGTCGGGCGAGCCGGCTGTAGCTGGCGAGAAAGCGCGACAACGCGCCGGCACGGTGGCCGATCAGCTCCAGGCCGCCGCGGAAATCCTCGCGCCAGTCCCCCGGCAGCGGGTCGCGCAGCGCCAACGAGGCCAGTGTGCCGGCCATCGACTGGATCGGCGCCAGCGAGTTGTTTACCTCGTGACCGAGCACGCGCAGCAGGCGCTGCCATGCCTGCCGCTCCTCCTCGCGCAGCACGCGGCCGACATCGTTGATTACCAGCAGGCGGCCGCCATGGCCTTCGGTGCGCAGGGGAGCATGGCGGATCTCGAAGCGTCCGCCGCGCCCGGCGAACGGATGGTTCACCAGCTGACCGGACGGCAGGTCCAGCAGCACCTGCAGGCCCAGCGACTGAGCGCTGCGACCGAAAAGTTGGTGGCGGTCGGCCTGCAGCAGACGCTGCGCGGCGGGATTGGCCAGGCGCAGCCGGGTTTCCTGGTCGAACACCAGCACGGCGTTGTCCAGCGCCGCCAGGGTCTTGCCCAGCAGGTAGGACGACTCCTCGAACTGCAGCCGCTCCTGCTGCAGGCGCTCGGCCAGCGCGTTGATGTCGTAGACCAGGTCGTCCAGGGCGCCACCGGGGCGGCCGCGCAAGCTGTAGTCGCCCAGCCGCAGCGCATCGAGCAGGCTTGCCAGCGACTGCAGCGGATGGACCAGCCGTCGCCGCTGCCAGCGCAGCAGCAGCACCACCGCCAGCACCGCTGCAGCCAGCAGCCAGCCGTCGGCTTCGCGCCAGTTCGCACCCTTCCAGGCCATGAGCACCGCAGCCAGCAGGCCCGGCGCGGCGATCAGCACGCCGCCGCCGAGGATGCGCCGCTCGTAGGCCGGCAGCCGCGCCGATGCGGGGCGCGTTGGCGTCGACGGTGGCGGCTCAGGCGTCGCCATCGTCGGCGTCCGCCGGATCCCGCAGGCCGTGCTTTTCCAGCCGGCGGTAAAGCGCCTGGCGGGTGATGCCCAGCGCGTCGGCAGCGCGCAGCAGGTTGCCGTCGAAGCGATCCAGTGCGCGCCGCACCAGCCAGCCCTCGGCCTGCTCCAGCGTCATCTGTTCGAAGCCCCCCTCGGCCGACTCGGTGCGGCCGAAGGCCAGCGCCGCGGCGCCGACCTCGTCGTGCTCGGCGAGCAGCGCGGCGCGCTCCATCAAGTGGCCCAGCTCGCGCACGTTGCCTGGCCAGGCATAGGCCTGCAGCGCCCGCTCGGCCGAAGGCGCCAGCCGCAGGCCATGACGACCGTAGCGTTGCGCACTGCGTGCCAGTGCGGCCCGCGCCAGCGGCACGATGTCATCGCCGCGGTCGCGCAGCGGCGGCAGCACGATCTCCAGCGTGTTGAGCCGGTACAGCAGGTCGCGGCGGAAGCGCCCGGCAGCCACGTCGGCGGCGAGGTCCGCGTTGGTGGCTGAGACCAGCCGCACGTCGGTGCGCTGGGTGCGCGAGGAACCCAGCCGCTCGAACTCGCCGTCCTCCAGCACGCGCAGCAGCTTCGGCTGCTGCGAGGCTGGCACGTTGCCCACCTCGTCGAGGAACAGCGTGCCGCCGTCGGCCAGCTCGAAGCGGCCGATGCGCTCGCTCTTGGCATCGGTGAACGCGCCGCGCACGTGGCCGAACATCTCCGACTCGAACACCGTCTCGGCGATGCCGCCCATGTTGACCTTCACGAACGGCTGCGCCGCGCGCGCCGACAGCGTATGGATGCGCTGCGCGATGACGCCCTTGCCGGTGCCGTTCTCGCCCAGCACCAGCACGTTGGCCTCGCTGGGCGCGACCCGCGCCACGAGTGCCAGCACTCGCTGCATCGCCGCCGACTCGGCGATGAACTCGCCGTCGCCCTCCTCGCGCAGCAGCGCGTTCTCCGCTTCCAGCCGGTGCTGACGCCGCACGCTGCGGGCCAGCGCCATCTGCGCGCGCAGCACGCCGAGCAGGCGGGCGTTGTCCCACGGCTTCTCGATGAAATCGGCCGCGCCGCGGCGCATCGCCTCCACCGCCAGCGGCACGTTGCCCCAGGCGGTCATCACCACCACCGGCAGTTCCGGGTCGAGTTGGCGCAGGCGTTCGAGCAGTTCCATGCCTTCGGCGCCCGAGGTGGTGTCGCGGGTGTAGTTGAGGTCGATCAGGGCGACGTCGAAGCCGCGCCGGCGCGCCTCGTCCAGCGCACCGGCCGGACCGTCCACGCCGGTGCTGGCGATGCCCTCGGACTTCAGCAGCAGGCGCAGCGCTTCGCGCACGTCGGCCTGGTCGTCGGCCAGCAATACCGTCGGATTCGATTCACGCGTCATGCCGCCTGGCTTCCCTCGTCCTCGTTGCACGCTCCGAAGCATAGTCGGAGCGTGCGCCCAAGCGCGCTACTCGTGATGCAGCGCAATCACCGGATCGACCCGCAAGGCCCGCCGCAGAGGCAGCGTCGCGGCGAGTACGGCCATCGCCGCCACCAGCGCCACCACCGTGACGAACACCGCCGGATCAAGCGCGCGGGTGCGCATGTTCGGGTCGGCCAGCAGCTGCGACCAGGGCACCGCCAGCAACACGCCGATGGCCAGTCCGCTGGCGAGTTGCCAGCCGAGCTGGCGACCGAACTGGCGCAGGATCGCACCGGTGCCCGCACCGATCGCGCGGCGGATGCCGATCTCCTGCGTGCGCTGCTCCACGGAGAATGCCAGCACACCGTACAAGCCGGCGGCCGCGAGCAGCAGGGCCACCACGCCGAGCGCCCCGAACACCTCGGTCAATATGGTCATGCCGACGCGGTCGCGCACCACGCTGGCCGCCTGGGTACTCTGCCCGTACACGGCCGCGTCCGCGTCGATGCCGCGCAGGACCCGGGCGAAGGTCGGCAGGAACACCGCCGCCGCACCCTCGGTACGCACCGCCAGCCCCATGCCCTGCAGCGGTCCCTGGCCCGCCGCCTGGGCCAGCGGCAACAGCAGGCCCGGACGTGGCCGGTTGAGCAGGCCGTCGAGCTGGAGTGACTGAATCACCCCGATCACCCGCAGGGTCTTCGCCTGCGGCCGGTTCGGCCACAGCACCACCTGCTGGCCGAGCGCATCGCGACCGGGCCAGAACCGCTCGGCCATCTTGCGGTCGATCACCGCCACGGCCTCGTGCTGCGCGTCGTCCTGGCGGGTGAAGAAGCGTCCCTCCTGCAGCTTCACGCCGAACACGTTGAGGAAGTCCGGATCGACGATGCCGAACTGGGCGCGCGGCCATCCTGCAGCCGGCTTGGGCTGGCCGAACGCGCCGACGAATTCGTGGCTGCCCAGCTCGGCCCCGGGCACGGTGTTGGTGGCGGTCACCGCGCACACCCCGGCGGTCTCGCGCAGGCGCTCGGCGGCCCGCTGGAAGAACGCGATCCGGCGCGGGTCGTCCACGTACTGCGCGGGTGGCAGCGCGACGTGCGCGGTCGCCACCTGCGCCGCGTGGGCCACGCCCACCGGGGTGGCATGCAGCAATACGTCCAGCGCGCGGACGAAGGTGCCCGCGCCGACCAGCAGCACCACGGTCAGCGCGATCTCGCCCACCACCAGCATGCGTGCCACGCGCGGGAAGAACCGGCCCGAGCCCTTGCCGCCGTCGCGCAGGGCCTCCCGCAGGTCGACGCGGGCGGCGCGCCAGGCCGGCAGCAGGCCGACGAACAGGGTCGAGGCCATCGCAGCCGCCACCGCCGCGGCCACCACCGCCGGCCGGAGGCCGAAGTGGAGGTAGCTGCTCAGCGACTGCCCCTGCGCGGCATACATGCCGACCAGCCAGCGGTTGCCCAGCGTCACCATCGGCAAGGCGATGAGCAGCGCCCCCAGGCTGAGTCCGAGGCTTTCGGCGAGCGCGCCCGCCAGCAGCCGTCCGGGATGGCTGCCGAGGGCACTGCGCAGCGCGAGCTCGCGGCGACGCGTGAGCACCTGCACCAGCTGCAGGTTGGCCACGTTCACGCAGGCCAGCAGCAGCACCGTGGCGCAGGCGCCGAACATCAGCCACACCCACCGCCGCAGGTCCTCCGGCACCAGTCCCAGCGCGAGCGGCTTGGCGATGATGCGCATCGTCATGGCACCCGCCGGCATCACCCGCTGCAGCGCCCCGGCCTGGGCATCCAGCGCGGCGCGCACCGACGCGGCCGTCTCGCCCGGTTTCAGGCGCGCCACGCCGAGCAGGTCCGCATGCTCGCCGGACCGCAGCCGCAGCGGCTGCCACACCACGCTGTTTCCCGGAAAGCCGAAGCTGGCCGGGAGCACGCCGATCACCGTGGCCCAGCCGCCGTCGACGCGCACCGCACGACCGATGATCGACCGGTCGCAGCCAAAAGCATCCCGCCACAGCGACTCGCCGATCAGCACCACCGGGGGCGCCCCGGGCACCTCGTCCGCCGCAGCGAAGCCGCGACCCAGGAGCGGGTGCACGCCGAGCAGCGGCATCATCGAGGCGGTGAAGTTGCCGCCTTCGTAACGCGTCGCCCGATCGCCGGCGTCGAGCGATATGCCCGATTCCTGGTATGCCCCCAACAGGTCGACGCCGGAAAGCGAGTCGCGCAGCAGCTGGTACTGCGCGCCATCCAGGCTGTCGATGCCGACGCCGGTGTCGCCCGCGCCGCCGACGGCATCCCGGATCGCGCCGATCGCCACCAGCCGGTCCGGCTGCGGGTATGGCAACGGTGCCAGGATGAGCGAGTACACCAGGCTGAAGACGAACAGGGTCAGGCCGAGGCCCACCCCGAGCACGGACACGGACAACAGGCTGTACCCCGGCCGGCGGCACAGCCGGCGCAACGCATCGCGCAGTTCGTTGACGACCATGTCACTCCCCCCTCAGCGCACGCATCGGCAACACCCGCGCGGCGCGCAGGGCCGGCAGCAGGCAGGCCAGCAGACCGGCCAGCGCCAGCAGCACGCAGACGCCCGCTACCGCCACCGGGTCGAATGCACTGCTGCGGTTGAGCTGCTCCAACACCGCACGCAGCAGGCCGGACAGCGCTAGCGCCAGCGCGATGCCGAGTGCCAGGCCGATGGCGATCTGCACCAGTCCGCTGCCCAGCACCAGCCGCAACAGGCGTCGCGGTGCCGCACCCAGCGCCAGCCGCACGCCGAACTCGCGTTCGCGCGCCGCCACCGCCACCGCCATCACCGCGTACATGCCGGTCCCGGCGAGCAGCAGCGACAGCGAGGCGAAGATGCCGACCAGCAGCAGGTTCAGGCGCAACGGCGCGGTGGTGCCGGCGACCACATCACGCATGCTGCGCAGGTTGGCGATCGGCTGGTCCGGTGCCACCGAGGCTACCGCCTGGTGCACGGCTTCGCGGTAGCGATACGGGTCGCCCTGCACCTTCAGCGCGAAACGCATCGGTTCGAAGCCGCGGAAGATGCTCAAGGCCTGGTCGGTGATCTGCGCCAGCGGTACGTATACGATCTCGGAACGGCCATCCAGCGCGCCAGTCTGGAAGGTGTCGTTCACCACGCCGACGATGCGCGCCGACCAAGCCCCGGCCCCCTGCCCCTGGTAGAGCATCTGGCCCAGCGCATGACCGCCGTAGCGATGGTCGGCCAGCGCCTGGTCGACCACCACCACCCGTTCGCTACCGCGCACGTCCTGGCGGGTGAACAGACGGCCCTCACTCAGATGGATGTCGAACAGGCCGAAGAACGCCGGCGAAACACCGTGGTACTGCGCGCTGAATTCCTCGCCGCCCGCAGCGTGTAGCGCTCCGAGGTTGAACTGCCCGCCACGCGTATCCGCGGGCAGGTTGGTGGTCGCTGCGGCATCGCTCGCACCGGGGATGGCGCGCAACCGATCCTCCAGCCGTTCGGCCAGCTGGTGCACCGAGACGGCATCCGGATAGCGCGCCAGCACCGGGGCCAGGTCGAAGGTGAGTATTCCATTGCTGGAGAAGCCCAGCGGCGTGCGCGATGCGTCGTACAAGGTATGCAGGAACAGGCCGGCTGCACACAGCAGGCCGGTGGCCAGCGCCATCTGCACGACCACGAGAAACTTGCCGAGCCGGCCGCCGCGGGCACCGATGCCAGTACGGCCACCCTCGCGCAACTCGTCGACGGTGGCCGCCGCACGCCCCCGCCACAGGCCCAGCGCGGCACTGAGCAGTGCCCCGAACAGGCCGATGGCGAGCGCCATGCCCCAGGCCTTGGCGCCGAAGTGCAGTGCAGCGCCGCCCAGCCACTCGGCCGGGATATAGCCCTGCAACAGGCCCAGCCCGAGGACGGCCAGCGCAAGACCGATCGCCGCGCCGAGCAGGCCGATCAGCAGACCCTCGGCCAACGCGGGCAGGACCAGCCGGAACATCGGCGCACCCAGCGCGCTGCGCACCGCGGCATCGTGGGCTCGCGACAGCGAGCGCAACAGCATCAGGTTGCCCAGGTTCACCAGCGCGATGAGCAACACGAACAGCGCCGTGGCGAGGAACAGGCCGAGCATCGGGCGGGCGCCGGCGTGCAGCCAGGCGCCGTAGTCCTCGGCGTCGAATCTCGAGTGCTTCCAGAATTCCACGTAGCGGCCACCCATCGGCGCGTACATCGCATGCATGCGCGTGTCGACCTGGGCAGCGACGGTGGCCGCGGTCGCGCCATCGGCCAGGCGTGCCAGCGCCAGGTAATTGGTCCCGTCGTCGCGACTGGCCGCAGGCAGGGCCAGCGGTAGCAGCAGGTCGCCCGGGATCCTCAGCGAGTCGTAGCTCGCCGGGAGCACGCCGACGATGGTATGACTGCGCCCTTCGATGGTCAGGTCGCGGCCGATCACGTCGGCGCGGCCGCCGAAGCGGCGCAGCCAGAAGCCGTGGCTGAGGATCACCACCGGTGGCCCGTGGGGCAGGTCTTCTTCCGGCGTGAAGTTCCGTCCCAGAGCCAGCGGCAGTCCGATCGTGGGCAGCAACCCGCGGTCGCCGTACATCACGGGGACCAGCTCCGGCTCGCCACCGCCGGCGATGTTCGCGGTCGGACCGGCCTGCACCAGACCCAGCGAGCGCACGCCTTCCAGTTGCCCGAAATGCTGGTATTGCTGGGGCGATACGGCCCAGATACGGCCATCGCCCAGGCGTGGACCGAGCACCTGCAGTTGCGCCGGTCGCGGCACCGCCAGCGGCGCCATCAGTACCTGGTCGATCAGGGAGAACACCGCCACGCTGGCGCCGACGCCCAGCGCGAGCACGCCACCGGCCAGCAGCAGGAAGCCGGGCCGGCGCAGGGTGGCCCGCCAGGTACGCCAGATTTCGCTCAACCAGACACGCATGCCGTATCCCCTCCGGAAGATGAGGTCATTGCAGTCATCACCGCTCAGTCGCCGCGCAGGACCGCCATCGGCTGCACGCGCGATGCGCGCAGCGCCGGCAGCAGGCAGGCCAGCAGGCCGGACAGGGCCAGGCAGACGCAGACACCGGCGATGTCGATCGGATCGACCAGGGCCAGCACGCTTTGCTCACGGATCACCGAAGGCAGGGCGCGCGCGACACCGACCGACATGAGCACACCCACCGCCAGGCCGACGCCCACCTGAAGCAAACCCTCCCGCATCACTGCCCGGACCAGTCGCCGTGGCGCTGCCCCCAGCGCCTGACGCAAACCAAACTCCCGCTCGCGCGCCGTCACCGCCACCGCCATCACCGCATAGAGACCGGCAGCGGCCAGCAGCAGCGCCAGCGCGGCGAACAGGCCGACCAGCGCCAGCACCATTACCGTGGACTGGCTGGTCTGGGCGACCACCTCGCGCATGGTGCGGATGTTCGCGATGGGCTGCTCCGGATCGACCGCGTGCACCGCCCGCCGGATCGCATCGGCGTAGCTTCCCGGATTGCCATGCACGGACAGCGCGAAGCGTATCGGGAAGTAGCTGCGCACGATCCTGAGCTCGTGATCCGGCACCTGGACGAACGGGAGGTAGAGGGTGTCCAGCGGCGGATTCATCGCGCCGAGCTGGCGGGTGTCGTCGGCCACGCCCACGATGCGGACGCTCCACGTCTTCCCTTCCACCCCCGTATCGCGGGTGATCGTCTTGCCCAGCGCATGCCCGCCAAAGCGGTGGCGGGCCAGCGAGCGGCTGACGATCGCCACCCGTTCACCGCCGGCCGTATCGGTATCCGAAAAGTCGCGGCCTTCGCGCACCGGTATGTGGAACAGCCGGAAGAAGTTGTCGTCCACGCCCCGGAACTGGAAGCCCAGCCCCCTCGCATTGGCAATCTCGAACCCGCCGATCCTGAACTGGTCGCCCTCGGTGCCGGTGGGCAGGTTGGTGGTGACGGCGGCGTCGATCACGCCAGGCTGCGCGCGCAGGCTACCGACCACCTTGCGCGCCAGCTGCTGCACCTGTGCGGCGTCGGGGTAGGTCGCTTGGACCGGCGCCATTTCGAAGGTGACGATGCCGTGGTCATCGAAGCCCAACGGAGTGCGTGCGGCGGCATAGAGCGTGTGCAGGAACAGCCCGGCCACGCCCAGCAACGCCGCGGCCATCGCCACCTGCGCTACGACCAGCGCCCTGCCAAGGCGCCCGCTGCGCACGCTGACGCCGGTGCGCCCGCCTTCGCGCAATTCCCCCATCGAGGTGTCGCGCCGACGTCCCTGCCACGCACCGAGCAGCGCCGAGAGCACCGCCCCCGCCAGCCCCAGGCCCAGCGCCAGCGGCCACGCCCACGGCGAGAGGCGCACCGCCCCCTGGCTGAGCCAGCCGTCGGGCATGAGCCGGGCCAGCAGATGCAGCCCCAGACCCGCCAGCCCCAGGCCCAGTCCGGCGCCGAGCACACCGACCAGCAGGCCCTTGCCCAGCGCCGGCCACGCCAAGCGGAGACGGGACGCGCCCAGCGCAACGCGCACGGCCGCATCGTGGACCCTCGACAGGGTGCGAAGCAGCATCAGGTTGGTCAGATTGACGAGGGCGATCACCAGCACGACCACGGCACACGCCAGGAAGAATCCCAGCACCGGGCGATCGGCCGCGTGCAGCGCCGAAGCCAGCGGCTCCGCACCAAAGGCCATGCGCAACATCTTCGCCGCATATGGATCGCTGGACGGCTTGTCCGCATACATCGCCTGCAGCCGTCCGCGCACCTCGGCCGACACTGCGGACACCGACACTCCCGGCTTCAGCCGGGCGACCGCCAGGAAGTTGGTGCCGTCGTTGTGACTGACCGCAGGCAACGCAGCCGGCAGCATCACGTCGCCGTCGACCAGGTGGAAGTCTGCCGGCAGTACGCCGACGATCGTGCGTGGCCGCCCTTCGATCTTCAACACCCGACCGAGGACATCCGGATCACCACCGAAGCGATGCATCCACAGTGCATGGCCGAGGATCATTGCCCGGGGTCCGCCACGGGAATCCTCCTCGACGCTGAAATTGCGCCCGATCACCGGCTTCACGCCCAGGGTCGGCAGCAGCTGCCGGTTGGCGAAGATCGCCCTGACCTGCTCCGGAGTGCCCCCGCCGGCCAGGTTCACCGCTGGCGCGTAGCGCTCGAACAGCCCCACCGGCTCCACCCCGCTCACTGCCTGGATATGCTGGAACTGCTCCGGCGAGAGCGATTGCACGTGCCCTTCGTCCACCATGCCGATGGCCACGAGCCGCTGCGGGTCCGCGTACGGCAGGGGCTTCAGCAACGCGCCGTCGACCAGGCTGAAGACCGCCGTGCTGACCCCCACCCCCAGTGCCAGCACGGCACCGGCAAGCAGGAGAAAGCGCGGCCGCCGAAGGCTGGCACGCCAGCTGCCCCAGAGCTCGTGAAGCCAGATATTCATGCCGAGTTCCCTTCAGGAGTTGGAGTCGCTGCAGTCATCGCCGCTCAGTCGCCGCGCAGCACCGACATCGGCTGCACCCGCCCGGCACGCAGCGCCGGCAGCAGGCAGGCCAGCAGGCCGACCACTGTCAACAGCACACAGACCGCAAGCATCACAGGCCCGTCGAATGCGCTTCGATGGATTTGCAGCAGAACTCCCCGCAGAAGCCCTGCGAGGGCAAAGGCGAGGGCAAGGCCGATGGTCAGTCCTGCAGCGACCTGCAGCAGTCCGCCACCAAGGACCAGGCGCATCAGCCGTAGCGGCGAAGCACCCAGCGCCGCGCGTACGCCAAATTCGCGTTCGCGAATCGTTACAGCCACCGACACCACCGCATAAATACCTACGGCAGCGAGAACCAATGCCAGTACTGCGAAGATTCCGACCAGCAAAAGATTCAAACGAGTGTCGTCCATGGTTCCGTGGACGATGTCCTGCATGGTGTGCACGTTGGCGATCGGCTGATCGGGCGCGACTTCGGCCACCGCAGCGGCGACTGCTTTGCGGTAACTGCCTGGATTGCCTCGCACACGGATCGCAAACCTCAGAGGATGGACGCTGCGGAACATGCGCATCAGCTCGTCCGGCATCTGCGCCATGGGCAAGTACATGAGCCGCTCCGGCTCACCCAAAGGACCGAACGGGCTAATACTGCCGATCACACCGACTATGCGAGCGGCAAGTACACGCTTTTTGCCGGCGGCTTCCATGATGTCTAGATCGATGGTCTTGCCCAGCGCGCGACCCTGAAAAAGGCGATCTGCCATGGCTTGGTTAATGATCGCCACAGTCCCATCGCCTTTGACATCCGCACGCTGAAAGACACGCCCCTGACGCGGCACAATTCCGAACGTGGCGAAATAATCGGTGCTGACACCACGAAGCTGCGGCGTTTCTTCGGGTGGATCTTCCCCGGGAACGTGCATGCTTCCCAGATAAAAATTCTGCGAAGAATCACCCACTGGCAATCCGGTGACTGCTGTGGCGCAAGTCACTCCTGGTTCGGCGCGCAATCGATCGAGTACTTGCCGCATCAGCCGCTGGACCGAATCCTCACTTGGGTAGCTCGCCCTGATCGGTGCCAATTCGAAAGTGAGGATGCCCTTGGTGGAGAAACCCAACGAGGCGTTCGCCGCGTCATACAATGCGTGCAGGAACAGCCCCGCGGCGCACAGCAGCGTGGTAGTTAGCGCCATCTGGGCGACCACAAACACTCGTCGCAGCAAACCACCCCTTCGTCCCATGCTGCTGCGACCACCTTCGCGCAACTCGTCCACCGACGACGAAGTGAGTCCCTGCCACATGCCCAAGGTCACTGCGAGCAGGGCTCCTGACATCCCGAAGCCCAACGCGGCGGCGCTCTCCGGTAGACCAATTTGCAACCGACTGCCCACCAGCCATTCCGGAGGGATCACGTCGCGCAGCAGGTTCAATCCCAACAGCGCCAGCAGCCATCCCAGCAGTGTGCCAGCCAGGCCGATCAAGAAGCCTTCCGCCAGAATCGGCAGCATGCGTCGTCCCAACGATGCGCCCAAGGCTTCACGCACTGCCGTATCGTGACTGCGCGACAAGGCACGCAACAACATCAAGTTGGTGAGGTTGACCAATGCGATCAGGACTACCAGCAGGGCGCTGACCATAAACATCTGCAGTAGCGGGCGGGCATGTGCGCGCATCGAACCCTTGAGGTCGCCCGCAAGGAAGTGGTGGCTCTTCCAGTACTCCTTGTCGGGATCGTCGGACGCACCGTACATCGCATGGATCCGCGCATCGGCCTGCATGCTCACCGATGCCAAGCTGGCGGCGGGCGCGAGCCTGCCAATCGCCTGGTCATTATTGCCGTCATCCAGGCTGTTGGGTGGCAATCCAAAAGGCAGCACGAGGTCGGCCTGCTTGAGGTCAATGCCGACCGGCAATACGCCGACTATGGAGTAGCGACTGCCTTCGATCGACATGACGCGCCCGATCACGCTGGCGCTTCCCCCGTAACGACGCATCCAGAAGCCGTGACTGAGCAGCACCACCTTCGGGCCATTGGGACGATCCTCCGCCCCAGTGAAATTGCGACCCAGAATCGGCCTGACCCCTAAGGTCGGCAACAGGCCATGATCCATATGTACGACTGGCACCAGTTCCGGCGCGCCGTCGCCAGCAATGTTGGCAAGCTTCGCAAAGCGACTGATCAGTCCAATCGACTGAACGCCTTGCAATGGCATCAGATGCTGATATTTCCGCGGCGATACTGCATACGGCACACCGGACCGTTCCTTACCCAACTGCACCAGCCGCGTCGGTTGCGGATAAGGCAGTGGTCGCAACAGCACAGCGTTGACCAATGCAAATATCGTCACGCCGGCTCCTACGCCCAGCGCCAGCACGCCGCTGGCCAGCAGCAGGAAGTCCGGCCGGCGCAGGCTGGCACGCCAGGCTCGCCACAGCTCGGCGAGCCTGGGACTCATGCCTGCAGACCTTCGCGCGAGCCGATCAGTGCGTCCAGCCGTGCCTCGTCCTCGCGGCGCAGGCGGTCGAAGGTGTCTTCGTCCACCACGCGGCCGTCGAACAGGCGGATCTTGCGCTGGGCCAACTCGGCGTAGCGCGCGTCGTGGGTGACCATGCAGATGGTCGCGCCGCCCTTGTGCAGCTCATCGAGCAGGGCCATCACCGCCTCGCCGTTGCGCGAGTCGAGGTTGCCGGTGGGCTCGTCGGCGAGCAGGATCGCCGGCTTGCCGACCAGCGCACGCGCCACCGCCACTCGCTGCTGCTGGCCGCCGGACAACTGTGCCGGGTAGTGCCGCATGCGGTGCGCCATGCCCACGCGCTCCAGCGCCTCGTGCACCCGCGCGCGCCGCTCGGCGGTGCCGATGCCGCCACGATAGGTGAGCGGCAGCTCCACGTTTTCCTGCACGGTGAGGTCGCCGATCAGGTTGAACGCCTGGAAGATGAAGCCGATCTCGGCGTTGCGGATGCGCGCCCGCGCGGCGGCGTCGAGCTTCGCCACGTCGTGGCCGTTGAGCACGTAGCTGCCGGCACTGGCGGTGTCGAGCAGGCCCAGGATCGACAACAGCGTGGTCTTGCCGCAGCCGGACGGGCCGGAGATCGACACGTACTCGCCGCGATGCACCGCCAGGTGCACGTCGCTCAGTGCGTGGGTCTCCACTTCGTCGGCCTGGAATACCTTGCGGATGCCGTCGAGGGCGATGACGCTGGACGATGGGTTCATCATGATTCCCGTCTGGATGGTTGGGTCTGTGTAGGAGCCCGCTCGCGGGCGATGCTTT
>JBFLWE010000115.1:0-13345 GCA_040758375.1 Pseudomonadota bacterium
CGAGCGCCGCCGCCAGCGCGACGAGCAGCCCCACGCCCGCCACGGCCGCGCCCCAGGGCGCGGCGCGGCCCTGCACCCGGGCCTTGTGGCGTGCCACGAAGAAGTGGCGCACCAGCGCGCCGGCCAGCATCAGCGCCATCAGCACTAGCCAGTTGTGGCGTCCGCCGTAGAGGAAGCCGTAGTGGTTGGACAGCATGGCCACCAGCACCGGCAGCGTGAAGTAGGTGTTGTGCACGCTGCGCTGCTTGCCGCGCTGGCCGTGCACCGGGTCGGGCTGCTGGCCGGCGCGCAGCTGCGCCACCACCTTGCGCTGCCCCGGGATGATCCAGAAGAACACGTTGGCGCTCATCGCGGTGGCCAGCATCGCGCCGACCAGCAGGAACGCCGCACGGCCCGCAAAAAGCTGGCAGGCCAGCCAGCTCGCGAAGGCCACGACCACGACGATCAACGCACCGACGATCGCATCGCCTCTGGGCCCGCGGCCGAACGCGCGGCACACGAGGTCGTACGCGAGCCAGAACACCCCCATGAAGGCCAGCGAGGCGGCGACCGCGGCGCCGGCCGACCAGTCGTGCACGCTCTTGTCCACCAGGAAGCTGCCCGCGTTGAACAGGTACAGCACCGTGAACAGCGCAAAGCCCGTGAGCCAGGTGGAATAGCTCTCCCAGTAGAACCAGTGCAGGTGCTGGGGCAGCTGCTTCGGCGCCACCAGATACTTCTGCGGGTGGTAGAAGCCGCCGCCGTGCACCGCCCACAGCTCGCCGTCCACGCCCTTGGCCACGAGGTCCGGCGCGGTGGGCCGGGTGAGGCTGTTGTCGAGGAACACGAAGTAGAACGACGAGCCGATCCAGGCGATCGCGGTGACCACGTGGGCCCAGCGCAGCAGCAGGTTGGCCCAGTCGAGCAGGTACGTTTCCATCAGCTGCCGCGGTAGGTGGCGTAGCTCCAGGGCGAGCAGAGCAAGGGCACGTGGTAGTGCGCCTGCGCATCGGCGATGCCGAACTCCAGCGGCACCTCGTCGAGGAAAGGCGGCTCGGGCAGCGCCGCGCCGCGGGCGCGGAAATACGCCGCCACGCCGAACACCAGCCGGTAGCGCCCGGACGCCAGCGCGTCGCCTTCGAGCAGCGGCGCCTCGGCGCGGCCGTCGGCGTCGAGCCTCAGTGCCTTGACCTGCACCGCGCCGCCGCTGTTCACGCGGTACAGCGCCACGGCCATGCCGGCGGCAGGGCAGCCGTTCATCGTGTCGAGCACGTGGGTGGTGAGTTTTCCCATGGGAAGCCTGGATCGAGCTTGCGGGGTGCGGCGAAGTGTATACACTTTCGCATACCGCTTCCAGCGCCCCCATGTCACGCAACCCGCCTCCCCTTCGCGCCGTCGCCGGCGCCGAGCCGAGCAGCACGCAGCGCATCGTCGATGCGATCACGCTGGCCATCGTGGAGCGCCGGCTGATGCCCGGCACCAAGCTGGCCGAGCAGCCGCTGGCCGACATCTTCAAGGTCTCGCGCACGCTGGTGCGCCAGGCGCTCAACCAGCTCAGCCGCGACCGCCTGGTCACGCTGCTGCCGTCGCGCGGCGCCTTCGTGGCCGAGCCCAGCGTGGAAGAGGCGCGCCAGGTGTTCGAGGTGCGCCGCATGATGGAAGCGGCGATGATCCGGCAGCTGGCCGCGCGCATCACGCCGCAGCAGATCGGCGAGCTGCGGCGCCACCTGAAGGCCGAGCGCGAGGCGGTGCGCCGGGTCGACGTGCCCGGCCGCACGCGCCTGCTGGCCGACTTTCATGTGCTGCTGGCGCGCATGCTGGGCAACGAGGTGCTGGCGCAGCTGCTGGCCGACCTGCTGCTGCGCAGCTCGCTGATCTCGCTGATGTACCAGTCGTCGCATTCGGCGCAGGCCTCGCAGCAGGAGCACGTGGCCATCGTCGACGCGCTGGAGCGGCGCGACGCGCGCGCGGCGGTCAAGCTGGTGGAAGCCCACCTGGGCAACGTGGAGCACAACCTGCGCCTCAACCCTCGCGGCAGCGACCTGGCCGCGGCGCTCATGGAAGGACCAGTGTGATGGGCGAAAAGTCCGCGCGCCCGGGGCCGGCCTACCCCAGGGACTTGATCGGCTACGGCCGCAACCCGCCGCAGGCCCAGTGGCCGGGCAAGGCCCGCGTGGCACTGCAGTTCGTGCTGAACTACGAAGAAGGCGCCGAGAACTCGGTGCTGCACGGCGATGCCGGCAGCGAGCAGTTCCTCTCCGAGCTGTTCAACCCCGCGGCCTACCCCGCGCGCCACCTGAGCATGGAGTCGATCTACGAGTACGGCTCGCGCGCGGGCGTGTGGCGCATCCTGCGCGAGTTCGAGCGCCGCGCGCTGCCGCTCACGGTGTTCGGCGTGGCGATGGCGCTCGAGCGCCACCCCGAGGCCACCGCCGCGTTCAAGGCGCTGGGCCACGAGATCGCCTGCCACGGCTGGCGCTGGATCCACTACCAGAACGTGGACGAAGCCACCGAGCGCGAGCACATGGCGCGCGCCATGGCCACCATCGAGCGCCTGACCGGCGAGCGGCCGCTGGGCTGGTACACCGGCCGCGACAGCCCCAACACGCGCCGCCTCGTGGCCGAGCACGGCGGCTTCGAGTACGACAGCGACCACTACGGCGACGACCTGCCGTTCTGGCTGCAGGTGAAAAGAAGCGACGGCAGCCTGGCGCCGCACCTGGTGGTGCCCTACACGCTCGACGCCAACGACATGCGCTTTTCCAGCGCGCAGGGCTTCGCCACCGGCGACGACTTCTTCCATTACCTGCGCGACGCCTTCGACCTGCTCTACGAAGAAGGCGCCGAATGCCCCAGGATGATGAGCGTCGGCATGCACTGCCGCCTGCTCGGCCGGCCCGGGCGCATGCGCGCGCTGCAGCGCTTCCTCGACCATGTGGAGGCGCGCGCGCAGGTCTGGGTGTGCCGCCGCATCGACATCGCGCGCCACTGGAAGCAGGTGCACCCGTTCGATGCGGCCAGCGCCTTCGTGTGGGAGTGATGCCATGTTGACCCTGCAAGACCTCAACGCCGCCGACCAGGCGCGCTTTGCCGCGCTGCTGCACGGCGTGTACGAGCACTCGCCGTGGATCGCCGAGCGGGCGTGGGCCGGCCGGCCGTTTGGCACGCTGGCGCAGCTGAAGCATGCGCTGGCGCAGGTGGTGCGCGGGGCCCCGCGCGAGGAGCAGCTCGCGCTGGTGCGCGCCCACCCCGAGCTGGCGGGCAAGGCCATGGTGGCGAAGTCGCTGACCGCGGAGTCCACCGACGAGCAACGCGCCGCCGGGCTGACGCACTGCAACCCCGAGGAGTTCGCCACACTGCAGCGGCTGAACGCGCAATACAACGAGCGCTTCGGCTGGCCTTTCATCCTGGCGGTGCGCGGGCCGCGCGGCACCGGCTTGAGCCGCGCCGAGATCATCGCGATCTTCGAACGCCGGCTGCAGGGCCATCCCGACTTCGAGCTCGCCGAATGCCTGCGCAACATCCACCGCATCGCCGAGCTGCGTCTCGATGACAAGTTCGGCGTCGAGCCGGTGCTGGGCAACCAGGTGTGGGACTGGGCGGAGGCCCTGGCGCGCCACAGCGACCCCGGCTTTGCCGAGCAGGGCCAGCTCACGGTGACCTACCTCACCGACGCGCACCGCGCCTGCGCGCGCGACCTGCAGCAGTGGATGCGCGACAGCGGCTTCGACGAGGTGGGCCTCGACGCGGTGGGCAACGTGGTGGGCGTCTACCACGGCACCGATCCCGCCGCCCCGCGCCTGCTCACCGGCAGCCACTACGACACCGTGCGCAACGGCGGCAAGTACGACGGGCGCCTGGGCATCCTGGTGCCCATGGCCTGCGTGAAGGCGCTGCATGCGGCCGGGCGCCGCTTGCCCCATGGCATCGAGGTGGTGGGCTTTGCCGAAGAGGAAGGCCAGCGCTACAAGGCCGCCTTCCTCGGCTCGGGCGCGCTCATCGGCACCTTCGACCCGGCCTGGCTGGAGCAGGCCGATGCCGACGGCATCACGATGCGCCAGGCGATGCAGCGTGCCGGCCTGGACCCGGCGCGCATCGGCCAATGCCGGCGCGACCCGCGGCGCTACCTCGGCTTCGTGGAGGTGCACATCGAGCAGGGTCCGGTGCTCAACGAGATCGACCTGCCGCTGGGCGTGGTGACGTCCATCAACGGCGGCATCCGCTGCCTGTGCGAGGTCACCGGCACGGCCAGCCATGCCGGCACCACGCCGATGGACCGCCGCCGCGATGCCGCCGTCGCGGTGGCCGAGCTGATCCTCTACGTGGAGCAGCGCGCCGCCAGCGTGCCCGAGGTGGTGGGCACGGTGGGGCTGCTGCAGGTACCGGGCGGCTCGATCAACGTCGTGCCCGGGCGCTGTCAGTTCAGCCTGGACCTGCGCGCCACCACCGACGCCGCGCGCGACGCGCTCGCGGCCGACGTGCGCGCCGAGCTGTCGCGCGTGTGCGAGCGGCGCGGCCTGGGCCACACGATCGAGGAAACGCTGCGCGTGCCGGCCGCGCCCTCCCACCCCGCGTGGCAGCGGCGCTGGGAGCAGGCCGTGGCGTCGTTGGGGCTGCCGGTGCACCGCATGCCCAGCGGCGCCGGCCACGACGCGATGAAGCTGCACGAGGTGATGCCGCAAGCCATGCTCTTCCTGCGCGGCGGCAACTCGGGCATCAGCCACAACCCGCTGGAAACCATCACCAACGACGACGCGCAACTGTGCGTCGAAGCCTTCCAGCACCTGCTGGAACACCTGGCGCTGCCATGACCGACCACGAAAGACTCGACCAGTGGATCGCCGCGCACTTCGACGAAGAAGTGCGCTTCCTGCGGGCGCTGGTGCAGGTGCCCACCGACACGCCGCCGGGGAACAACGCGCCGCATGCCGAGCGCACGGCCGAGTTGCTGGCCGGCTTTGGCCTGCAGGCCGAGCGCCATGCGGTGCCGGCCGAGGCCGTGAAAGCCCAGGGCCTGCAGTCGCTCACCAACCTGATCGTGCGCCGCCGCTATGCCGAGGGCGGCCCGGTGATCGCGCTCAACGCGCACGGCGACGTGGTGCCGCCAGGCGAGGGCTGGACGCACGACCCCTATGGTGGCGAGGTGGCCGGGGGCAAGCTCTACGGCCGCGCCGCCGCGGTGAGCAAGAGCGACTTCGCCACCTACACCTTTGCGTTGCGCGCACTCGAAGCGCTGGGCCTGCCGCTCAAAGGCGGCGTGGAGCTGCACTTCACCTACGACGAAGAGTTCGGCGGCGAGCTGGGCCCCGGCTGGCTGCTCAGGCAAGGCCTCACCCGGCCCGATCTGCTCATCGCCGCCGGCTTCAGCTACCAGGTGGTCACCGCGCACAACGGCTGCCTGCAGATGGAGGTGACGGTGCACGGCAAGATGGCGCATGCCGCGATCCCGCACACCGGCGTGGACGCCTTGCAGGGCGCGGTGCACATCCTCGACGCGCTGTACGCCTGCAACACGCGCTACCGCGGCGTGCATTCGCAGGTGCCCGGCATCACGCACCCTTACCTCAACGTGGGCCGCATCGAAGGCGGCACCAACACCAACGTCGTGCCGGGCAAGGTGGTGTTCAAGCTCGACCGCCGCATGATCCCCGAGGAACAGCCCGCCGAGGTGGAGGCCGAGGTGCGGCGCGTGATCGCCGAGGCCGCGGCCGGCTTTCCCGGCATCACGGTCGAGGTCAAGCGCCTGCTGCTGGCCCACCCGCTGAAGCCGCTGCCGGGCAACGCGCCGCTGGTGCAGGCGCTGCAGCGCCATGGCGAGGCGGTGTTCGGCGAGCCCATTCCCACCAGCGGCACGCCGCTGTACACCGACGTGCGCCTGTACTGCGAGCGCGGCATTCCCGCGGTGATCTACGGCGCCGGGCCGCGCACGGTGCTGGAGTCGAACGCCAAGCGCGCCGACGAGCACATCGTGCTGGACGACCTGCAGCGCGCCACGCGGGTGGTGGCGCGGGCGCTGTTGGATTTGCTCGGCCCGGGCGCCGGGCCGCTCCCAAGCTCGGGCTGACCCCCGCGGGGGGTCGCCGCCGTACTCGGCGGCCGGGGGCTCCCTTCAAGCCTTCGCCGTGAAGGGGAACACGGGCTGCGCGCCGAGAGCAAGCGAGCCCATCACGTGGATGTCGTGACCTCGCAGCGGCTTCAGCCGCGCGCCGGGAACGTTCAGCCGATCGGTGTGAAACCGGAACTCGCATTCGCCGCCTTGCGGCGGCGCGATCCACGACGCCAGCTCGTCGAAGGCCGGTAGCTCGCGCGCCAGGATGTCGTACACCACCGTCCGCTGCGGTTCGCGCCGGGCCAGCAGCACGATGTCGCGTCCCGGCACGCGCCATGCGTCGTCGGGCGCGCTGTACAGCAGATGGAACATCACCAGCTTCGGATTCAAGGTGAAGAAGGTGTGCGAGGCGGGTGTGCGTTCGCAGGCCAGGCGGTAGATCGCCTCGCGTTCGACCGGCAGGCCGACATCGACCTTCTGCAGCACATCGGCTCCGGCCGAGGCGGGCAGGTCCACCACCAGCGCAAAGTCGTCGATCGGCCGGAAGCCGCAGGCGCGGTAGAAGGCAAACGCGTTTTCGTCGGCATAGAGGAACGCGAAGCGGTGCGCCTGCAGCGCCCAGGCCAGCGCCCGCGCGTGCAGCTGCCGGTTGAGCCCCTGGCGGCGGTACCCGGGCAGCGTGCCGACGCCGCTGACCTGCGCCACCTTGCAGCGCTCGCCGTTCACCAGCGCCGGCATCGTGTAGAGGCACAGGCTGGCCACCACGCGGCCGCCTTCGAAGTACGAGAACGGGATGTAGTCGTCGTCCCAGTAGCCGGCGGCATCCCAGGCCGTGAAGTCCAGTCCGTGGATCTGGCGGATGAAGGCCTTGAAGGCCGCGCGCGCCTGGGGGTCGTGCCAATACCGCGTTCTGAAATCCATGTCGGTTTCGTCCAATACGCCGGCGGGCCCCGACGATACGGTAGGCGCATGCATCGAGCCAACCCCTTGGAATGGAACGCCGCCGCGCAGCGCACCGGCGAACTGGGCTACCTGCTCACCAGCGTGGACGATGCGGTGAACGCCGCACGCGCGGGCAGCCTGTGGTACCTCACTTTCGGCCTGGCCTGCTGCGCGGTGGAGATGATCCACGCCGCGATGGCACGCTACGACTTCGAGCGCTTCAGCATGATGCCGCGCGCCAGCCCGCGCCAGGCCGACCTGATGATCGTGGCCGGCACCGTGACCAACAAGATGGCGCCGGCCATCCGCAACGTGTACGACCACATGGCCGAGCCGCGCTGGGTGATCTCGATGGGCTCGTGCGCCAACGGCGGCGGCTACTACCACTACGCCTATTCGGTGGTGCGCGGCGTGGACCGCATCATCCCGGTGGACGTGTACGTGCCCGGCTGCCCGCCCACGCCCGAGGCCTTGTTGTACGGCGTGATGCAGCTGCACCAGAAGATCCGGCGCGGCCACACGCTGCATCGGCCGAGCGAAGCGCTCACCCGTCCCGGCCTGGCCGACCGCTGGCGCACGCTGGGCGCGGGCCTGGCCTCGTTGATGCGGCGCAAGGGCTGAGAAGCCCTCAGACGACCAGCCGCTGCGGCGGCGCGCTGCCCACCTGCAGCGGCCAGTGTTCGCTGCGCGGCAGCCGCGTTTGCGCCAGCAGTTCGGTCAGCGAGGCGCCGGCCAGCGCGCGGAAGTCGCGCGCCAGGTGCGCCTGGTCGTAGTAGCCGTGGCGCAGCGCGAGCTGGGCGTCGTGGCGCCCGGTGAGCAGCGCCTCGCGCAGCACCGCCTCGACGCGCGCAATGCGCTGGAACTGCTTGGGCCGCAGGCCCAGGTTGGCCGTGAACACCCGCTCGAGCTGCCGCTCGCTCAAGCCCAGCTCGCGCGCAGCGCCGCGCACGCCCTGCCCCAGCACAGCCTGCTCCAGGCGGGCAAAGCGATCGCGGCGCACCAGGTCGGCACCGCGCACGATGCGGCTGCGCACGAAACGCATCAGCAGCCCCAGCCGTGCCGTGTCGTCCCGTGCGGTGAAGATCGCCTCTTCCCAGCGCGCCCAGGCGGCTCCCCACACTTGCGCCGCCGGCACCACCCGGTCGGCCACCAGCGCGGCGCCCTCGCCCACCAGCACCGAAGCGGCCACCGGCCGGATGCCCACAGCCACGCAATGCAGCCGCCCGTCGTGGGCCGACACCAGCGGCGCGCTGATGGGGCCGGTGAAAAAGCTCGCCGGCAACCGCTGCGGCGCACCGCCGGGCGGCGGCCACAAGGCCACCTGCCCGCACAACACCACGGTGAGCATGCTGCCCACCAGGGCGGGAAAGCGGTTGAGCTGGGTCGCGCCTGCGGCGCCGTCGAGCTCGATGGCCATGGACACCGAGATCCACGGTGCCAGGTCGGGCGGTGGCAGCAGCAGTTGGCGGCGCATGAGGGCAGGCGACGGAGCGCTCGCCTTTATAGCGGCAAGCGTGCGAGGCTCCCCCGGTTCCGGGGCTTGAAGCAACGCGTTACATCCTCAACCATCGCGGCCATGGCCACGCCCCGCACGTCCGACATCCGCCGCTTCAAGGGCGAGACCGTCTACGACTGGGAGTCCGAGCCCGCCGACGAGCGGCCCACCGAGTTCGGCGCCAGCACCGGGTTTTCCACCTACTCCGGCTACTTCCACACCACCGCCGACTCCTCGCTCGAGCGCCGCCGGCGCGCGGCGCGGCGCTACCGGCGCAAGGGCAGCGGCGGGCTGGTGCTGGGGGTGGTGGTGGTGATGGCGGTGGTCACCGGCCTGTTGTACGTGGCCTCCAAGGTGCTGGCGGCGTTCCGGTAGCGCACGGGGGCGTTCCATACTTCGCGGGTCCCTCCGAAGGAAACCGCGGCGTGTCCACCGACTTCGACGTACTGATCATCGGCGCCGGCATTTCCGGCATCGGCATGGCCTGCCACCTGGCGCGCGAGCGCCCGGGCCTGCGCGTGGCGATCCTCGAGCGCCGCCAGGCCATCGGCGGCACCTGGGACCTGTTCCGCTACCCGGGCATCCGCTCCGACTCGGACATGATGAGCTTCGGCTACCGCTTCCGACCCTGGACCGGCACCGCCATCCTGGCCGACGGCCCCTCGATCCAGCGCTACCTGCAGGAGACCGCGCGCGAATGGGGCGTGGACCGGCTGGTGCAGTTCGGGCTGAAGACGACCCGCTGCGAGTGGTCCAGCGCCGAGCGGCGATGGACCGTCACCACGGTGGACGAGCGCAGCGGCGAGCCGCGCCGCCACACCTGCAGGTTCCTGGTGGCCGCCACCGGCTACTACGACCATGACAGCGGCCACGCGCCCGAGTTCGCCGGCGCATCGAGCTTCAAGGGCCGCATCGTGCATCCGCAGCACTGGCCCGACGACCTGGACTACCGGGGCAAGCGCGTGGTGGTGATCGGCAGCGGTGCCACCGCCGTGACCCTGGTGCCCGCGATGGCGCGCGACACCGCGCACGTCACGATGCTGCAGCGCTCGCCCACCTACGTGTTCCCGGTGCCGGCGGTGGACGCGCTGGCCGCCTCGCTGCAGCGCCTGCTGCCGGCGCGCTGGACCTATGCGCTGCTGCGCCAGCGCAACATCAAGCTGCAGCGCCTGGTCTACCGCGCCAGCAGGCGCTTCCCCAGGCTGATGCGGCGCTTCTTTCTCGCCAGCGTACGGCGGCAGCTCGGCAAGGGCTTCGACATGCGCCACTTCACGCCGCGCTACATGCCCTGGGACGAGCGGCTGTGCGCGGTGCCCGACGGTGACCTGTTCAAGGCCCTGCGCGAAGGCAAGGCCTCGGTGGTGACCGACCGGATCGAGCGCTTCACCGAACGGGGCGTGCTGCTGCAATCAGGCCAGGAGCTCGCGGCCGACATCATCGTCACGGCCACCGGCCTGCGACTGCAGATCCTCGGCGGCATGGAGCTCCGGGTCGACGGCCGGCCGCAGCCCGCCAGCGAGCGCATGACCTACAAGGGCGTGCTGCTGCAGGACACGCCCAACTTCGCCTACCTGTTCGGCTACACCAACACCTCGTGGACGCTCAAGGTCGACCTGGCGGCGGCTTATGTGTGCCGGCTGCTGCAGGAGATGGACCGCCGCGGCGTGAGCGTCGTCACGCCGCGCGCGCCGGCCGGCGAGCGGCTGGACGAAAGCGTGCTCGACTCGCTGCAGGCAGGCTATGTGCGGCGGGGGCGTGACGCGCTGCCCAAGCAGGGGCGCCATCCGCCGTGGCGCGTGATGCATCACTACGAAAAGGACCGCGCCATGCTCGCCGGCCCGCTGGACGATGGAGCGCTCGAATGGCGCCGCGCGTGAAGCGCGCAGCCGGCGCTGGAGCCTCACGCGGGTGCATCCGAATGCCTCTCAACCTCTCAGTCCGCCACGGCCAGCTCAGCCCTTGCAACGGCCTTCTCCGCCACGGCGCGTGGCGCGCGCTCGAAAGCATCGGACGCCAGCGCAGCGATCGTGCGCGCCGAGCACCGGATCATCGCCGCCACCAGCAGCCCCGCCGGGCTGCGCTGCGGTGCGCCCAGGCGCCGGATCTCCACGCCCCAGCGGTGCGCCAGGCGTTCGATCGCCACGTTGGTGCAGAAGACCAGGTCGTGGCAGCCGCGGCCTTGCACGTAGCTCACCGCTTCGAGCAGCAGCTGCTTGCCGATGCGGGTCTGCGCCCCCGGGCTGCGCTCCCCGCCTTCGGCGTGCGGCCCGGGCGCAGAGGTGAAGCGTGACAGCTCCCACACGGCGGGGCTGCAAGGCGCGGGCTGTCCGCCGAGCAGGTGCGGGAAGTGCGTGGCCAGGAGATAGGGCGCGGTCGTGGGCAGCAGGCGGGCATAGCCGACCACGCGGTGCCGGTCGTCGCAGGCCACCAGATGGGTCGCGCCCGCGCGGTCGAACTCGTCCTGTTCGAAGCCTGCGATGCAAGGCAGGTCCCACCTGAGCGATTCGACGAACACGTGATGTCGATAGCCCGCCACCGAGGCACGCAAGACCGGACACATGCCTTCGTCGTCTAGCCGCTGAATCCTCATGGTCAGGCCTTTTTGCTATCCCTGGATGCAGTTATTTCATGCCTGCACCGCCGTGGGAACAACTAACAAATCTGTCAGGTGCCTCGCAGCCCCCCCTTCCTAGAATGGCCGCGATGAACCTGGGCCGAGTCACCACCGTGATCGACTTCTACGTGCGCCTGCAGGCGCAAAAGCTCCGCACCACGCTGCTCACCCACCTGGAGTCGGGCGTCGACACGGAAGACGAGGACGAGAGCAGCGTGCGCAAGTTTGATTCGGCTTGCGCGCTCGATTCGATCCGGGGTTTCACCGAATGGGTGAGCCAGTGCGAGCCGGCCGCCTCGGTCGGATGGGACTGGGTGCTCACCGGCCCGGAGCAGCTGGCGCTCGACCGCAACTCGATCCGCACCAACGTCATGCTGGTCGACGCGCAAGGGGTCGATTGCGGGCAGGAGGCGACCACGCGCGCGGTCATCCGCCTGATCGAGCTGACGCCATGGCAACCCGTGGTGCTGCAGGCCCTGCGCGAGCAGCGCGGGCCGTCCTGAACATCCCACATTCGGTTACCGCTTCTCCCTAATTTCTTACAGAGCGCGGTCGCGGCCTGTCGCTGTAAAGTCTGGCCCACACTCGCGCGGGCGCGACCATTCCACGAAGGTCATCAGTACAGCAGGAGCGGGGAGCATGAAGTGTTGGCAGGCGCATCAGCTTCGACTCGTGGGCACGGCCACCGGCACCGAAAGCACCTTCGAAGCCGTGGCGGCCGAAGTCACCCGCCTGGGGTTCCGCTACTGCTCCTTCGGCATGAAGGCCCCGGTGCCGCTGGTGGCGCCGCGCGTGCTGTGGTGCAGCAACTATCCGCTCGAGTGGCAGAAGCGCTATGAAGAGCGCGGCTACCTGCGCTGCGACCCGACGGTCAGCCACGCCATCGTGAGCGACGAGCCGGTGCTGTGGTCCGACGAGCTCTTCGCCCCCAGCCCCGAAATGCGCGCCGAGGCCAAGTCCTTCGGGCTGGTGCATGGCTGGGCGCAGCCGCGCCGCGATGCGGGCGGCATCGTCAGCCTGCTCACCTGCGCGCGGCCCGAGCCGGCGATCAGCGCCGAAGAGTTCGCCGCCAAGCGCGAACGCGTGCAGTGGCTTTCGTACCTGTGCCACGAAGGCATGACCCAGCATTGGGGCCCATCGCTGCGCGACGAGCCGGAGATTTCGCTGTCGGACCGCGAGCTCGAAGTGCTGCGCTGGTCCTGCGAAGGCAAGACCTCGGCCGACATCGCGCAGATCATGGATCTGTCCGAAGGCACCGTGAACTTCCACATGCGCAACGCGTGCAGCAAGCTGGGCACCACCAATCGCACCGCTGCCGCCGTGCGCGCCGCGCTGCTGGGCCTGCTCTGGTAGTCAGCCCTCGAACGCGAAGTCGGCGCGCATGCCGGGCCGCAGCTCGGGCACCGGCGTGGGAAAGCGGATGCGGATGCGTGCCGCGGCGGTGTTGCGGTCGATCACCGCCGGCAGCGCCGCCACCGTGCCCTGCACCTTGAGCGACGGGTAGGCCGGCAGCCTCACCTGCACCGGCTGGCCGGGCCGCAAGCGTTCCAGGAAGCGTTCGTTGACGTCGACCTCGCCTTCCACCGACGTGGGATCGACGATGGTGCAGATGCCGGTGCGCGTGAACCCGCCGCCGCCGGACACCGGGGAGACGATCTCGCCCACGTGGGCGGCCAGGCCGGTGACCACGCCGTCGAACGGCGCGCGCACCTGGATGCCCTGCATCTGCTCCATCTGGATGCGCTGCTGCTCGCGCGCCACCGCCACCTGGCTCAGCTCGGCCTGCAGTTGCGCCTGCAGCGTCTCCACCGAGGTGGTGGACTCGTCGAGGCCGGCGGCGCTGATGAAGCCATTCTTCGCCAGGCCCTGGTCGCGCGCGGCGATGCGGCGCGCGGCTTCGAGCTTGCGCCGCGTGACCTCGACCGCGCTCTCGGCGGCGCGCACGCCGGCCTGCGCATAGGCGACCTCGGCGCGCGAGATGCCGGCGTCCAGCTCGGCGATCAGGTCACCGCGCCGCACCGTCGCGCCTTCGGACACGTACACGCGCGCCAGGCGCCCGGTCTGCGAGGCGGACACCGTGGCCTGGCGACGCGCGACCACGAAGCCGCTGGCTTCGAGCATCACGCCGGCCGGCGCCGGGCCGGTGCCTGCAGCAGGCGGCGGCGACGCCCGGGCGGGCACCGCCGCGGCCACGGGCGCCGCGGCCGGCGGCTCGTCGGCGCGCCAGGCCTGCCGGGCTCCGGCCGCTGCCGCGATCCCCACCACC
>JBFLWE010000116.1:0-12609 GCA_040758375.1 Pseudomonadota bacterium
CCGCCGCCTGCGGCCGCACCGGTGGCCCCGCCGCCCCCGCCGCCTCCGCCGCCCGCTCCGGTGAGCGAGAAGGTCACCTTCGCGGCTGACACCTTCTTCGACTTCGACAAGGCCGTGCTCAAGCCCGAAGGTCGCGCCAAGCTGGATGACCTGGTCAGCAAGACCCAGGGCATCAACCTCGAAGTCATCATCGCGGTCGGCCACGCCGACGCGGTGGGCAACGATGCCTACAACCAGAAGCTTTCCGTGAAGCGCGCCGACGCGGTGAAGAACTACCTGGCTGGCAAGGGCATCGAGAAGAACCGCATCTACACCGAAGGCAAGGGCGAGAAGAGCCCGGTCGCCGACAACAAGACCGCCGAAGGCCGCGCGAAGAACCGTCGCGTCGAGATCGAAGTGGTCGGGACCCGTACCCGCAAGTAAGCCACCCACGGTTGGTTGCTTTTCCAAGCCCCGCTTCGGCGGGGCTTTTTACTTGGTGCGGCTACCATTGCCGGATGTCCGAGACGCTCAACGCCGACCCGCAGGAGCTCGCCAAGTTCAGCGAGCTCGCCCATCGCTGGTGGGACCCCCACAGCGAGTTCAAGCCCTTGCACCAGATCAACCCATTGCGGCTGGACTGGATCGACGGGCGGGCCCGGCTGGCCGGCAAGCGCGTGGTCGACGTGGGCTGCGGCGGCGGCATCCTGGCCGAGGCCATGGCCCGGCGCGGCGCCCAGGTGCTGGGCATCGACCTGGCGAGCAAGCCGCTCAAAGTCGCCCAGCTCCATGCCATGGAAGCCGGCGTGCAGCAGCTGTCTTATCGCGAGGTGGCCGTGGAAGCGCTGGCTGCCGAAACGCCGGAGGGTTTCGATGCCGTGACCTGCATGGAGATGCTGGAGCACGTGCCCGATCCCGCTTCGGTGGTCCACGCATGTGCCCGGCTGACCAGGCCGGGCGGCTGGGTGTTCTTCTCGACCATCAACCGCAACCCGAAGGCGTTCCTGTTTGCCATCGTGGGCGCCGAGCACGTGCTGAAGCTGCTGCCCAAGGGCACGCACGAGTATGCGCGCTTCATCCGTCCGAGCGAGCTCGCCCAGTGGTGCCGTGACGCCGGCCTGGAACTGCAGCACACCCAGGGCATGGAGTACAACCCGCTGACCGAGCGCTACTGGTTGTCGGCCGACACCAGCGTGAACTACCTCGTCGCCTGCCGGAAGCCCTTGTGAACGAGGTATTGCTCGTTCCCGCCTCTTGGGGAGCTGCTGCCGTGGGACGCGATCTGAGGGCTTTGCTGTTCGACCTGGACGGGACGCTGATCGACAGCGCCCCCGACTTGGCGGCAGCTGCCAACTGGTTGCGCGGGCAGCACGGTCTCGACGAACTGCCCTACGAGGCCTTGCGTCCGATGGTGGGGGCCGGTGCGCGCGGCATGGTGGGGGCCGCCTTCGGCATCGGTCCGGGAGAGCCCGGGTTCGAGGCGCTGCGCGACCGGTTCCTGGCCCGTTACGCCGAGGTGCTGCTGGAGCGCACCGCGCTGTTCGGCGACATGGCGCCGCTGCTGCAGGCGCTGGAAGCGCAGCGGCTGCCTTGGGGCGTGGTGACCAACAAGGCCAGCCGCTTCACCGAGCCGGTGCTGCGCGGGCTGGGCCTGGACCGGCGGGCGGCCGTGGTCATCTGCGGCGACACCACGCCACATTCCAAGCCACACCCGGAGCCTTTGCTGGAAGCTGCGCGCCGGCTGGGCGTGGAACCTGGCGCGTGTGCCTACGTCGGAGACGACCTGCGCGACATGCAGGCCGGCCGGGCCGCCGGCATGGTGACGCTGGCCGCCGGCTGGGGCTACCTGGGACAGGGCAGTGCGCTGCACGAATGGGGCGCCGACGTGATATTGGAATCGCCGACGGCCCTCTTGAAATGGCTGGGCTTGGCCTAAACTACCTGACTCCCTGGGGCCGACCTGGTTTCGACGTGGGTGCGGATCCGGAACAGGGCATGCCGAGCACCAGTAAGCTCGTTAATCCACTGGAACAAAGTAACTGCGAACGACGAACGTTTCGCTCTCGCCGCTTAACACCGGTGAGCCTCTCAACGGTTGGCCAATGGGCCGGGCCCGCAAGGGCTGAGAGGTCATTCACATTGGCTGGTTCTGAGTCGGGTCACACGACCCAGAACGAGATCTCGTGACTGGCGGTGTTGGTAGCGTGCTGCTGCGCGACCGCACCGTGAGAACCAAACCAGACAGCTAAGCATGTAGAACTGGCCGGTGATGGCTTGCGGACGCGGGTTCAATTCCCGCCGGCTCCACCACTTTCCCTTCCCCAGAGCTCAGGCCGCGGGCGCGCCGCGCCAGTACGCGCCTGCGTAGCCCCGGTACGGGTTGCCGTAGGTGGGGCGCCCAGCGTCCTCGTGTTCGGCCATGAAGCGCTCGATGTGCCCAGGCTCCGCGCCTTTGATCATCTCCTTGAGCACGCCGTCGGGCATCAGCGCCCGGTACCGCACCGGCATGCCGGCATAGGCCGCGCCCTCGGCGAGGTCGCGCGGGATCTGTGTGGGGTCGAAGAAGCGGCTTTCCGTGAACTCGCTGTCGAAGTGGCGCTTCACGCGCTTGGCGGCGTCCAGGATGCCTTCGACCACGTCGGTGAGCGTCCGCCCGCTCATCTTGGCCTGCCAGGCTGCGCGCAGGAACAGCAACTCGCCCGGGTCCACGCCGGGGCACTCGCCCTGGTAGGCGGCCGTGAGGCAGTGGTCGCCGGCCGCGAGCAGGCGCTGCGTCTCCGTCGGCTCTCGCTCCAGCAGGGCGAGCACCTGGCCGAGCGATGAGCCTTCCAGGTAGCGTTCGGCTGGCATCTCGTATCCCGGGTCGCCGGGGTGATGGTGGTCCACGCGCAGCACGGGGGCGCGGTCGTCCACGGTGCACTCGACGAACACCGCGGGGGCCTTGGGCGGCAGCAGCGCGGCGCGCGCCACGCCATCGCGGCCCACGCGCACCACGCCGTCGGCGCTGTAGGCCGTCTGGGCGCTGCAGCGCTGGCGCTGCAGCGCCGCATGCACGCAGGCGATGCCGGCGTTGCCCAGCGTCTTCTCGATCTCGCGCATCTCCGGGTCCTGTGCCCCGAGCACGAAGGTCCAATCCTTGTCGATCATCTGGTTCCGACCTCCGAACGAAGCCGGTGTTCCCTCGCGCAGGTCTTTCAGATGCGCGCCGACTTCATGGACAGCAGCTGCGAAATGAGCTGGGCCGCGTCGCGCAGCTTGGGCAGGAAGTGTTCCTGCATGTAGGCCGGCGGCGTGCGGTTGAACTGGCCGCTGATGTTGAGCGCCGCAATGGTGCGGCCACCGCGGTCGCGGATGGGTGCGGCCAGCGACACCAGGCCCTCCTCGAGCTCCTGGTTGACAAGACACCAGCCCTGGTCACGCACTTGTGCAATCAGGGTCTCCAGCGCCTGCGGGTCGGTCACGGTGCGCGGCGTGCGGGCGCGCAACTCGCTCGCCAGCAGGCGCCGGCGCAGTTCTTCGGCGGGCAGGCCGGCCAGCAGCACCCGGCCCATCGAGGTGCAGTAGGCGGGCAACCGGCTGCCGATGCCCAGGTTGATGCTCATGATCTTGTGGGTCGGCACGCGCAGCACGTACACCAGCTCCGTGCCGTCCAGCACCGCGGCGGAGCACGACTCCTTGACCTCCGCCACCAGCGCCTCCATCACCGGCTCGGCCAGGTTCCACAGCGGCAGCGAGGAGAGGTAGGCGAAGCCGAGATCCAGGATCTTGGGCGTGAGCCGGAACTGCCGGCCCTGGCTCTCCACATAGCCCAAGCCTTCCAGCGTGAGCAGGATGCGGCGCGCACCTGCCCGCGTGAGCCCGGTGCGCGCGGCCACTTCCGACAGCGACTGGCTGGGCGCGTCGGCGCTGAACGAGCGGATCACCGCCAGCCCGCGCGCGAAGGACTGCACGTAGGTGTCGCCGGGGCGGGGCGGGGCGGGTGTTGCAAGCGGTTCGGGGGCGGCGGCCTCGGCACTCATGGGACGCAATGGAAGGCGAATCGACTGGCGATTGTCAGCCATGCCGGAGCTGCGTCCCGGAGGGGTCTGCCCGTCGGGACGCAGGCCAAGAGCCACCGGTCGGGGCTCACGTCGGCGTGAGCCCCAGCCGGCGGCTTTCGCCGAACACCGGCTCGTCGTCGTCGCCCCAGGCGGTGACGGCGCGGCTGCGGCCTTGGCGCTTGGCCTCGTACAGCGCCAGGTCGGCGCGGTGCAGCGCGGCCTTGAGCGGCTCGCCGGGCTGGGTCTGCACCACCCCGAAGCTGAGCGACAGCGCTGGCAGCCCCAGCGGTTCGGCCTCCGCCTGTACCTTGGACACGATGCGCCCGGCCACGGACATGGCGGCGTGCAGGTCGGTGCCCGGCAGCAGCAGCACGAACTCGTCGCCGCCGTGGCGGCCGGCCACGTCCTGCGCTCGCAGCGTTTCCTGTGTGCAGCGCGACACCAGCTTGAGCGCGCGGTCGCCGGCGGCGTGGCCGAGCACGTCGTTGATGTGCTTGAAGTGGTCGATGTCGAACATCACCAGCACGGCGCTGCCCGGCGGATCGCGCTCGATCGCGCGGCGTGCCAGTTCCTCGAAGTAGCGGCGGTTGGGCACGCGGGTGAGCATGTCGATGTTGGCCAGAAAGCGCAACCGGCGGCGCGAGTCGCGCAGGTCGCGCTCGGTGCGCTCGTAGGTGAGCAGCAGCGTGAGATAGACGGTGAGCAAGGACACGACCAGCGTCGCCAACACGCCGCTGGCCTGCAGCATCGGCAGCGACCGGCCGCCAGGGGACAGGCTCGCGGCGGCGGCGTGGGCCAGCAGGGCGCCGGCCGCGAGGCCGAGAAACGCGCCGAAGGTGCACAGGGCCTTGCTCCTGCGGTGCTCGCGCGTTTGGAGCAACCGGCTCGCGGCCCAGCCGTGCAGCATCGCCGAACCGAGCGAGAAGACCGTGATGCGCCAGACCGCGGGTGCGTCCTGTGCCGCCACCAGCGACCAAGCGGCAAACGCACATGCCAGCAACGCCGTATCGAGCCACGCCGACCCTGGCAGTGGCCGTCGCGCATGGAAGCGCCGCAGCCCCGCAAGCACCAGCACCGGCCACTGCAGCAGCAGCGCGCCGATCGAGGCCTGCAGCATCGGCGAGGCGGGCAAGCCGCCGCTTTGCAGCGCCACGCCCAGCACGGCGCCCCACTGTGCGCCGACCCACCACCAGTAGCCGCGGTACACGCGCTGCGTCAGGCCGAAGAGGCTCATTCCCAATGCGCCGAGCGCCATGAGCGCGCTGCTCAGCAGCAGCAGGGTGGGCAGGTGCAGACTCATCGCTGGCGAAGACAAAAAAAGCCGGTGGATTGTCCCGGCGAAGCCGCTGCGTCTGCGCCCCCCAGGAAGCGGGTTGATTGCAACAGCAGGATGCGTTTGGCCGATCCTCGAAACGTTTCGTCACTCGATCGCTTTCGCTACCATCGCGGCCGTTCACATCTACCGCGGGAGCTTTCGCAATGGCAATGGACGTCGTCGACTACGAGATCAAAGGTGCTGAAATGCAGTTCGTCGAGGTGGAGCTCGACCCGGGCGAGGCCGCCGTCGGCGAGGCCGGCAGCCTGATGTTCATGGACGCCGGCATCAACATGGACACGGTGTTCGGCGACGGCTCGCAAAGTCAGTCGGGCGGCTTCTTCGGCAAGCTGCTGGGCGCCGGCAAGCGGCTGATCACCGGCGAATCGCTTTTCACGACCGTCTACACCAACCAGGCGCGGCAGAAGCAGCGCGTGGCCTTCGCGGCGCCCTACCCCGGCAAGATCCTGCCGATGGACCTCAAGACCCTGGGCGGCATGCTCATCTGCCAGAAGGACTCGTTCCTCTGCGCGGCGCGCGGCGTGTCGCTGGGCATCCATTTCCAGCAGAAGCTGTCGGTGGGCTTCTTCGGCGGCGAGGGCTTCATCATGCAGAAGCTCGAAGGCGATGGCCTGGCCTTCGTGCATGCCGGCGGCACCGTGGTGCGGCGCGAGCTGCAGGCCGGCCAGACCCTGCTCATCGACACCGGCTGCGTGGTGGCCTACACGCCGAGCGTGAATTTCGAGATCCAGTACGTGGGCAAGATCAAGACCGCGCTGTTCGGCGGCGAGGGCCTGTTCTTCGCCAAGGTCAGCGGCCCCGGCACGGTGTGGCTGCAAAGCCTGCCGTTCTCGCGCCTGGCCTCGCGCGTGTTTGCCGCCGCGCCGCAAATGGGCGGCAGCCGTGAAGAAGGCTCGGTGCTGGGCGGCTTCGGCGCCGGCGGCCTGCTGGGCGGCGTGCTCGGCGGCGACGACGAGTAAGGCGTTGGCAGCATTCCCGTGGCGCGGGCGCTATCCTCCGGCGCCATGAGAGAGATGCTCGATGCCTTCTGGCGCGCAGCGGCCTACTGCCTGCATCCGCGCGTGATCCTGCTGTCGCTGATGCCGCTGGCCGTGGCCAGCGGTCTCACGTGGCTGCTGGCCTACTTCTACTGGGTGTCGGCGATCGACGCGGTGGACGCCACGCTGCGCGGCTGGTCGTTGATGCAGACCTTCACGCAGTGGCTCGAGGCGGTGGGCGCCGCCGGCTTTCGCAGCGTGCTGCCGCCGCTGATCGTGGTGGCGCTGGCGGTGCCGGTGATCGTGGTGTTCTCGTTGCTGTTGGTGGCGTTGCTGATGACGCCGGCCCTCACGCGGCTGGTCGCCGCGCGCCGCTTTCCCGGCCTGCAGCGGCGCGAGGGGGCGGGCTGGTGGGGCAGCCTCGCGTGGTCGCTCGGCTGCACCGCGGCCGCCTTGTTGGCGCTGTTCGTGAGCATTCCGCTGTGGTTCGTGCCGCCGCTGGTGCTGGTCGTGCCGCCGCTCATCTGGGGTTGGCTCAACTACCGCGTGATGACCTTCGACGTGCTGGCTGAGCATGCCAGCCGCGAGGAGCGCCGGCGCATCCTGCACGAGCTGCGCTGGCCGCTGCTGGCGATCGGCGTGCTCACGGGCTACCTGGGCGCGGCGCCTTCGCTGCTGTGGGCGGTGGGCGTGTTCGCGGTGGTGCTGGCGCCGGTGCTGATCCTCGCCTCGATCTGGCTCTACACGCTGGTGTTCGCCTTCGCTTCGCTGTGGTTCGCGCACTTCGCGCTGGCCGCGCTGCAGCGCATGCGGCAGACCGAGATGCCGCTGCACCCGGCGGCCGCGCCGGCGCAGCTGGTCGAACCCCCGCTGCTGCCCCCGGCATGAACTTCGGACTCCTCATCGTCGGCGACGAAATCCTCTCCGGCAAGCGCCAGGACAAGCACCTGCCCAAGGTGATCGAGCTGCTGTCGGCGCGCGGGCTGGCGCTGGCCTGGGCGCGCTATGTGGGCGACGACCGCGAGCGCATCACGGCCGCGCTGCGGGAGGCGTTTGCAGGAGACGACATCGTGTTCTCCTGCGGCGGCATCGGCGCGACCCCGGACGATCACACCCGGCAATGCGCCGCCGCCGCGCTGGACCGGCCGCTGAAGCTGCATGAGGGAGCCAAGGCGTTGATCCTCGAACGCATGCAGGACCTCGCGCGCGAGCAGGGCTGGCCCTACGAGCCGGACCGCGAGGACAACGTGCACCGTCTGAACATGGGCGTGTTCCCCGAGGGCGCCGAGCTCATTCCCAACCCCTACAACAAGATCGCCGGCTTCTCGGTGCGCAACGTGTTCTTCGTGCCGGGGTTCCCAGTGATGGCGCACCCGATGATCGAGTGGGTGCTGGACCAGCACTTCGCCCACTTGCACGGCGCTGACCGGCTGGCGGAGCACGGCGTGATCGTGTTCGGCGCGATGGAGGCGGCGCTGACGCCGCTGATGGAAACCGTGGAGGCGCAACATCCGGGCGTGAAGGTGTACAGCCTGCCCAGCGTGGATCACCCTCAGTGGGGGCGTCATATCGAACTGGGCGTCAAGGGGTCGCCAACGCTGGTGCCTGCCGCCTTTGTGACCTTGCTGGAAGGTCTGCACGCCCGGAACGTCCAGTTGGGCCCCGAAGTGGTGCGTTGAGTCGCCCAGATTTGGTGCTTCTTGTGGCGCCAAAATGGTGCATATGACCGGCCGCAAGGGCTTCGCACCTCTGGCGCGGCAGGGGACTGCAAGACCCTGAGATTGGTACGCTTTCTGCTAAATTCCGGTGCGCTTTTTTGGGGGCCCTCGATGCTCCTGCGAGAGCCAAGCCCACCGTTTCAGTTTCCCCAAACCACACAAGCGTCCCCGCTAGGAGAGTTTTGATGGCCAAGACCGTCGCCGACGTGATGAATCTGGTGAAGGAGAACGAAGTCAAGTTCGTCGACTTCCGCTTCACCGACACCCGCGGCAAAGAGCAGCACGTGACCGTGCCCATCTCGCACTTCGATGAAGACAAGTTCTCGTCGGGTCACGCGTTCGACGGTTCCTCGATCGCCGGCTGGAAGGGCATCGAAGCCTCCGACATGCTGCTGATGCCGGACCCGAACACGGCCAACATCGACCCCTTCTTCGAAGAGCCCACGCTGCTCCTCACCTGCGACGTGCTGGAGCCGGGCGACGGCAAGCCCTACGAGCGCGACCCGCGTTCGCTGGCCAAGCGCGCGGAGGCCTACCTCAAGGCCTCCGGCATCGGCGACCAGGCCTTCTTCGGCCCCGAGCCCGAGTTCTTCATCTTCGACCAGGTGCAGTGGAACGTCGACATGTCCGGCTGCTTCGTGAAGGTGTCTTCCGAAGAAGCTCCCTGGAGCACCGGCAAGGACTTCGAAGGCGGCAACATGGGCCACCGCCCGGCGGTCAAGGGCGGCTACTTCCCGGTGCCGCCGGTCGACAGCTTCCAGGACATGCGCTCCGAGATGTGCCTGATCCTCGAGTCGCTGGGCATTCCGGTCGAGGTGCATCACCACGAGGTCGCGGCCCCGGGCCAGAACGAGATCGGTACCAAGTTCAGCACGCTGGTCGAGCGCGCCGACTGGCTGCAGCTGCAGAAGTACGTGATCCACAACGTGGCCCACGCCTACGGCAAGACCGCCACCTTCATGCCCAAGCCGATCGTCGGCGACAACGGCTCCGGCATGCACGTGCACCAGTCGATCTGGAAGGACGGCAAGAACCTGTTCGCCGGTGACGGCTATGCGGGCCTGTCGGATTTCGCGCTGCACTACATCGGCGGCATCATCAAGCACGCGCGCGCGCTCAACGCGATCACCAACCCCGGCACCAACAGCTACAAGCGCCTGGTGCCCGGCTTCGAAGCCCCGGTCAAGCTGGCTTACTCCGCGCGCAACCGCTCGGCATCGATCCGCATCCCGTACGTGGCCAACCCGAAGGGCCGCCGCATCGAAGCGCGCTTCCCGGATCCCCTGATGAACCCCTACCTGGGTTTCGCGGCCCTGCTGATGGCCGGCCTGGACGGCGTGGAAAACAAGATCCATCCGGGCGAGGCCGCCACCAAGGACCTGTACCACCTGCCGCCGGAAGAGGACGCGAAGATCCCGACCGTGTGCCACAGCCTGGACCAGGCGCTGGAGTACCTCGACAAGGACCGTGCGTTCCTCACGAAGGGCGGTGTGTTCACCGACGCTTACATCGATGCCTACATCGAGCTGAAGATGCAGGAAGTGACCCGCTTCCGCATGACCACGCACCCGCTCGAGTTCGACATGTACTACTCGCTCTGATCGGCTGCTCCGGTCGGTACGCAAAGGGACGGCAAGCGCCGTCCCTTTTCACTTTGCGCGGGCGGTGCACAATGCGGCGCATCCCCCGTCGGCCGGGCCTTCCGGCCGAGCGTTGCATCTGGCATGGAGAGCCTCTGCATGAAATCCCTGTCGGGCGTGGCCTTGGTGGCGCTGCTGGCCGCGCCGGCCGCCTGGGCCGCCACGGTCTACCGCTGCCCCGGGCCGCCCGTGCTCTACACCGACGCCCTCACGCCGCAGGAAGCCAAGGAGAAGAACTGCCGCACGGTCGAGGGCGCCCCGGTCACCGTGATGCAAATGCCCAAGCCCAAGCCCGCGGCCGCCACCGGTGCGCCAAAGGGCGGCAACAACGAGACTGCGCGCGTCGACCCCAGCGAGCAGACCAAGCGCGACAGCGAGGCGCGCCGCATCCTCGAGGCGGAGCTGAAGACCGAGGAGGAGCGGCTGGCCCTGCTGCTCAAGGATTACAACAACGGCGAGCCCGAGCGCCGTGGCGACGAGCGCAACTACCAGAAGTACCTCGACCGCGTGGCCTCGATGAAGGCCGCCATCGCGCGCAAGGAGGCCGACATCGCGGCGATCAAGCGCGAGCTTGCCAAACTGCCGCCGTGAGCCGCGAGGCTGAAAACGGCGAACGCAGCGCCGGCACCGAGGCCTTCGACCTGCTGGCCACCATGGTGGCCATCGTGCGCCCGAACGGTGAATGCCTGTGTGCGAACGCGGCGTTCGAGGCGGTGCTGGGGCTGCCGCGCCGCACCATCCTGCGCGGTCGCTTGAGCGAATGGTTCGCCGAGCCCGATCAGCTCGAGGAGACGCTGGCGGCGGTGGCCCGCAACGACTACGCCACGGGCCGCTTCGACGCCCAGCTGCGCCGCCCCGCCGCGGCACACGGCGAGCTGCTGCCGGTGCATGTGATCGTCAACCAGACCGATTCGCCGGCGCGCGTGGTGGTGGAGATGATCGAGATCGAGCAGCAGACCCGGCAGGACCGCGAGGAGCGCACGCTGGGCCAGGTGCAGGCCACCAAGGAGCTCATCCGCAACCTGGCGCACGAGATCAAGAACCCGCTGGGCGGCATCCGCGGCGCGGCGCAGCTGCTGGGCATGGAGCTGGGTGGCTCGCGCGAGCTCACCGAGTACACCCAGGTCATCGTGCAGGAGGCCGATCGCCTGCAGGCGCTGGTGGACCGCCTGCTGGCGCCGCACCGCCGGCCGCATGTGGTGAGCGATGTCAACATCCACGAGGTGTGCGAGCGGGTGAGGGCGTTGATCCTCGCAGAGTTCCCGCGTGGCCTGTCGGTGGTACGCGACTACGACATCTCGATCCCCGAGTTCCGTGGCGACCGCGAGCAGCTGATCCAGGCGGTGCTCAACATCGCGCACAACGCGGCGCAAGCGCTGGCCGAGCGCATCGCCGCCGGCGACGCGCAGCTCGTGCTGCGCACGCGCATCGCGCGCCAGGTCACCCTGGGCAAGCAGCGCTGGCGACTGGCATTGGACTTGCATATTCAGGACAACGGTCCCGGCATCCCGGAATCGATCCGCGATCGCATCTTCTACCCGCTGGTGTCGGGACGCGAGGGCGGGTCGGGTCTGGGGCTCACGCTGGCGCAGACCTTCGTGCAGCAGCATCAGGGCACGATCGAATGCGAGAGCGAACCGGGCCGGACGGTGTTCAAGATCGTGATTCCGCTGCCCTAGCGCCATCAGTACGATGGGCATGCGATGAGGACAAGAAGCCTGCATGAAACCCATCTGGATCGTTGACGACGACCAATCCATCCGCTTCGTGCTCGAAAAGGCACTCGCGCGCGAGCAGTTTGCGGTGCGCAGCTTCGCAAGCCCGCGCGAGGTGATGCAGGCGCTCGACGACGACGAGCCCCAGGTGCTGGTGAGCGACATCCGCATGCCCGGCGGTTCGGGCACCGACCTGCTGGCCAAGGTGAAGGCGCGGTTGCCGGGGTTGCCGGTGATCATCATGACCGCCTATTCCGACCTGGACAGCGCCGTGGCCGCTTTCCAGGGCGGGGCGTTCGAATACCTGCCCAAGCCCTTTGACGTGACCAAGGCGGTGGAGCTCATCCGCCGAGCGGTCGACGAGAGCCTGCGCGAGCAGGTGCGCGACGGCGGCTCCTCCGAGGTGCCCGAGATGCTGGGCCAGGCGCCGGCCATGCAGGACGTGTTCCGCGCCATCGGCCGGCTCTCGCAGAGCAACGTGACCGTGCTCATCACGGGCGAAAGCGGCAGCGGCAAGGAGCTCGTGGCGCGCGCGCTGCACAAGCACAGCCCGCGCGGCGCCGGGCCCTTCGTGGCGATCAACACCGCGGCCATTCCCAAGGACTTGCTGGAAAGCGAGCTGTTCGGCCATGAGCGCGGGGCCTTCACCGGCGCCCAGACCATGCGCCGCGGGCGTTTCGAGCAGGCCGACGGCGGCACGCTGTTCCTCGACGAGATCGGCGACATGCCCTTCGACCTGCAGACGCGCCTGCTGCGCGTGCTGTCCGACGGGCAGTTCTATCGGGTCGGCGGGCACCATCCGCTCAAGAGCAACGTGCGCGTGATCGCGGCCACGCACCAGAACCTGGAGGAGCGCGTGCGCCAGGGGGTGTTCCGCGAGGACTTGTTCCACCGCCTCAACGTGATCCGCCTGCGCCTGCCGGCGCTGCGCGAACGGCGCGAGGACATCCCCGCGCTGGCGCGCTTCTTCCTGCAGAAGAGCGCGAAGGAGCTCGGCGTGGAAGCCAAGCGCATCACCGACGCGGCGCTCGAGCGGCTGATGGGCTTCGACTTCCCGGGCAACGTGCGGCAGCTCGAGAACGTATGCCATTGGCTCACTGTGATGGCACCGGCGCAGGTGGTGGAGCCGAAAGACCTGCCGCCGGAGATGGTGGGCGGCGCGCCGGCCCGCGTGGAGCCGGCCGGCTCGCCGGCGGCGCCCGCG
>JBFLWE010000117.1:0-12540 GCA_040758375.1 Pseudomonadota bacterium
GCCACCAGGCGCTCGGGGGTGGACCATACTTTGGCAGTCCGTGCACTTGATGTTGTGCTGTTCATGAGCCTTCCAGCCTCACATTCCTCTGTTTCCACGGCGCCCGCCGAGCGTGCGCCGCGGGCTTCGGCCACCTTGGTGGTGGTGCGCGACGCGCCCGCGGGCGTGGAGGTGCTGCTGCTGCGCCGCGCCGAAAGCGGCGACCACAACAGCGGCGCCTGGGTGTTCCCCGGCGGCATGGTGGACGCGGGCGACCGGGAGGCCGAGGCCTTCAGCTTCGGCCTGGACGACGCCCAGGCGAGCCGGCGGCTCGGGCTGCAGCGTGGCGGCCTGGCCTTCTATGTGGCCGCGGTGCGCGAGTGCTTCGAGGAATCCGGGCTGCTGTTCGCCTGCGATGCTGCGGGCGAGCCGGTGTCGGTGGCGCAAGCGGAGCGACTGGCCGAGTGGCGCGGCGTGCTGCACCGCAACGAGCAAGGCCTCGCGGCGTTTTGCCGCACCGCCGGCCTTGCCTTGGCCCTCGACCGGCTGGCCTACCTGAGCCACTGGGTCACGCCGCTGGGCCGGCCCAAGCGTTTCGACACCCGCTTCTTCGTGGCCGAGGCGCCGCCCGGCCACACCGCGCTGCACGACGACACCGAGCTGCTGGAGCACCGCTGGCTGCGCCCGGCCGATGCGTTGGCGCAGGCCGGCAAGCTGAAGCTGATGACGCCCACTCTCAAGACACTGGAAGCGCTGGCACGCTTCGACGGCGTGCAGGCGTTGATGGATTGGGCGCGGTCGCCGCGCGAGGTGCCGCTCACCATGCCGCGCATCGGCACCGGCTCGCAAGGCATGCGGCCTGTCACCCCAGACGAACCGGCCTTCGCCGAGCTGGGCCGCATCGATGCGGCGGGCCACGGCACGGGCTGCTACGAGATCCAGCCAGGCGTGGCGGTGCGCCTGTCGCCGCGCGTGATCCGCGTCACCGCCCACAACGGCAGCGTGATGACCGGCCCGGGCACCAACACCTACCTCGTGGGTGGCGGCCCCCGCAACGAATGGGCCGCCGTCGACCCGGGGCCGCACGACCCGCAGCACGTGGACGCGGTCGTCGCTGCCGCGCCCGGCCCGATCCGCTGGATCTTTGCCACCCACACCCACAAGGACCACTCCCCCGCGGTGGCGCTGCTGATGGCGCGCACCGGCGCGCGCACCTTCGGCCAGCGGCCGCGCCATCCCGAGTGGCAAGACCTCGATTTCGCGCCCGACCAGCCGCTGCAAGGCGGCGAGCGCATCACGCTCGACGAAGGCGTGACCTTGCGCGCGGTGCACACGCCGGGCCATGCCTCCAACCACCTGTGCTACGTGCTGGAGGAAGAGAAGACCCTGTTCGCCGGCGACCACGTGATGCAGCAGTCCACCGTGGTCATCAACCCACCCGACGGCGACATGGCCGCCTACATCGCCTCGCTGCGCGCGCTGCTCGACGAAGACCTGGAATGGATCGCACCGGGCCATGGCTTCCTGATGGCCGAGCCCGAGCGCGCGATCGAGTGGATCATCCAGCACCGCTTGAAGCGCGAAGCCAAGGTGTTGAATGCCTTGCGCGGCCTGGGCCCGGCCCGTGCCGAAGCGCTGCTGCCGCAGGTGTACGACGACGTCGCGCCGCGGCTGCACGGCGTGGCCATGCGCTCGCTCACGGCGCATTTGCTGAAGCTGCAGCACGACGGCGTGGCGGCTGAAGCACAAGGCGTGTGGCGCATCGCCACCCCCTAACAGGCAGACCTTTTCCTCCCCAACTTGCAGCCGCGCGCACATTGAAGCGCGACGCGCCGCCGACCATGTTTGGGATGCACGCGGCGCCTCACGACGGCCACGGTGGTCCGCGCACTCGCTCATTTGTCGCGTGGAAGTTCATCGCCGAGAAGAGTGCGTTGCCGGAAAAGGAGTTCCTGGCTGCGCAGGCCGAGATCTATCAAAAGTACAAGGGCTGCGCGCAGGATGCTGCGGCGATACCGCCCGACGATCCGTTCTACGCTGGCGTCAAGGCCTGCGGTGCACGCGCGCCCTACGTGGGCAGTCTGTACTGCGAGGAGATGAGCTGCTGCGGCTATGACCCACAGCGCCGCACCTTCGCCTGCCCAGTGAAGGTGAAGCAGGTCTTCGGCTTCGGCGGCACGCCGCTGCCCGGCAGCCGCGAATACGTGCTGCACTGCGTGGCCGACGCCGCGGGCGCCTGGCAGCCGGTGGGTGACGACAGCGTGCACCTGTCGAACGCGCTCGCGGGCCAGAGCCCCACCCGGCAATTCGCCGTGGTGGCGGCGGCCAACCAGAACCTCGGGCTGGTGCAGCCGATGAACAACCAGACCCGGCGCGCGCGCTCCATCCTGTCGTGGAACCTGCAGCCCTACCGGGTGCGGTCATCAGCCGATCTGGGGCAATGTGCTGGAGTATCGGATCCGGTTGGACCAGTGAACGAAACGAGTCGCCCCGCTTGAGAGCACGTGGCTCCCTGCGGGGTGGCTTTCAGCAGCATCCTTGCAAATTGAGCGCCTGTCGCTCAATTTGCAAGGACGAAGAGGTAACTCGGCACATGCTCAGATCCGCGTTTCAATGCGCATCCTCGGGTGGCTCGTCCAGCGCCTCCAAATCGGCCAGATCCTTCATGCGGCCCGTGGCCCTTTTGTTCGCCTTGAAGTCATCGACGTGAATGATGGGAAGCTGCGCGCCGCCTGCGTCCACCATCACTCTCCGCGGATAGCAGTCTTCGAAGCTAACGCCGTCAATGCCGGTGAGCAGGTCGATGCGGGCCGGCGGGTAGCCGAGCTGGACCACCGCATCGGGAGAGCGAAAGTCTTCCTTGCGCAGCCCGAGTCCTCCGAAGCCAAAGGCGACCAGTGCCTTGAGCAGGCGCTCGATGTTCTCGTCGGACGTTCCAATCCAGAAGTCGATGTCGCCGGTGTACCGGGGATGCCCGTGTGCGGCGAGCGCGTAGCCACCGACGACGAGGTACTCAACTCCGCCGGCGTTGAGCAACTCGACAAACTCTCTGAAGTCTTTGTTCAGCATCGGGCAGGTCGGCCATGTGCTGCTGGCGCAGGAACTCCAGCGCCGCCAGCCGCTCGGCAGGCGTCTTGGAGAGCCAGTAGCGGAGGTCTTGCGATGGAGCACCGCGGCGCGTGCGGACGATCATCTTGTCCATCGGCGCATCATAGCGATGCGGGCATGCGGCGTCACATGCTCCGCCGGTACTGCCCGCCCACCTCGAACAGCGCGCTGGTGATCTGCCCCAGTGAGCACACCCGCACCGCGTCCATCAGCACTTCGAACACGTTGCGGTTGTCGATCACCGCCTGCTTCAGGCGCTGCAGCATCGCCGGCGCGTCGGCCGCGTTGCGCGCGTGGAAGTCGTTCAGGCGCTTGAGTTGGCCTTGCTTCTCTTCTTCGGTGGAGCGTGCCAGCTCGATGTGCTCGGGTACCGGGTCGCCATGCGGGTTGCGGAAGGTGTTCACGCCGATGATGGGATGCTCGCCGGTGTGCTTGAGCATCTCGTAGTGCATGCTCTCTTCCTGGATCTTGCCGCGCTGGTAGCCGGTTTCCATGGCCCCCAGCACGCCGCCGCGCTCGGCGATGCGCTCGAACTCGCTCAGCACCGCCTCTTCCACCAGCTCGGTCAGCTCGTCGATGATGAACGCGCCCTGGTTCGGGTTCTCGTTCTTCGCCAGGCCCCACTCGCGGTTGATGATCAGCTGGATCGCCATGGCGCGGCGCACGCTTTCCTCGGTGGGCGTGGTGATCGCCTCGTCGTACGCATTGGTGTGCAGCGAGTTGCAGTTGTCGTAGATCGCGATCAGCGCCTGCAGCGTCGTGCGGATATCGTTGAACGCGATCTCCTGCGCGTGCAGCGAGCGGCCGCTCGTCTGGATGTGGTATTTCAGCTTTTGCGAGCGCTCGTTGGCGCCGTACTTGTCGCGCATCGCCACCGACCAGATGCGGCGCGCCACGCGGCCCAGCACCGTGTACTCCGGGTCCATGCCGTTGCTGAAGAAGAAGCTCAGGTTGGGCGCGAAGTCGTCGATGTGCATGCCGCGCGCCAGGTAGGCCTCCACGAAGGTGAAGCCGTTGCTCAAGGTGAACGCGAGCTGGCTGATCGGGTTGGCGCCGGCTTCGGCGATGTGGTAGCCGCTGATGCTCACCGAGTAGAAGTTGCGCACGTCGTGGTGCACGAACCACTCGGCGATGTCGCCCATCACCTTGAGGCTGAATTCGGTGGAGAAGATACAGGTGTTCTGGCCCTGGTCTTCCTTCAGGATGTCGGCCTGCACGGTGCCGCGCACGTTGCTGAGCACCCAGGCCTTGATCTTGGCGGCTTCGTCGTCGGTGGGCTCGCGGCCGTTGTCGGCGCGGAACTTGTCGAGCTGCTGGTCGATGGCGGTGTTCATGAACATCGCCAGGATCGTGGGCGCCGGGCCGTTGATCGTCATGCTGACGCTGGTGCTCGGGTTGCACAGGTCGAAACCCGAGTACAGCACCTTCATGTCGTCCAGCGTGGCGATGCTCACGCCGGAGTTGCCCACCTTGCCGTAGATGTCGGGGCGCAGGTCGGGGTCGTGCCCGTAGAGCGTGACCGAGTCGAAGGCGGTGGACAGGCGCTTGGCCGGCATGCCTTCGCTGAGCAGCTTGAAGCGCTTGTTGGTGCGGAAGGCGTCGCCTTCGCCGGCGAACATGCGCGTCGGGTCTTCGTTCTCGCGCTTGAAGGCAAAGGTGCCAGCGGTGTAGGGGAAGCTGCCGGGCACGTTCTCCAGCAGCAGCCACTTCAGCAGCTCGCCGTGGTCTTCATATGCGGGAAGCGCCACCTTGCGGATCTTGTGGCCCGACAGCGTGGTGTGCGTCAGCGCGGTGCGGATCTCCTTGTCACGGATCTTCACCACGTACTCGTCGCCGGCGTAGGCCTTTTGCATGTCGGGCCACTGCGCGAGCAGCTTGCGGGCGTGGGCGTCGAGCTCGGCCTCGCGCTGCGCGGCCAGTGCGGCCAACGCATCCGCCGCGGCCTGCTGGCCAGCATCGGCGGCCTGGAGCATGCGGGCCGACTCGCGCAGCTGCTGCGCCTCGCGCGCCAGCCGGGCCTGGGCACGCGCACGCCGCTTGTAGGCGCGCACCGTGTCGGCAATCTCGGCCAGGTAGCGCGTGCGCGCCGGCGGCACGATCGGCGTCTCGTTGGTGCTGTGGCGTGTGTTCACGCGCGGCAGCCGGCCCTCGGCCAGCTGCAGGCCCAGGCCCTGCAGGCGCACCTTCAGCGCCTGGTACAGCGCGGTCACGCCGTCGTCGTTGAAGCGGCTGGCCATGGTGCCGAACACCGGCATGTCCTCCGGCCTCTTGCCGAAGGCCTCGCGGTTGCGCTGCACCTGCTTGCTCACGTCGCGCAGCGCATCGGCCGCGCCCTTGCGGTCGAACTTGTTGATCGCCACGAACTCGGCGAAGTCGAGCATGTCGATCTTTTCGAGCTGGCTGGCCGCGCCGAACTCGGGCGTCATCACGTACATCGGCACGTCCACCAGCGGCACGATCGCCGCGTCGCCCTGGCCGATGCCCGAGGTCTCGACGATGACGAGGTCGAATCCCGCCACCTTGGCCGCGGCCAGCACGTCGGGCAGCGCGGCCGAGATCTCGCTGCCGGTGTCGCGCGTGGCGAGGCTGCGCATGTACACCCGCATGCCTTGCTGCCAGGGCCCGATGGCGTTCATGCGGATGCGGTCGCCCAGCAGCGCGCCGCCGCTCTTGCGCCGCGAGGGGTCGATCGAGATCACCGCGATCTTCAGCCGGTCGTCCTGGTCCAGCCGGATGCGGCGGATCAGCTCGTCGGTGAGGCTGGACTTGCCGGCGCCGCCGGTGCCGGTGATGCCCAGCACGGGTGTCTTCACCTGCTTCGCTTCGTCGTGCAGCGCCTTCACCAGCTTGGCGTCGGCCTTGCCGTTTTCGAGCGCGGTGATCAGCTGCGCCAGCGCGCGCCACGCGGCTTCGGTGCCGCCTTTCACCGCCTCCAGGCTCTTGGGCGCATGCACCGACAGATCGTGGTCGCAGCGCATGACCATCTCGCCGATCATGCCCTGCAGCCCCATGCGCTGGCCGTCCTCGGGGCTGTAGATGCGCGCCACACCGTAGGCCTGCAGCTCGCGGATCTCGGCGGGCACGATCACGCCGCCGCCGCCGCCGAACACCTGGATGTGCTCGCCGCCGCGGGCCTTGAGCAGATCGACCATGTACTTGAAGAACTCGACATGGCCGCCCTGGTACGAGCTCAACGCGATGCCTTGCGCGTCTTCCTGCAGCGCTGCGGTGACCACCTCGTCGACCGAGCGGTTGTGGCCAAGGTGCACCACCTCGGCCCCCATGCCCTGCAGGATGCGCCGCATGATGTTGATGGCGGCGTCGTGGCCGTCGAACAGGCTCGCAGCGGTGACGAAGCGCACCTTGTTGGTGGGGCGGTATTCGGCAAGGGCCTTGGCTTCGGCGGACAGGTCGGTCATGGCTGGCGGAGGGGTGTGGCGGTTTCAATTGACGTTAACGTAAACGTCAACCGCGATGATGCCATCTTGTGGCGGGTCAAGGCCAACGTCGTGGGAAATCTCATGGTTTTCCCGAGCAAGCGATGCAGTGACAATTCGCACGGGAGAGGGTCACGATGCTGAACGACTTGGTGCCGGTGAAGACCGCCGACGGCCATGCCGAGCTGGCGCAGCGCGTACGGGGCCTGAGCCAGCGGCATCGGACGGTGCTGCTGCTGGTGGACGGCCGGCGCAGCTTGCAACAGGTGCGCGCCATGGCGGCCGCGGCCGGTGTGCCGGCGCAGGTGTTCGACGAGCTGGTGGCGCTGGGCTTGGTGCGCACGGTGCCGCCCACCAGCCCGGGCGAGCTGGCGCCGCCGGAGCCGCTGCCGTCGGACGACTCCCTGCTGCCGGCGGCGGCGTCGCTGCTGCCCGAGTCGGAGCACGGCGCGTTCGTCGACATCCCGCTCGACCCCGTGCCCGACGAGCTGGTCGACGGGCCGCTGGAGCAGGCGCGCGAGCTGCTGCAGAAGGCCTTGCGCAACGAGGCGCCGGTGTCCGGCTCGCTGCTGATGATGAGGCTGCGCCGTGCCGGCAACCGGCAGGAGGTGGCGGCGATGCTGGGCGAGATCGAGCAGCGCATCCGCAAGCCGCGCAAGAAGCTCCTCGTCGACCAGTTGCTGCGCCAGGTGAAATACCTGCTCTCGCTGCCGCCCGCAGAGCCCTGATACCCTTGCGCCGAATGAGCTTCCTCGCCATCGACATCGGCAACACCCGCCTGAAATGGGCGCTCTACGATGGTCCCGTGCCGGGCAGCGAGCCCACGGCGCATGGCGCGGTGTTCCTCGAAACCATCGAGCAGCTCGGCGAGGGCGGCGACTGGTCGCACCTGCCGGTGCCCGGCAGCGTGCTCGGCTCCTGCGTGGCCGGCGATGCGGTGCGCCACCGCGTGGAAGACCTGGTGCACGAGCTGTGGGAGCGTCCGAGCAGCTGGGTGGTGGCCAGCGGGGCCGAGGCCGGCGTGAGCAACGGCTACGACCATCCTGCGCGCCTGGGCGCCGACCGCTGGGTGGCGCTGATCGGCGCGCGCTGGCGGCTGATGCACGGCGGCCGCCAGGGCCCGGCGCTGGTGGTGATGGTGGGCACCGCGGTGACGGTGGATGCGCTCGATGGCGAGGGCCGCTTCCTCGGTGGCCTGATCCTGCCGGGCCACGGCATCATGCTGCGCGCGCTCGAAAGCGGCACCGCTGGCCTGCACGTGCCCACCGGCGACGTGGTGCACTTTCCCACCAACACCAGCGACGCGCTCACCAGCGGCGGCACCTATGCGATCACGGGCGCCATCGAGCGCATGCACCGCCACCTGCTGCAGCGCACCGGCCTGCCGCCGCAAGTGATCGTCACCGGCGGCGCCGGCTGGAAGGTGGCGCCGTACCTGGGCGTGCCCTACGAGCTGGTGGACTCGCTGCTGTTCGACGGGCTGCTGCGCATCGCCGAGGAGCGGACAGCCTCGGGGGCAGGCCGCGCTTGACGCCCGCTTGGCGATCCGGGTTTCCCGGCCGCGAAGCGCAGCCCCTCGGGGGCGGCCGCCTCAGCGGCCGGGGCTACAGGATGTACCTCGACAGGTCTTCGTTCTTCGCCAGTTCGCCCAGCTTGGCGTCGACGGCCGCCGCGTCGATCGACACGGTCTGCCCCGACAGCCTGGGCGCGTCGAAACTCACCTCGTCGAGCAGCCGCTCCATCACCGTGGACAGCCGCCGCGCGCCGATGTTTTCGGTGCGTTCGTTCACGTCGTAGGCGATCTGCGCGATGCGGCGGATGCCGTCGGGCGTGAGCTCCAGCGTCACGCCCTCGGTGGCCAGCAGCGCCTGGTACTGTTTGACCAGGCTGGCATGCGTGGAGGTGAGGATGGCCTCGAAGTCGTCCACGCCCAGCGAGCCCAGTTCCACGCGGATCGGAAAGCGCCCCTGCAACTCGGGGATCAGGTCGCTGGGCTTGGAAAGATGGAACGCGCCCGACGCGATGAAGAGGATGTGGTCGGTCTTCACGATGCCGTACTTGGTGCTCACGCTCGTGCCTTCCACCAGCGGCAGCAGGTCGCGCTGCACGCCCTGGCGCGAGACGTCGGCGCCGCCATGCTCGGCGCGCGAGGCCACCTTGTCGATTTCGTCGATGAACACGATGCCGTTCTGCTCGGCGTTGGCCAGCGCCGCGGTGCGGATCTCGTCTTCGTTGAGCAGCTTGGCCGCCTCTTCGTCGACCAGCAGCTTCATCGCCTCGCCGATCTTCAGCTTGCGCAGCTTGCGCTTGCCGGCACCGAGCTGCGAAAACAAACCCTTGAGCTGCTCGGCCATCTCTTCCATGCCGGCCGGGCCCATGATCTCCAGCGAGGGCTTGGCCTCGGCCACGTCGATCTCGATTTCCTTGTCGTCGAGCGCGCCTTCGCGCAGGCGCTTGCGCATCACCTGGCGTGCGGTGTTGTCCGCCGGGGGTGCCGAAGGCACCAGTCCGAACTCGCTGCCGGACGAGCGCGGCGGCGGCACCAGGATGTCGAGCACGCGCTCCTCGGCCGCATCCTCGGCGCGGGTGCGCAGGCGGCGCATCTGCGCCTCGCGCTCCTGCTTCACCGCCACGTCGACCAGGTCGCGCACGATGGTGTCGACGTCCTTGCCCACGTAGCCCACCTCGGTGAACTTGGTCGCCTCCACCTTGATGAAGGGCGCATCGGCCAGCCGGGCCAGCCGGCGCGCGATCTCGGTCTTGCCCACACCGGTGGGGCCGATCATCAGGATGTTCTTGGGCGTGATCTCGTAGCGCAGCTTCTCGTCCACCTGCTGGCGCCGCCAGCGGTTGCGCAGCGCGATGGCCACGGCGCGCTTGGCGTCCTTCTGGCCCACGATGTGGCGGTCGAGTTCGGAGACGATTTCCTGGGGCGTCATCGTGCTCATTTCTTCTCCGCTGCCAGGGTTTCGATGGTGTGGTGCATGTTGGTGTAGATGCAGATCTCCCCGGCAATCTCGAGCGATTGCTTCACGATCTGCTTGGCATCGAGCTCGCTGTGCTGGAGCAGCGCGCGCGCTGCGGCCTGGGCAAACGGACCGCCGGAGCCGATGGCCACGATGCCGTGCTCGGGCTCCAGCACGTCGCCGTTGCCGGTGATGATGAGCGAGGCCTCCTTGTCGGCCACAGCGAGCATCGCCTCGAGCCGGCGCAGCACGCGGTCGGTGCGCCAGTCCTTCGTGAGCTCGATCGCGGCGCGCACCAGGTGGCCCTGGTGCTTCTCGAGCTTGGCCTCGAAGCGTTCGAACAGCGTGAAGGCGTCGGCCGTGGCGCCCGCGAAGCCGGCGAGCACCTGGTCGCGGTAGAGCTTGCGCACCTTGCGGGCGGAGGATTTGACGACGGTGTTGCCGAGCGTGACCTGGCCATCGCCGCCGAGCGCGACCAGGTTGCCGCGACGCACGCTGACGATGGTGGTGCCGTGGTAGGTTTCCATAGAGCGGGGCAGGTGAGGGCGAAGCGCAAGGCTTCAACCGGCCGATTCTGGCCCCGGCGGCAGCGCTCAGCTCAAACCGTCCGCACCCGCACCCGCGCGTGTTCGTTGATGCCCATGGCGCCAAAGAACAGGGCCACCAGCCGGTGCGCCTCGGTGAAGTTGACCGTGCGGTTCTCCGAGCGCTTGGCCAGCACCCAGTTGAGCAGGTCGCCGGCGGCGATGAAGTCCACGCGGATCAGGCGCGCGCACGACACGTTGACCACGGGTGCCACGCCCAGCTCGCGGTCGAGCTTGGCGAGCGTGGGGCCGATGTCGCCCACCAGCTGGCCCGACAGCTCCACGTTGGCCGAGCGCACCATGCCGGCTTCGTCTTCGGTGATGGTGGATTCGAGGAAGCCGGTGGACACCTCGCTCACGCGCGACATCGGCGGCGACTGCGTGCTGGCGCCGCCGCCGCTGATGCGCACGGTGCACTTGGTGGCCTCCCACTGCGGAGGCGACACCTCGTAGGTCACGCAGTAGTCGATGGCCAGCTCGTCGAACTGGTCGGGCCGGTTGGCCAGGCGCAGCGCCTCCAGCCGCACCGTCCAGAAGATCGGGTCGACGTCGCGCACGCCGGTGGGTGCCGCATCCTGCAGCACCTGGAAGAAGCGGTCGCCGTCGAGCCAGCGCATCTCCAGCGGCTCCTTGGCCCATTGGCGGAACAACTGGCCGAGCTGGCTGGCCGCTTCGGGCTCGACGTCGCGCAGGTGGCCCCAGTCGAACACCCAGGGCAGCGGCAACTGCAGGGTCTGCGAGCGCAGCTGGGCCACCGCGTCGGTGTCCAGCACCTCGGGGCAGACCCAGCCGATGTCGCCGCTGGCGCGCGGCCGGGCAGCCGGCTTGGGCGCGGCCTCTTCGGCCGCCGCGGCCTCGGCCACCAGGCGCGGCATCGAGAACCATTGCGGCGACGACCAGCCGAACAGCTGGGCGTATTCGTTGGCGAGCGACTCGAACTTCTGCTGCTGGCCGGTGGCACGGTACAGGTCGAACAGCACCAGCCAGGTCTCGGCATGCGTGGCGCGCTGGCCGCCCACGCCGGTGAGGCCCTGCAGCGAGCTTTCGCACTGGTCGAAGTCGGCATTCGCAAAGGCAATCACCGCCTCGTCGAGCTCGGGGTCGTGCACGACCTCGCTCACCTCGATGGCCGGCAGCGGCTGGGCGGCAGCGCCCGCCGAGGCCGCGCCGCCACCCGACAGCGGCGGCAGGCCGGCGCTGGCGACCACCGGCGCATGCGCCGGCAGCGGCACGTCCACGTCGGGCAGCGGCGGCAGCGCCGGCAGCTCGTCGTCGCCGAGGTCGCGGCCGGGCGAGCGGGTGCTGCGCGGGCCGCTGCGTCCGCCCGGAATGGTCATGGGTTCGGTGGCGGCCGAGCCCAGGCTGCCTGGCAGGGTGCGGCGGCCGCTGAAGCCGCCGTCGCCCACCATCTGCTGCTCGATCTCGTCGATCTTGGCCTTGACCAGGGCGTCGGCCCGGTTGGGCTCGCCCATGCGCACCTCGGAGTCGTCGATGCGCGAGGTGCCGGCCAATGCGGCCAGTTGCTCGCTCGACAGGCCCTCTCGGCGCACCTTGCGCAGCATGTCGAACTCGCGCTTGCGCACGAAGTCGTTGCGGCGCTTGCGCTCGATCATGGCCTTGAGCTCCGACTTCTCGAACTCCAGGGCGCGGGTATCGGGATCCTGGCGCGAGTTCAGCTCCGCCCAGTCCGTGGCGGGGTTCGCCACGAAGCGAACCACCTTGCGAAAAAAGCTTTCGCCGTCTTTGGGCGGTGTCTTCGGATCGGCCATGAACGGGGGGATAAGGTCCGGCGCGGGAAGCGGGCTTCAGTCTCCGAACATCTTCTGTTTCATCTCACGGCGCTGCTGGGCTTCGAGCGACAACGTGGCGGTGGGCCGTGCGATCAGCCGGCCCAACCCGATGGGCTCGCCGGTTTCGTCGCAGAAGCCGTAGTCGCCGGAGTCGATGCGCGCCAGCGACTGCGCGATCTTCTTCAGCAGCTTGCGCTCGCGGTCGCGGGTGCGCAGCTCCAGTGCATGTTCCTCCTCGATCGTGGCGCGGTCGGCGGGGTCGGGCACGATGGAGGTGTCTTCGCGCAGGTGCTCGGTGGTCTCGCCGGCGTTGGACAGCAGGTCGTCCTTCAGCGCCTGCAGGCGGGCGCGGAAGAAGTCGAGCTGCTTCTCGTTCATGTACTCGCTCTCGGGCATGGCCAGGAGCTCGGCCTCGGTGAGGTCGCGGCCGGCCTTGGACTTCCAGGCATTGGCGAGTTTGGGGTCCGCCTTGGCGGCGGGCTTTTGGGTGTCCATCGAGGAGTCAGCAAACATTCTGGAAGGGGGCTTGGCCGGCGAGAAACGGTCGGCGAAGCGGCTCGCCGTGCTCGCCGGGGCCTCGTGCCCCATGGTTTCGGTGGCCACCGCGGTGGCCAGCTCATGCTCGGCCGCCCGCGGCTTGGGCGTCGCGGCCGGTGCCGCGGGCTTGGTCGTCTTG
>JBFLWE010000118.1:0-11586 GCA_040758375.1 Pseudomonadota bacterium
GCAAGCTGCTCGTGCGCTACGAGAAACTCGAGCGCAGCTTCCTCGCGCTCAACCATCTCGCTGCAGCCATCATCGCGTTCCGCAAAGTGCCGTTGAAGGTCAACATAATTTACGGATAACTCCTTAGGGAGATGAGTTCGATGTTTGACGCCTTGCTCCGCCTCACCCAGGGTGCCCCCGCCTCCGGCCTGCTGCTGGCCACCATCGTGGTGGTCAGCCTGCTCGGGCTGTACGCAGCGCCACGGCTGATCGAGCGCAACCTGCTGCGGCCTCACGGCCTGGTGCAGCGCGGCGAGTACATGACGCTGATCACCAGCGGTTTCATCCACGCCGACCTGGCGCACCTGGTCTTCAACGGCTTCACCTTCTGGGCCTTCGGCTTCGGGCTCGAGCGCCACATCGGCACGCCGCGCTTCGCGCTGCTGTACGGACTGGGCCTGCTCGCGAGCAGCCTGGCCACCTGGCTCATCCACCGCAAGCAGCCCGGCTATGCCAGCCTGGGCGCCTCGGGGGCGATCCTGGCGGTGCTGTTCGCCTCCATCGTGGTGTTTCCGCAGTCGTCGATCTTCATCCTGCCGATTCCGGTGCCGATACCGGCGCCCTGGTTCGCGCTGGCCTACCTGGCGTTCAGCCTGTTCGCCGGCCGCACGCAGCTCGGCCGCGTGAACCACGATGCCCATGCGGCCGGCGCGGTGGTGGGCCTGGTGTTCATGGCCGTGGCCGAGCCGGGCTCGCTGCAGCGCGCGCTCGACGCGCTGCTGTAGCCCGGACGGCCAGCAAGCTCAGGCGCGCCGGCCGGCGCTCTTGCCCAGGTTGGCGGTGACCAGCGCGGCGCTCAGCATCACCAGCCAGGAGAAGTACACCCACAACAAGAAGACGGGCAGCGTGGCGAAGGCCCCGTACACCGCCTTGTAGGTCGGCACCTTGAGCAGAAAGGCCGCGAAACCGCGCTTGCCCAGCTCGAAGGCGGCGCTGGCGATCAAGCCGCCGACCAGCGCATGGCGCCGCCGCACCGCGGTGTTGGGCACGAAATGGAACAGCCCGGCCACCGCCAGCGCCCCCAGCAGCACCGGGCTGAAGTCGAGCGCCAGCCGCGCCGAGGGCGGCAGGGCGCCCAGCAGCCCGGCCGACGCGCCGACCACGTAGGACGTGGCCCACAGGCTCGCGCCCACGACGGGCGGCCCCAGCGCCAGCATCAGCAGGTACAGCCCCACCCGCTTGAGCAAGGGCCGGTCGCGCCGCACCTGCCAGATGCGGTTGAGCGCGTTCTCCACCGTGAGCAGCATCGCCACGGCCGTCAGCAGCACCAGCGCCGACCCCAGCCAGGTGAGGCCGTTGGCGTTGGCGGCAAACTGGCCCAGGTGCTTGAGCACGGTGCGCGCAATCTCCGGCGGCAGCAGGCTCTTGAGCAGGTAGCGCTCGATTGCCTCCTCCAGCTGCCCGAACGCCGGGAAGCGGACGAACAGCGCCAGGCTCACCGCCAGCAGCGGCACGACGGACAGCACGGTGGTGAAGCTGAGGCTGGCGGCCACCTGGGCCAGGCGTTCCTCGCGGGCGCGGCGGATCGTCTGGCGGGCCAAGCTGAACATGCCCGGGGTTCTACCAGAGCCTTCGGTGGCCATCCCGGTCAAGCCGGACAGGGAAGGCGGCGGCGTGCAGGCGGTCACGCACCGTGTGTCGGGGCTGTTTGATCCTTGCCGGTCAGGTAGAAGATGATGTCGGCCAACCCCACCGCACCCGGGATCAGGGCCCAGGCGGCAGCCCCGGGGCCCACATTGACGGCCAGTGCGATGGCGATGCCCACCGCCACGAGCAGCCACACCAGGCCGGTGTGCAGCGTGGTCCTGCGCCGGCGCTCGGAGCCGCCCTCGCTGCCGAACAGGTTGTCCGGCAGCGGGGGCACCTCCATGCCGCGTTCGATGGCGAGCATGCGTTCCCTGTGGTGCAGCTCGAAGATCTCGCGCTTCTTTCGGTAGTCGATCCACAAGGCCAGCATGCCGATGCCGATGCCCATGACGATGGCCACCAGCGGGATCATGAACGGCATGATGTGCTTGAGTGCCTGCAGCTGTTCCATGGCGTGTCGTTCCTTGTCGGGTTGGTGCGCTTGATACCGCCGCGGCGCGCCGGCGGTTTCAACGTCGGCGAAAAATCGCGAAATGAAACCGACTGTCGTGCGCGCGAGTATCAAGGCCCATGCGCGCCGAGCCGCCCTTCGCCACCGCCATGAGCAACGCCGCCCGGCGCGATGAAGATCTCGTCTCGCTGATCGCTTCGGGCGCCGTCGAGTCGGCCTTCGAGCAGATGGTCGCGCGCTACGCTCCAAAGGTGCACCGGTTGTGCCTCGTGATGCTGCGCGAGCCCGCGCTGGCCGAAGAGGCGGCGCAGGACAGCCTGCTGCGCGCCTGGCGGTCCCTCGGCAGCTACAGGGCGGCTTCCGGTGCGCTCTCGACCTGGCTGTACGCGATCACGCGCCATCGCTGCCTGACCCTGTTGTCGCGCGCCGGCCCGGCAGTGGCCTCGTTCGATGAAGAAGAGCCGGTCGCTGCCGAGGTCGCGCAGATCGCCGCGCCTGCGGGGCCCGATGCCGACGGCGCGGCGCTGCTGCGAAACCTGGTGGAGCAACTGCCCCGGGCGCAGCGCCTGGCGGTGACGCTCTACTACTACGAAGAACGCGCGGTGGCCGAAGTCGCGGCGATGCTGGGGCTGCCCGAGGCCACGGTGAAGACGCATCTGCATCGCGGGCGGCAGGCGCTGGGCCAGCGGCTGGCCGCCCTGGGACTGGCCGACCCGGCCTTGTGGCGTTGAAGGAGATGGTGATGACCGGAACCCGACCTGACAACGACGTCGACGAAGCCCTGGACCGTGCGTTGAGCCAGGTGCTGCGGCCGCCGGGCTTGCCGCCGCGCTTCGAGCAGAGGTTGCACGCCTCGTGGGTGCGGTGCGCCGCCGACGACCTGGCCCAGCAGCGCAGCCGGCTCGAGGCCGAGCACGCGCGCCAGCTTCAGGCGCTGAAACAGGGCCATGTCCGCCTGCGGCGGGACACGCTGGCGCTGGTGCTGGCGGCCGCCTTCACTGCCGGCGTGGCGGCCGCGTGGGCGGTGCCCTGGCTGCGGGAGGCCCATGGGCTCGACCTGTCGCGGCTGCTGCCGTTGCTGGCAGTGACCATCGGGCTGAGCTCGGGCGCTGGCGTGTGGGTGAATCGCTTCGGCTTGCCCTGGCGGCGTTGAGCGGCTTGCCCGCTCAGCGGCCGTTGATCTGCACACAACTCGCCGGATCGCCCAGATCCAGCGAAGACTTCACGCGCGACAGGCGGTTGCCGTAGCTGGAGTTGAACTCCAGCAGCAGGCCCTTTTCGGTGACCAGCACGTCGTGGCCGTCGAACAGCGGCGCGCGGCCCACCTGCACGGAGCTGGGGCCTTGCAGCGAGGCCAGGCCCGAGGCGTACACCTGGCGGTAGGTGGGCAGGCCGTTGAGGTCGCGGCCGGCGGGTGCCATGTGCAGCACCTGGCCGCCCAGGTAGTCGGTGATCGCCACGCCGCCGCACAGCGGCTGGATGTCGTCCACCACCGAGGCGCCGGCGTGCACGGTGACCTCGTTCTTGACCAGGCTGCCGCGCGGCGTGGGCAGGTACAGCGGCACCGCCCCGGCGGCGTCGAACTGGTAGCGCTTGACCGCGTTGAACTCGCTGACGAACAGCTCGTTGCCGCTGACGCGCACGCCGTTGGGATGGTTGATGCCGTGCGCGGCGGCCAGCCAGTTCTTTTCGAAGCCCACGATGCGCGGCCGGCTGCCGGCGAAGTCGAGCGTCACGCGGGCCACCCCGCCGGTGCCGAACAGGTTGTAGTCGGCCACCAGCAGGTGGCCGCCGGGCGCCTTGGCCAGGCCATTGGGCAGCGTCAGCGTGTCCAGCGGGTCGGGCGAGGCGGCGCGCTCCACCTGCACGAAGCGCAGCGGCCGGCCGCTCGCGACCTGCGCGGCCAGCAGGTGGTTGTCGGGTGCGCCGAACAGGCCGTGGGGCCGCTGCTGGCAGGCGGCGAACACCCAACCGCCGATTTGCGCCAGCCCGGTGTAGTTGCAGGCGCCGGGGGTCTCGGCCTGCAGCGGCTGGGCCGCAAAGCCCTCGCCGCTGCGCACGATCTCGAACACACCGGTGCCGCCGGTCACGATGAGGCGGCCGTCGGGCGTGAAGAGCTGGTTCTCCGCGTCGGCCACGGTGGCGATCTTGTCCTTGTCGACGCAGCCGCCGAGCAGCGGCGCGGCCAGGACCAGGGCGAGGGTGGGGAGGCAAAGGCGCGTGTTCATGCCGCCGGTGTAACGCACCGCCGGGGCTGTGGGCCAGGGCCGGCGGAGCCAAACCCTGGCCCGTGGAGCGTCTGGCTCGCCGGGCCCAAGGCTTGGCCGGTTGACGCGGCCCGCGTAAGCTGCACTTTCTTGCCTGGAGACGCTCATGTTCGACACCGCCATCGCCGGCAGCCTGCCCAAGCCCTCGTGGCTGGCCGAAACCGAAAAGCTCTGGCCGCGCTGGAAGGCCGAAGGCGCCGAGCTCGCACAGGCCAAGCTCGACGCCACGCTGCTGTGGATCAAGCAGCAGGAAGACGCCGGCCTCGACGTCACCGGCGACGGCGAGCAGTCGCGCCAGCACTTCGTGCACGGCTTCCTCGAAAAGGTCGAAGGCATCGACTTCGAGCACAAGATCGAGATGGGTATCCGCAACGACCGCTACAAGGCCATGGTGCCGCAGGTGGTGGCGCCGCTGCGCCTGGCGGGCCGGGTGCACGAGGCCGAGGCGCGGCTGCTGCGCGCCCACACGAAGAAGCGCATCAAGTTCACGCTGCCCGGGCCCATGACCATCGTGGACACGGTGGCCGACCGCCACTACGGCGACCGCGTGAAGCTGGCCTTCGCGTTCGCCGAACTGCTGAACCAGGAGGCGCGCGCGCTGCAGGCCGATGGCGTGGACGTCGTGCAGTTCGACGAGCCCGCGTTCAACGTCTACCTCGACGAGGCGGCCGACTGGGGCGTGCAGGCGCTGGAGCGGGCGGCCCAGGGGCTCGGTTCGAGCGACGAGCCGTCTCTGGCCCGAACCGGCCCCCTCGGGGGGCGGTCGCCGTACCCGGCGACCGGGGGCAGACAGGGCAACTGCAAGACCGCGGTGCACATCTGCTACGGCTACGGCATCGCCGCCAACATCGAGTGGAAGAAGACGCTGGGCGAGCAGTGGCGGCAGTACGAGAAGGTGTTCCCCGCGCTGGCGCGAAGCCGCATCGACCAGGTGAGCCTGGAGTGCATCCACTCGCACGTGCCGCCGGAGCTGATGGCGCTGCTGCAGGGCAAGGACGTGATGGTGGGCGTGATCGACGTGGCCAGCGATGCGGTGGAAACGCCGGAGGAAGTGGCCGACACCATCGGCCGTGCCCTGCAGTTCGTGCCGCGGCAGCACCTGATCGCCTGCACCAACTGCGGCCTGGCGCCGATGAAGCGCGAGGTGGCCGAGGCCAAGCTGGCGGCGCTGGCGCAGGGCGCGGCGCTGGCGCGGCAGCGCTACGCCGGGGCCCGAGGCGGCGCCTGAACGCTGTCGAGCCGGCGCCGGATCACCGCCTGCAGCGCCTGGCGCTGCTCATCGTCGAGCCGCTGCTTGCGCACGGCGGCAAAGGCGCGCTCGCAGGTCTTGCGCTCGGCTTCGCTCCATTGCCGGCTGGCCAGCTGCTGCTGCTCCAGCAGCTGCTGCAGCGCTTCGGCCTGCAGCGTGACCTCGTCGCGGCGCGCATGGGCGCGCCGCATCACGTAGGCCACGGTGCCGAGCGCGCGGTCGAGCACGATCCACGGGAAGTTCAACGCGCCGTAGGGGCCGACCGCCAGCGCGCGGCCGCCCAGCTTCAGGCCCCCGGGCAGCACCGACTTCAGCGCCGAAGGCCAGCGGCCCGCGGGCAGCCCCACGCGGATCTCGGGCTGGCGTTTGCCCAGCGCCAGCGCGCCGGCGGCGCCCACCGCGGCGCCGATCGCGCTGCCGGCCAGCAGGGTGTGGCCGGCGGTCAGCAGGTCGGCGCCCATGCCCACCGCGGCCCCCGCGGTGGCGCCGGCGGCCAGCAGCTGGCGTGCGTTGAGCCCCAGCAGCGACCAGGTGGCCTCGCTGAACAGCCCGTCGCGCAACAGCTCGGCCGGCAGCGTGCCGGCTTTCACCAGGCGGTGACCGAACAACGCGATCAGCGCGCGGTGCGCCTGTGCCTCGCGCTGCGCCACCGCGTCCATGTAGCGCTGCTTCAGCGCCTGCGCCGCAGCCTCGGCCTGGGCAGGCGGGGTGCCTCCCGGCGGCGCCTCGGCGGTCTCGCGGTGCTGCAACAGGTCGGCCAGCAGCTCGACGATCAGCGCGGCCGCGTCGTCCAGGCGCTGGCGCCATTCGTCGCGCAGCAGCTGCACCGCCTGCATCAGCCGCGGCTTCCAGCGCTGCTCGATGCCGGCCAGGGTTTCGAGCAGCTCGATGCGCTCGGCAAAGCCGGCCTGCAGGGCGTCGAACTCGCGCACCGCGTTGAAATGTTGGCCCAGGCGCCGCCGCCATTCGGCCACGTGGTCCTGGGCGCCGGTGCGGTTGATCAGCGCCACGCGCGGCGCGCCGGTCAGGCGCAGCAGCTCCATCTCGGCCAGGTGCAGGTCGAGCACCGGCCGCGAGCCGTCCACCACGTACACGATGCCCGCGCCTTGCACCACCGGCTCGAACAACCGGCATTCGGCGTCGAACTCCGGCTCGCCGCGGTGGCGTGCGATGAACTGCGCAAACACCTGCAGCGGGTCGGCCGCCTCGGCCGCGGGGCGCAGCTCGGCCAGCGCCTCGCGCGCGTTCTGGAAGCCCGGCGTGTCGAAGAAGACGAACAGCTCGCCGAGCGCGAAGCGCTGCACCTCCACCGTCTCGCCCGGCGTGCGCGAAATGCGCACCTGGTCGTTCTCGGCCAGCGTGGCGGCCACCGACGACTTGCCGTGGTTCACTGCCCCCAGCACCGCGAAGGTGGGCGTGGCTTGCATCACAAGGCCTCCACGCCCAGGCGCAGCTGCTGGCCCTGCACGAAGCGGCGCCAGATCGCCAGCCGCTCGTCGTCGGCGCCGGCCAGCAGCACCAGCACCTCCACGCCCGCCCCGGCGGCCTGCAGCAGCGCGCGCAGGAACAGCGCCACCGCGACGATCGGGTCGCGTGCCGCCGGCACCACCAGCGCCAGCAGCGCCGGCTTGGGCTGCCGCTGCGCCAGCGCGTCGAACAGCGGGGCGGCCGCCGTGCGGTCGTCGATGCGCACGCGTTGCGGCGGTGCCGCGAGCGGCAGGCCCAGCCCCTGCTGCAACGCGGCGCACACCGCCTCGTCGGTCTCGGGCGCTTCCTGTGCGATCCAGGCCAGCGCCGTGCCCTGTGCCGCGGCGCGCCGCGCGGTGGGCCGGCCCGTGTCTGCGGGCAGCTGCGCGCTGCCGCGTTCGCTGCGCAGCAGCGGCCCGCTGAGGCGACGCCACAGCGCATGGGCCTCGGGCGAATCGAAGCGCAGCGCGGCGAGCCGGCGCCGCTGCAGCCACTGCAGCAGGGCCAGCAGCAGCAGACGCAGCCCCAGCCCATAACAGGCGATCGACAACGCGAGAAACGGCCACCAGGCGCGCGCGGCGGCCGCAGGCAAGGTGTGCGCGGGCTGGCCGCGCGTGTAGCGCGTGGCCTGCACGTCGGCGAGCTCGGGCTGTGCCTGCGGCAGCGCCCAGCGCCAGGGCATGGCGATCGCCTGCAGCGCGGCATGCACTTGCGCGGGCTGCAGCTCGTAGCTCGACTGCCAGCCGAAGCGCAGGTCCACCAGCGGCAGGTGCAGCGCGAGCATCGCCGCCAGCAGCCCCGCGTTGAACCCGAGCGCGAAGCGCTGCGCCAGCGCCAGCGCCGGCGCCGCGAGCAGCGCGCGCTGCGGCCCGCGCCGCTGCGCAAAGCGGCCCAGCGCGGCGCGCAGCGCCTGGCGCCGTTCACCCGGCAGTCGGCTCAGGCGCAGGGCTGCGTGGTGCAGCAGGCCCTGCAGCGCCGCCGCCAGGCCGCCGCTGCTGCGCGTGCGCAAGCGCCACGCCCCGCCGAGCGCGGCCGCGAGCAACAGCAGCAGTTGCAGGCCCACGGTGGCGGCCCAGAACAGCGGTGCGTTCACTGGTTCGTCGCCGCCGTGCGCGAGCCAGGTGCCGGCCAGTCCGGCGCCCAACAGCACGCCCAGCGCCGTGGCGGCCGAGCAGGTCAGCGTGATCGCCTGCTGCAGGCGCTGGCCCGGCGTGGGCGGGTGCGGATCGCGCTCGCGCTGCAGCGCCAGCCAGCGGTGGAACAACGCGCGTCGCTGGGTTCCGGGGTCGGGTGCGCCGGCCGGCAGGCCCTCGCCGAGGCGCTGCTCCAGTGCCTGATCGGGCGCCGCGGTCGCGAGGTAGTGGTCGAAGTCCACCACGTCGGCCAGTGTCCAGGCGACGTGCCGGGGCGTGGGGGTGGCGGTCTCGGGCAAGGTCGGTGGCGGCGACAAGGATGGCCGGTCATTGTGGCGGACTGCCATGTGCCGGCCCGGCGCGGCGTGCGCGTCGGCGTGCTTCAAGCCTCCTGCAATGCCCGCTCGGCCTGCCGCCGGTGTTTCTGCTCGTACATGCGCATGTCGGCCAGGATCTGCAGCGCCTCGACGTCGGGCGCCTCGCCGCAGCGCACCGAGCCGCAGCTCGCACCCAGCATGTCGTAGCCGCTGAGCTGCAGCGCGCGCACGGTCTCCTGCAGCGCCGCCTCGACTGCGGCCACCTCGCCGCCGCGCGCCAGCGCCACGAACTCGTCGCCGCCCAGCCGGTGCAGCGTGGCCAGGCCTTCGAGGCGCTGCTTCAGCGCGCGGCCGAACTCGCGCAGCAGGCGGTCGCCTTCGGCATGGCCGTAGCGGTCGTTGTAGCGCTTCAGGCCGTCGAGGTCGATGAAGGTCAGGCTGCCCGCGGCCGGCAGCGCCTGCAGCGCGATCTCCAGCGCATGGCGATTGGGCAGCCCGGTCAGCGGGTCGGTCAGCGCGAGCGCCAGGTTGCGTTCGGCGCTCGCGAGCGCCTCGGCGCTGCTGCGCTGCAGCTCGCGGAACTGGTAGGCCAGCACCAGCCCCAGCAGCAGCACCTCGACCGCGACGGCCACCAGCCCCACGTGCTCGACGGTGATGGTGCGCGTGTGGCCCATGTCGGCCAGCGTGATGGCCGCGCCGCCGGCGAGCGCGAAGGCACCGTTGGCCACCAGGTACCAGCGCGCCAGCCGGTCGCCGGCGCGTGCGCGGCTGATGCCGGCCAGCAGGCCGAAGCCGAGGAACAGGGCCACGCCGGCCCGTGCCGCTTCGAGCGCCAGCCCGGGCTGCCAGGCCGCGCCCAGCGCCAGCGCGCCCATCAGCGCCATCACGCCGCGGCCGGTGCGCGCCAGCCGGGGCGCGGTGTGCCGCAGCCGCAGCAGCGACATCACGAAGGCCACGTAGGCGATGTTGGAAAACAGGATCGGCACGCTGGTCAGGTGGAACCAGCGGACGCCGAACAGGTCTTGTGCAATGCCCAGCGAGCCGGCGTTGAACGCCAGGTTGCCGGCGATGAACAGCGCATACAGGCCTTCGGTGCGCCGCTCGCGCGCCAGCGCCAGGCAGGCGTAGTAGACGCCCAGGCCGATGAACACGCCCAGGCCCATCAGCGAGAGCGCGTTGCCGGGCTGTATGGCGCGCCGGTAGTGTTCGAGCGTGTCGAGGTAGGGCTCCGGCGGCGCGATGAAATAGGGCGAGCGCAGGGTGGTGCGCAGGTGGTAGGTGCCGGGCGCCAGCTCGAACTCGCGCCCATGGCGCAGGAAGAAGCCGTTCTCCGCGTCGCCCTGCAGGCCGCCTTCGGCGGTGAGCACGCGCGTACCCGATGCATCGGCCAGCCGGTGCTCGAAGCGGCCCAGCACGTGGCCGTTGCGGAAGTCGATCACATAGCGGCCGCCGGTGCTGACCTGGAACACGCTTTCGAAGACGTAGCGGCCGCCGGTGACCCGCGGGCGCGCCACGGTGTGCGCCGCCGTGCCTTCCGACACCTGCGTCCAGCGGCCGGCCAGGTCCACCGGCTCCGCGCGCAGCGTCTGCACCACGCACAGCAGAGCCAACAGCGCCAGCAGACGCACCAGCCTGCCGGAAGCCGTTTCCTTTGGACCCCTCGGGTGACGCAGCGGCAGGGTGGACAAGCGCCCGAGCGTAGCGCAAGCGCGTGCGATGCAGGCCGCGTTGGCGCGCCGGCCGGCCCGCAGCGCGCGCGAGCGCGGACTTTTTCTCAATCCGCGCGCAGCCGCGCCGGCGACAGCGCCGCCGGCGCCACGCCTTCGTCGCCGATGTCGCGCGGCAGCACGCCGTCCACCAGCAGCGCGGCGCAGGCCCGCCCCACCGCCGGCGAACTCTGGATGCCGTAGCCGCCCAGCGCCGCGGCCCAGAAGAACCCCGGCACATCCGGTTCGAAGCCGAGCACCGGCTCGCCGTCGGCGACGAAGGAGCGCAGCCCTGCCCAGGTGCTGCGCGGCCGGCGGATGGCCATCGTGGTGGCCTGCTCGATGTGGTGGATGCCCAGCGCCACGTCGAGCTCCTCGGCCACCACGTCGTGCGGCGGCACCGGGTCGGCGTTGGCCGGCGAGCCCAGCAGCAGGCCGGCGTCGGGCTTGAAGTACCAGCGCTCGTCGATGTCGATCACCGCCGGCCAGGCGTGGGTGTCCAGCCCCTCGGGCGGCGCGAACAGGAACGCGCTGCGCCGCCGCGGCTCGAGGCCGATCGCCGGCACGCCGGCCAGACACGCCAGCTCGTCGGCCCAGGCACCCGCGGCGTTGACCACGGTGCCGGCCTGCAGCGTGCGGCCGGTTTCGGTCTCGATCTGCCAGCCGTCATGGCCGTTGCGCGCGAGCCGGCGCACGCGCGCATCGAGCATCACCGTGGCGCCCTGCGCCCGGGCGCTGCGCAGATAGCCTTGCAGCAGCGCCTCCACGTCGATGTCGAAGGCGTCAGGGTCGAGCAGCGCCGCAGACGCCGCGCTTTCGCGCAACACCGGCACCAGCGCGCGGGCGGCTTCGCCGCTCAGGCGCTGCGCCGCCGTGCCCTCGGCCAGCAGCTTCTCGTGCAGGGCCTGCACCGCGGCCGCTTGCGCCGGGCCGCCGACGAACAGCGTGCCGCGCGGCGTGAGCAGGGCATGGGCGGCAAAGCCGGCAGGCGGCGCGTCGAAGAAGCGGCGGCTCGCGCGCGTGAGCGCACGCACCATCGGCGGGCCGTAGGCCTCGGTGAACAGGGCGGCCGAGCGGCCGGTGGCGTGGTAGCCGGGCGCGGCCTCGGCTTCGAGCAGCAGCACGCGCCGGTGCGGCGCGCTGAAGCAGGCGATGGCCGCGCCCACGATGCCGCCGCCCACGATCGCGATGTCAAAACGGTTCATGCATCACCCAGTGCGTCATGCCGCTGAGCGCGGCCCAGGCCAGCGGCACCGCCCAGGCCAGGCGCCACAGCCAGCGCCCGCGCTGCGGTGCGCCAAGCGCCAGCGCGCCCAAGGTGGCCAGCGCGGTGGGATCGGGCGCGAGGCCGAAGACCTCGGCCTGCGCCA
>JBFLWE010000119.1:0-11513 GCA_040758375.1 Pseudomonadota bacterium
GCTGGTTGGCCTGCGCCGCGGCCTCGGCGCTGGAGCGCACGGTGCCGGTGAGCTGGGCCATCGAGCTGGCGGTCTGCTGCAGGCTGGAGGCGGCCTCTTCGGTGCGCTGCGAAAGGTCCTGGTTGCCCGAGGCCACTTCCGAGCTGGCGGTCTGGATGCTCTCGGAGGAGTCGCGCAACTGGCCCACCAGCTTGCGCAGCGCATCCTGCATGGATTTCAGCGCACGCATCAGGTCGGCCGCTTCGTCCTGGCCGTCCACTTCCACCCTGTGCGTGAGGTCGCCGGTGGCGATGGCCTGCGCGAGGGCGCGCGCTTCGCGGATCGGCTTGACGATGGAGTGCGAGTTCAGCAGCGTCAGCGGCACCACCACCACGCAGGCGATCACCAGCGCGATGCCGAAGGCGACGAGCGTCTGGCGCGACGAGGCGTTCAGGTTGTCCAGCGCCTGCGATCCCTGCTGCTGCACCAGCTGGCGGGTGCCGTTGAGCTGCGTTTCGAGCGCGTGCATCTCTTCCTTCGCCTTGGCCGCGACCTTGTTGATCGCGGTGGCGTTGTCGTAGTTGCTCGCCTCCACCTGCTTGATGATCGGCTCGAACGCTGCCTGGTAGGCGTTGAGCTTGGCCGATATGGCGTTTACAGCGGCCTGCAGCTCGGCGTGGCCACTGCCTTCCATCGCCCGCAGTTCGGCCACCGCGAGCTTGCCTGTCTCGGCCCAGAGCTGCTTGTAGCGCTGGATCTCGTCGGGCCGCTCGTAGTTGATGATCAGGTCCTTCTCGTAGCGCCGCAGGTTGCCGATGTGGCGCGTGAGCTCCGACACGTGGGTGGCTTGCCCGAAGGTGGTGTCCACGAATTCGCGGCTCTGACCCTGGATGAGGAACATGCCGCCCAGACCGGCGCCGCCCACCAGCAGCAGCAGCGTGAGGACCATGGCGATCGCGCCGATCATCCGGGTCGAGATGGTGAAACGGCGCATCAGGCTGTTCAGTACGTGCATGGGTTCTCCGCGGACGCTTGGTTTTCAGTGGCGCGAGCGGCGCACCAGGCTGCCGACGTCGAGGATCAGGGCCACGCGGCCGTCGCCCATGATGGTGGCGCCGGACACGTCGTTGACCTTGCGGTAGTTGGCTTCGAGGTTCTTCACGACCACCTGCTGCTGGCCGAGCAGCTCGTCGACCAGCAGGGCGACGCGGCCGCCCTCGGCCTCGACCACCACCATGATGTTGCTCACGTGCTCGAAATCGAAGCGCGGCACGTTGAACACCTTCTCCAGGTCGATCACCGGCATGTACTCGTCGCGCACTTCCACCACGCGGCCGGAGCCGCCGATGGTCTTGATCATGCCCTCCTCGACCTGGAACGATTCGACCACCGAACTCAGCGGCAGGATGTAGCACTCCTCGCCCACGCCCACGCTCATGCCGTCCATGATGGCCAGCGTGAGCGGCAGCCGCACCTTGACGCTCATGCCGTAGCCTTCGGCGGAGTCGATCTCCACCGAGCCGCCGAGCGAGGTGATGTTCTTCTTCACCACGTCCATGCCCACGCCGCGGCCCGACACGTCGGTCACCTGGTCGGCGGTGGAGAAGCCGGGCGCGAAGATCAGGTTCCACACCTCGGCGTCGGTCATCGAATCGGGTGCGTCGATGCCTTTCTCGCGCGCCTTCTTCAGCAGCTTGTCGCGGTTGAGGCCGCGGCCGTCGTCGCGCACCTCGATCACGATGCTGCCGCCCTGGTGGCTGGCGATCAGCTGGATGGTGCCGGTCTCGGGCTTGCCCTTGGCCACGCGCTCGGCCGGCGGCTCGATGCCGTGGTCGCAGCTGTTGCGCACCAGGTGGGTGAGCGGGTCGGTGATCTTCTCGACCAGGCCCTTGTCGAGCTCGGTGGCCTCGCCCTGCGTGACCATCTCGACCTTCTTGCCGAGCTTGGCCGCCAGGTCGCGCAGCATGCGCGGGAAGCGGTTGAACACCACCGACATCGGGATCATGCGGATCGACATCACCGATTCCTGCAGGTCCCGCGTGTTGCGCTCCAGGTCGGCCAGGCCGGCGGCCAGTTGCTGGTACAGCGCGGTGTCCACGTTCTTGCTGTTCTGCGCCAGCATGGCCTGGGTGATGACGAGTTCGCCCACCAGGTTGATCAGCTGGTCGACCTTTTCCACCGAGACGCGCAGCGTGCTCGATTCCAGGCCGCCGCCGGCGGCGCCGGCCTTGGCATCGGCCTTGGCCGTCGCGGGCTTGCGCAGCGAGGGCTTGGGCGCCTCGGTGGCCTGCGGCGCGGCGGAGGCCGCGGCCGGTTCGGTGTGGGGGTCGCCGCCCGGCGCCCCGGGGGCGTCGTCGAAGAAACCGTAGCCCGGGTCGTGCTTGGCGGCGTCGGCCGCCAGCTCCTCGGCCGAGGGCGCACCCGGTGCGCCGGGGAAGATGCCCCAGCCCGGGCCGTGCTCGATCAGCTTGACCTTGTCGCGGTCGACGTGGAAGGTGAACAGGTCCAGCAGGTCAGAGTCGCTGGAGGCGGTGACGATGCGGAAGCGCCGCACGCCGTCGGCGTCCTTGCCGCCGTCCAGCGCCTCGATCGTGCCCAGGTCGGTGATTTCCTGGAACAGCTCGAGGATGTTGTTGGCCGCCTCGGGCCTGTCCATCGGGCCGACCACCAGCTCGATCTGGCGCACCTGGGTCTGCAGCGGCGCGCGCGGCGCGGCCGGCGGCGGCGCTGCCACGGGCGCGGCGCTGGCCGCCACCGGGGCCGCCACGGGCACGGCGGTGATCGGCTTTTCGCCCGCGACCAGCGCGCGGATGTTGAACAGCAGCTCGGTGGTGTCGATCTCGGCACCACCCTTGCCCTGGTGGCGCGCCAGCTGGGCCTTGAGCGCGTCGCCCGAGGCCAGCAGCACGTCCACCATGTCGGCGGTGGGCTGCAGCTCGTGGCGGCGCAGCTTGTCCAGCAGCGTCTCCATCTGGTGCGTCAGCTCCGCCACGTCCTGGAAGCCGAAGGTCGCCGCGCCGCCCTTGATCGAATGCGCGCAGCGGAAGATCGCGTTCAGCTCCTCGTCGTCGGCCGATTCGATGTCGAGGTCCAGGAGCAGCTGCTCCATGTTCTCGAGGTTTTCGCCCGCCTCCTCGAAAAAGACCTGATAGAACTGGCTCAGGTCGATGCCCGCGCTCAGGTGGCTGCCCTCCGAGCTCATCTCGCCCATATCGTTCTCCTCTTGATCCGGATCCCTGCCCGTGGCCCGACGTTCAGCGGATCACCTTGCCGATGACCTCGATCAGCTTGGCGGGGTCGAACGGCTTGACCAGCCAGCCGGTGGCGCCTGCGGCGCGGCCTGCCTGCTTCATCTGGTCGCTCGACTCGGTGGTGAGGATCAGGATGGGTGTGGTCTTGAACTTCGGGTTCTCGCGCAGCTTCTTGGTCAGGCTGATGCCGTCCATGCGTGGCATGTTCTGGTCGGTGAGCACCAGGTTGAAGTCGCGCGAGGCAGCCTTTTCATAGGCGTCCTGCCCGTCCACCGCTTCAACGACGTTGAAGCCCGCGTTCTTGAGCGTGAACGCCACCATCTGCCGCATGGAGGGCGAGTCGTCGACGGCCAGGATTGAATGCATCGCTATCTCCGGATTTCCTCAAGGGGTGTTTTCGGGCTGGGAACTTGAATCTTTAGCGTCGGGCGGTCAGAACAGCTCGATGGAGCCTGCGTCCATCTCGTCCTGCGTGACCGGGTTGGGGCGCAGCGGGGCTTCTTCCACGATCGCCGCGCCTTCCTCGTCGTCGCCCATCGCCTCGGCTGCCAGCCGGTCGCAGCAGTTGCGCAGCCGGCGGGTGGTGTGGGCGATGAGCTGGGACGCCATGTCCTGGAACTGCAAGGCGGTGACGGCGGCGAACAAGTGACGCTGGGCGTTGTCCATCGCGGCCTGCGTGTCGGCGCCGGGCGTCATGCCCTGCAGCTGCTCGGTGGCGCCGTGAAAGCTCGCCATCAGCGCGTTGCAGGCATCGGACAGCAGCGTCTGCAGGCGTTCGAGGTCGTGCGAGGCGATCAGCAGGTGGTCCTGCAAGTCGGCCGCCGCCGCCAGCGGCAACCCCCCGTCGGGGCCGGCGGCGTTCGCGTCGTTCATCAGCATCGTCGCTCCACGTTGTTGTGCCGCCGGCAAAAGGCGCACAAGAGCGCACATTCCGGCTGCCGATGGCTGGGATTTTCGGCACCGCCCCAGGGTTTATTGAGGGGATGACGGGCAGAATCAGGGTGCAATTTGCTGGAACACTGCACGAGTCGACCAAGCCGCTGCCCGATGCCCGCCTCCGCTGCACCCCGCCGCACGCTGCGCGTGCTGCACATCGAGGATTCGGAGCTCGACCACGAGCTCACGCTGGCCCACCTGCGCCGCGGCGGTCTGGAGGTGCACACCCTGCGGGTGGACACCGAGGCTGCCTTCCGTGCCGCCTTGCAGGACGACTGGGACGTGATCCTGTCCGACTTCAACCTGCCGGGCTTTTCCGGCCTGGTGGCGCTGGAGATCCTGCAGGAAAGCGGCCGCCTGGTGCCGTTCATCATCGTCTCGGGCGAAATCGGCGAGGACACGGCGGTGGAGGCCATGCGCACCGGCGCCAGCGACTACCTGCTGAAGAACAACCTGGCACGCCTTGTGCCGGCGGTTGAACACGCGATCGAGGCCAACGAGACGCAACGGGCCCGCATGGCGGCCGACCGTGACCTGGCGGCCTCGCGCCAGCGCCTGTCGGAGCTGGCCCAGCACCTGCAGACCAACATCGAGATGGAACGCGCCGCCATCGCCCGCGAGATCCACGACGACGTGGGGGGCTCGCTCACGGCGCTGAAATTCGACCTGGCCTGGATCGCGCGCCACACCGCCGACGTCGAGGTGCATCAGCGGGCGATGGCCGCGCTGGAGACCGTGACCCACGCCATCGAAGCCAGCCAGCGCATCATGCACAACCTGCGCCCGGCCATCCTGGAGCAGGGGCTGGTGGCCGCGCTGCAGTGGCTGGTGGCGCGCTTCGAAAAGCGCACCGGCATCGCCTGCCAGTTCCGCACCTCGCACGAGACGCTGCAGTTGCCGCCCGGGGTGCCGCTGGTGGCCTACCGCACGGCCCAGGAGGCGCTGACCAACATCAGCAAGCACTCCGGCGCCACGCGGGTGAGCATCGACCTGTCGGTGGCCAGCGGGGTGCTGTCGCTGGAGGTCAGTGACAACGGCAAGGGGCTGTCCAGCAACGACCTGGCCAAGTCCCGCAGCTTCGGCATCCGTGGCCTGCACGAGCGCGCCGGCACGGTGGGCGGCTGGGTCGACCTGGCCAGCCGGCCGGGCGTGGGCACCACGCTGATACTGTCGGTGCCGCTGGAACCCGGCGCCGTGGACCAGCACGGCTTCGAGGACAGCGCCCACGAGCACGATCCGTCCCGCTGGGGTGCGCTGTGAGGGGAGAGTGAACACATGATCAAAGTCATCTTGTGCGACGACCACGCGCTGATCCGGCGCGGCATCCGCGACACGCTGTCCGACGTGCCCGACATCGAGGTGGTGGGCGAGGCGGGCGACTACGGCGAGCTGCGCACGCTGATGCGCAGCGCCGCCTGCGACGTGCTGGTGCTCGACATCAACATGCCCGGCCGCAGCGGCCTGGACGTGCTGCACGTGCTCAAGGACGAAGGTTCGCAGGTCAAGGTGCTGGTGGTCAGCATGTACCCGGAAGACCAGTACGCCATCCGCGCGCTGCGTGCCGGGGCCTACGGCTACGTCAACAAGGGCGGCGACCCGCAACTGCTGGTGCAGGCGGTGCGCACGGTGGCCCAGGGTCGCAAGTACGTCACGCCCGACATCGCGCAGATGCTGGTGGAGTCGCTCACCGCGCCGGTGACGGAAAACGCACACGAGAAGCTGTCCGACCGGGAACTGCAGACGCTGGTGATGATCGCCTCGGGCAAGCGGCTGTCGGACATCGCCGAGGAGCTGATGCTGTCGCCGAAGACGGTGTCGGTGTATCGGGCGCGGGTGCTGGAGAAGCTGGGGTTGGCGAACAACTCCGAGTTGACGGTTTATGCGATTCGGAATGGGTTGGTGGGGAGTTAGGTTGGGTTCTTGGCCTGTCGGCCCGTTGTAGGTTCTCCGCTTCGTGTGAAAGCCCGCCGGTCGCGCCCGGCCGGCGGGCTCTCACTGGGGGCAGAGGCCCCACAACGGGCCCACAGGCCAACCACCTCGCTACTGAAACGCCGAAAGCATCCTCTCCAACGCCATCGTGAACGGCATCTGCATCATCGGCAGCGTCAGCAGCATCCCGATCAGCCCCACCCCCAGCGTGATCGGAAACCCGATCGCGAACACGTTCATCTGCGAGGCCACGCGCGAGATCACGCCCAGCACCAGGTTCACGAACAGCAGCATCGCGATCATCGGCAGCGCGATCCAGGTGCCCAGCCGGAACAGCTCGGTGCCCCAGGTCTGCGGTTGCGCGGCGTGCAGGAAGGCAAAGGGCTCCGGCCCCACGGGGAACGCCTGGAAGCTCTGCATCACCGCGGCGATCACGGTGAGGTGGCCGTTGATCACGATGAACAGCCACGCCACCATGGTGCCGAAGAAGCGGCCCGCGGCGGTGCCCTGGGAGGCGGTCACCGGGTCGAAGAAGCCGGCGAAGTTCAGGCCCATCTGCAGGCCGATCAGCTCGCCGGCCAGTTCCACCGCACCGAACACCACGCGCACCGCGAAGCCGAGCGACAGGCCGATCAGCACCTGCTGCAGCACCAGCAGCATCGCGGCGGGTGAATCCAGCGGCACCACGGGCATCGCAGGCAGCGAGACCTGGGCACACAGCGCGATCAGGAACGACAGCGCGATGCGCACGCGCAGCGGGACGGTGCGCTGGCCGAGCACCGGCATCGACGAAAACAGCGCCAGCACGCGGATGAACGGCCACAGCAGCGGCGTCACCCACTGCATCAGCTGGGCTTCGGAGAAGCTGATCACGTCGCGAGCGGCCGGGCCTTCAGCCCACCACCGTCGGGATCGCCTGCAGCGTGCGCTGCAGGTATTCGACCAGCGTGGTCATCATCCAGGGGCCTGCGATGGCCAGCACCGCCACTGCGGCAATGATCTTGGGCACGAAGGACAGCGTGGCCTCGTTGATCTGGGTGGCGGCCTGGACGATGCTGACCACCAGGCCCACGGCCAGCACGACCAGCAGCACCGGCGCCGACACGATGAGCAGGATGTACAAGCCCTGCTGGCCGAAGGTGAAGACTTGTTGCGGATCCATCCGGCGGCCTCTAGGTGGCGAAGGAAGCGGCCAGCGAACCGAGCAGCAGGTTCCACCCGTCGGCCAGCACGAACAGCATCATCTTGAAGGGCAGCGCCACCAGCACCGGGCTGAGCATCATCATGCCCAGGCTCATCAGCACGCTGGCCACCACCATGTCGATGATGAGAAAGGGGATGAAGATCAGGAAGCCGATCTGGAAGGCGCTTTTCAGCTCGCTGGTCACGAAGGCCGGCACCAGCACCTTGAAGGGCACGTCCTGCGCCTTGACGTTGGCGTCCAGCTTGGCCAGGCGCGCAAACAGGGCCACGTCGCTCTGGCGCGTCTGCTTGAGCATGAACTCGCGCATCGGCACTTCGCCGCGCCTGAGCGCCTCGTCGAAGGGGATCTGGTTGGCCGCATAGGGCTGCCAGGCCTGCGTGTACACCTTGTCGAGCGTGGGCGACATCACGAAGAAGGTGAGGAACAGGCTCAGGCCGATGATCACCTGGTTGGGCGGCGCGGCCTGCGTGCCCAGCGCCTGGCGCAGCAGGCTCAGCACGATCACGATGCGGGTGAAGCCGGTCATCATCAGCAGCACCGCGGGCAGGAAGCTCAAGGCGGTGAAGAACAGCAGCGTCTGGATGGGCACCGAGTAGCTGGTGCCACCCGGGCCCTGCGCCACCATCAGCGGCAGGTTGGCGCCGCCGGCCTGCTGGGCTACAGCGCTGAAGGAAACGGCCGACAACAACGACAACGCGAAAGCGCGCGCCCAGCAGCGGCGGGTCATCGTTCACCGCCTTTTTTCTGGAACTTGGCCAGCAGCTGGCCGAACGGCGTCTGCTCGAAGCCGGGTGCCGGCGGCGCGGCTGCCTCGGCCTGCGGCGCCATCGTGTGCAGCGTGGTGATCTGCTGCCCGGTCACGCCCAGCACCAGCCAGCGGCGCTCTTCGCCCGTGCCCACTTCCACGGCGAGCAGGCGCTGGTTGGCGCTGATCGGCAGCACGGCCACCGTGCGCATCAGCCCGTGAGCGCCGGCGCCGCCCATCGGCGTGCGCTTGAGCAGCCACAGGGCCGCCGGGATCAGCGCGAGGATCGCGACGAACCACAGCAGCGACATCAGTCCGGAATTCATTCGACGGCTGCTTCAGGTGCGGGAGAGGCGGCGCATGCGCTCGCTGGGCGTCACGATGTCGGTCAGGCGGATGCCGAACTTGTCGTTCACCACCACCACCTCGCCCTGCGCGATGAGGTAGCCGTTGACGAGCACGTCCATCGGCTCGCCGGCCAGCGCATCGAGCTCGACCACCGAGCCTTGCGCGAGCTGCAGGATGTGCTTGATCGGGATCCTCGTGCGCCCCAGTTCCACGGTGAGCTGCACCGGGATGTCGAGGATCATGTTGATGTCGTTGCCGGCCGAGCCGGTGCCCGCGCCCGACGAGAAGTTGGTGAAGGCCGCCGGCGCCACCTGGTCGGCAGGCCCCGACACCTCGGAGGCCACCTCGCCGCCGGGCTTGGCCTCGGCCAGGGCGGCCGCCCACTCGGCGGCCATGCGGTCCTCTTCGGACATCGCGGGGTTCTCTTCAGCTGACATTCGTTTCTCCCAGCCAGCTCGCCTGCGAGCTGGTCAGCAACCGGTCGATCTTGATGGCGTACTTGCCGTTGGAGGTGCCGTAGTGGCAGTCGAAGACGGGCACGCCGTCCACCTTGGCCTGGATGACCTGTTCGAGGTCGAGCTCGATGAAGTCGCCCGGCTTGAAGGCCAGCAGCTGCTCCACCGTGGCGGGCGCGCAGCCCAGTTCGGCCACCAGCTCCACCTCGGCCGACTGGATCTGCGTCTTCAGCAGGTTGACCCAGCGGCGGTCGGGCTCGCTGGAGTCGCCCTGCACGGTGGAATACAGCACGTCGCGGATGGGCTCCAGCGTCGAGTAGGGAATGCAGAAATGCACCGAGCCCGAGGTGTCGCCGACCTCCAGCGTGAACGAGGTGGCCACCACGATCTCGCTGGGCGTGGCGATGTTGGCGAACTGCGGCTGCATCTCCGAGCGCTGGTATTCCAGCTCCAGCGGGTAGATGCCGTGCCAGGCCTTGCGGTACTCGGAGACGATCACCTCCACCAGCCGCAGGATCACGCGCTGCTCGGTGGGCGAGAAGTCGCGGCCTTCGATGCGGGTGTGGAACTTGCCGGCCCCGCCGAACAGCGCGTCGATCACCGCGAACACCAGGTTGGGGTCGCACACGATCAGGCCCGATCCGCGCAGCGGCCGCACGCTGACGATATTGAAGTTGGTCGGCACCACGATCTCGCGCAGGAAGGCCGAGTACTTCTGCACCTTGATGCCGCCGATGGAGACTTCGGGGCTCTTGCGGATGAAGTTGAACAGCCCGATGCGGATGTTGCGGGCGAAGCGCTCGTTGATGATCTCCATCGTGGGCATGCGCCCACGGACGATGCGCTCCTGGCTGGCCAGGTCGTAGTCGCGGATGGCACCCTGGGGCACCTCCTCCTGCTCGAGCTTCTGGCTCTCGCCGGTGATGCCCTGCAGCAGGGCATCGACTTCGTCTTGGGAGAGGATCTGCTGATTCATGGGCTCAGCCGATCATTGAATGATGAAGTTGCTGAAGTGCACGTGGTGGATCGGCGAGGGCTCGTACACGCGCCGCTTGACCGGCTTGGGCGCGCTGGCGCCGCTGGCCGGCTTGGCAGCGGCCTTGGCGGCCCACTCGTCCTCGATCTCCACTCCCAGCGCGCGCGCGGCCTCGCGCTTGATCTCGAAGGCCAGCCTCTGCTTGCCTTCGCGCTCCAGCAGCTCGCGCGAGGTCTTCTGCGACAGCACGAGCAGGATGTTGCTGCGGATGGCCGGCATGTAGAGCTTGATCTGGTCGGCCACCTTGGCGTCGTCGATCTCCAGCGTCACGCCCACCTGCGCGTAGCGCTCGGCTTCCTGGTCGGCGAGGTTCACGGTGAACACCTCCAGCGGCACGAAGGTGGGCACCGCCTTGGGGTCGCGCTTGTGCTCGGCCTCCACCTGCGCGGCGCCGTCCTCGGCCTCGGCGGCGGCGCGCGCGGCCTTCTTCTTCAGGTAGATCACCAGGCCGCCGCCCGCCACGCCCAGCAGCACCAGCGCGGCCAGCAGCAGGATCAGCAGCTTCTTCTTGCCGAAGCTTCTCTTCGGGGGCGCTTCGACGACCTCGGGTTGCTCGGCGGCGGCGGTGGACATGCGGACTCCTGACAAGGGACGGGTCGCCTCGTCGTTCCACAAGGCGCTCTCGCAGGAGGATTATTGAAACCAGCCCCCCGGCCGGATCGGCTGAAAAGCGGGGGATTTCAGGCGTACAGATCCACCACGCCCTGGCGCCGCAGGGCGCGGGCCGTTGCGGGCTCGGCCCCGGGCGCGGCCTCGGTGTCGCGTGTCATGCGCCGGCCGGCGACACCGGTGCCGCCATCGCCGCCTTGCTCGCGCGTGCTGTCGCGCCGCGGGTCGGAGACGCCACCGCCGCTCAAGGTGAAGCCGCTGTCGCGCAACGCGCTGGCCAGCTCGGGCAGGCCGGCCTGCAGCGCCTCGCGCGTGGCGGAGGCCTCGGCCTGGAAGTGCACCTGTGCCAGCGAGCCGTCCAGCGAGATCTGCACGGCGATCGGCCCCAGCTCGGCGGGGTTGAGGTGCAGCCGCGCTTCCTGCACGCCTTCGCGCGCCAGGATGCTCACCTGCACGCCGAGCGCGGGCGCGAACTCCGGCGTGCCGGGCGCGGCGCTCAGGTGCGCCTGGAAGGGCGCAGCGGCTGCCGGTGAGGCCGGCGCGGCCGTCGATGCCGGGCCGGGTGCGGCCGCTGCCGCTGCCGCCAGCGGCGGCGGTGCATCGTGTGGCGTGCCGGGCTGGGTGGCCGGCTCTGGCATGGCTTTGCTGGCGCTTTCCTGCGGCTGAGCAGCCTGGGCGGCCTGCAGCGCCGCGGTGAAGCCGGCATCGGCGGCGCGGCCGGCGGGGTTGGCGGCGGCCTGTGCGTCGCGCGTGGCCAGGGCCTGTGCGGAGCCGGTGGGTCCGGCCAGCCGCATGCCGGCCTTGGCGCCGGCGGGTTCGGTGTCCGCAAGGTCACGGCCGGCGCCGCGGGTCTGCGGCAGCGCGTGGTCTGCTTCCGGGGTGGGGTTCCACCCGGGCAGCAGCTGGCCGAACCCGGTGGCGGCGTCGCCGGCCTTCGGATCACGACCGTCACGCTCCGGTTCGCCGGCTTGCGCCGCCTCGGCCGTGGCTTCGGCGCTGCGTGCCGGCTCGGGCGTTGTGG
>JBFLWE010000120.1:0-10612 GCA_040758375.1 Pseudomonadota bacterium
TCTGGTGGCGTTGCCGCTGGCCTTGCCGCTGCTGTGGCCGGCGGTGCCGGTGCCCGCGCAGGGCCGCTTCGAGCTGGTCGCGGCCGACGTGGGCCAGGGCACCGCGGTGCTGGTGCGCACGCAGCGCCACCTGCTGCTGTACGACACCGGCCCGCAGTATTCGCCCGAGAGCGACGCCGGCCAGCGTGTGCTGCTGCCGCTGCTGCGCCGCTTCGGCACGCAGCCGCTGGACCTGCTGATGCTCAGCCACGGCGACACCGACCATGTGGGCGGCGCCGCCAGCGTGCTGCGGCACTGGCCGGTGCGTGCGCTCAGCAGTTCCTTGCCGGACGGACACGCGCTGCGCGCGCAGGGCCCGCCCCACACGCCCTGCACGGCGGGCGCGCAATGGCACTGGGACGGCGTGCGCTTTGCCGTGCTGCATCCTGCCGCCGAGGCGCTGCAGTCCATGGCCGGCGCCAGGGCCCCGAAGCCCAACGCGCTGAGCTGCGTGCTGCGCGTCGAGGACGCCGCTGGCCGCAGCGTGCTGCTCACCGGCGACGTGGAGGCCGCGCAGGAGGCGGCGCTGCTGCGTGCCGACGCCGCAGCGCTGCGCAGCGAGGTGCTACTGGTGCCGCACCACGGCAGCCGCACTTCGTCGACCGCCGCCTTCCTGGACGCGGTGGCGCCGCGCGTGGCCGTCGTGCAGGCGGCCTACCGCAGCCGCTTCGGCCACCCGGCGCCCGACGTGATGGCGCGCTATGCCGAGCGCGGCATCGCGGTGGTGCGCAGCGACCGCTGCGGGGCCTGGCATTGGACGGCCGAGCGTGCGGCCTGCGAGCGTGAGACATCGCGGCGCTACTGGCATTTCAGCGAGTAGCATCGGTCGGCACGCAAGGCGTTGGATCGGATCTTGCTAACTGCGGCGACCAGGAGACAAGGAAGATGACCCCGAGCTTCGACGAGATGCACGCCACCAGCACCACGGTGCGCGAGCACTATCGGCGCTACGACCGCTGGCTGGCCCAGCAGCCGCGCGATGCCATGCAGGCGCGGCGCGAGGAAGCTGAGATGATCTTCCGCCGCGTGGGCATCACCTTCGCGGTTTACGGCGCGAAAGACGAAGACGGCTCGGGCACCGAGCGGCTGATTCCCTTCGACCTGATCCCGCGCATCATCCCGCTGCCCGAGTGGCGGCAGATGGAGCAGGGTCTGCGCCAGCGCGTGGCCGCGCTCAACCGCTTCGTCCACGACGTCTACCACGAGCAGGCCATCATCAAGTCGGGCATCGTGCCGGCCGAGCAGGTGTTCCAGAACGCGCAGTACCGGCCCGAGATGCAGGACGTGGACGTGCCCGGCGGCGTGTACGCCCACATCGCCGGCATCGACATCGTGCGCGCGGCCAACCCCGACGGCAGCGGCACCTACTACGTGCTCGAGGACAACCTGCGCGTGCCCAGCGGCGTGAGCTACATGCTCGAGAACCGCAAGATGATGATGCGGCTGTTCCCCGAGCTGTTCAGCCTGCACCGCGTGGCGCCGGTGGCCCACTACCCCGACCTGCTGCTCGACACCTTGCGCGCGGTGGCGCCGGCCAGCGTGAACGAGCCCACGGCGGTGGTGCTCACGCCCGGCATGTACAACAGCGCCTACTTCGAGCACGCCTTCCTCGCGCAGCAGATGGGCGTGGAGCTGGTCGAAGGGCAGGACCTGTTCGTCAAGGACAACTTCGTCTTCATGCGCACCACGCAGGGGCCGAAGCGGGTGGACGTGATCTACCGGCGCGTGGACGACGACTTCCTCGACCCGCTGGTGTTCCGGCGCGATTCGACGCTGGGCTGCGCGGGGCTGCTGTCGGTGTACCGCGCCGGCAACGTGACCCTGGCCAACGCCATCGGCACCGGGGTGGCCGACGACAAGTCGATCTACCCCTACGTGCCGAAGATGATCGAGTTCTATCTCGGCGAGAAGCCGATCCTCAACAACGTGCCCACCTGGATGTGCCGCCAGCCGCAGGACCTGCAGTACGTGCTCGACCACCTGAGCGAACTGGTGGTCAAGGAAGTGCACGGCGCGGGCGGCTACGGCATGCTGGTGGGGCCGGCCGCCACGCGCGCCGAGATCGAGGCCTTTCGTCCGGCGCTGATCGCCAACCCCGACAACTACATCGCGCAGCCGACGCTGGCGCTGTCGACCTGCCCCACGTTCGTGGAGCGCGGCATCGCGCCGCGCCACATCGACTTGCGGCCCTTCGTGCTGTCGGGCAAGACGGTGCAGATGGTGCCGGGAGGCTTGACGCGCGTCGCGTTGAAGGAAGGGTCGCTGGTGGTGAATTCGAGCCAGGGCGGCGGAACCAAGGACACCTGGGTGCTGGAGGACTGACCGTGCTCTCAAGAACCGCCGACCACCTCTACTGGATGGCCCGCTACATGGAGCGGGCCGGTCAAGCGCGTAGCGCTTGCGGCGAAGCCAAAATGCCGCGACGCGCGAAAGCGCGTGCGGGGTTCTCGGCCACAGTGGGAGCGAACGATGCTTTCTAGGACGGCAGACCATCTCTATTGGATGGCTCGGTACATGGAACGGGCCGAGAACACCGCCCGCATGCTCGACGTGAACTACCAGACCTCGCTGCTGCCGCAGTCGGCCGACATGGCCGAGCAGGGCTGGCATGGCCTGCTCAGCATCTCGGAGCTCACCACCAGCTTCCGCCAGAAGTTCGACCGTTGCGATGCGGTCAGCGTCATGGACTTCATGGTGCGCGACGAGGCCAACCCCTCGAGCATCGTGGCCTGCCTGCAGGCCGCGCGGGAAAACGCGCGCGCGGTGCGCGGCACGCTCACCACCGAGGTGTGGGAAACGCAGAACCAGACCTGGCTGGAGTTTCGCCGCATGCTGGCCACCGACGCGCTCAGGCGCGACCCGAGCGCGCTGTTCGAGTGGGTGAAGTTCCGCTCGCACCTGTCGCGCGGGGTCACCGTGGGCACGATGCTGCAGGACGAGGCCTTGCACTTCCTGCGCATCGGCACCTTCCTCGAGCGTGCCGACAACACCGCCCGGCTGCTGGACGTGAAGTTTCACGCGCTGACGAAAGAGTTCCACGGCACGCAAGCCCAGGCCATGGGTGTCGTGCGCCAGATGCAAGGTGTCGCGCGAGAGCAGCCGGAGTACGACTTCTATCACTGGTCGGCCGTGCTGCGCTCGGTGTCGGGCTTCGAGGTGTACCGCAAGGTCTACCGCGACGTGATCCGGCCGGAAAAGGTGGCCGAGCTGCTGATCCTGCGCAACGACATGCCGCGCTCGCTGGCTGCCTGCATGGGCGAGGTGATGGGCAACCTGCAGCGCGTGGCCAACGACCAGAGCGGCGAGACGCTGCGCCGCGCGGGCCGGCTCAACGCCGACCTTCAATATGGCCGCATCGACGAGATCCTGGCCACCGGTCTGCACGCCTACCTGACGCAGTTCCTCGACCGGGTGAGCGACCTGGGCTACGGCATCGGCCGTGATTTCCTCGTGCCGGTGGCGGCGTGACGGAGTTGGAGGAACAAGTGCGCATCGGTGCCGCCTGAGCGGTGCGGCGCAGCTTCCGCCAGCTGCTCGGGCGGCAACAATGGCCTCCTCATCACCACACGAGGAGAGGGCGCTGGTGCCGGCTGACTTGTCGATCGAGGTTGTCGATCCGCTGCATGCGGACGCCTTGCTGCTGCTGGCGCAGGCGGCGCAGGACGCGCGCGCGCTTTATCCCGAGCTGTTCCCCGACGATGCCCCGCCGCCGACCAACGACCCGGCCGTGCCGGGCAGCGTGTACCTGGTCGCCTATGGGGGCGGTGTGCCGGTGGGTTGCGGCGCGCTTCGGCCGTTGCAGCCCGGCGTGGCCGAAGTCCGGCGCATGTACGTGAGCCACGATGCGCGCCGCCGCGGCGTGGCCGCTTCCATCCTGCACGCGCTGGAGCAGCATGCGCTTGCGCTGGGCTACTCGGTGCTGCGGCTCGAAACCGGGCGCCGGCAGGCGCCGGCGATCGCGCTGTACGAACGCTGCGGCTTCCGGCACATCGCGCCCTTCGGCGCCTATGCGGGCGATCCGATGAGCGTGTGCTTCGAAAAGCGCCTGGCGCGCCAACGCGCCTACCAGCGCATCGCGTAGCGCCGCGCAGGCGCCGGCACTACTGACGCATCTGCTGCGGCAGCCAGGTGATCAGCTGCGGGAAGGCATAGATCAGCGCGACGGCCAGCATCATCACGAAGAAGAACGGCAGCGTCACGCGCGCGATCCAGTTCATCTGCCGCTGCGTCATGCCCTGCAGCACGAAGAGGTTGAAGCCCACCGGCGGCGTGATCTGCGCCATCTCCACCACCAGCACGACGAAGATGCCGAACCACAGCAGGTCGATGCCGGCCGCCTGCACCGTGGGCAGGATCACGCCCATGGTCAGCACCACCATCGAGATGCCGTCGAGAAAGCAGCCCAGCAGGATGTAGAACAGCATCAGCGCGATGATCAGCTGCACCTTGCTCAGGCCCAGCGAGCCGATCCACTCGGCCAGGTGGCGCGGCAGGCCGATGTAGCCCATCGACAGCGTGAGGAAGGCGGCGCCGGCAAGGATCAGCGCGATCATGCAATACAGCCGCGTGCCGCCGAGCAGCGAGGCCTTGAAGGTCTGCCAGTTCAGCGAGCCCTGCAGCGCCGACAGGCCCAGCGCGCCCACCACGCCGATGGCGGCTGCCTCGGTGGCGGTGGCCACGCCGGTGTAGATGGAGCCCAGCACCGCGGCGATGAGCAGCACCACCGGGATCAGGCTGCGCGAGGCGGCCAGCTTCTGGCCGAACGACAGGCGCTCGTCGCGCGGCGGCACGGCCTGCGGGTTCAGCAAGGCCCACAGCACGATGTAGCCCGAGAACAGCAGCGCCAGCAGGATGCCGGGCACGATGCCGGCGATGAACAGCTGCGCGATCGACACGTCGGCGCTGACGCCGTAGACGATCATGATGATCGAAGGCGGGATCAGCAGCCCCAGCGTGCCGGCGCCGGCCAGCGAGCCGATGGAGATGCCGTCGGGGTAGCCGCGGCGCTGCAGTTCGGGCAGCGACATCTTGCCGATGGTGGCGCAGGTGGCCGCGCTGGAACCCGACACCGCCGCGAAGATGGCACAGCCGATCACATTGGTGTGCAGCAGCCGCCCGGGCAGCCATTGCATCCAGGGCGCCAGGCCGCGGAACATGTCCTGCGACAGCCGCGTGCGGAACAGGATCTCGCCCATCCACACGAACAGCGGCAAGGCGGTGAGCGTCCAGCTCGACGCCGAGCCCCAGATGGTGAGCGCCATCGCGTCGCCGGCCGGGCGCGCGCTGAACAGCTGCATGCCGATCCAGGCCACGCCCGACAGCGTGAGGCCGATCCACACGCCGCTGGCGAGGATGAGGAACAGCGCCGCGATCAGCAGCGTGGTGATGGCGAGGTCGCTCATGGGTGCACCCTGCGGCCCGCGGCCGGTCCTGCCGAGCGGGAATGAGCCCCTTCGGGCGGCCGGGCGGGTCTCATGCCTTACTCGTTGCGCAAGGGCTCGTCGCTCGCCGGCGGGCGGCGGCGGCCCATCAGCTCGAGCAGCAGCTCGTCGACCATGGCCACCAGCAGCACGAAGGCGCCCACGGCCATGGACAGCTGCGGCATCCACAGCGGCGTGGCGTCAATGCCGGTGGACACGTCGTTGAACTCGTGCGACTGCCAGGCCAGGCGCGCGCTGTAGTACGCGAACAGGCCCGACAGCAGCACGCCGGCCACCAGCGTCCAGATCTCCAGCGCGCGCTGCGGCTTGCCGTGCAGCGCCTGCACCAGCAAGGTCACGCGGATGTGCTCGCCGCGCTTGAGGGTGTGGGCCAGCGAGAGGAAGCCGGTGGCGGCCAGCAGGAAGCCGGCGTAGCTGTCGATGCCCGGCACGTTGAAGCCCAGCTGCCGGCCGGCCACCGACAGCAGCACCGCGACCAGCAGCGCCACCATCGCCAGCGCGGCCAGCGCCGCGCTGCCGTCGTACAGGGCGTTCAGCAGGCGGCGCACGCGGTGGCTACTTCTTCGGCGCCTTGGCGGCCGCGGCCGCCTGCGCCTTCTTGAACGCCGCCACCACGGCCTGGCCTTCGGCGCCGGCCTGCTTCTCCCAGTCGGCCAGCATGATGCCGCCCACCTGCTGCAGGTCGGCCTTGAGCTTGACGTGCGGGCGGTGGATGGTCATGCCCTTGTCGGCGAGCTGCTGCTTGTACCAGTTGTTCTTCTCTTCGCTGACCTTCCAGCCGCGGGTCTCGGCCTCGGCGGCGGCCTTGAGCACCGCGTCCTGCGTGGGCTTGTCCAGCGACTCGAACGCGCGCTTGTTGACGATGACCGCGTTCTTCGGCAGCCAGGCCTGGGTGTCGTAGAAGTTCTTGATGTGCTCGTAGGTCTTGGTGTCGTAGCCGGTGGAGCCCGAGGACATGTAGGCCTCCACCGTGCCGGTGGCCAGCGCCTGCGTGAGCTCGGCCGCCTGGATGGTGACCGGTTGCGCGCCGATCAGCTCGGCGATCTTGGCGGTGGCCGGGCTGTAGGCGCGCCACTTGATGCCGCGCATGTCGGCCACCGAGTTGATCAGCTTCTTGGTGTAGATGCCTTGCGGCGGCCAGGCCACCGCGTACAGCAGCTTCATGCCCTGCGATTGCAGCAGCTTGTCGAGCACCGGCTTCTGCACCTCGTACAGGAGTTTGGCCTCCTCGTACGAAGTGGCAAGGAAGGGCATGCCGTCGAGCGCGTAGATCGGGTGCTCGTTGGCGAAGTTGGCCAGCAGGATCTCGCCCGCCTGGGCCTGGCCGCCTTGCACCGCGCGCTTGATCTCGTTGGCCTTGAACAGCGAGGCGTTGGGATGCACGGTGATCTTGAGCTTGCCGCCGCTGGCTTTGTCGATGTCGGCGGCGAACTGCACCAGGTTCTCGGTGTGGAAGTTCGAGGCCGGGTAGGCCGCGGGCAGGTCCCACTTGGTCTGGGCGGCGGCGGCGCCGGCCAGGCCCAAGGCTGCGGCACCGAGCAGCAGAGAACGACGAGGGGTCATGGGCACTCCTTTCGGTTCAGGTTGCAAGCATGGCGGGTGCCAGCGAAATGCCTCATCGGTGTTCACCCGGGTGGCGGCCAGTCTAGGAATCACTACGATAAATTGTCAATAAATCTTCAACGTTTTGAGGCGAAAGATGGGGAAAGCACTGAGGGCAGCGGGTGGCAGCGCCACCGCGCGGCCGGGGGCCGGCGGCAGCGCCGGCATCGTGTCGTCTTCCCACCTCGTGTCGCCGCGCAGCGTGGAGCTGTCGGAGCTGGAGTTCGGCCTCATCGTCGCGTGGAACGCGTTCTCGCGCTGGGCGGTGCGCTGCATGGCCGCGGCCGGCTGCCCCGACCTCACGATCACCGACGTGCTGCTGCTGCACCACCTGAGCCACCGCGCGCGCAACAAGAAGCTGGCCGACATCTGCTTCGTGCTGAACTACGAAGACACGCACGTGGTGGCCTACTCGCTGAAGAAGCTGGTGGCCGCCGACCTGGCGCAGACCGAGAAGGTGGGCAAGGAGGTCTTCTACACGCCCACCGAGCAGGGCGAGCACTTCGTGCGCGAGTACCGCAAGGTGCGCGAGGCCTGCCTGGTGGCCAACCTGGACGTCGAGCGCAACCACGACATCGGCGAGCTGGCGCGGCTGTTGCGCACCATGTCGGGTCTTTACGACCAGGCCGCGCGCGCCGCCACTTCCTTGTAGCCGTAGGCGCCCCCATGAACCAGCGCTTCGTCGAGGCCTTCTACTGGGTCGCGACGCTCAAGAGCATGACGCGCGCGGCGGAGAAGCTGTTCATGACGCAGTCGGCCATCTCCAGCCGCATCTCGGCGTTGGAAGAGGAGCTGGGCGTGTTGCTGATCGACCGGCGCGACAAGCAGCAGTTCGCGCTCACCAATGCGGGCATGCGCTTCCTGGGCTATGCCGAGCGGCTGATGGCGCTGCACCGGCAGCTGCGCGACGAACTGGGCAGCGAGGAGGGCGGCGCGCACCTGCTGCGCATCGGCGCAGTGGAGTCGGCGCTGCACACCTGGCTGATCCCGTTGCTGGAGCACCTGCGCAGCGAGCATCCGCAGCTGGAGCTGGAGCTCACGGTGGAGATCACGCCGGTGCTGGTGGAAGCGGTCAAGCGCGGCAACCTCGACCTGGTGTTCGCTGCGCAGTCCATCACGGCGCCGGGCATCCGCACGCGCGCCCTGCCGCCGATGGAAATGGTGTTCGTGGGCCCGGCGCTGCTGAAGCGGCGCGAGCCGTATTCGCTGGCGGAGGTGGTGACGCACGAGCTCATGACCTTCCAGCGCGGCTCGCAGCCGCACGTGGCCTTGCTCGAACTGCTGCGCAGCGCCGGCATGGAGCCGCCGCGGCTGCACACGGTGTCGTCGATTCCCGCGATGGTGCGGCTGATCGAAAGCGGCTTCGGCATCGCGACGCTGCCGCGCATCGCCGCGCAGTCGCTGCTGCGCAGGCACGAGATCGCCATCCTGCCCTGCGACACCGAGCTCGCGCCGCTGCCGCTGCAAGCCAGCTACCGGCTCGACCCCGGCTCCTCGGCGCTGTCGGCGGTGGTCAAGGGCGCGCTGGCGTTCGTGGACGAGTTCGATCGTTCGGCCCACAAGAAAAATCGATGAGCTGATTCGGAAATTTCTCGTTTGCCGTGATCGCGCTGCAATCGAAGAATGCGCTCCATCGGATGCCACCACCCCTTGGACGCGAACGATGCCCACGGAGACTCTTCACGCTGCATTGGCTGAGCCCGGCGCCGCCGGGGCGGCACGCCGCAACATCCGCGCCGGCCTTTGGCAAGGCCACACCAGCGGCATGGCGCCGGGGCATGTGCAGGGCAACGTGGTCATCCTGCCCGAGGCGCTGGCGGCCGACTTCCTGCGCTTTTGCCAGCGCAACCCCAAGCCGTGCCCGCTGCTGGCGGTGTCGGAGCCCGGCTCGCCGTACCTGCCTTCGCTGGGCGACGACATCGACATCCGCACCGACGTGCCGCGCTACCGCGTGTGGCAGCGCGGCGAGATGGTGGCCGAGCCGACGGATCTGCGCGAGCACTGGCGCGACGACCTGGTCACCTTCGTGCTCGGCTGCTCCTTCTCGTTCGAGCAGGCGCTGCTCGACGCGGGGCTGCCGCTGCGCCAGCTCGACAACGGCTGCAACGTGCCGATGTTCCGCACCAGCATCGCCACCACGCCGGCGGGCCTGTTCCACGGCCCGATGGTCGTGACGATGCGGCCGTTCAAGCCGGCCGACGCCATCCGCGCGGTGCAGGTGACCTCGCGATTCCCCAACGTGCACGGCGCGCCGGTGCACATCGGCCGGCCCGACCTGATCGGCATCCGCGACCTCACGCAACCCGACTACGGCGACCCGGTGCCGGTGGAACGCGACGAACTGCCAGTGTTCTGGGCCTGCGGTGTCACGCCGCAGGCCGTGGTGCAGGCCGCGCGCCCCGGCTTCTGCATCACCCACGCCCCGGGCGCGATGCTGATCACCGACCTGCTGAACAGCCAGCTTGCGAGCCTGTGAAGCAGGCCGCTTCCCATTCAATAAAGGAGACATGCGATGAAGAAACTGCTGTTGACGCTGGCGATGAGTGCCAGCTTCGGCGCCCAGGCGCAGACCAAGTGGGACCTGCCGACCGGCTATGCCGTGGGCAGCTTCCAGACCCAGAACGTGCAGCAGTTCGCCACCGAGGTGGAGGCAGCCACCGGCGGCAAGCTGAAGATCACGCTGCACCCCAACGGCTCGCTGTACAAGGCCAACGAGATCAAGCGCGCGGTGCAGACCGGGCAGACGCAGGCGGGCGAGTTCATCCTGTCGGGGGCCTCGAACGAGAACGCGCTGTTCGGCGTGGATTCGATCCCGTTCCTGGCCACCAGCTATGGCGAGGCGCGCAAGCTCTACGAGGCCTCGAAACCCGCGCTGGAGAAGCTGCTGGCCCAGCAGGGCATGAAGCTGCTGTTCTCGGTGCCCTGGCCGCCGCAGTCGCTGTATTCGACCAAGCCGGTGGAGACCTTCGCAGACCTCAAGGGCACCAAGATGCGCGCCTACAACCCGGCCACCTCGCGCATCGCGCAGTTCGTCGGCGCGCAGCCGGTGACCATCCAGCTGGCCGAGCTGGGCCAGGCGCTGGCCACCGGCACGGTGGACAACTTCCTCACCTCGAGTGCCAGCGGCATCGAGAACAAGCTCTACGAGCAGACCAGGTACTTCTACGACGTGAACGCGTGGCTGCCCAAGAACGCGGTGGTGGTGAACCAGAAGGCCTTCGACGCGCTGGACAAGCCGGCACAGGCGGCGCTGCTCAAGGCCTCGGCCGCGGCCGAGGCGCGCGGCTGGCAGTTGAGCGAGCAGAAAGACCAGGAATACACCAAGGAGCTGGCGGCCAAGGGCATGAAGGTGCACAGCGCCAGCGAGGGCCTGAAGCGCGAGCTCAAGATCATCGGCGGCCGCATGACCACCGAATGGCTCAAGTCCGCCGGCGACGACGGCCAGCAGATCATCGACGCCTTCAAGAAGCTCTGACCATGGACCACCCCCGTAGCGCCTTCGGCGCTTCCCCCTCCAGGGGGCGGCGCCA
>JBFLWE010000121.1:0-9901 GCA_040758375.1 Pseudomonadota bacterium
TTCAAGGACATCGACCCCTGGGGCTGCATGCTGCGCTACATCAGCGACCGCATCGCACCCGTCATTGGGCCACCGAGGCCGCCGCCGCGACTGGCGGCAGCGGGGTAACTGCCGGATTTAGGTTCAGTAGCCGCGCGCGCGCTGCACCAGGTGCCGCAGCGGCCGGCCCTGCGCCAGCGCCCGCAGGTTGTCGGCCACCACCCGCGCCGCGCTGCGTGCGTCGGTGAGCGCCGCCGCATGCGGCAGCACCGTCACGCGCGGGTGATGCCAGTAGCGGTGCGCCGGCGGCAAGGGCTCGGCATGGAAGACATCGAGCACCGCATGCGCCACCCGTCCTTCGTCCAGCGCGGCCAGCAGGTCTTCGTCCACCACGTGGGCGCCGCGCGCCAGGTTCACCACCGAAGCACCCTGCGGCAGCGCGGCCAGGAAGCGCCGGTCGATCAGCCCGCGGGTGTCGGGCGTGAGCGGCAGCAGGTTGATCACGATCTCGGCGCTGGCCAGCTCGCCGGCCAGCGCGCCCGCGCCATGGCTGCACGCAATGCCTTGGACCGCCGGCCCTGCCGCGCGGCGCCAGGCGCGCACCCGATAGCCTTGCGCCGCCAGCCGCTGCGCCACCGCCTGCCCCATCGCGCCCAGGCCCAGCACCAGCACCGGCACCTCGTCGGCCCGCCGCTGCGGCTGCTGCCGCCACACGCCCGCCTGCTGCTGCCGCGCATAGGCGAAGAAACCGCGGTGCAGCGACAACACCGCCCAGAGCGCCGTCTCCGCCATCGCGCCGCTCATGGCCGGGTCGACCATGCGCGCAACCGGCACGGCCGGCGGCAGCGTCGGGTCGGCGAGCAGCCGGTCCACGCCGGCCCACAGCGACTGGATCAGCTTCAGCCGCGGCAAGCCTTGCAAGGCCCCCGGCAGCGGGTTGGCCACCACCGCCACCTCGACGTCGGGCGCGGGCTCCAGCAGCCAATCGGCCTCGGGCAGCGCCTGGCGCAAGGCCGCGAGCCACCCGTCGCGCCCGGCAGCATCGAAGCTGCCGCACAGCAGCGCCTTCATCGCGGTCTCAACTGGCAAACACCTGGCTCAGGTCCTCGAAGGCCTTGATCTCCAGCGCATTGCCCGACGGATCGAGGAAGAACATGGTCGCCTGCTCGCCCACCTGGCCTTCGAAGCGGATGTGCGGTTCCACCACGAAGCGGGTGCCGGCGGCGCGCAGCTTGTCGGCCAGCGCACGCCAGTCGGCCATGGAGAGGATCACGCCGAAGTGCGGCACCGGCACGTGGTCGCCATCGACCTCGTTGTGGTGCTGCGGCGCCGGGCCGGGCGCGAGGTGCGCCACGATCTGGTGGCCGTAGAAGTCGAAGTCGATCCAGGTGTCGGAGCTGCGGCCCTCCCGGCAACCGAGCAGCTCGCCGTAAAAGCGGCGGGCAGCGGCCAGGTCGTGCACGGGAAACGCGAGATGGAACAGCGGTGTGGGTTTCATGCCGGCCACTGTACGTGCAGTTCTCAGGCGCCGAGCGTTTCACCGAGCCGGCGCAAGGCTTGTTCCACCGCCTGCCGGCGCACCGCGCTGCGGTCGCCCCGCAGTTGCAGCCGCTCGGCCTGCAGTTGCGGCGTGCCGGCCGTGTCGGCCACGCCCCAGGCGAGCCACACGGTGCCCACCGGCTTGGCCGGCGAGCCGCCGCCGGGGCCGGCGATGCCGGTGACCGCGACCGCGAGCCGCACCGGGGCCTTGGCCAGCGCACCAGCCGCCATGGCCAGCGCCACCTCTTCGCTCACCGCGCCATGGCGCTCGATCAGCGCCGGCGGCACGCCCAGCAGCTCGGTCTTGGCCTGGTTGCTGTAGGTGACGAAGCCGCGCTCGAACCAGTCGCTGGAGCCGGCGACGCTGGTGCAGGCGGCAGCGATCAGCCCACCGGTGCAGCTTTCGGCGGTGGCCAGGCGCCAGCTGTGGGCCCGCAGGGCCTCGCCGATGGCCCGTGCCACATCGTGCAGATCGTCCACGTTCATACCCACCTCCACAGCGCGATCACCAGCAGCGTGCACAGCGCTGCCACCAGGTCGTCGAACAGGATGCCGAAACCCTGCATCCAGCCGATGGGCCGGCCCGCCTGGCCCTTGAAGGTGGCATCGGCCCAGGCCACCGGACCGGGCTTGGCGGCGTCGAAGAAGCGGAAGATCACGAACGCCGCCGCCTGCGCCCCGATGGAGGCCGGCATCAGCAGCCACAACACGATCCAGAACGCCAGGATCTCGTCCCATACGATGGCGCTGGGGTCCGGCACCTGCAGGTCGCGCGCCGTGCGGGTGCAGGCCCAGACGCCAACCACCAGCCCGCCGGCAATCAGCAGGCCCCAGCCAGCCGGGCCCAGCCAGCGCTGCAGCACCAGGAAGGCCAGCCAGGCCCACAAGGTGCCCACGGTGCCCGGCGCCCAGGGCGAAAGACCGCTGCCGAAGCCCAGCGCGATCCAGCGCGCGGGATGCCCGAGCAGGAAGCGCGCGGTGGCACGGCGCGGGGCCTGCGGCGCGGACGGCATCGCCGGCAACCCGGTCATGACTTGAAATGGTCGAAGGACTGCACCGCGGCGGCCAGCGGCTGCGCCGCCTCGTCGAGGACACGCAGGCCGGGCTGCGCCTCGATGGCGCCGATGCGGGTGACCGGCACGCCGGCGCGCGACGCCGCCGCCTGCACCGCTTCGCGGCGGGCGGGCGGCGCAGTGAACAGCAGCTCGTAGTCGTCGCCGCCGGCGAGCAGGCACTCGTGCTGCAGCGCGGCGGGTTGCGCCGCCAGCACCGCGCTGCGCGGCAACCGCGGCCATTCGACCGTGGCGCCCACGCCGGAACGCTGCAGCACGTGCGACAGGTCGCCCACCAGCCCATCGCTCAGGTCGATGGCGGCGCTGGCGATGCCGCGCAGCGCCAGGCCCAGGTTCACGCGCGGCTCGGGGCACTCCATCGCATGGCGCACGCTTTCGAACGCCGCGCCGTCGAGCGTGCAGCGGCCGCGGAACACCTCCAGCGCCAGGCGCGCGTCGCCCAGCGTGCCGCTGACGTAGATGTCGTCGCCCGCACGCGCGCCGCTGCGCAGCAGCGCCTGGCCCGGCGGCACTTCGCCAAAGACGGTGAGCGTGAGGTTGAGCGGTCCGGCGGTGGTGTCGCCGCCCACGAGTTCGATCCCGAAGCGGTCGGCCAGCGCGAACAAGCCCTGTGACAGCCCTGCCAGGAACGGCTCGTCCACGCGCGGCATCGCCAGCGCCAGCGTGAAGCCCAGCGGCTGCGCGCCACAGGCTGCAAGATCGCTCAGGTTGACCGCCAGCGCCTTGTGCCCCAGCCGTTCGGGCGGCACCGTGGGCAGGAAATGCCGGCCCTCGACCAGCGCATCGGTGGACACCGCGAGCTGCATGCCGGGCGCGGGCTGCAGCAGCGCGCAATCGTCGCCCACGCCCAGCGCGGCGCGCCGCACCGGGCGGTCGAAGTACTTGGCGATCAGGTCGAATTCACCGAGGGGCATGCAGCAGATTGTGCCCGGCGCCTGGCAGCCGCCGGCGGCGCTATCCGTGCTCGCGCAACAGGTTGGCCAGCTCCACCGCCGACTTCACGTGCATCTTCTCGAACACCCGCGCGCGGTGCACCTCGACCGTGCGCACGCTGATCGCCAGCGCATCGGCGATCAGCTTGTTGGGCCGGCCTTCGATCACCAGTTGCATCACCTCGCGCTCGCGTTCGGTCAGCTCCTGCAGCGCGCGCCTGACCTGCTCTTTCGCGCGGCGGCGCTGGATCGCCTCGGCGCTGGCGGCCAGCGCCTGCTCGACGCGGTCCACCAGCGCGTTGTCGGAAAACGGCTTCTCGACAAAATCAAAGGCGCCGCGCTTGACCGCCGCCACCGCAGTGGGCACGTCGCCATGACCGGTGAGGAAGATCACCGGCAGGGTCTGCAACAGGCCCATGTCCACCAGACGGTCGAACAACACCAGCCCGCTGGTGCCGGGCATGCGCACGTCGAGCAGCAGGCACGAGGGCGCGGCTGGCCAGGGCGCGCGGCCGGCGCCGCGCTGCGCATCGAGCATCGCCTCGAAGGCCTCGGCGCTGGCAAAGCCTTCCGACAGCAGCCGGCGCGAGCGCAGCAGCCACGCCAGCGCCTCGCGCACCACGTCCTCGTCGTCGACGAGATAGACCATCGGAAGACCGAGCGGCTGGGTCTGGTAGCTCATGTCGAGTGCGGGGGCGCAGCAACAGGCTGCGCCGGTAGCGTAAACCGGAACTCCGTGCCGCCGCCAGCCGGCGAGGTGGGGCTGACGAAGTCGAGCGCGCCGCCGTGCTGCTCGACCACCGTGCGGCACAGGCTCAGTCCCAGGCCCATGCCCTCGCTGCGCGTGGTGAAGAAGGGCGTGAACAGGCGCTGCGCCACGTCGGGCTCGATGCCGGGGCCGGCGTCGATGACGCTGAAGGTCACCCAGCGCGGATGGGTCTGCCGCACGCGCAGCGTGAGCACGCGCGCGTCCATCGGCACGATGGCCTCCATGGCCTGGATGCCGTTGCGCGTGAGGTTCAGCAGCACCTGCTCCACCATCGTGCGGTCGCACAGCACGCGCGGCAGCGGCTGGGGCAGGTCCACGTCGATGCGCGTGCCGCTCTTGCGCGCCTGCAGCCGCACCAGCGGCAGCACCGCGTCGATCAGCACGTCGGCGCGCAGCGCCTCGCGCGCCTGCTCGCGCCGGCGCACGAAGTCGTGCACGCTCTTGATCACCCGGCCGGCACGCTCGGCCTGCTCGGCGATGCGCTGCACCGCCTGCTTGAGCATGCCCATCGTGTGGCTGTCGGGCTCGGCCAGCAGGTTCATCGAACCGTTGGCGTAGCTGGCGATCGCCGCCAGCGGCTGGTTGAGCTCATGGCTGAGCAGCGAGGCCATCTCGCCCACGGTGGCCAGGCGCGCGGTGGCCTGCAGGCGCTCCTGCTGCTGGCGCGACAGCTCCTCGATGCGGCGCTGCGCGCTGATGTCGAGCACGGTGCTCATCCAGCCGGTGTGGTGGCCGTGGCCGTCGACCAGCGGCGCCTCGTAGATCATCACCGGAAAGCGCTCGCCGTTCCTGCGCATGAACACGGTCTCGAAGCCCTGCTGCGCCGCCTGCGTCTCCTCGCCGCCGGCCAGCCGTGTGACCTGACGGCGGCGGTAGTCTTCGACGTGTTCGGGCGGCCAGTACGGCGGCGGATCGGCCTGCAGTTCCTCCACGCTGAATCCCACCATCGCGCAGAAGGCCGGGTTGGCATAGGTGACGCGGCCTTCGAGGTCGCGCGCGCGCAAGCCGGTGACCAGCGAATCTTCCATCGCCTTGCGGAAGGCCAGCGCCTCGGCCAGCGCGCCTTCGGCCTGCGCGCGCTTGCGCAGGTCACGCAACAGCAGCATCAGCACCGCGAACAGCGCCAGCGACAGGCCCAGCACCAGCGCCGTGGTCAGGTTGGGGATCAGGCCCGGCCGGCTCTCGGCGCTGTCGGCGCGCAGTTGCAGCGTGAAGCCGGGCAGGTCCACCACCCGCTCGGCGTGGTACACACCCGCACCGCGCGGCATGCCGGCGCGCGCCAGGCGGGTGCCGTCGCCTTCGACGAACGAAAGCTCGTGCGTGCGCGCCTGCGCCGGCGTGGCGGCGGCCTCCAGCAGTGCGGCCAACCCGAAGGTCGCGGTGGTGAAACCGCCGCCTTCTTCCCCCACCTGCAGCGGGATGCAGACGTCCATCACCTCCAGGCCCAGGCCGCCCGCCTGCGGGACGAAATAGCTGCGCGAGAAGGTGGGCGCCCCGGAGCGGCGCGCCGCGCCACAGGCCACCTCGGTTTCGACATCCATCGCGGCGCGCGGCATCTGGTTGAACAGGGGCGCACGCAGCGGCGAGTCGACCGCCTCGCGGATCTCCATGGCAGTGCCGCGCAGCTCCATGCGCAGCATCACGTGGTGTTCGCTGAGCATGCGCACGGCTTCGGCACGCCACTGCCCCACGCCGGCCACCTGCCACTGCAGCGCCTGCAGCCGCTGCAGCTGCCGGCCGGTTTCGCGCTTGAGTTCGGCGGCGGCCTCGGCGGCGACGCCCTCCACCCGCTCCTGCGCACGCGCGGCCTCGTACTCGATGGTCAGGCCCACCAGCAAGGCCTGCGCGACCAGCAGCAGCGCCACCAAGGCCACCCAGGGCAGCAGCCGGCGCCAGCGCCGCGGCTTGGGCGGCGCCGTGGTGGGCGGCGGAGCGAGCACTGCAGTCATGCCGCACCGAGTATCGGCGGGGCCCGGGCAGCGCTCCTACGCAATATTGCGCATCGCGCCATGCGCACCGCAGGCGCACACTGCCCGCCGCCGTGCCAGCCGATTGACAGGGGGCGGCTCCTACAATCGTCACCCCCGTTTTGCCGCGAGACCCTCATGCCGAGCTACGAAGAAAAACGTGCAGAGCTGCGCCGCCAGGCGCTCGAGTACCACGAGTTTCCGACGCCCGGCAAGGTGGCGATCCACGCCACCAAGCAACTGGTGAACCAGCGCGACCTGGCGCTGGCCTATTCGCCAGGCGTGGCCGCCGCCTGCGAGGAAATCGTTGCCGACCCGGTCAACGCCTTCCGCTACACCTCGCGCGGCAACCTGGTCGCGGTGGTGACCAACGGCACCGCGGTGCTGGGCCTGGGCGACATCGGCCCGCTGGCCTCGAAGCCGGTGATGGAAGGCAAAGGCGTGCTGTTCAAGAAGTTCGCCGGCATCGACGTGTTCGACATCGAGATCAACGAGAAGGACCTCGACAAGCTGGTGGACGTGATCGCCGCGCTGGAGCCCACCTTCGGCGGCATCAACCTCGAGGACATCAAGGCGCCGGACTGCTTCTACGTCGAACGCAAGCTGCGCGAGCGCATGAAGATCCCGGTGTTCCACGACGACCAGCACGGCACCGCCATCGTGGTGGGCGCGGCGCTGCTCAACGGACTCAAGGTCTCGGGCAAGGACATCTCGAAGGTCAAGCTCGTGACCTCGGGCGCCGGCGCCGCCGCGCTGGCCTGCCTGAACCTGCTGGTCAAGCTCGGCGTGCCGCGCCACAACATCTGGGTCACCGACCTGGCCGGCGTGGTGTACGAAGGCCGCGTGGAACTGATGGACCCGGACAAGGCGCAGTTCGCGCAGAAGACCGACGCACGCAGCCTGGCGCAGGCGATCGAAGGCGCGGACATCTTCCTCGGCCTGTCGGCCGGCGGCGTGCTCAAGCCCGAGATGGTGGCCAGGATGGCGCCGCAGCCGATGATCTTCGCGCTGGCCAACCCCACGCCGGAGATCATGCCCGAGGAGGTGAAGGCGGTGCGTGACGACGCGATCATCGCCACCGGCCGCACCGACTACCCGAACCAGGTCAACAACGTCCTGTGCTTCCCGTACATCTTCCGTGGTGCACTGGACTGCGGGGCCACCACCATCACCGACGAGATGGAGATCGCGGCGGTGCATGCCATCGCCGACCTGGCCCGCGCCGAGCAAAGCGAGGTGGTGGCCGCGGCCTACGCCGGCGCCAACCTGAGCTTCGGGCCCGAGTACCTGATCCCCAAGCCCTTCGACCCGCGGCTGATGATGAAGATCGCGCCGGCCGTGGCCGAGGCCGCCGCGGCTTCCGGCGTGGCGCTGCGCCCGGTGCAGGACCTGGACGCCTACCGCGAGAAGCTGCAGACCTTCGTCTATGCCTCCGGCACGACGATGAAACCGCTGTTCCAGATCGCCAAGCGCGCGCAGCACAAGCGCGTGGCGTACGCCGAAGGCGAAGAAGAACGCGTGCTGCGCGCGGTGCAGGTGGTGGTGGACGAGAACCTGGCGCGGCCCACGCTCATCGGCCGGCCTGCAGTCATCGCGCAGCGCATCGAGAAGTTCGGGCTGCGCCTGCAGGCGGGACGCGACTACGACCTCGTGAACACCGAGTACGACGAGCGCTACCGCGACTACTGGCAAACCTATCACCGCATGATGGAGCGGCGGGGCGTCACCGCCCAGTTCGCCAAGATCGAGATGCGGCGCCGGCTCACGCTGATCGGCTCCATGCTGCTGCACAAGGGCCAGGTCGACGGCCTGATCTGCGGCACCTGGGGCACCACCCAGCACCACTTGCAGTACGTCGACCAGGTGATCGGCAAGCGCCCCGGCGTGAAGACTTACGCCTGCATGAACGGCCTCATCCTGCCCGGCCGCCAGGTGATGCTGGTGGACACGCACGTCAACTACGACCCCAGCGCCGAGCAGATCGCCGAGATCACCATCCTGGCCGCCGAGGAGATGAAGCGCTTCGGCCTGATCCCCAAGGCCGCGCTGCTGTCGCATTCCAACTTCGGCTCCAGCAACCAGCCTTCGGCCGTGAAGATGCGCGAGGCGCTGGCGCTGGTGCAGGAACTGGCGCCCTGGCTGGAGATCGACGGCGAGATGCACGGCGATGCAGCGCTGGACGCTGCCTACCGCCAGGAGCTGATGCCGCGCAGCACGCTCACCGGCGAAGCAAACCTGCTGGTGCTGCCCAACATCGACGCGGCCAACATCTCCTACAACCTGCTGAAGCAGGCCGCCGGCGGCGGCATCGCGATCGGACCGGTGCTGCTGGGCGCGGCCAAGCCGGTGCACATCCTCACGCCCTCTGCGACGGTGCGCCGCATCGTCAACATGACCGCGCTGACGGTGACAGACGCCAACGCTGCCCGCTGAAGCGCAAGAAGACCGACTCAACTGATATGTGAGTGCACACTCATATCCTAGGGATTCTGCTCCAATTTTGGGCAGCGGCTTGAGCTTTCCCGGGCGTTTCGGTACCATCTTGGTTTCAGATTTCAGGGTAAACCCGTGGGTCAGGTCGCCCAGACGTTGCTGCAGCGGTCGCTTCGAAAGTTGGGACACGCTGCCGCGACGGCAGGGGCGACAGCGGGCGTAACGGCTGGGCTGCTGATCGCGACGCTGACGGCGCCGCAGGCCCTGGAGGCGCGGACGCTCCAGGACCCCTCGGCCGCCGCCAGTTTCCCAAGCGTGCAGCTGGCCGCATTGCCGCCGGAAGCCCAGGCCACCGAGCGCCTCATCCGTGCCGGCGGCCCGTTTCCGTATGCAAAGGATGGCAGCGTGTTCGGCAATCGCGAACGCTTGCTGCCGCGCAAGCCGCGTGGCTTTTACCGCGAGTACACGGTGAAGACACCCGGGGCGCGCAATCGCGGAGCCCGGCGCATCGTGTGCGGCGGCCAACCACCCACTCGCCCTGAAGCCTGCTACTACACCGACGACCACTACGCGAGCTTCCGCCGCATCGTGCAGTGAGTCAGTCGCGCGAAATCGTGTGAACCAGGAGGATCGTGACCATGCTCTTGCAGAACGTCCGTCCAAACATCGTGCAGGCCATCCGAGCGTACCGGGTGGACGACCTGATGCAGACCGCCGAGGCGGCCGGTCAGCACTTTCTGTACGCCAACCTCGCCAATGCGCAGTCGAAGCAGGAGGTGCTGGAAAGCATCGCCGAGTCCTTCCTGTTCCCAGCGCACTTCGGCAAGAACCTGGACGCGCTGTACGACTGCATGACCGACCTGGTGCACAAGTCGGGCCAGCAGCCGGGCTTCATCGTCGTGCTCGAGCAGCTGCCCGACAACTCGCGCTTCGACCGCGAGGCACGCGAGCAGCTGCTCGACGTGTTCCGCGACGCGGCCGACTTCTGGGCGGAGCGAAAAGTACCCTTCAGGTGCTTTTATTCTTTTCAGTAGCCCGCTCCCAGGAAAACGGGTCATGGGAGCGGGCGACGGAAGTGGCCCAGCAAGCAGCGAGCGAGAAGCCGAAGACCGCCAAGAACGCGGCCAACGCCAGCTTCGGCATGAACATGCCGATGATGTGCAGCGCGTTCGACACCGCGATGTGGCGCAACGCCGCGTGAATTGATCC
>JBFLWE010000122.1:0-9344 GCA_040758375.1 Pseudomonadota bacterium
GCGCCGCCGGCAGCAGCATCACTTGCTCAGGTTCGTAGGGGCGATAGCTTCCAGCCATGCCCCATCAACGCATGCCCCATGCCACGTCGCATCAGGAACTACCCGGTTCTGCCGCGCAGACTCCTAGGGCAGACCGAACAGGGCCGCCCGCAGCACGTTCAGCGCCAGGTGCAGGGCCACCGAAGCCCAGATGCTGCCCGTGGCCCAGAACACGCCGGCGTAGCCCAGGCCGGCCAGCCCCGCCAGCAGCATGAACTGCTGGCCGCCCGCGTAGTGGGCGGCGCCGAACAGCGCGGCCGACACCAGCAGCGCCAGCACCGCGCCCACGTGCGGCTGCAGCGGCTGCTGGATCCAGCGGCGGAAGAACCACTCCTCGGCGATCACGGTGAACAGGTTCGCCAGCGCGAACGCCATCAGCGCATCCAGCGAGGCCGGCGCCCAGCGCACGTGGCCGATGGCCCAGGCGACCACCGGCACGGCGGCCAGCGTGACCAACGCGATCACGGTGCTGCGCCCGTTCCAGCGCAGCGGCGACGGGAACATCGCCGCCGCGCCCAGGCCGGCCAGCATCTTGGCGGTGTTGAGGCTGGCGCCGGCCAGCGCCAGCCGGCCGAAGCCCGGCACCAGGCCGAAGCCCAGCGCCAGCAGCACCGCGCCCACGCCGATGAAGCAGACGATGGCCACGTCACGCGTGGCGGCCATCGCGGCAAAGCCCAGCAGGCTCATCGCGCCGGCGGCCACCGCCGGCCAGGGCCCGTGGGCCAGGCCCTGCCAGTAGGCCAGCGCGCACAGCAGCGCCGGCGCCGCGGCGCGCAGGAACCAGCTGAACTTCATGATGCGGCAGGCTGCGCGTCTTGCAGACGGCCTTGCACCAGCCGCAGCACGCTGCCGCAGCGCCCGGCCAGGTCTTCGTCGTGCGTGACCATCACGAAGGCGGTGCCGATCTCGCGCGCCATCTCCAGCATCAGCGCGAACACGCCGTCGGCGGTGTTGCGGTCGAGGTTGCCAGTGGGCTCGTCGGCCAGCACGCAGGCCGGGCGCGACACCAGCGCGCGCGCGATCGCCACACGCTGGCGCTCGCCGCCCGACAGCTGCGAAGGCCGGTGCAGCACGCGCTCGGCCAGCCCCACGCGGGCCAGCATCGCGCGCGCCGCCTCGTGCGCCTGCGCCTCGGGTTGGCGCCGGATGCGCAGCGGCATCGCCACGTTGTCGAGCGCGCTGAACTCGGGCAGCAGGTGGTGGAACTGGTACACGAAGCCCAGGTGCGCGTTGCGCCAGCGGCCTTGTTCGGCCGCGTCCATGCCGGCGAAGTCGCGGCCCTTGAGCAGCACGCGGCCGGCGCTGGGCTGGTCGAGGCCGCCCAGCAGGTGCAGCAGCGTGCTCTTGCCCGAGCCGGAGGCGCCCACGATGGCCAGCGTGTGGCCGGCGTGTACGGCGAAGTCCACGCCCTGCAGCACGGTGACGTCGATCTCGCCGTCGTGGAAGCGCTTGTGCAGGCCGAAGCTCTGCAGCACGGGGTGGCCGCCCGGTGCCGGGCCGCCCCAAGCCGGGCGGGCGTCCCCTTGGGGGACCGGCCCGCGTACCCGCGGGTCGAGGGGCTGAGCGTCATTCATACCGCAGCGCCTCCGCCGGTTGCACCCGGCTGGCGCGCCAGCTCGGGTAGAGCGTGGCGCCCAGCGACAGCAGCAGCGAGATCAGCACGATGGGCACGATGTCGCTGCGCTGCGGGTCGCTGGGCATGTTGCTGATCACGTAGATGCTGCTGGGCAGGAAGCGCGTGTTCAGCAGGTTCTCGATGAAGGGCACGATCACGTCGATGTTGAAGGCCACCAGCAGGCCCAGCAGCGTGCCGCCGAGGGTGCCGATGATGCCGGCCGCGGCGCCTTGCACGATGAAGATGCCCATCACCGAGCGCGGGCTGGCGCCCAGCGTGCGCAGGATCGCGATGTCGGCCTGCTTGTCGGTGACCGTCATCACCAGCGTGGACACCAGGTTGAACGCCGCCACCGCGACGATCAGCGTGAGGATGATGAACATCAGCCGCTTTTCCACCTGCACCGCGTCGAACCAGTTGCGGTTGGTGCGCGTCCAGTCCTGCACGTAGGCCCGGTTGCCGAACTGCTGCTGCAGGCGCGCGGCCACCATGCGCGCCTCGTGCACGTCGGCCAGCTTCAGCTGCACGCCGGTGGGCCCGCCGGTGCGGAACAGGCGCGCGGCGTCGTCCAGGTGCACCAGCACCAGCGCGCTGTCGTACTCGTAGTGGCCGGCGTCGAAGGTGCCCGCCACGGTGAACGACTTCAACCGCGGGATCACGCCGGCCGGCGTGACGTTGCCGCCCGGCGCCACCAGCGTGACCTGGTCGCCTTCGCGCACGTTGAGCAGGCGCGCCAGCTCCACGCCCAGCACGATGCGGAACTCGCCCGGCTGCAGCCTCGCCAGCACCGTGTCGCGCAGGCGCGCGGCCAGCGGCGTGACCTGCGCCTCGTCGGCCGGCGAGATGCCGCGCACGATGGCCCCGCGCATGTCGTCGCCGCGCGCGATCAGCGCCTGCACCGCGACGAAAGGCGCCGCGCCGGCCACCGCCGGGTCGCGCTTGGCCTCGCGCGCGATCGCGGTCCAGTCGCCGAAGGCCGCGCCGTTCGGTTCGAACAGCTCCACGTGCGCGATCACCGAAAGCATGCGGTCGCGCACCTCTTTCTGAAAACCGTTCATCACGCTGAGCACGATGATCAGCGCCGCGACGCCCAGCGCGATGCCGAGCATCGACACGCCGGAGATGAACGAGATGAAGCGGTTGCGCCGGCCCGCGCGGCCGGCGCGCGTGTAGCGCCAGCCCACGACCAGCTCGTAGGGCAGATTCATAAGGGCTGCGATGCTACCGGAGCCGTGGGCAATGCGAATGGCGGCGGTCCCCGCCGGCCGCTATGCTGCGGACCATGAGCACCCGCATCCCCGCCACCCTCATCGCCGGCGACGGCATCGGCCCCGAGATCGTCGATGCCACGCTGCTCGCGCTCGATGCGCTGCAGGCCCCGTTCGACTGGGACCACCAGACCGCGGGCCTGGGCGGCATCCAGGCCGCGGGCGACCCGCTGCCGCAGGCCACGCTCGACAGCATCCGCCGCACGCGGCTGGCGCTCAAGGGCCCGCTGGAAACCCCCTCGGGCGGCGGCTACCGCTCCAGCAACGTGCGGCTGCGCGAGGCGTTCAAGCTCTATGCCAACCTGCGCCCGGCGCGCACGCTGATCCCCGGCGGCCGCTACGACGACATCGACCTGGTCGTGGTGCGCGAGAACCTCGAAGGCCTGTACATCGGGCACGAGGCCTACATCCCGATCGACGACGACCCGCATGCGGTGGCCATGGCCACCGGCGTCAACACCCGCAAGGGCAGCCGGCGCCTGCTCGAATATGCCTTCGAGCACGCCATCGCCACCGGCCGCAGGAAGATCACCATCGCGCACAAGGCCAACATCATGAAGGCGTTGACCGGCATCTTCCTCGAGACGGCCGAGCAGCTGTACGAAGAGAAGTACAAGGGCCGCATCGCGATGGACGCGGTGATCATCGACGCCTGCGCGATGAAGCTGGTGCTCAACCCCTGGCAGTTCGACGTGCTGGTCACCACCAACCTGTTCGGCGACATCCTCTCCGACCTCACCGCTGGCCTGGTGGGCGGGCTGGGCATGGCGCCGGGCGCCAACATCGGCGCCGACGCGGCCATCTTCGAGGCGGTGCACGGCTCGGCGCCCGACATCGCGGGCAAAGGCGTCGCCAACCCCACCGCGCTGATGCTGGCCGCGGCGATGATGCTCGACCACGTGAAGCTGCACGACCAGGCGGCGCGCCTGCGCAAGGCGATCTCCGACGTGCTCAACCTCGACCAGGTGCGCACCGGCGACTTGAAAGGCAGCGCCAGCACCGCGCAATACGGCCAGGCCGTCGCCCGCCGCATCGCCAACGGGTGAGGCGCATGCGCGGCGGCCGATAATCCGCCGCCATGCACCTGATCATCCCGTTTGCCGCGCCGCTGTCCGATGCCGGCCGGCAGGCGCTGCAGACGCTGAGGCTGCCCCACACCGAGGCGCTGCTGCGCCGCATGAAGCTGCTGTCGCGCGACGACGGCGATGCCTTCAGCTTCAGCCCACCGCATGAGCGGGCGCTGGCGCGGGCGCTGGGCCTGGCTGGCGCTGACGGCGAGCTGCCCTGGGGCGCCTGGCTGGCCGCGCAGGACGGCGTGGACACCGCCGACCTGGCCTGGGGGCTGCTGACGCCGGTGCACTGGGACGTGGGCAGCGACCAGGTGCGGTTGACCGATCCCGCGGCGCTGGCCTTGACCGAGGCCGACTCCCACGTCTTCTTCGAAACGGTGAAGCCGCTGTTCGAATCGGAGGGCGCCGCCTTGCTGTACCGCGCGCCGCTGCGCTGGTACGTGGCGCACGAGTCGCTGGCTGACCTGCCCTGCGCCTCGCTGGACCGCGCGGTGGGCCGCAACGTCGACGCCTGGCTGCCCAAGGGGCCGCAGGCGCGGCTGATGCGGCGGCTGCAGAACGAAGCGCAGATGCTGCTGCACGCGCATGCGCTCAATGCCGAGCGCGAGTCGCGCGGGCAGCTGCCGGTGAACTCGGTGTGGCTGAGCGGCTGCGGCCTGTCGCAGGCGGTGGGACGGCCCGCTCCGGTGGTGGACGAGCGGCTGCGCGCGCCTGCCCTGGCCGAGGACTGGGCCGCGTGGGCCGAAGCCTGGGCCGCGCTCGATGCCGAGCTCGGCCGCCGCCCGCCGCAGACGCTGGAGCTGTGTGGCGAACGCAGCGCCGTGCAGTACGGCACGCAGGCGCGCTCGCTGTGGCAGCGGCTGCAAGGCACACTGCGCGGCGGCGTGCATGCTGTCGCGCTGCTGGAATCGTTGTAGATGTCTTCCCCTTTGATCGAAACCCGCGACTGTCCGCCGCGCGTGGCCTTCGCGCTGGAGCAGGCCGGTGTCCACCCGCTGCTGGCCCGGCTGTTCGCCGCGCGCGGCGTGCGCAGCGCGCAGGAGCTGGACGACGACCTCGCGCAGCTGCTGCCGCCCGCGGGCCTGACCGGTGCGGGCGAGGCGGCGCGGGTGCTGGCCGATGCGGTCCAGCAGGCCAGGCGCATCTGCGTGATCGCCGACTACGACTGCGACGGCGCCACCGCCTGCGCCGTGGCCTTGCGCGGCCTGGCGATGCTGGGCGCTGCACCCGGCACGCTGCACTACGTGGTGCCCGACCGTGCGGTGCACGGCTACGGCCTCACGCCGGCCATCGTGGACCTGGCGATGAAGAAGGCGCCGCAGCTGCTGCTCACGGTGGACAACGGCATCGCCAGCCATGCCGGCGTGGCGCATGCGCGCGCCAAGGGGCTCGATGTGGTCGTGACCGACCATCACCTGCCGGCGCTGATCGACGGTGCCACGCCGCTGCCCGACGCCACCGTGATCGTCAACCCCAACCAACCGGGCTGCGCCTTCGAGAGCAAGCACCTGGCCGGCGTGGGCGTGGTGTTCTACGTGCTGCTGGCGCTGCGTGCCGAGTTGCGCGCACGCGGCGCCTTTGATGCCCAGACCCAGCCGCGGCTGGATGCGCTGCTCGACCTGGTGGCGCTGGGCACGGTGGCCGACGTGGTGCGGCTCGACGCCAACAACCGGCGGCTGGTGGCGCAAGGCTTGAAGCGCGTGCGTGCCGGCCGCATGCAGCCGGGCCTGGCCGCGCTGTTCGCCGCCGCGGGGCGCGAGCCGCGGCGCGCCAGCAGCTTCGACTTCGGCTTCGCGCTGGGCCCGCGCATCAACGCGGCAGGGCGGTTGTCGGACATGACGCTGGGCATCGAATGCCTGCTCACCGACGACCCGGCGCGCGCGGCCGAGCTGGCGCAGCAGCTGGACACCATCAACCGCGAGCGCCGCGAGGTCGAGGCGGGCATGCGCGAGCAGGCCGAGATGCTGCTCGAATCGCTGATGCCCGAAGGTGACCCGCCGCCGGCGCTGGCACTGTTCGACCCCGAGTTCCACGAAGGCGTGGTGGGCATCGTCGCCGGCCGGCTGAAAGACCGGCTGCACCGGCCCACTTTCGTGTTCGCGCTCGGGCAGGACGGGTTGCTCAAAGGCTCGGGCCGCTCGATCCCGGGCTTTCACCTGCGCGACGCGCTCGACCTGGTGAGCAAGCGCCATCCCGGCGTGCTCAAGAAGTTCGGCGGCCACGCCATGGCGGCCGGCTGCACGATCGACGAAGAAGACTTCGACACCTTCGACCAGGCCTTGCAGCAGGTGGCCGCCGATTGGCTGGACGCGGCCACGCTGCAGCGCCGGCTGCGCACCGACGGGCCGCTGGCGGCCCAGTACTTCGATGCGCAGACGGTGCAGCTGCTGGAGGCCCACGTCTGGGGCCAGGCCTTCGAGCCGCCGCTGTTCTGCGACGAGGTCGAGGTGGTGGCGCAGCGCCTGGTGGGCGAAAAGCACCTGAAGCTGCGCCTGCGCCACCAGGGTGCCCTGCGCGAGGCCATCTGGTTCGGCCGCAGCGAGCCGCTGCCCGAGCGCGCCCGCCTGGCCTACCGGCTGAGCCTGGACGAATACCAGGGCCAGCTGCGGGTGCAGATGGTGGTCGAAGCGCTGGGCTGAGCAAGAAGGGCGGGTGCCCCTGGGACACGTCGCGAGAGCGGCCCAGGGGCGATCTCCGTAAGCGCCCAATCCGCGTCCGTGTTTCCCGGACGCGGATTGCAGCCCCTCATGGGGGCGGCCGCCTTGGCGGCCGTGGGCTCACTACCTTCCGTCGCCGTCGGCGTCGCCGGGCATTGCACGTTCCACGCGGTCCTTCACGCGCTCCCAGGCGTCGCGCGCTGCGGGGCGGGCGTGCTCCCACTCCAGGCGCGACTCGCCGCGTGCGCTGCGCCAGCCCTCGGACAGGTCGGTCTCGATCTCGTCGAAGTGGCGCTCGGGGTAGCGCATGTAGGCATCCACGCCGTGCCGGTAGGCGGGGCCGTAGTCCTTGTCGTAGGTGAAGCCCTGGTCGATGTAGGGCCGGGTCTGCCAGTTGGTGCGCCAGAACTCGTTTTCGGCCAGCGGGTCCACCATGTCGGCAATGCCCTTGCCGGCCAGGCCGCCGGCGGCCGCGCCGATGCCCGCGCCCACGGCCGCGCCGATCGGGCCGGCCACGCTGCCGATGGCCGCGCCGGTGGCCACCGCGCCGGCCACGGCGCCCACGGCCGTGCCCACCGGGTGGGCGCCGAGCGGGCCGTCGGGCCCGCCCACGCGGGCGTCGCCGCGCATGTCGCGCTGTTCGTTCTGAAGGTCCTTGCGCGTGCCTTTTGCAGAAGGTCGATCGGAATTCATCGCCTGCTCCTTCGTTTGCGGTTGAAGCGCCCGGTGCCGGGCCGCCGCGGCGCATCCGCGCGCGGCTCGCTGGGGGAACAGGCAGTTTTCGCGCCCGCCGGGGCGGGCCGGTCAGCGCTGGCTGTCGAACAGCTCGGCGTTGGCGCAGAACGCGCGGTAGCCCTGGGGCTCATGCCCTTCGTCGAGCCAGCGCCGGCATTGCGCGGCAGCGCCGCAGAAGGCGCAGGCGCGGGTGGCGCGCGCCCAGCGCAGCGCGGTGGCCGCGCCGGCGTCGTAGCGGGGCGCGATCTCCAGCCGCTGCTGCATGCGCCGCATCAGTTGCAGGTGCTGGTCGGCCTGGGCGGAGACGTTGTCGAGCATGGTGTCCTCGCAGTCTTGCGGGAAACCATGGTGGACCGGCACCGGGCGGTGCGTCTTGATGCGGATCAGGAACCCAGGCGCTGGCGGTGGCGCGCGATCTGCGCCTTCACCTGCGCGGGCGCGGTGCCGCCGAGCACGTTGCGTGCATTCAGCGAGCCGCGCAGCGTGAGCACCTGGAACACGTCATCCGTGATCGCGGGGTTGAAGGCCTGCAGCTCGGCCAGCGGCAGTTCGCTGAGGTCCAGCCCCTTGGCGAGCGCGGTCTTCACCGCATGGGCCACCACCTCGTGCGCATCGCGGAAGGGCAGCCCCTTCTTCACCAGGTAGTCGGCCAGGTCGGTGGCGGTGGCGTAGCCCTTGAGCGCGGCACGCTCCATCGCCTCGGGCCTGACCACGATGCCGCCCACCATCTCGGCCATGATGCGCAGCGTGTCGCGCAACGTGTCCACGGTGTCGAACAAGGGCTCCTTGTCTTCCTGGTTGTCCTTGTTGTAGGTGAGCGGCTGGCCCTTCATCAGCGTGACCAGGGCCATCAGGTGGCCCACCACGCGGCCGCTCTTGCCGCGCGCCAGCTCGGCCACGTCGGGGTTGCGCTTCTGCGGCATGATCGACGAGCCGGTGCAGTAGCGGTCGGCCAGGTCGATGAAGCCGAAGTTCTGGCTCATCCACAGCACGATCTCTTCGGCCAGCCGCGACACGTGCACCATGCAGATGCTGGCGAAGGCGGCGAACTCCAGCGCGAAGTCGCGGTCGCTCACCGCATCGAGCGAGTTCTGGCACACGCCCTCGAAACCCAGCGTCCTGGCGACGCGCTCGCGGTCCAGCGGATAGCTGGTGCCGGCCAGCGCCGCGGCGCCCAGCGGCAGGCGGTTCACGCGTTTGCGCACATCGGCCAGGCGCTCGACATCGCGCGCGAACATCTCCACGTAGGCCAGCAGGTGGTGCGCAAAGCTCACCGGCTGCGCCACCTGCATGTGCGTGAAACCCGGCATCACCGTCTCGGTGTGCGCTGCAGCCACGCCCAGCAGCGCGCGCTGCATGTCGGCCAGCACCGCGGCCAGCCCGTCGATCTCGCCGCGCAGCCACAGGCGCACGTCGGTGGCCACCTGGTCGTTGCGCGAGCGTCCGGTGTGCAGCCGCTTGCCGGCGTCGCCCACCAGCTGCGTGAGCCGCGCCTCGATGTTGAGGTGCACGTCCTCGAGGTCGAGCTTCCATTCGAAGCGGCCGGACTCGATCTCCTCGGTGATCTGCGCCATGCCGCGCTGGATGGCGGCCAGGTCGTCGGCGCCGATGATGCCTTGCGCGGCCAGCATCTCGGCATGCGCCAGCGAGCCCTGGATGTCGGCGCGCCACAGGCGCTGGTCGAAGGACACGCTGGAGGTGTAGCGCTTGACCAGCTCGCTCATCGGTTCGGAGAACAGCGCCGACCAGGCCTGAGACTTTTTGTCGAGTTGGGAGGACATGCCTTGCTTCACAATCAGCGCGAGAGGAACCCGCGATTCTATCGGCCGACCCTTTTTGCCCCACCTTGAAGCCCGCCTCGCATCCGCCCACGGTGGCGCCGCCCAGCAGCTTCGGCGGCAGCACCGGCCATCCCAGCTTCGCCGACACCATGCAGGCCGCCGCCCGCACCCAGGGCGGC
>JBFLWE010000123.1:0-9053 GCA_040758375.1 Pseudomonadota bacterium
TGGGCGCGGCCGCGCTGGCGGCGGTCGTGATGCTGGCCTTCAGCCCGCGCCTGCCGCACCCGGGCGCGCTGTTCGCGCAGTTCAGCGCCTGGGGCCTGGCGATCTTCGTGTTCGGGGTGGTCGTGCTGCACGAGGCGGCCCATGCGGTGGCGTGCCGGCTGGCGGGCGTGCCGGTCGGCGACGCGGGCCTGATCTTCCACGGCGGCGTGATGCCCGGGCCCTATGTCAACACCAGCCACCTGTACCGCGTGGAACGCCGCGCGCCGCGCTTCTGGGTGGCCGCGGCCGGCCCGCTGGTGGACTTCTTGGCGCTCGGCGCCGCCGCGGCCTGGCTGCTGGCCACGGACGACCCGGCATCGGCTGCGGCCCAGGCGGCGGCCACGCTGTTCCTGCTGTGCGCGGCCTTCCTCTATCTCGACACCAACCCGCTCACGCCCAGCGACGGCAGCCGCATGGTGGAGGCGCTGCTGGGCGACGAACTTGCGCGCCGCTCGGCGCTGACACGCCGGCGCGCGCGGCTGTCGGGCTGGAAGACCGTGGCCTGGTACCGCATCGCGTGTTCCACCCACCTGCAGCTGTCCGCCGGTCTGTTGTTCGGCTGGTGGATGTTGGCCCAACACTGAAGCAGAGCGACCATGGCAGAAGCGTTGATTCTCGAAGCAGCCCTCGCCGGCGAAACGCCCACCGCGACGACCCTGAAGCCGCAGGCGCGGCCGTCCAGCCTGCCCGGCCTGGCGCCGTTTGCGCTGCTGCGCGCCGCGGCGCTGCCGCTGCAGATGCTCGAAGACCTGCGGCTGCGCGCCACCGAGGCGCGCATCGAGCTGATCCTCGAGGCCGAGCGCCGCCTGGGGGTTTGCCGGCAGCCGGTGGCCGATGCCTTGTTCGCGGTGGTGTCCCGCCTGGCTGCCGACGACGCGCTCATGCGGCGCCAGGTGCTGGCGCTGCGCCGCGACGTGCACAACGGGCGCGCCATCACCGTTGCGCCGGCGCTGGCCGACAGGGTGCGCGCGCTGCTCGCGTGCGAAGACGAGCGGCAGCAATTCGAGCACTGGCTGCAGGCGCAGCAGCAGCTCACCACCGCGCTGGGCGCGCTGGAAGCGGGCGTGCGCGAAGAGCTGCAGCGAGTGGTGCGGCCGGCCTTGCGCCGGCTGCGCGAGCGCGGCACCTTCCGGCGCGCGCTGGCCTTTGCCAGCCCCGGCGTCGAGCGCAACGCGGCACGCGAGAAGCGGCTGCCCGATGCGCCGGCGCCCGACAAGCTGGAGCGCGCGCTGCTGGGCTACCTGGCGCGCGCGGCGGCCAAGACCAGCCCCTTCTCCAGCTTCATGAGCCTGTCGGTGCTGCGGCTCGATCCCGCGCGCGAGGCACCGTTGCCGCGCGCGCAGGCGGTGGAGTACCTGAGCACCGTGCGGCTGAACCGCGGCCTGGTGTCGCGGCTGCACCGCCTGGGCGTGGCGCACGGCGCGCGCGCCGACGACCTGGTGCTCGCGGTCAACCCCACGCTGCGCCCGGGCGCCAACGAGCGCGTGCACGGCCTTTGCAGCCGCGAGGTGGTGCTGCTGGGGCGGCCGTGGTGGGAGCAGCGTTTCGCGCAGTTCCGGCTGGAGCCTGCGCTGTGGCAGGCGCTGCAGGCGCAGGCCCGCGCGCCCTGGTCGCACTGGGTGCAACGGCTGCGCGCATGCGGCCTGGGCGAGGCCGCGGCCGAGGCCACGCTGCTCAAGCTGCTCGAGCGCGGGCTGCTGATGCCGCCCGACCTGATCGACGCCTTCGACGAGGCGCCGCTCGACCGGGTGATCGCGCAATGGCAAGCCAGTGCCAGCGCCCCGCTGCGCGAGCGCGTGCCGGCCTTGCAGGCGCTGCGCGCGCAGACCGAGGCGATCGCGGCGTCCGAAGGCGAGGAGCGCATCGGCCTGCTCGACGCCGTGGGCGCCACCGCGCAAGCGCTGCAGCAAGGCTTCGGTGGCCCGGCAGCCGAGCCGCTGCAGAACCTGGTGTCGGAGGACTGCTGGGCCGAGGGCGTGCAAGGCGTCGCGGGCGCGGCGCTGCTGCAGCCGCTGGCCGACCTGCAGTCGTTCCTGTCGGGCCAGGTCATCGAGTCGGGCTACTACCGCCGCATGCGCGACCACTTCGTCGCCCGTTTCGGCGAGGGCGGCGTGTGCACCGATGCGGTGGACTTCCTGCTCAAGGTGTCGGACAAGCTGGTCGACATACCCGAGTTCGGCGCGCAGTGGAAAGGCGAGCTGCCCGTGGCCGCGCGGCCCGGCGTGCAGGTGCCGGTGACGGCGCAAGTGCAGATCGCGGCCGCGCCCGGCGCCGCGCCTTGCGTGGTGGTCAACCGCGTCTTCGACGGCGCCGGCTGGCTGGCCGCGCGCTTCACCAGCGGCCCGCATGCCGGCCCGCGCGAGCTGCGCGCGCAGCTGCAGCGCTGGCTGCAGCGCGTGAGCGGGCATCGCGAGCCGGTGGACGTGCCGATCGGCGGCCATTGCAGCGACCTGCAGGCGCACCAGCGCCTCACGAAGCGCGTCTTGCGCTGGCCGGGCGAGCCGCTGACGCTGCCGCAAGAGCAGGTGATCGAGGCCTCGGCGCTGCGCATCCGCCACGAGCCGCGCAGCGGGCTGCTCGAAGTGACCGACGGCGAGGGCACGCCGCTGAACCTGATGTACCTGGGCACGACCTTCCCGTCGCCCATCTGGGGCCTGCGCTACGCGCTGTCCATCCTGACGCAGCCCTACCTGATCGCGCGCCCCGACTTTCCGCCGCCGGCCGACCAGCGCGCCGACGAGGTGCGCCTGGAGCCGCGCATGATGCATGGCGCGTTGGTGCTGCGCCGCGCGACCTGGTGGATGCCTATCGCGCACCTGCGGCGCCACTGGTTCGACGGCACGCCGGGCCAGCGCCTGCTGAAGGTGAGGCGCGACTGCGACCGGCTGCAGCTGCCGCCGGTGTTCTTCGCGCAGCGCCACATCCCCAGCGACCGCAGCAAGCTCATCGCCTCCAACGTGCTGGAGGCCAACCGCAAGCCGATCTGGATCGACACCCGCAACCCGTTCTGGCTGGCCATTCTGGAGCGGCTGGCCGAAGAGGGCGAGTGGATCACCTTCACCGAGCCGCTGCCCGGCCCGCAGGACCTGTGGCTGCAGATGGACGGCCAGGCCCATGTGTCGGAGCTGCAGATCGAGATGCTGGTCGAGGCCGGCACGCCCAATTCAACGCTTACCCAAGGAGCAGCCGCATGAACGTGCGCGACGTGCCTTCGACCCTGGGCTACATCAGCCTGCGCGGCGTCAGCAAGGACTACCAGCGCGGGCGGGTCACCGTGCCGGTGCTCGACCGGGTGGACCTGGACTTCGGCCTCGGCGAGTTCGTCGCGCTGATGGGCCGCTCGGGCTCGGGCAAGTCGACGCTGCTCAACCTGATCGGCGGCCTCGACCAGCCCAGCGCCGGCGAGCTGCGCGTGGGCGGCGTGCCGATCCACCGGCTCGGGCGGCGCCAGCTCAGCCAGTGGCGCGGCCGCACGGTGGGCCTGGTGTTCCAGTTCTACAACCTGCTGCCGGCGCTGACGGCGGCGCAGAACGTCGAGCTGCCCCTGATGCTGCAGGGCGTGGGCGCGGCCGACCGGCGCCGTCGCGTGGCCGATGCGCTGGCGCTGGTGGGGTTGGCCGACCGCTGCGACCACCGGCCCGCCGAGCTGTCGGGCGGGCAGCAGCAGCGCGTGGCGATCGCGCGCGCGCTGGTGGCCGACCCCGAGATCCTGCTGTGCGACGAGCCCACCGGCGACCTGGACCATGCCAACGGCATGCATGTGATGGAGATCCTGCGCATCCTGCATGCCGAGCACGGCAAGACCATCCTCGTGGCCACGCACGACCCGCAGGTGGCCGCCTTCGCGCAGCGCACGCTGCGCCTCGATGCGCTGCGCGCGCCTGAAGAGGCGATCGCATGAGCCCCGTCGGCTTCGTCGTGCGCCACGCGCTGCAAAGCCGCGCCCGCGCGGTGTTCACGCTCGGCTCGGTGGTGGTGGCGTTCCTGCTGTTCGGGCTGCTGATGCCGTTGGACCGGCTGCTGCAGTCGCGCGTGGAGATGGCCAACGTGAACCGCCTGATCACCACCAACAAGACCTCGATGATGCGGCCGCTGCCGGTGAACTACGGCGAGCGCATCGGGCGGGTGCCGGGTGTCACCGGCGTGAGCCACTTCACTTTTTTTGGTGCCTTCTACCGCGAGCCGGGCAACCCGGTCGCCGCGCTGGCCACCGACCCCGCGCGCTTTCCCGGCATGGTGGAGGAGGTGCGCTTCCGCGATGCCGGCGACCTGCAGCGCTGGATCGACGACCCCTCCAGCGTGGCCATCGGCCGCCAGCTCGCGCAACGCATGGGCTGGAAGGTGGGCGACCTCGTGCCGATCTACTCCAACATCTATCCGCGCGCCGACGGCAAGCCGGTGTGGCTGTTCCGCGTGGCGGCCATCTTCGACGCCGCGGGGGCCAACGGCAACACCGACTCGATGGTGCTGCACTACAGCCTGCTCGACCAGGCGCGTGCCTTCGGCAGCGGCACGGTGGGCTGGTATGCGCTGCGCGTGGCGCCCGAGCGCGCCGGCGCGGTGGCCCAGGCGGTGGACGCGCTGTTCGCCGGCTCGCACGACGAGACCAGCACGGTCACCGAGAAGGCCTTCGCGCAGAGCTTCCTGCGCCAGGTGGGCGACTTCGGCGCCATGATCCGCGTGGCCCTGGTGCTGGTGTTCTGGACCCTGCTGCTGATCACCGGCAACACCATGGCGCAGGCGGTGCGCGAGCGCTTCTACGACATCGCCGTGCTCAAGGCGCTGGGGTTCAGCGAGGAGCGGGTGATCGGCCTGGTGGTGCTGGAGAGCCTGTTCATCGTGGGCGCCGGCGGCATCGCCGGCATGGCGCTGGCCTCGGCCGCCATCCCCATCGTCGCGTCGAACACCAGCCAGATGCTGAGCGCGCTGCAGGGCAGCTGGCGCGACTGGGCGCAGGCGCTGGCGCTGATGCTGGGCGTGGCCCTGGCCATCGCCGCGCTGCCCGCGCTGTGGGTGGCGCGCCGGCGGCTGTCGGCCGGCCTGTCGGAAGCCATGGCGTGAACGCGAGGACAAAGTTGCCATGAACACACGTACCCGTCTTCTCCATCTCGCGATCGCGCTGCGCGTGGCCCTGCAAGGCCTGTCGCGCCGCTGGTGGGGCTCGCTCAATGCGGTGCTGGGCACGGCCACGGTGGTGGGCATGCTGGCGGCGGTGCTGGGCATCGCCGCCGGCTACGAGCAGGCGCTGCACCTGGCCTCGGCCGGCGACAACGTGATGGTCATGCGCGCCGGCGCGCGCTCGGAGCTGGAGAGCTCGCTCGACGCGGGCCAGGTGCGCGCGGTGCTGTCGTCGCCTTTGCTGGCGCGCCTGCCCGACGGCCGCGCGGCCGCTGCGGCCGAGGTGTACGCGGTGGCCAACATCGCGTCGCGGCGCAGCGGCGAGCCGATGAACGTGGCGGTGCGCGGCGCGGACGAGGCCTCGGCCGCGCTGCGGCCGGCGCTGCGCGTGGTGCAAGGCCGCATGTTCCAGCCCGGGCGGCGCGAGCTCATCGTCGGCCGCCGCGCGCTGCAGCAGTACCAGGGCCTCGAGCTGGGCGGGCGCTTCGAGCTGGCCGGCGCGCGCTGGCAGGTGGTGGGCGTGTTCGAGGACCGCGGCAGCCTCGTCGAGTCGGAACTCTGGACCGACGCCACGATGCTGCAGGCCGCCTACCAGCGCGGCGACAGCGTGCAGCTGGTGATGGCGCGCCTGGCGCCGGGCACCTCGGCGCAAGCGCTGGAGCAGGCGCTGGACCGCGATGCACGCCAGGCCTTCCACGTCGTGTCCGAGGCCGACTACTACGCCGAGCAGGCGCAGCAGCTCACCCGCTTCGCGCGCACGCTGGGCTTCGGCATCGCGGTGCTGATGGGCCTGGGCGCGGTGTTCGCGTCGGTGAACACCGGCTACGCCAGCGTGGCCGCGCGCGCCAAGGAGATCTCCACGCTGGCCGCGCTGGGCCTGGAAGACCTGGCGCTCACGCTGTCGGTGGCGCTGGAGGTGTGCGTGCTGGCCCTGGCCGGCGGCCTGCTGGGCTCGGCGGTGGCGCGCGCGCTGTTCCACGGGCAGACCGTGTCGACGCTGTTCTTCTCGCGCGACTTCAGCCAGGTCATCTTCGACTTCAACCTGAGCACTGGCGTGCTGCTGCAGGCCAGCGCGTTTGCGGTGGCCATCGGCGTGGTGGGGGCCATCGCGCCGGCGCTGCATGCGCGGCGGCTGCCGCTGGCGCGCATCCTGGCCGAGCGGCGCTGAAGCGCGTCACCGCCTTCGAAGGAACTTCACATGCAGCTTTTCGGCACCGAGCAAAGCGCGCGCAAGCAGTTCTTCCGCGGCACCCACCGCGTGCGCGCACCACAGGAGACGCTGGCCGACTACGGCCGCTTCATGCCGCGCATGGGCATCACGCGCCTGGCCAACGTGACGGGCCTCGACCGCATCGGCCTGCCGGTGTGCGTGGCGGTGCGGCCCAACTCGCGCGCGCTGTCCACCTCGCAGGGCAAGGGCGAGACGCTGGAGGCGGCCAAGGTGTCGGCGCTGATGGAGGCCATCGAGAGCTGGCACGGCGAGCGCATCGACCAGCCGGTGCGCGTGGCCTCGTACCGCGAGCTGTCGCAGCAGGCGCTGGTGGCGCACCCGGCCGAGCTGCCCTTGCGCGCCGACGCGCCCTGGGCCGACGAGCGCCCGATCGAGTGGATCGCGGGCGAAGACCTGTTCACCCACCAGCCCTGCTGGCTGCCGTTGGACACCGTATGCACCAGCTTCGTCGAGGGCGTGGGCCGACGACCGCTCTTTGTGAAGAGCACCAACGGCCTGGCCTCGGGCAACCACCCGCTCGAAGCGGTGGTGCACGCGCTGTTCGAGGTGATCGAGCGCGACGCGCTCACCCTGTGGAGCCTGCAGCCCGAAGCCGCGCGGCGCGAGGGCTGGGTCGATCCGTCCACGGTGGAGGACGCGCCGCTGCAGGCCGTGTTCGCCACGCTGCAGGACAAGGGCATCCGCATGCTGCTGGAAGACGTCACCTCCGACCTGGGCGTGCCGGTCTTCAGCTGCACGTTGGTGGACGACCCGGCGTCGGCGCACTGGCGCGCGATCCCCAAGATCGTGGGCCATGGTTGCCACTTCGATCCGGTGGTGGCCTTGTCGCGTGCGGTGCACGAGGCCATCCAGAGCCGGGTGACCGTGATCGCCGGCAGCCGCGACGACCTGTTCCCGCGCGACTACCTCAACGCCGCGGGCCGCGAAGACCACGCGCGGCTGGTGGAAGACGCGCGCCAGGCGCGGCGGCCCTTCCGCCGCGCGGACGACGCGCCGCAGCCCGCCTTCGAGCACGACCTGCAGCGCCTGCTGGACCTGCTGCAAGCGCGCGGCATCCGGCAGGTGGTGGCGGTGAACCTGCAGCGCGCGGACATCGGCATCCCCGTCGCCAAGGTGGTGGTGCCGGGGCTGGAGCCGGTGCGCACGCCGTGGTGGCAGCCGGGTGAGCGCGCCCGGCGGCTGTTGGAGGCAAAGGAGGTGCACGCATGAAAGCCGTTGTCTTTCTCGGGCCCAGCCTGCCGGTGGAGCAGGCGCGCCGCATCCTGCCCGACGCGGTGATGCTGCCGCCTTGCGCCATGGGCGACCTGCTCGAGGCCTTGCGCCGCTGGAAGCCGCAGGCCATCGCGCTCATCGACGGCCTGTTCGAGCGCACGCCGGCGGTGTGGCACAAGGAGATCCTGTATGCGCTGTCCGAAGGCGTGGCGGTGTTCGGCGGCGGCAGCATGGGCGCTTTGCGCGCCGCGGAGCTGCAGGCCTTCGGCATGCGCGGCGTCGGCCGCATCTTCGAAGACTATGCCCAGGGCCGGCTCGAAGACGACGACGAGGTGGCGGTCACGCACCTGTCAGCCGAACAGGGCTGGCGCCCGATGTGCGAGCCGATGGTCAACCTGCGCTACGGCCTCGAGCTGGCGCTGCAGGCCGGGCTGATCGACGCGGCGCAGCAGCGCGCGCTGGTTGACGCGATGAAGCGCCTGCACTACCCCGAGCGCTCCTGGGACGCGCTGTACGCCGCAGCGCAGGCACTGGGCCTGCCCGCGGCCCGCGTGTCGCAGCTCGCGCAGCTGGTGCTGTCGCGCCGGCCCGACCGCAAGGCCGAGGACGCGATCGCGGTACTGCAGGCGGTGAAGGCCTGGCAGGGCGAGCGCACGCCGCCGCCCGCGCCGCGCCCCGCCTTCGAGCCCACGGTGTTCTGGGACCACCTCGCCAGCGAGCGGCACGCGGTCGAGGCGGCCGGCCAGGCCCTGCACCAGGACCAGCTGGTGGACTACGTGCGCCTGGGGCTGCGCGACCGCGAACGCGTGCTCGACGAGGCCTTGCGCGCCTGTCTCGTGCGCCATGCCTGCCGCCAGCTCGGCACGCCGGCGGTGGACGACGAGGCGGCGATGGCGCGCTTCCGCCGCGAGCGCGGCCTGGCCAAGCCCGCGGCCTTGCGCGCCTGGATGCAGTCGCAGGGGCTGGACGCCGCGCAGTGCCTGGCGCTCGCGCGCGAGGAGGAGACGCTGCGCCAGCTGCATTGGCGCCTGCAGGAGGAGGTGAGCCGCGAGATCCCGCGCGTGCTGCAACGCCATGGGCGCCTGCACGAGGTGGCCGAGGCCGTGCAGGCACAGCGGCAGCATCTGCAGGCGCTGGGCATTGCCTCGCCGGATGAATCCGACGTGGAGTCGATGGACCAGGTGCTGCAGTGGTACGTGAAGACCTGGGGGCCGGTGCACACCGACCTGGCCAGCCACGTCGTCGAGCGCGGCTTCGGCTCGCCGCGCCATTTCATGCGCGAGCTGGTCGCGCGCTACCTCGCCTGCCATGCCGAGCGGCCCGAGCCGGCCGCCGTGGAGTGCACACCATGACGCAGCCGATCGAAGTGCCGGTGCCGCCCGCCTCGGACACGCTGGACGACACGCGCCGCCTGCTGGCGCAACTGCGCGGGCAGGCGGGTAGCGACGGGGCC
>JBFLWE010000124.1:0-8875 GCA_040758375.1 Pseudomonadota bacterium
TGCTCAGGTCCCGCGGGCGGCGGCGGGAGCAGACGGCCACTGGTTGCTGGACCTGGAACGCGAGGCGCGCACGCTGCTGGAGTCGGGCGTGCCCGAGGTATGGGACACCTTGACACGCAAGTTCGAGGGCCAGCTCATTCACACTGCGCTGGAGCTCACGCGCGGCCGGCGCATCGAGGCGGCGCAGAAGCTGGGCATCGGCCGCAACACCATCACCCGCAAGATCCAGGAGCTGGGGCTGGACGAGTGAGTCCCCGGCCGCCTTGCGGCCGCCCCCCGAGGGGGCTGCAATCCGCGACCGGGAAGCCCGGATCGCGGATTGGGCGCTCAGAGGCAACGCCCCTGGCCGCTGGCGCGGCCTGTCCCAGGGGGACTCCCGCCCCTTGGGGGCGGGTGGGGGTGGGGCGCGATGACTCCCCTCGGGTCGGGCGGGGTCAGCCTTCGGTGCCGTTGCGGGGGCCGGTGCTCATGCACACGTCGGGTTGGCCGGACAGGCGGACGCGGTTGCGGCCGGCGCGTTTGGCTGCGTAGAGCGCTTCGTCGGCGCGCGCCAGCAGCGATTGGGGCGAGTCCAGCGGGGCGGCTTCGCTGACGCCGATGCTCACCGAGATCTCGCAGCGGCCCGTGAGGGGATGCAGCTCGGTTGCCACCGCCTGCCGCAAGCGCTCGCAGATCTGGCCGGCGGTGTCGGCGTCCACCTTGGCGAGCACGATCGCGAACTCGTCGCCGCCCAGGCGCGCCGCCAGGTCGCCAGGGCGGCACTGGCGCCGCAGCAGCTGGGCCACATGGCGCAGCACCGCATCGCCGGTGGCATGCGAGAAGCCGTCGTTGATCTGCTTGAAGTGGTCGAAGTCCAGCAGGGCCAGCGCGAAGCGGGGGGTGTGTCCCGCCGGCGTGGCCAGCAGCAGGCGCAGGTGTTCGTCGAGGCAGCGGCGGTTGCCCAGGCCGGTGAGGGCGTCTTCCAGCGACTGGCGCTCGAAGCGCTCGGCCATCTGCCGCGCTTCGCGGGCCTGGCGCAGGGCGCTGTCGGTCTGCAGGGTGAGCGCCAGCGCGGTGGCCTGGCGTTCCGCATGCTGCAGCAGGCGGCGCTGGCTCAGCGCGTGGTAGCGGCGGTGGCTCTCCAGGGCCGAGCGGTAGTCGCCCGCCACTTCGAAGGCCTCCGACTGCAGCCGGTACAGCGTGTCGAGCTGGGTGTCGGCATCGAGCCGGCTCACCGCCTCGAAGCCGCGCAGCAGCGCCACCAGCGCGCCTTGCGCATCGCGCTGGCGCAGGTAGATGCGCGCACGCGTGCAGCTCATCGAGGTGAGCGCATGGTTGCGCCGGGTGGCGGGGACGATGCTTTCGGCTTCGTCCAGCGCCTGCAAGGCGTCGGCCGGTCGCGCGAGCACCAGCAGCGCCACGGCCAGGTGCGACAGCGCAGTGCTCAGGCCGCTGCGGTCGTCGTCGCGGCGGTAGTACGCCGCCACGCGCTCGCACAGCGCCCGGCTGCGCTCGGCGCGCGGACGCCAGAGGTCGGGCGCCAGGCCGGCCTCTTGTTCGTGCAAGGCCTTCAGGCCCAGCGAGAGCGCGAGATTGCAGCCCAGGCGCGCGCGCACCTGCGGCTCCTCGGCGGTCTCCAGCAGTGCGTAGCCGGTGGTCAGCGTGTCGATCGCCTCGTCGTAGCGGCCCATCTCGTTGAGGCACAAGCCCATGGTGCAGCGCAGGCGCGCTTCGAGCAGCACGGAGTCGGCCGCTTTCGCGATGGTCAGTCCGCTGTCGATGTATTCGAGCGCTCGTGCCAGGTCGCCGCCGTGGCAGGCGGCGCGGGCGGCGAGCTCCAGGCAATCGCCGCGCGCGGACTCGTCGCCGGCTTGCAGGCAGAGCTGTTCGGCCTGCAGCGCCACGGCTTCGCCGTCGCGGTGGTGCTGCAGCAGGTGCAGGCTGGCGGCCGCGGCGCACAGTGCGCGCGCGGCCAGCGCCGGCTCGGCTTCGGCCGTCCAGGCCTCGGCTTCGGCCAGACATTCGTCCACCGGCACCGGGCGGTCCTGCCGGATCGCCTGCTCCGCACGCTGCAGCGTCTGCAGCCGCGCCTCGCGTGAGGCGTCGTCATGCGGCATCGCGGGTGGATGAGGCGAGTGCATGGCGACGTGAAATGGGGGTGGTTCTAGTCCAGTTCGATCAGCACCGGAGCGTGGTCGCTCGGGCGCTCGTTCTTGCGCGGCTGGCGGTCGATCGAACAGCTTCGTACCCGGGGTTTCAGCGCCTCGCTCACGAGGATGTGGTCGATGCGCAGGCCCTGGTTCTTGCGGAACGCGAGCATGCGGTAGTCCCACCAGCTGAAAGTGCGCGGCGGCTGCTCGAAGAGCCTGAACGCATCGTGCAATCCGAGTGCCAGCAATTCCCGGAAGTGGCTGCGCTCCTCGTTGGTGCAATGGATCTGCCCGGCCCAGGCGACCGGGTCGCAGACGTCGGCATCTTCCGGCGCGATGTTGAAATCGCCCAGCAGCACGAGCTGCGGGTGGCGCTGGAGCTCGCTGCGCAGCCACACGCGCATGGCGTCGAGCCAGCGCATCTTGTAGGCGAACTTGTCACTGCCCGGAGCCTGCCCGTTGGGGAAGTAACCACCCACCACCCGCAAGCCGCCCCAGCTGGCGGTGATGACGCGCGCATGCTCGTCGTCGAAGCCGGGAATGTTGCGGCAGACATCGCCCACCGGCTCGCGGCTGAGCAGGGCCACGCCGTTGTAGGTCTTCTGGCCATGGCACACGGCGTGGTAGCCCGCTTCGCGCAGCTCGGCGAGCGGAAACTTGTCGTCGGTGAGCTTGAGCTCCTGCAGCGCCAGCAGGTCGGGCCGTGTATCGGCCAGCCACTGCAGCACTTGCGGCAGCCGTACGGCCAGGGAGTTGATGTTCCAGGTGGCGATCTTCATCCGACGCGAAACTCCGGGCGCAATGATGCACGAGGCGGCTGACGGCTCCCAGGCGGGAACTGCCGGTGCGGCATCGCCGCCACACACGGACTCAGCGCTGCCGCCGGTAGGTGACGAAGTCGTAGCGCAAGCCCTCGGGTGTGCTGCGCGGCTCGCGCGCGGTCTGCACGAAGGCGTGGCGGTACAGCGGGAAGTAGGTGTCGCCTTCGAGATCGGCGTCGATCTCGGTGAGCAGCAGCTCGTCGGCGTAGGGCAACGCCTGCGCATAGAGCTCGCCGCCGCCGATCACGCACACCTTGTCGGCGCCTTGCGCCATCGCCAGCGCGGCTTCCAGCGACGCGGCGGCCTCCGCTCCCTCGGCCTGCCATGCGGCATTGCGCGTGACGACGATGTTGCGCCGGCCCGGCAGCGGGCGGAACTTCGGCGGCAGCGAATCCCAGGTCTTGCGGCCCATCACGACCGGGTGGCCCATGGTCTCGCGGCGAAAGCGCTGCTGGTCTTCGGATATGCGCACCAGCAGGTCGTTGCCCTTGCCGATGGCGCCGTTGCGCGCCACCGCGGCGATCAGGCAGATGTGGCTCATGCCCTCATACCGCCACCGGCGCCTTGATGGCCGGGTGGCACTCGTACTCCAGCACCTCGAAGTCTTCGTATTCGTAATCGAAGATCGAGGGCGGCCGGCGCTTGATGTTCAGCCGCGGGTAAGGGAAGGGCTCGCGCGCGAGCTGGGTGCGCACCTGTTCGAAGTGGTTGTTGTAGATGTGGCAGTCGCCGCCGGTCCAGACGAAGTCGCCCACCTCCAGGTCGCATTGCTGCGCCAGCATGTGGGTGAGCAAGGCGTAGCTGGCGATGTTGAACGGCACGCCGAGGAAGATGTCGGCGCTGCGCTGGTAGAGCTGGCAGCTCAGGCGCCCTTCGGCCACGTAGAACTGGAAGAACGCATGGCAAGGCATCAGCGCCATCTTCGGCAAGTCGGCCACATTCCACGCGCTCACGATGATGCGGCGCGAGTCGGGGTTGTGCTTCAGCTGCTCGACCACCTGCGCGATCTGGTCGATGTGGCCGCCGCCCGGCGTGGGCCAGCTGCGCCACTGCACGCCGTACACCGGGCCAAGGTCGCCGTCCTCGCGCGCCCATTCGTCCCAGATCGTGACGCCGCGCTCCTGCAGCCACCTGACGTTGGAGTCGCCGCGCAGGAACCACAGCAGCTCGAGGATGATGGACTTCAGGTGCACCTTCTTCGTGGTGACCAGCGGGAAGCCTTCGTTCAGGTCGAAGCGCATCTGGTGGCCGAACACGCTCTTGGTGCCGGTGCCGGTGCGGTCGGTCTTGGAGACGCCATGTTCGAACACATGGCGCATGAAGTCTTCGTACTGGTGCCGGGCCGGGCGGCGGAAGGGGGCGCTCATGGCGCCCGATTCTAGAAGGTGGCCCGGTCCCAGGCCGTTCAACCTTGTTGCTGCTGCTCGCGCAGGAAGATCTCCACGCGGCGGTTGCGCGCCCGACCGGCGTCGGTGGTGTTGTCGGCGATCGGTTCGTGCTCGCCGCGGCCGGCGGTCTCGATGCGGCTGCCGTCCACGCCGCGGCTTTCGAGATAGCGCTTGACCGCGTTGGCGCGGTCCACCGACAGCGGGTCGTTGATGGCGTCGCTGCCGGTGGAGTCGGTGTGGCCGATGATGCGCACGCGCATCGACGGGTCCAGGCCCTGCGCGAACTGGTCGAGCACCGGCCGCAGGTTGGGCTTGATGTCGGCGCGCCCCACGTCGAACGAGATGTCGCTGGGCACGTTCACCTTGAGCTGGTTGTCCTGGGTGCGGGCCACGTCGATGCCGGTGCCTTGAGTGGCCTGCTCCATGGCGCGGCGCTTGTCCTCCATGCGCTTGGACCAGATGTTGCCTGCCACCGCGCCGAGGGCGCCGCCCACCACCGCGCCGGTGCCCGCCTTGCCGCCCGTAGCCTTGCCCACGGCGGCGCCGGCGACCGCGCCGATGCCCGCGCCGATGGCCGTGCCCTTCTGGCGCTCGCTCATGTCGGCGCAGCCGGCGCCCAGCAGGGCGGTTGCCGCCACAGCGGTGATGAAGGGCCGTGTTGCCAGTTTGTTGTTCATGTGTCGCTCCTACGCGAAGGTGAAATGCGCCCGACGCGCACTTCGGAGCAGTCTCGGTGCGGCGGGCGGCGGCGTCTGTCGGGCCGTGGCACCGGCTGCTGTCAGGATGCGCCGACACAAGGCACCCGGTTTGCTTATCCGCAAGCCATGCAGGAGCTGTGGGCGGCGCTGGCCGGCGAGTTCTCCGACTTTCCCGACCTGAAGCAGGCGGTCAGCCTCGGCTTCCGCCTGGCGCTGGCCGTCGTGCTGGCCGGCCTGCTGGGCTACGAGCGCGAGCGGCGCGATGCGCCCGCGGGGCTGCGCACGCACATGATGGTGGGGCTGGGTGCGGCGCTGTTCGTGCTGGTGCCGCAGCAGACGGGGGTGGTGGCAGCCGACATGACGCGGGTGCTGCAAGGGGTGGTGGCGGGCATCGGCTTCCTCGGGGCCGGCGCGATCCTCAAATCGGGCGATCGCGGCGAGGTGAGCGGCCTGACCACCGCGGCCAGCATCTGGACCACTGCCGCCATCGGGGTGGCGGCCGGCCTGGGCAAGGCCTTCACCGCGATCGCGGCCACCGGCCTGGCGTTGCTGATCCTCGCAGCGGTGCTGCAGTTCGAAAAGCGCATCAAGTGAGGCCGCGCTTCAGGCCGCCGGCTGCAGCTCGAACTGCAGCGCCGCCAGCCGCGCGTAGAGCCCGCCGCGCGCCACCAGTTCGGCGTGCGTGCCGCTTTCCACCAGCTCGCCGTGGTCCATCACCACGATGCGGTCGGCGCGCTGCACCGTGGCCAGCCGGTGCGCGATCACCAGCGTCGTGCGGTCCTGCATCGCCACTTCGAGTGCCGCCCGCACCATGCGCTCGCTCTCGGCGTCGAGCGCGCTGGTGGCTTCGTCGAGCAGCAGCAGCGGCGGGTTCTTCAGCATCGCGCGGGCGATGCTGATGCGCTGGCGCTGCCCGCCCGACAGGCGCACGCCGCGCTCGCCGAGGAAGGTGCGGTAGCCCTGCGGCAAGGCGGTGATGAAGTCGTGCGCGAAAGCCGACCTGGCCGCCGCGATCACTTCGTCGTCGCTCGCATCGGGCCGGCCGTAGCGGATGTTCTCCATCGCATCGGCGGAGAAGATCACGCTGTCCTGCGGCACGATCGCGATGCGCGCGCGCAGCTCGGTGAGCGAGGCCTCGCGCACCGGCACGCCGTCCACCGCCACGCGGCCGCCTTGCGCGTCGTACAGCCGCAGCAGCAACTGGAACACCGTGCTCTTGCCGGCGCCGCTGGGGCCGACCAGCGCCACCGTTTCGCCGGGCTTCACGTGCAGCGTGAAGTCGCGCAGCGCCGCATACTGCGGGCGTGACGGATAGTGGAAGCTCACGTGCTCCAGCGCCACGGCGGACCCGCCTTGCACCGCCGGCAGCGCGCGCGGCTGCGCAGGCGAGGTGACCGGCGAGCGCGCCCCCAGCAGCTCCATCAGCCGCTCGGTGGCGCCGGCGGCGCGCAGGATGTCGCCGTACACCTCCGACAGCACCGCCACCGAGCTGACCAGCAGCACGACGTAGACCACGGTCTCGCCCAGGTGGCCGGCCGTGATCTGGCCGCCGAGCACCGCCTGCGTGCCCTGGTACAGACCCCACAGCAGCGCGCCGAAGGTGGCGGTGATCACGAAGGCCACGAGCATCGAGCGCACCCGCGTGCGCTTGCGGGCGGTGTCGAACGCGGCCTCGGTGGCGCGCGCGAAGCGCTCGGCTTCACGCCGCTCCTGCGTGTAGCTCTGCACCACGGGAATGGCGTTCAGCACCTCGGCGGCGATGGCGCTGGAATCGGCCACGCGGTCCTGGCTGGCGCGCGACAGGCGGCGCACGCGACGGCCGAAATACAGCGATGGCAGCACCACCAGCACGAGGATGCCCAGCACCTGCGTCATCACATACGGGTTGGTGACGATCAGCATCACCAGCGCGCCCAGCCCCATCACGCTGTTGCGCAGACCCATCGACAGGCTGGAGCCCACCACGCTTTGCACCAGCGTCGTGTCGGTGGTCAGGCGCGACAGCACCTCGCCGGTCTGCGTGGTCTCGAAGAACTCGGGGCTTTGCCGGACCACATGGCTGTACACCGCGGCGCGCAGGTCGGCGGTGATGCGCTCTCCCAGCCAGGTGACGCTGTAAAAGCGCAGCGCCGAGAACAGGCCCAGTGCCGCACCCACGCCGAACAGTGCGAAGAAGTGCTCGCGCAGCGCCATCACGCGCTGGCCCGGGTCGGCGGCCATCAGCCCCTGGTCGATCAGCGAGCGCAGTGCCAGCGGAAACAGCAGCGTGCTGCCGGCGGCGGCCAGCAGGAACAGCAAGGCCAGCGCGATGCGCCCGCGGTACGGCGCCAGGAAGGGCAGCAGCGCGCGCAGGGCGCGCGGCGACGCCTTGGCGGCGCGGGCGTCGGCGGCAGAGGACGAAGCGGCGGGGGAAGCGGCCATCGGCGCAGTGTAGGGGCCGCTGCCGGCACGCGCGCCGGGCGGTCAGCGCTTCGGTTTCCCGCGTGCAGCCTGCGCGGCGTTGTCGCCGGGCGGCGTGCGCCCGCGCCGCGCCAGGCCTTCGCGCAGCAGGTATTCGACTTGCGCGTTCACGCTGCGCAGCTCCTGCGCCGCCAGGCGCTCCAGCTCGGCCCATAGCGCCGGGTCGATGCGCAGCAGAAACGATTTCTTGCCGGGGCTGGCCATCGGGCCTTCAGTTGTAGAGCGTGCCGGTGTTCACGATCGGCTGGGTGTCCTTGTCGGAGCACAGCACCACCAGGAGGTTGCTCACCATCGCCGCCTTGCGCTCGTCGTCCAGCGCGACGAGGTTGCGTTCCGACAGGCCGTTGAGCGCTTCCTCGACCATGCTCACGGCGCCTTGCACGATCTTCTTGCGCGCGCTGATGATGGCCTCGGCCTGCTGCCGGCGCAGCATGACCTGCGCGATCTCGGGTGCGTACGCCAGGTGCGTGAGCTTTGCATCCAGCACTTCGACGCCGGCGCCGGCGAAGCGCGCCTGCAGCTCCTTTTGCAGCGCGGCGGCCACTTCTTCCATGCCGCCGCGCAGCGTGGTCTCGTGGGCCGCGAGGTCTTCGCCTTCGTCGTAGGCATACAGCGAGGCCAGGTGGCGCAGCGCCGCCTCGGCCTGCACGCGCACGTAGAGCTCGTAGTCGTTGACCTCGAACACCGCCTGCGCGGTGTCACGCACGCGCCAGACCACCGCAGCGCTGATCTCCACCGGGTTGCCGCGCTTGTCGTTCACCTTCAGCGTGGGGGCGTTGAGGTTGCGCGCGCGCAGCGAGAGCTTGCGCTTGGCATAGAACGGGTTGGCCCAGCGCAGGCCTTCGGCGCGGTCGCTGCCGCGGTATTCGCCGAACAGCGTCAGGATGGCCGATTCGTTGGGCTGCAGCATGTACAACCCCACGAAGACCAGGATGCCGCCCAGCAGGCTCGCCACGCCCAGCAGCACGCCGGCCGCGCCGGCGGGGAACCGCACGAGCAGCAGCATGCCGAACACCACGCCCGCCAGCCCCAGCCCTCCCATCGCGTAGCCGTTCACGGAACGAAACGCCAGTTCCTGGCGCACGGGATTCGCCGACATGCCTGCCTCCTGGAATGAAATCAAAGTGATATCACTTTAGGGTGCGATGCCACCGACCGTCAAGCCCATCGCCCGGCTCGGTTCCATCCAGCCCCGCACACCGGGGGTCAGGCCTGTCGAGTGCTACGGTGTTTTGTGTTGGAATGAAGCTTCGCCATGGCCAGGGACTCTTCTTCTTCCGCCGGGCCGCGCCCTACGCGCCGGCCGGTGCAGCGCTTGCCCTCCCGGCGGGGCCCCTGGCTCATGGGGCTGGTCGCCGTGGGCTTGGCGGCCGGCGGCG
>JBFLWE010000125.1:0-8862 GCA_040758375.1 Pseudomonadota bacterium
ATGAACCGACCCTCGTTCCGCCTGCTGGGCCTCGCCGCGGCGCTGGCCCTGGGCATCTCTGCTGCTGTCGCACAACCCAAGGGCGCGCTGCAGAAGCTCGGCAAACCCGAAGGCCAGGTGGACATCGTCGCCTGGCCCGGCTACATCGAACGCGGCCAGACCGACAAGAACTTCGACTGGGTCACCAGCTTCGAGGCCAAGACCGGCTGCAAGGTCAACGTGAAGACCGCCGGCACCTCCGACGAGATGGTGGCGCTGATGAACGAAGGCGGCTTCGACCTGGTCACCGCCTCGGGCGACGCCAGCATGCGGCTGATCGCCGGCAAGCGGGTGCAGCCCATCAACGTGAAGCTCGTCCCCAGCTTCGGCAAGGTCGATCCGCGCCTGCAGAAGGCCCCCTGGCACTACGTGAACGACACCCACTACGGCGTGCCCTACCAGTGGGGCTGGAACGTGCTCATGTACAACACGCAGGTCTTCAAGAACCAGGCGCCCACGAGCTGGAAGGTGGTGTTCGAGGAGCAGACCCTGCCCGACGGCAAGAGCAACAAGGGCCGCGTGCAGGCCTTCGACGGGCCGATCTACATCGCCGACGCCGCGCTGTACCTGATGAAGACCAAGCCCGAGCTGGGCATCAAGGACCCGTACGAGCTCAACGAGGCGCAGTACAAGGCGGCGCTGGACCTGCTGCGCAACCAGCGCAAGCTGGTGGGCAAGTACTGGCATGACGCCTTCGTGCAGATCGACGACTTCACCAACGAAGGCGTGGTGGCCTCGTCGAGCTGGCAGTTCCAGGCCAACATCCTGAAGTCGAAGAACCGGCCGATCGCCACCACCGTGCCGGCCGAAGGCGCCACCGGCTGGGCCGACACCACGATGATGCATGCCGAGGCCAAGCACCCCACCTGCGCCTACCTGTGGCTGGAGCATTCGCTCAACCCCAAGCTGCAGGGCGACCTGGCCGCCTGGTTCGGCTCGGTGCCGGTGGTGCTGGACGCCTGCAAGGGCAACCCGCTGCTCGGCGAGGGCGGCTGCGAGCGCCAAGGCCTGGGCGCCTTCGACCGCATCGCGTTCTGGAAGACGCCCACGGCCAAGTGCAAGACCCAGGGCGACCAGTGCGTGCCGTACCACAAATGGGTCAGCGACTACATCGCGGTGCTCGGTGGACGCTGAGCGCCGGGCGATGCTGCCGATGAACAGCGCCGCCGTCGTGCTGGAGCGCGTGAGCTGCCACTTCGGCAGCCTGCGCGCGGTGGACGGCGTGGACCTGTCGATCGCGCGCGGCGAGTTCTTCACCCTGCTCGGGCCCTCGGGCTCGGGCAAGACCACCTGCCTGCGCATGATCGGCGGCTTCACGCTGCCCACCGCCGGCCGCATCCTGATAGGCGGGGAAGACGTGAGCCAGCAGCCGCCTTATGCGCGGCCGGTGAACACGGTGTTCCAGGACTACGCGCTGTTTCCCCACATGAGCGTGCGCGACAACGTCGCCTATCCGCTGATGGTGAAGAAGCGGCCGCGCGCCGAGCGCCACCGCCGCGCCGACGAGCTGCTGGCGCTGGTGCGCCTGCCCGACGTGGGCGAGCGGCGGCCCGCGCAACTGTCGGGCGGCCAGCGACAGCGCGTGGCGCTGGCGCGCGCGCTGATCAGCGAGCCGCAGGTGCTGCTGCTCGACGAGCCGCTGGGCGCGCTGGACCTCAAGCTGCGCGAGCAGATGCAGACCGAGCTGAAGGCCTTGCAGCGCCGGCTGGGCATCACCTTCCTCTTCATCACCCACGACCAGCACGAGGCGCTGTCGATGAGCGACCGCATCGGCGTGTTCAACCAGGGCCGGCTGGAGCAGGTGGGCACGCCGCGCGAGGTGTACGACGCGCCGGCCACGCGCTTCGTGGCGCAGTTCGTGGGCGCGGCCAACGTGCTCGACGGCGCGGCGGCGCAGGCGCTGGCCGGGGCGCCGGCCGCGATGCTGCGGCCCGAGCGCATCTCGCTGGGCCCGCTGGGCGGCTCGCGCGCCAGCGGCACGGTGAGCGAGGTGCAGTATTTCGGCGCCTTCACCCGCGTGCGCATCGAGTGCAACGGCAGCGCGCCGGCGGTGCAGCTGCAGGCCGACCTGCCCGCGCACGAGGGCGGCCCGCTGCCGCAGCCCGGCGCCCGCGTGCACCTGCACTGGGACGAACGCGCGGTGCACCGCCTGGCCGGAGCCGCGGCGTGACGCCCTCCTCCGCCATGGCCACCGCCTCCGCCTTGCCCCTGGCGCCTGCGCCGCGCGGCCCGGCGCGCCGGCTGTCGGACCTGCTCTACACCCGGCGCGGCCTGTTGCTCACCGCCTTGCTCGCGCCGCCGCTGCTGTGGTTCGGCGTGATCTACCTCGGCTCGCTGTTCGCGCTGCTGGCCAATGCCTTCTTCGGGCTGGACGACTTCACCGGCCAGGTGGTGCGCGAGTTCACGCTGGCCAACTTCAGGGCCCTGGCCGAGGGCGCCAACGTCGACGTGGCGCTGCGCACCATCGCGATGGCGCTGGCCGTCACGCTGGCCTGCATCGTGCTCGCCTTCCCGGTGGCCTACACCATGGCGCGTCATGCGCGCGGCGCCAGCAAGGCCGCGCTGTACGTGGCGGTGATGCTGCCGCTGTGGTCGAGCTACCTGGTGCGCCTGTATGCCTGGAAGCTGCTGATGGCCAAGGAAGGCGCAATCTCCTGGCTGGCCGGCGAGCTGCACCTGGCCTGGGCCCTGGAGCTGCTGCTGGCCGCGCCGGGGCTGGGCGGCTCCTCGCTCAGCTTCTCGACGCTGGGCACCTTCATCGTGTTCGTGTACATGTGGCTGCCGTTCATGATACTGCCGGTGCAGGCGGCCATCGAGCGCATCCCCGCCTCGTGCATCGAGGCCTCGGCCGACCTGGGCGCCGCGCCGCGCACCACCTTCAGGAAGGTGGTGTTCCCGCTGGCGCTGCCGGGCGTGGCGGCGGGCTCGATCTTCACCTTCTCGCTGACCCTGGGCGACTACATCATTCCGCAGGTGATCGGCGACTCCACGCTGTTCATCGGCCAGGTGGTCTACAAGCAGCAGGGCGTGGCCGGCAACCTGCCGTTCGCGGCGGCGTTCTCGCTGGTGCCGATCGCGGTGGTCGGGCTGTACCTGTGGCTGGCCAAGCGCATGGGAGCCTTCGATGCGCTCTGACTCCGGCGGCCCCCTGCTGCGCCTGTCCACCTGGGCCGTGCTGGCCTTCCTGCACGTGCCGCTGGCCTTCATCGTGCTCTATGCCTTCAGCGCCGAGGAGAAGAGCTACGTCTTCCCGCCGCCGGGGCTGACCACGCGCTGGTTCGCGGTGGCGCTGCAGCGGCAGGACGTGTGGGCCGCGATGCGCATGTCCTTCGAGGTGGCCGCCTGGTCCACCGCGATCGCGCTGCTGCTGGGCTCGCTGGCCGCCGGCGCGCTGGCGCGCAGCCGCTTCTTCGGCCGCGACGCGGTCTCGCTGCTGCTGATCCTGCCGATCGCGCTGCCCGGCGTGGTGACCGGCATCGCGCTGCGCTCGGCCTACCACACGCTGGAGATCCCGTTCTCGTTCTGGACCATCGTGATCGGCCATGCCACCTTCTGCGTGGTGGTGGTGTTCAACAACGCGGTGGCGCGCCTGCGCCGCCTCAATCCCAACCTGATCGAAGCCTCGATGGACTTGGGCGCCGACGGCTGGCAGACCCTGCGCCACGTCGTGCTGCCGCAGCTGGGCTCGGCCCTGCTGGCCGGCGCGCTGCTGGCCTTCGCGCTGAGCTTCGACGAGGTGATCGTCACCACCTTCACCGCCGGCCAGCAGACCACGCTGCCCATCTGGATGCTGCAGGAGCTGATCCGCCCGCGCCAGCGGCCGGTGACCAACGTGGTGGCGGTGATCGTCATCGCGCTGACCTTCCTGCCGATCGTCGCCGCCTACCTGTTGACCCGCTCCGACGAAGCGGGCGCCCGTTGAAAACCCAAGGAGTCGCCATGAGCACGTTGCACTTTCCCACCCAGATGCTGATCGACGGCCAGTTCGTCAGCGGCGAAGGCGAGGCCGAGAAGGTGCTCAACCCGGCCAACGGCGAGCTGCTGGTGGCCGTGCCCGAGGCGGGGGTCGACCAGGTGCACAAGGCCGTGTCCGCCGCGCACCGGGCCTTCGACGCCTGGCGCGAGACGACGCCGATGGAGCGCTCGCGCCTGCTGCTGAAGCTGGCCGACGCGATCGAGGCCAACGCCGAGCGCTTCGCGCGGCTGGAAAGCTTCAACTGCGGCAAGCCCTTTGCGCGCGCGCTGGCCGACGAGATACCCGCCATCGCCGACTGCTACCGCTATTTCGCGGGTGCGGCCCGCTGCATGGGCGGCACCGTGACCAACGAGTACCTGGCCGGCCACACCAGCATGATCCGGCGCGACCCGATCGGCGTGGTGGCCTCGATCGCGCCCTGGAACTACCCGCTGATGATGGCGGCCTGGAAGACCGCGCCGGCGCTGGCCGCCGGCAACACCGTGGTGCTCAAGCCCAGCGAGCAGACGCCGCTGACGACCTTGCTGCTGGCGCAGATCGCGGCCGAGATCCTGCCCAAGGGGGTGTTCAACGTGATCTGCGGCCGCGGCGGCACCGTGGGCCAGACCTTGGTGGAACACCCCAAGGTGGCCATGGTCAGCGTGACGGGCGACGTGTCCACCGGCCGCAAGATCCTGCAGGCCGCGAGCGACTCGCTCAAGCGCACCCACCTCGAGCTGGGCGGCAAGGCGCCGGTGATCGTGTTCGACGACGCCGACCTGGGCGCGGTGGTCGAGGGCATCCGCACCTTCGGCTACTACAACGCCGGCCAGGACTGCACCGCCGCCTGCCGCGTCTATGCCGGCGCGCGCGTCTACGACAAGCTGGTGGCCGACCTGTCCAGCGCGGTCAAGACGCTGAAAATGGGCGCGCAGGACGAGCCCGAGGTCGAGCTGGGCCCGCTGATCAGCGACCGCCAGCGCAACCGCGTGGCCAGCTTCGTGGAGCGCGCCCAGATGACCGGCCACATGGAGATCACCACCGGCGGCAAGCTGCGCGCGGGCCTGGGCTTCTTCTACGAGCCCACGGTGATCGCCGGCGCACGGCAGGACGACGAGATCGTCAAGCGCGAGGTGTTCGGCCCGGTGGTCAGCGTCACGCGCTTTTCCGACACCGAACAGGCCATCGCCTGGGCCAACGACAGCGACTACGGCCTGGCCAGCAGCGTGTGGACGCAGGACGTGGGCAAGGCGCTGCGCGTGGCCAAGATGCTGCAGTACGGCTGCACCTGGATCAACACGCACTTCATGCTGGTCAACGAGATGCCCCACGGCGGCCTGAAGAGCAGCGGCTACGGCAAGGACATGAGCATGTACGCGCTGGAGGACTACACCGTCGCCCGCCACGTGATGGCAAGGCTCTGAGCCCACGCACGCTGCCCGCACGACCACGAAGGAGACCCCATGGCCCGCACCCACCTGTTCCGCATGCTGCAGCGCTGCGCCGCGCTCGCCGCGCACTGCGAGCGCACCGGCATGCCCGAAGCGGAGGCGGTGCAGGCCGCACGCGAGGCGGCGCTGCCGTCACCCGGCCGGCGGCGTGTGCTCGGCGCGGCCGCGGCCGGTGCCGGACTGGGCGCCCTGGGCCTCGCGCAAGCCGCGGCGCGGGCCGCCGGCGGCACCGCCGACGTGGCCGTGGTGGGCGCGGGCTTCGCCGGCCTGTACGCCGCCACCGTGCTGGCCGGCAAGGGCCTGGAAGCGCAGCTCTTCGAGGCCGGCACCCGCAGCGGCGGCCGCGTGGCCTCGCTGCGCGGCCTGTTCCCGGGCCAGGTGGCCGAGCGCGGCGCCGAGCTGATCGACACCACCCATTCCACGGTGCGCCAGCTCGCCAACCAGTTCGGCCTCACGCTGGAGAACTACGAGACGCAGCCCGGCGAGGAGTTCTTCTACTTCGATGGGCGGCACCACAGCGAAGCCGAGGTGGTGGCCGAATACCGCGCCTTCGCCGCCGCGATGAACCAGGACCTGCGGCGCCTGTCCGGCGGCCCCACCGCCGAGGCCCACAACGAGTTCGACCGCCAGCTCGACTTCATGCCGCTGGCGGCCTACCTCGACAGCCGCGGCGCCGGCCCGCTGCTGCGGCAGGTGATGGACGTGGCCTACACCATCGAGTTCGGGCGCGAGATCGACCGCCAGAGCAGCCTGGCGCTGCTGTTCTTCGCCCAGGCCAACAAGCGCGGCCGCTTCACGCCCTTCGGCAACTTCAGCGACGAGCGCTTCCACGTCGTCGAAGGCAACGACGCCATCGCCACGGGCCTGGAGTCGAACCTGCCGCGTCCGGTGGCCTACCAGCACCGGCTGCTCAAGGTGAGCCGCCTGGCCGACGGCCGCCTGAAGCTGGCCTTTGCCCACGGCAACCGCGTGGTGGAGTCGGTGCATGCGGCGGCCATCCTCGCGCTGCCGGCGCCGATGATGCGCGAGGTGGAGTTCGACGCCAGCGTGGCCCTGCCCGCCCACTCGCGCACCGCGATCGCGGGCCTCGACTACGGCACCAACAGCAAGATGATGGTGGGCTTCACCGCCCGCCCCTGGTACGAGCGGCTCAACGGCAACGGCGGCAGCTACTCCGACCTGCCGCACCACCAGAACACCTGGGAAACCGCGCCCTCCACCGCGGCCTTCGGCGTGCGCGGCGTGATCACCGACTACTCGGGCGGCAACCGCGGCGCCGCGCTCGACCCGTCGCGCCTGCAGCAGGAGGCGCAGGACTTCATCGCCGACCTGGAACGGGTGTGGCCGGGCAGCAGCGCCTACGTGCGCCGCGACGGCCGGGGCCGCATCGTCGCGCACCTGGAGAACTGGTCGCGCAACCCGCTGTTCAAGGGCGCCTACACCAACAACCAGCCCGGCTACTTCACCACGCTGGAGGGCCTGTACGCCCAGCCGGCCGGGCAGCGGCTGTATTTCGCCGGCGAGCACACCGACTCGTTCTACAGCTACCAGGGCTTCATGGAAGGCGCGCTGCTGTCGGGCGCGCGCGCCGCCGACCAGGCCTGGCGCAGCCTGCGCTGAAGGCGCGGGCGCCGTTTCAGGCGCCGAGGCGGCGCGTGCGCGACTGCTCGCGCGCCAGCTCGATGAACTCTTGCGCCGCCGGCTTCAGGCCCGAGCCGCGCCGCCACACCAGGCCCACGTCCACCGTGGGCACCTCGTCGCGCAGCGGGCGCACGTCCACGTGCTCGGCATCCAGCGTCCACGGGCGGTAGAGGAAGTCGGGCAGCACCGCCAGGCCCAGCCCCGCGCCCACCAGCGAGCGCACCGCCTCCAGCGACGAGGTCTTCAGCATCACGCGCGGCTTCAGCTGGTGCCGCGCCCAGACGCTGCGCATCAGGTCGTCGATGCGGTCGGCCTCCAGCACGATCTGCTCGCAGCGCGCGCATTCGGCCAGCGACACCTCCTCGTGCCCCGCCAGCGCATGGTCGGAGGCCAGCCACACGCGGTTGGCCGAACGGGTGAGCGTCTCCGACATCAGCGCCTGCGGCTCGCCCAGCGCGTTGCTCACCATGATGGCCACGTCGAGCTCGCCGTTGATGAGCAGGTGCTCCAGGAAGCGCGGGGCCTCCTCCGTCACCAGCACCTGCACCGCCGGCACGTTGCGGCGGTAGCGGCCGAGCAGCTCGCTCAGGTAGTAGCCGGCCACCAGGCTGGTCACGCCCACCGACAGCGTGCCGCCGGGGCCGGCGGGCTCGGCGCCGTGCAGCCGCACCGCCTCGGCCACCGAGCCGATGACCTTGCGCGCGCTGGCGAGGAAGCGGTGGCCCTGGGGCGTGAGCGCCATGCCCTTGGAGGTGCGCTCGAACAGCCGGCTGCCGAGCTCGGCCTCCAGCTCGGCCATGGCCTTGGTCAGCGCGCTCTGCGCCACGCTCAGCATGCGCGAGGCCGCCGCCAGCGAGCCGGTCTCCGCCACGGCCACGAAGTACCGGAACTGCCGTAGCGTGAGGTGGCGGGGGTTCATGCCGGCGATTGTTTCCGAAAAACAAGCGCCGGCCGGCGCGCTACGAGGGCAGGAAGTCCACCGGGTAGGTGACGATCATCTGCTCCACGTCCTTGGAGCCGAAGTCGAACTGACGGATGCGCGCGAGCAGCTTGCCCTCCATCTCGGGCGACTTCAGGTCGGTCGACTCGATGCGGCAGTCAACCACGTGGCCGGCTGGCGCGATCGTGAGCTTGAACACCACCTTGCCCTGCAGCGACGGGTCTTCGCGCAGCGCGCGGTTGTAGATCGCGTAGATGCCGCCCTTGTTGCGCTCGAACACCAGGCGAATCTCCTCGATCGAGCGCGAGGCCTTGCCGCTGCCGCCCTTGGTGAGGGTGCCGCCCTTGCCGCCCGCGCCGGTGCCCGCGCCGTCGCCCTTGCCGCCGCGCACGCCACCGCCGCCGAAACCGCCGCCCCCGCCGCCGCCGGCCACGCCCTCGACCAGCGTGGTGGCACGCCCTGCCAAGCCGCCGCCGCCGGTGTCGCGGCTGTAGGCGGCGGTGTTGATGCCGCCGCTGCCGCCGGCCACGTTGGAGGTGATCAGGTTGCGGTCGGGCAGGCCGGGCTGCGTGCCGGCGCCCACGCCGACGCCCACGCCGGTGCCGACGCCGCGGCCCCTGGGGTCGATGTCGGTCTTCAGCTGCACGGCCACCGGCGCGCCGCGCAGCTCGGCGATCTGGTCCTTCATGGCCAGCAGGCCCACGCCGGCGGCCTTGCGGCGGATGCCGTCGAGCACCTCGCCCGGCGGCTTGTTGGGCTGCGGATGGCGCGCCTCGGGTGCCTTGGCGCCCTTGGCCGGCGCGGGCTTGGCCGCGTCGGGCTTGGCGGCGTCGGGT
>JBFLWE010000126.1:0-8587 GCA_040758375.1 Pseudomonadota bacterium
CCCCGCGTCGTGTGGCGGCCTCGTCACCCCGCGGCGTGCGGCCGACACACCAGCAACTGTCGCCCGGCCGCTCCGAAGACAGTTGCTCGCCCCCTCGGGGGGCGGACGCGGTACCCCGCGGCCGGGGGCCGACATACACGGGGGGAGCGCCGAAGGCGCTACGGGGGTGGGTCATCTACTGTCCCTTGATCGCTTCGAGCATCGTGCGCACCTTGCCGTTGATGAAACGCAGCGAGGCTTCGTACTTGACCGCGTTGTCGGCGAATGCCGCGCGCTCGCGGTCCAGGTCCACGGTATTGCGGTCGAGGTTGGTCTGGCTGGGCGTGGCGTAGAGCAGGTTGGGCTCGGCGCGCGCGCCGCCGGCGGGCTGCAGGTGGCCGGCCTGCGTGGCCTGCACGGTGCCGCCTGCCGCCACCTGGCCGGTAGCCTCCTTCAGCGCCTGCGCGAAGTTGATGTCGCGCGCCTGGTAGCCCGGCGTGTCGGCGTTGGCGATGTTGCTCGCGATCAGCCGCTGCCGCTCGGAGCGCAGCATCAGTGCCTGCGTCTGGAAATGAAGCGAATCGGTCAGGCGGTTCATGGGGGACCACGACACTCCATGCCCTTCGAGGGCGATGTGAGGCATTGTGTGGAGCCCCCCTGTCGGCATTAGCGGAAATAGCACGGGCATTGCAGCGCAATTCCGGCCAACCCCGCGCGGCGCGCGCTTCTACAGTGGCAGCGTGGACAAGAGTCTGTGCTTCCTCCTCGCCTGCGCGCTGGAGCCGGCGTCCGGCCTCGCCGGTGCGGGCGACCTCGCCGCCGCGCCGGTGGGCCCGGCCGTGGCCGAGCAGGTGCACCGCCTCGCGGCCGATGCGGGCCAGCGGGCGCTGCCCGGTGCGCGCGTCGAGGTGGAAGTGGGCGCGCTCAACCCGCGCCTGCGGCTGGCGCCCTGCGAGCGCGTCGAGCCCTACCTGCCCGCGGGCGCCAAGCCCTGGGGCCGCACGCGTGTGGGCCTGCGTTGCCTTCAGGGCCCGACGCGCTGGAATGTGTATTTGCCGGTCACGGTGAAGGTGTTCGGCCGCGCCCTGGTGGCGGCCGCCCCGCTGCCCGCCGGCACCGTGCTCGCCGCCGCCGACCTGCGCGAGCAGGAAGTCGACTACGCCGCCGCCACGGGCCGCGTCATCACGCACGCCGCCGCCGCGCTGGGCCGCGCGCTGGCCAGGCCGCTGGCCGCCGGCGAGGCGCTGCGCCAGACCGACCTGCGGGCGCGGCAGTATTTCGCGGCCGGCCAGACCGTGCGCCTGGTCGCCGTGGGCAAGGGCTACCAGGTCAGCGGCGAGGGCCAGGCGCTCTCACCGGGCATGGAAGGCCGCCCGGTGCGGGTGCGCACCGACTCCGGCCGCGTGGTCACCGGCATCGCGGTGGCGGAACACCGTGTGGAAATTGCCCTCTGACACCATGTGCGCGCTTGCTTGCCTCGCCCGCCGCATCCCGCGAACGAGGGTGGCGCTTCAGGTTCTTGCAAAAAGGCCTAAAGTCCGCCCCCGGCAGACCGATACACCGGCCATGTTGACCGGGCAAGGGCCTCGGTAGCCCCTGTCTTCTGGAGCACATCATGAAAATCGGCCATCTCGACAAGCTGCCTGCGGTGACCTCGGTCACGCAGGAGCGCAAGCCTGCCGCCGGCGAATCACAGCCCGGCGCCGGCGCGGCACGCACCGAGGCCAGCGCCCAGGTGGAGCTGTCGTCCGCGGCAGCGCTGCTGGGCACCGACGCGGCGGTGGCGGAGTTCGACAGCGAGAAGGTGGAGCGCATCGCGCAGGCCATCCGCGACGGCAAGTTCACCGTGAACGCCGAAGCCATCGCCGACAAGCTGATCGCCAACGCACAAGAGTTGCTGGGCCGCGGCGCCCACTGATCCTGTCCGCGCCCGGTGCCGCCTGCGGCACCGCGGCATCCCGCCCTCCACTGCAAAAGACACGGCGCCCGATGCTGACCCCGCCCCTTCCCTCCCCGGCCGCGGAACCCGGCGCGGAGCTCGAGCGCGCCCTGGCCTCGGTGGAACAGCGGCTTGCCTCGCTGGGCGAAGCGCTGAACGCGCGCGACGCGCTGGCCATCGAGACCCATGCGGCCGAGTTGCACCGCGCGCTGGCCGATGCGGTGCATCGCTTTGCCCATGCCGCGCGCGCCGGCGGCGTGCCGCCCGGGCTGCGCCGCCGCCTGGCCAACGCCAGCGGCCAGGTGGCCGCGCAACGCGAGTCGCTGGCCCGCGCCACCGCGGCGCTCGACCGCGCGATCGACGTGCTGCTGCCGCGCGACGCCGGCGGCGTCTATTCCGCCCAGGGCGGCGCCGACCGCGGGCACCACGGCGGCGTGGTCCAGGCCTGACGAACACCGCTCATGCCTTGTGGCGCGCGATGCGCGCCAGCAGCTCCTTCAACAACGCGCGTTCGCCATCGCTGAAGTGGCGCGTGAGCTCCTGCTCCATCGTGCGCGAGATCTCGTGCGAGCGCCGGGCCAGCTCCAGTCCTGTCTGGGTGAGATGGATGTGCTGGGTGCGTCGATCCGACTCGCTGCGCTGCCGCTCGATCAGGCCGCGCTCGAGCAGGCGCTCCAGCAACACCGTGAGGTTGGGCGCCGACACCGCCAGCGCCTGCGAGAGCTTCTTGGCCGTGGCGCCGGGGTTGAAGGCCAGCAGCATCAGGATCGAAAACTCCACCGGCCGCAGCTTCAGCGGCTCGCCGATGTGGCGGAAGTACAGCGCCCGCATGGGCACTTCGGCCTGCGCGAGCTGGTAGCCCAGCAGATGGTCGAGGCCCGACTGGTCCAGGCCGCGGGCCGGCGGCTGCGATTCGGTGGAGGGGGGCATGGCCGCGGCAGTGTAAGGGCGGCCCGCACAGCGGCGCTCGCCCCGCCTCATTCGTGCAGCGCCTCGTCCAGCCGTTGCATCAGCTGCGCCGGCACCGCGCGGCTGCACATCAGGTGGCGCCGCTCGCCGGGCGGCATGTCGGGAAAGCGCAGCACCTGCAGGTGCCGCACCTCCGGGCCGGCCTGATCGAGCAGCGACGCGGCCTCTTCCTCGGCGGTGAACATCAGGTCGGCGCGGCCGCGCGCGATCATCTGCACCATCTGCACGTTTTCGACGGTGGTGGACATCACGATCGGCTTGATGCGGGCCAGCAGTGCGTCGACATAGGAGCCGTAGGAAAAGTGGTCCTTGACCAGCACCACCAGCGCAGGCGTGGCCAGTACCTCGGACAGCCGGCGGCCGGCAAAGGCGCTGCCGGCCGCCGCCAGCGCCACCGTCGGCCGGTCCTGGTACAGCGGCTTGGAGAAGCGGGCAAAGGCCTCGCGCCCGGGGTTGCGAAACCAGCCCAGCGCGCAGGCCGGCTCGCGGCCATCGCGGATGGTGGCGATCTGGCGTGTCGCGGGCAGCGCCGTCCAGCGGAACTCGATGCCCGCCGATCGCAGGGCCTGCGCGGCCGGCGTGGCAGTAAGGCCGTGCACCTGTCCGTCGGGCTGTGTCACCGCATAAGGCGGTCGCTCGTTGTAGTACACGGTGAGCGGCTGGGCGGCCGCAACCTGGGCGGCCAGCAGCAGCAAACCGAGCCACGGCATCCGGACAAGGCGAACGGCCATCGCAGGCTCCTCCACACCGGCTTGCGCCATTGTGCGGCGGCCGCCGAGGGCGGCACCGGGATCCCGATGCCGCAGTGCTGCTTTCAGAACTTGAAGCCCAGGCGGAACCCGCCCCAGTGGCGACCGTTGACCACGATCGGCGCGGCCGCTTCCTTCAGCAGCACGAAGTTGCCGCCGCCCATGTCGCGGCGGTAGGTCTGCAGCAGGAAGGGCTTCTGGTTGCGCGACGAGGCCAGCGCCGTGCGGTCGTTGAAGATGCGGCGCCAGCGGCTGTTGGCGGTGTCCCACAGCACGTCGCCGCGGCGCGGCTGCGAGTACTTCTTGTTGTGCATGGGGATGTAGCCGTTGCGGTCGGAGGCGATCGAGAAGGCCACCTTGTCCGACATGGCCAGCACGCGCTCCTGCACCTGCGGAAACAGGCGGTCGGCAATGTCGCAGAAGCGCGTGGTGTGCTGCTGCGGGTTGGTGTTGGGGATGGGCTTGTAGTGCTCGTCGAACAGGTCGGCCAGCGAGACGGCGCCGGTGCGCACCGCGTCCTCGAGCAGCTTGCTGATCTGGCCGGCCGCTTCCTGCGCGGCGCGGATGTAGGGCGTGTCGGTCGTTTCGATGCCGCAGGCGGCGATCTGCTCGATCAGCTCCTCGGCCACCTTGAGGAAGCGGTCGCTGCACACCATGGAGGTGTTCAGCCCGTGCATGGCCTGCAGCACCTCGCGTTCGAGTTCGCGCGCGCGCTCGTTCAGGCGCGCGCAGGTGGCGCTGCTCTGCTCGGCCGCCACGCTGATGCGGCGCACGTCTTCTTCCACGCTGGCAAAGGCCACGTGGATGGCGCCCTGCTTGGCGCCCGCGCCGGCGTCGTGGTGCAGTTCGCGGCTGAAGGCTTCCACCCGCGAATCGAGCTCACCCACCGTGCGCATGATCGCCTTGGAGGAGGTCTCCACCTTGGCAGCCAGGTCCTTCACCGCGTCGGCCACCACGCCAAAGCCGCGGCCGGCCTCGCCGGCGCGCTTGGCCTCCACCGAGGCGTTGAATGCCACCAGCCGCGTCTGCAAGGCGATCTGCGTGATCTGCCCCGCGGCTTCGGCCACATGGTGCAGCGTGTCCACGATGCCCTGCACTTCGGCGCTCACCGCCTGCAGCGCGCCGCGCGCGCGGTCCACCGCCTGCAGGCTTTCGGTGGTGACACCGGCGATCGCGGTCTGCGACTGCTGCACGTCGGCCAGCTGCGCCGCCACGGCCTTCATGGCCTCGGACTGCGCCTGCACGATCTTCTGCGTGTCTTCCATCGCGCCGCGCACTTCGGCGGCATCGCGCCCGATGTGCGACACCTGCGTGGAGATCGCGCGCACGACCGACAGCGCGTCCTGCCCGGCGGCCGCCTGGCGTTCGGTGGGGGTGTCGGCCAGCGGGGCGGCGTCTTGAGAGCGGCGGAACAGACTCAGCATGGTGTCTCCTGCGGAACTACTTTTCGCACTTCGCTGGTGCGCTTATCGGCTTACCACTCGCGCAACTTGACCCGCAGTCTTGCGATCGACTGGCTGTGCAGCTGGCAGACGCGGGATTCCGTCACGCCGAGCACCGCCGCGATCTCCTTCAGGTTCATGTCGTGCTCGTAGTACATGCTCATCACGTACTGCTCGCGCTCGGGCAGGTGCTTGATGGCCTCGACCAGCGCCTCGCGCATGCGCCGGTCCTGCAGCAGGCCCAGCGGGTTGGCTTCTTCGTCGGACGTGACATGGCGGTCGAGGTAGTCGTCGTCGCCGTCGTCGCCGGACATGTCTTCCAGGTACACCAGCTGCGTGCCGCGCACCTTGCCCAGCAGCTCCTGGTATTCCTGCAGGCTGATGCCCATTTCCTTGGCGATCTCGCTTTCCTGCGGCGCGCGGCCCAGCTTCTGCTCCAGCTTGTGCACCGCGGCCTCGATGCTGCGCTGCTGGCGGCGGTTGCCGCGGCTCATCCAGTCGCTGCCGCGCAGCTCGTCGAGCATGGCGCCGCGGATGCGCTGGGTGGCGAAGGTCTCGAACTGCACGCCCTGCGCGGCATCGAAGCGCGCCAGCGCATCGTTCAGGCCGATCATGCCGACCTGGATCAGGTCGTCGACTTCCACGTTGGCCGGCAGCTTGGCGATCATCTGGTGTGCAAGCCGCCGCACCAGCGGGCTGTACTGCTTGAGCATCGTGTTGACGTCGAGGCGGCCTTTGGCGGTGTACATGTAAAACGCTCCGGGCAAGTCAAATGCGGTTCATGGCCCCCAGGGGCCAGGCGGCGGCCGGCGCGACCGGTTGCGCGACCAGCTCTTCTTCGTGCGCCAGCAGCGCCTGCGCCACGCGCATCAGCTCTGCCGACGGGATGTCATGCACGTCGGAGGCGGGGTCCACCACCGCCGCGTCGTGCAGCACCGCGCCGAGAAAGCGGTCGGCACAGCTGCCCAGCTGCTCGGCGATGCGATCGCGCCGCGGCGACTGCGGATCGGCCGACAGCAGCAGGTCGTAGCTCATCAGGCCGTTGCGCAGCGCCAGCAGCTTCATCGCCGCATAGGCCTGCGTGACGCTGCGCGGATGGTCGGCGGCCAGCAGCACCGGGCGCAGCGCACGCGCGGTGAACAGGCGCGAGAGGTCCGATGCCGGCGCATGCACCACCACCACGTCGGCCTGCGGCGCGGCGTCGGCCACGGCAGACAGGAACGAGGCGCTGCTGCCGCGCGCATCCACATGCCGGACCGGCAGCCCGCGCGCGGCCAGGTAGGCCACTGAAGTCGACAGCGGCTCCACGCATGCGGCCAGGTCCAGCACCGCCAGCTCGTGCGGCGCCGGTGCCTGCTCGGAGGCGTCGACCACCAGGCTGCTGCAGCCCAGCACCGCGAACGCGCTGGTCAGCCGCTCCAGCAGCACGCCGCTGAAGCCCACGTAGGGGTTGCTGGCCACCGCCACGAAACGGGGCCGCGAGGCGCCGAACATGCGGCGCAGCCCGTCGGCCTGGTCCAGCGGCTGGGGGCGGGAATAGGTGGCGTCGCGCATCGTCTTGTGGAACACGGCGTCAGGCATGCAGGGTGGAGGCCGCGTGGCGACCGGCGGCGTGGGCGCCTGCGAACACCAGGTTCACGTCGCTCGCGTCCATGCGGTAGGCCGGCGCGGCGTTGGCGCGCAGCGCGCGGTGCACCAGCGCATGGGCCGACAGGCGGTGCCAGTCTTCGGGCACGCGCTGGCCGTTGGCCACCGCCACGACCTTGAGCTTGTGGCGGATCAGCACGTCCAGCGCCGGGCCCAGCTTCACGGCCTCGTCCATCTTGGACAGCACCACGCCGGCGGCCTGACTGGCCTTCCAGGAGACCACCACGTCCTCGATCGTTTCGCCCTGCGAGGCGGCGTTGACCACCAGCAGCTTGCGGATGGCGCGGTGCGACAGCATCTCCAGCAGCTCGCGCGTGCGCGAGTCGCGCTGCGCCATGCCGGCGGTGTCGATCAGCACCATCTTCTTGCCGCCCAGCAGGTCGAGCAGGTCTTCGAGCGAGCTGCGGTCGTGCGCGGTGTGCACCGGCACGCCGAGGATGCGGCCGTAGGTGCGCAGCTGCTCGTGCGCGGCCACGCGGTAGGCGTCGAGCGTGATCAGGCCCAGGTGGTTGGCACCGTGCTTGGCGGCAAAGGCCGCGGCCAGCTTGGCGGTGCTGGTGGTCTTGCCCACGCCGGTGGAGCCGATCATCGCGAACACGCCGCCTTGGTCTTCCAGCGCGGCTTCATGCTCGCCGGTGGGAAGGTTGCGCTCCAGCACGTTGGCGGCCCAGGCGGTTTCGTCGGCGGCATCGGCCGGCAGCGACTCCACCAGCTTGCGCACCAGCGCCGGCGAGAAGCCGCCATCGAGCAGGCGCTGCGTCAGGCGCGCCTGCGCGGGCTGGCGCTGCAGCTTCTCCATGAAGGCCAGCGCGCCGAAGCGCTCCTCGATCAGGCCCTTCATCGAGCGCAGCTCGTTCATCATGGCTTCCTGCTCGCGCCGGTTGTCGGCGGCGTGCAGCGCCAGCGAAGGCACCGCGCCGCGCACCTCTTCGCGCAGCACCGGCGGTTCGTAGTGGGTTTGCTGCGGCTGCGCCGGCGCCGCAGGGCGGGCCTTGGCAGGAGCGGGCCGCTGCGCGGGCGCGGCGGCCGCGGGCGTGGCCATGGCGATCTCGGCACCGAACACGCTCTGCGGTCCGGCATCGGGCACCGCCTCGCCGCGCAGCTCGGCCTGGCGCCGCTTGAGCATGCGCTCGCGCACATAGTCCTGGAACGACAGCGTGCTCATCGCGAGCTGCTGCACATCGCGCTCGACCTGGGCCTCGGCGGCGGCCGGCGCCGCGGCGCGTGCGGCCGCCCGGGCCGCGGGCTTCTGCTGCGCCACCGGCGCCGTGGCGGCCACGCGCTCGATCTGCTGCAGGCCATCGGGCGCCATGGCCAACACCTCCACGCCTTCGGCGCAGGGCTTGGTGGACAGCACCACCGCTTCTTCGCCAAAAGCCTGACGCACCAGGTTCAGCGCATCGCGCGAGGTGCGGCCGGTAAAGCGTTTGACGTTCATGCTGTGGGCTCCGAGGGATTCCTGCTGGGTCTACGCCATTGTTCCGAGCAGGGCCGGCGGCTTTAGCCCGATAAGAGGGGTGTTCGCGGCGGTGTTCGATCGCGCCACCCTTCGGACTGGCTCCTACGGCTGCACCGTGCTTGCCGAGGCCGTCAGAGCGCGAAGAACGCCAAGGGGAGCCAAGGACGCAAAGGCAAGTCGATTCGACTCCTTGGCGTTCTTGTGGCCCTTTGCGTTCTTCGCGGCAAGCCTGCAGCCACCAGCGCCATCCGGGCAGCAAGTGCCGAATACGGGCCTGTCAGCCTAAATCCGGCAGTTACCCCGCTGCCGCCAGTCGCGGCGGCGGCCTCGGTGGCCCAATGACGGGTGCGATGCGGTCGCTGATGTAGCGCAGCATGCAGCCCCAGGGGTCGATGTCCTTGAA
>JBFLWE010000127.1:0-7774 GCA_040758375.1 Pseudomonadota bacterium
GAGGCCAGCGCCTCAGCGCCCGCCGAGGCTGCGACGCCGCCCGTGGCCCTGGCCGTGCCGGTGGACATCGTGCCTCAAGTTCGCCCCGCAATCACCGATAACCTGCGCAAGCCTTGATCCGTAAGGACGCGTCCGCCATGAACCCCACCGACCTGAAGTTCCTCATCGTTGACGACTTTTCCACCATGCGCCGGATCGTTCGCGGCCTTCTCAAGGAGATGGGCTGCAACAACGCCGACGAGGCGGAAGACGGCGCCATCGCGTTGAACATGCTGAAGGCGCAGAAGTTCGACTTCGTGGTCACCGACATCAACATGCCCAACATGAACGGCTTCGAGTTGCTGAAGTCGATCAAGGCCGACGACAGCCTGAAACACCTGCCGGTGCTGATGGTGACCGCCGAGGCACGCAAGGAAGACATCGTGCTGGCGGCGCAAAGCGGCGCGGCCGGCTACATCGTCAAGCCCTTCACCAAGGCCACGCTGGAAGAAAAAGTGCAAAAGATCCTGCAGAAGATGGCCACCCCGGCCTGACGGACAAGGAACCGGAAACATGAAGATGGACGACCTTTCCACGCTGGCGCCGCAGATGGCCGCGCAGGCCTCGCCCGAGATCTTCCAGCAGCTCGGCCACATCACGCGCCAGCTGCACGACACGCTGCAGCAGCTGGGCGTGATGCCCAAGCTGCAGCAGGCGGCCGACGGCCTGCCCGATGCGCGCAGCCGGCTCACCTACATCGCCAAGAAGACCGGCGAGGCAGCCGACAAGGTGCTCAACTCGGTGGACCAGGCCAAGGCCGAGCACGAGCACATCGCCAAGGAAACCCGGCGCATCGGCCAGGCCATCGTGGCCGACCCGGTGAAGGCGGTGGCCTCGGGCGCGGTGCTCAACTTCGTGGCCGACGTGGAGAAGTCCACCGCCCGCATCGACACGCACCTCACCGACATCATGATGGCGCAGGACTTCCACGACCTCACCGGCCAGGTGGTGCAGAAGGTGGTGTCGCTGGCCACCGACCTGGAAGACAGCCTGGTCAAGCTGCTGGTGCAGGCCGCGCCGCCCGAGCAGGCCAAGAAGGTGGAGGAGGTGATCCTGCACGGTCCGGTGGTTGACCCTACCGGCCGCACCGATGTCGTGCAGAACCAGGGCGAGGTGGACGACCTGCTGGCCAGCCTGGGCTTCTGATCCCCCGCACGCCGTAAAGCGGGCCCTTGGGCCCGCTTTTTCGTGCGCCATGACGGCGGGCGGCGGGAAAGAATGACCTTCCGCCATGTCCGATACCGACCGCCATTTACCGCCCACCGCCAAGCGGCTGCAGAAGGCTCGCAGCGAAGGCCAGGTTGCACGTTCGCGCGATCTCGCCAACTTCGCGGCGGTGGCCAGCTGCGCCGGGCTGCTGATCGTGTTCGCGCCGGCCGTCGGCGGCTGGCTGCGCGACCTGCTGGCCGAGGCGCTGCGCTTCGATCACCACACGCTGGCCAGCACCGCCAGCATGAGCGAGCGCCTGCAGCCCATGGTGCTGAAGCTGCTGCTGGTGGTGGTGCCGCTGGGGGTGGTGATGGGCGCGGTGGCAGTGGCCGCCGGCGTGCTGTCGGGCGGCTGGAACTGGACGATGAAGCCGCTGGCGCCCAGCTTCGGCAAGCTCAACCCCTTGAACGGGCTGAAGAACATCGTCTCCAAGCAGCACCTGGTCACCGCGATGAAGGCCGTGCTGCTGGCGGTGGTGCTGGGTGCGATCGGCGCGCTGTACCTGCGTTCGCACCTGCCGGACTTCGCGCAGGCGCTGGCGCTGCCCTTGCCGCAGGCGTTTGCGCAGACGCTGCAGTCGCTGCAGGGCGGAATGCTGATGCTGGTGCTGGCCCTGGCGCTGTTTGCGGCGGTGGACGTGCCGCTGCAGAAGCACCTGTACCTCAACCGCCTGAAGATGAGCCACCAGGAGGTCAAGCAGGAACACAAGGACGCCGAAGGCAACGTGGAGGTCAAGGCCAAGGTGAAGGCGCGCATGCGCGAGCTGGTGCGCCGGCGCATGATCGCCGCGGTGCCGGGCGCCGACCTGGTGGTGATGAACCCCACCCACTATGCGGTGGCCTTGAAGTACGACGACAAGACCATGGCCGCGCCGCGCGTGGTGGCCAAGGGCGCCGACCTGCTGGCGATGAAGATCCGCGACGTGGCGCGCGAGGCCAAGGTGCCGGTGCTGCAGGCGCCGCCGCTGGCGCGTGCGCTGTATGCCCATGCCGAGCTCGACCGCGAGATTCCCGCGGCGCTGTTCGGCGCGGTGGCGCAGGTGCTGGCCTACGTGTACCAGTTGCGCGCCTCGCTGCGCGGCCAGGCCAAGGCGCCGGGTGCGCTGCCGGCGCTGCAGGTGCCGCCCGAGCTGGACCCGCAGGCCGCGCCGCCGGTGGACGAGTCCACGGGCTGATCTCCCTCTTCCGGGGGATACGGCCGCGCACGCAGGCGGCCGATACCGGCGGAACAACCCAACGACAGGGAATGGTCCGATGAAGAACGCGTTGAACGCGCGGCTGCTGGCCGCCTTTGCATTGATCATCGCGCTGGTGGCGACCGCCGGCGCCGTGGCCGGCTGGTTCACCTGGAAGACGCAGCGCGACTTCAATGCGCTGCATGCCAGCACCGTGGGCTCGGGCGAGCTGGGCAAGGCCAACCATGCGCTGTGGCAGCTGCGCTACTCGCTGGCCATGGCCGCCCATGCCGACGAGGCGGGGCTGCGCAGGGCAGAGGCCGAGGAGGGCCCCACGTTCAAGGCGGTGAACGACGCGCTCGATGCCTATGGCGCCACCGAGATGAGCGCTGCCGAGGCCGCGGCGCTGGCCGCATTGCGCGAGCAGGTGCGCCACTACGCCGAGGTGCGGCCGCGCTGGTATGCGCTGCGGCTGGAAGGCAGGGACGAGGAAGCCAAGGCCTACCGCAGCGCCAACACCACGCCCGCGGGTGCGGCGCTGGTGAAGGGGCTCACCGCGCAGATCGAGCTGCAGCGCCGGGCGGCCGACCAGGTGCACCAGCGGCTCGACGCGGCGGCCGCCTCGGTGCGCTGGCTCGTGATCGGCGTGTGCGCGCTCGCGCTGGCGGCGGCCGCGGGGCTGGCGCGCTGGATCGTGCGCGTGCTCACCGGGCCGGTGGCGCAGGCCACCGAGATCGCGCACCGCATCGCGCAGGGCCGGTTGTCCAACCACATACCGGCCGACCGCGGCCCCATGGCCACGTTGATGGCGGCGCTGCGCGACATGCAGGCCGCACTGGCGGCCACGGTGTCCACGGTGCGATCCAACGCCGAGCAGGTGGCCATTGCCGGTTCGCAGATCGCGCAGGGCAACGGCGACCTGAGCTCGCGCACCGAGCTGCAGGCCTCGGCGCTGCAGCAGACGGCCTCGTCGATGGAGCAGCTGGGCGCCACGGTGCAACAGAATGCCGGTCACGCGCTCCAGGCCGACGAGCTGGCGCGCGGCGCCTCCAGCGTGGCAGCGCGCGGCGGCGAGGTGGTGGCGCAGGTGGTGGACACGATGAAGGGCATCCACGAGAGCTCGAAGAAGATCGCCGACATCATCGGCGTGATCGACGGCATTGCGTTCCAGACCAACATCCTCGCGCTGAACGCGGCGGTGGAAGCCGCGCGTGCCGGTGAGCAGGGCCGCGGCTTTGCCGTGGTGGCCGGCGAGGTGCGTTCGCTGGCGCAGCGCAGCGCCGAGGCGGCGCGCGAGATCAAGAGCCTGATCGGCGACAGCGTGGCGCGCGTGGAGCACGGCAGCGCGCTGGTGGACCAGGCCGGCGCCACCATGCAGGAGGTGGTGGCCGCGATCCACCGCGTCACCGAGATCATGGGCGAGATCAGCGCCGCCAGCGCCGAACAGAGCGACGGCGTCGCGCAGGTGGCCACCGCGGTGAACCGCATGGACGAGACCACGCAGCAGAACGCCTCGCTGGTCGAGCAGAGCGCGGCCGCCGCCGAAAGCCTGAAGCTGCAGGCGCAGGCCCTGGTGCAGGCGGTGGCGGTGTTCGAGCTGTCGGCGCGCGAGCCGGCGCGCGCCTGAGCGCCGGGGCGTCGCCACGCCGGAGGCGATCGCGTGCCATCGTTCACGCCCGCTGCCGCGCGACTCGCCCTACGATTTGTCACATGGGAAAGCGGTTTTCCATCGGCTCCAGCGTGCGCAGCGCCTGGCGCGCACTCACGGGCCAGCTCACGCTGCGTCGCGAAGGCGGCAAGCTGCGCGTGGCCGTGGATGACAAGCCCGCCGCCAAGTCGGCAGCGCCTCGTGCCACCCCAGCCGCGGCTGCACCCCAGACCGAAGACCAGCGCATGACCGCCGCGTTGGCCGCCGTGCTCGACCCACACCCGCGCTCGCGCAAGGTGTTCCGCCACCTGGCCGTCATAGAGGCCACGCTGCGCAAGCAGGGCGCCGAAGGCGTGAAGCAGCTGCCGCCGGCCGTGGTGGCCACCGCCTTGTCGCAGCTGCAGGGGCTGGTGGACGACTGGTCGGGCCCGGGCCTGACCGCGCTGCGCCGCATGCTGTCGGTGGAAGCGCTCGAAAGCACCCAGCCCAACCCTGCGCTGCGGGCCAGCGAGGTGCGGCCCTCCGGCTTCAATGCGGCCAGCCGGCTGCAGGTGACGGACATCAGCGTGTCCGAGTTCAACCGCGTGGCCGGCGTGGGTGCCTCCCGGCTATAGCCGTCAGCCCAGCAACGCGCAGCGCAGGCCCGAGAAGCGCTTGAAGTCGCGGTCGAAGGTGCCCAGCTCGGCATCGTGCTCGATCGCCAAGGCGGCCAGGTGCGCGTCGGACACCAGGTTTCCACCCCCCGCAGCGCCGATCAACAAACGTCCCAGTACGTCGGCATGGCGCGGCGTGGGGTTCAACACGCTGCCGGCGGGATGGGTCAGCCAGGCTTGCACAACACCGAGCGCGGTTTCCACCTCCAACGGGCGAGCAAAGATGCCGGGCCGGGTGGCCAGGCGAAGGAAGCCGAGCAGGGCATTCCATGCAAAGCCAACGCCGGCCGGCTGCGCGAAGGCGTCCTCCAGCCAGGCGCGCGCCTTCTTGTGCTGGGGCGTGTCCTGGTTGACCGCAAACAGCAGGACGTTCACGTCAGGGCACTTCATCGCTGGCGCCTTTGCATGCGTGCCGCCTGCTCTTGATCCTCCAGCTCACCGGCCAGCGCACCGGCCTTGGTCAGGTCCACCAGGGGGCGGCCGAGCGAGAAGACCGGCTGCCGAAACGGCTGAACGGCGGGGCGCCGCTGCTGCAGCCCGGCGCGCACCGCATCGTTGAGCACTTGCTTGAAAGGGCGGCCCGTGCGGTGGGCGGTGTCCAGGAGCAGGCGATGCACGTCGTTGTCGAGGGTGACGGTGGTCCTCATGGCATCAAAGCATCTTGATGAAAGCATCATGATGCCATGGCGGCACCTCGTTCGCCACCCATTGCGCGGGTATCCGGAACACCCCCGTCTTCACCCTGCTTTTCCGGCTCAGGTCCGCCCATCGGGGCCGGAACAATCCAGGCCATGAACGAGCTCATGGCCCGGGTCCACACGCTGTTCGGCCGCAACGGCGACACCGCCAAGGCGCTGATGGCGCCGGTGTTCATCGTCATGGTGCTGGCGATGATGGTGCTGCCCTTGCCGCCGTTCATGCTGGACGTGTTCTTCACGTTCAACATCGCGCTGGCGCTCACCGTGATGCTGGTGGCGGCCAACATGGTGCGCCCGCTGGACTTTGCTGCGTTCCCCTCGGTGCTGCTGATCACCACGCTGCTGCGGCTGTCGCTCAACGTGGCCTCCACCCGCGTGGTACTGCTGCAGGGCCACACCGGCAGCGGCGCGGCGGGGCGCGTGATCGAGTCGTTCGGCCACTTCCTGATCGGCGGCAACTTCGCGGTGGGCCTGATCGTCTTTGCGGTGGTGGTGGTGATCAACTTCATCGTGGTCACCAAGGGCGCCGAGCGCATCGCCGAAGTGGCGGCGCGCTTCACCCTCGACGCCATGCCCGGCAAGCAGATGTCGATCGACGCCGACCTCAACGCCGGCCTGATCGACGAAAAGGAAGCCAAGCGCCGCCGCGCCGAGGTGGGCGAAGAGGCCGAGTTCTTCGGTTCCATGGACGGTGCCAGCAAGTTCGTGCGCGGCGACGCGGTGGCGGGCATGCTGATCCTGTTCATCAACGTGGTCGGCGGCTTCATCGTGGGCGTGGTGCAGCACGACCTGACCGCCGGCGACGCGGCCAGCAGCTACATCCTGCTGGCGGTGGGCGACGCGCTGGTGGCGCAGATCCCCGCGCTGCTGATCTCGGTGGCCGCCGCGATGGTGGTCACGCGGGTGGGCAAGGAGCACGACGTCGGCAGCCAGATCCGCAAGCAGGTGTTCGGCTCCGTGCGAGCGCTGGGCGTGACGGCCGGCATCCTGGCGCTGCTGGGGCTGATCCCCGGCATGCCGCACCTGGTGTTCCTGCTGCTGGCCGCGGGCATCGGCTGGGGCGCGCGCAAGCTGCACCAGATGGAGCAGGCGGCGCTCAAGGCCGCACAGGCGCCGGCCGGCCCCACCGGCCTGCCCGAGGGGGCCGCCGAGGCGAGCTGGGACGACCTGGTGCCGGTGGACACGCTGGGCCTGGAGGTGGGCTACCGCCTGATCTCGCTGGTGGACAAGAACCGCTCGGGCGACCTGCTGGGCCGCATCAAGGGCGTGCGCAAGAAGTTCGCGCAGGACGTGGGCTTCCTGCCGCCGCCGGTGCACATCCGCGACAACCTGGAGTTGAAGCCCAGCGCCTACCGCGTCACGCTGCGCGGCGCGGTGGTGGGCGAAGGCGAGGCCTTCCCCGGCATGTTCCTGGCCATCAACCCCGGTGGCGCGACGCAGCAGCTGCCCGGCACCAAGACCACCGACCCGGCCTTCGGCCTGCCAGCGATCTGGATCGAGGAGCGCCACAAGGACATGGCGCAGATGTCGGGCTTCACGGTGGTGGACTGCGCCACGGTGGTGGCCACGCACCTGTCGCACCTGATGCAGGTCAACGCCGCCAAGCTGCTGGGCCGCGTGGAGACGCAGAATCTGGTGGAGCACGTGACCAAGCTGGCGCCCAAGCTGATCGAGGACGTGATCCCCAAGCTGGTGGGCATTGCCACGGTGCAGAAGACGCTGCAGCTGCTGCTCGAAGAAGGCGTGCACATCCGCGACATGCGCTCGATCGTGGAGTGCCTGGCCGAGCACGCGGCCACCGTCACCGACCCCAACGAGCTGGCGCGGCGCATCCGCGTGCACCTGGCGCCGGCGATCGTGCAGCAGATCTACGGGCCCACGAAGGAGCTCGACGTCATTGCGCTGGAGCCCGAGCTCGAGCGCCTGGTGGCGCAGGCCCTCAACTCGCCGCACGGCGCCGTGCTCGACCCGGGCGTGGCCGACACGCTCACCCGCTCGGCCGCCGAGATGGCCAAGCGACAGGAAGACCTCGGCATCCCGGCCTGCCTGCTGGTGCCCGACATGATCCGCGCGCCGATGGCCCGCCTGCTGCGCCGCGCGGCACCGCGCCTGCGCGTGATCGCGCACAGCGAGATCCCCGAGACGCACTCGATCCGCATCGGCTCCATCATCGGAAGTACTTGAGCCCCCGGCCGCGAAGCGGGTGCTAACCCCCGCGAGGCGCTGACCCTAAATCCGGCAGTTGCCGCGAAGCGATGAGCTGATTCGCGAGCACTGGCGGGGACTTGCGCGGTCTTGGCACACTCACCCGATGGGTGAAGCAAGACGCAAGGCGCTGGCGGCGCGGCAAGGG
>JBFLWE010000128.1:0-7240 GCA_040758375.1 Pseudomonadota bacterium
TGAACGCGGAAGATGGCTGGCGATGTAGGCCCCAAGCAACGCATGACCGGTGAACGCACCGTACCCGAGGGCTACGGTCACGAGCAGAACAAATACATATTCGGTGCTGCGCATCGAGGCACCTAACTAAAAGTAGGTTTGAAAATGCAGTGTAATCTTGCAGCCTAATCCGTTCAGCTCCGCGCTTTCCCGCGGCACTTCCCTACGCAAACCAACTACTTGCCCCTGCTGATGCGGCCTAATCCTGCAGCCTAATCTCGCAGCCTTAATACCGGCGGGAGACCATGGATGGCATCGTTCCACGGGAAGGCGGCGCGGGCAAGCGGAGCCGCGGCGCAACCACCGAAATTGCTCGATCAGGTACGCGAGCGGATGCGACGCCTGAACATGGCGCGGCGCAGCGAGGACGCCTACGTCGGCTGGATCCGCCGGTTCATCCTCGCCCATGGCAAGCGTCACCCGCGGGAGCTGGGCGCGGCCGAGATCGAACAGTTCCTCACCCGGCTGGCCGTGCACGACCATGTCTCGGCGGCCACACAGAACCAGGCCCTGTCGGCTCTGCTGTTTCTGTATCGGCAGGTACTCGGGGTGGAGTTGCCCTGGCTGGATGGCATCGAGCGGGCGAAGAAGCCTCGCCGCCTGCCAACGGTGCTGACGCGGGAGGAGGTGCAGGCGCTGCTGGGCGAGCTGCACGGCGTGCACTGGCTGATGGGGAGCCTGCTGTATGGCAGCGGGCTGCGCCTGATGGAGTGCGTGCGTCTGCGGGTGAAGGACGTGGACTTCGCGCGCGGCGAGATCCTGGTGCGCGAGGGCAAGGGTGGCAAGGATCGCCACACGATGCTGCCGAAGTCCGCCGTCGAGCCGCTGCAGGCGCAGCTGGCCGAGGTGAAGCGCCTGCATGAGCGAGACCTTTCGCTCGGCCTGGGTCGCGTCTGGTTGCCCGATGCGCTGGCGCGCAAATACCCATCGGCGGCGGGCGAGTGGGGCTGGCAGTACGTGTTTCCCGCGTCCGTGCGCAGCATCGATCCGCGCGACGGTGCCGAGCGCCGCCATCATCTGGATGAGTCCTCGCTGCAGCGGGCGGTGAAGGCCGCGCGGATGCGGGCAGGCATCGTCAAGCCGGCCACCTGCCATACGTTGCGCCATTCGTTCGCCACGCACCTGCTGGAGGCGGGGCAGGACATCCGCACCATCCAGGAGCTGCTCGGCCACAAGGATGTGGCGACCACGCAGATCTACACGCACGTGCTCAACCGGGGCGGGATGGGGGTGGTCAGTCCGCTGGACCGGTGAAGGGGCATCCCCCGAGGCGCGACTGGGGCGCACCCTTTGCGCAGTTTCCGGTCAGGTGGCGGAGAGCGTTGCGCACAGGGTGCGCTCCTACCCTGGCGTGGGGCTACAGCTTTTCGCCGGAAGCCTCGTAGACGCAGGCCAGCACCGAGGCGGCGGCGGCGTAGAGCGTGCCGGGCACGTCGTCGCGCAGGCGCAGCGAGGCGAGCAGGGCGGCGATCTGCGGGTCGGCATGCAGCGGGATGCCCTGGTCGCGGGCGCGGGCCAGCAGCAGGTCCAGCGCTTCGGCCGGAACGCGCGGGGACGGTGGCGCGTCCTTGCTCCCGGCGGCCAGGCGCAGGGTGACGCGGCGTTGCGGGTTGGGTAGCGACAGGGTCATGCCTGGGCCTTGAGCAGGTTGGCGGTGTGGCGCCCGGTGCTGCGGGGCAGGCCGGTCTGGCAGCTGAGCTGGTCGAGCAGCAGGCCGCAGGCGGCCAGTCGCTGGCGCAGGGCGGAGAACTGCTGCTCGAGGCGGTCGGTGGTGCCGGCTCGCTCGGCCCACAGCCGCACCGACAGGCGCAGGTCGTGCAGGTGCAGCTCGCCCTGCACGGGGCCCAGCGTGGGCAGGTCGACGGCAAAGCCCAGCGTCCATTGGCGCGGTGGCTCCCCTTGCGGGCCGGGTACGTAGTCCAGCTGGAGCTGCAGCACGTCCTTGCCGTCGCGTCCCTTGATCGGGATTTCGGTCATCCACGCCGGCACCGTGGTCGCTTCCAGCTGGGCGACCTCCACCCGGGCCAGGGCGGCGCGCACGGCGGTGTGCAGTTGCGACAGCACGGGCGCCGGGTCTTCCTCGGCGCCGAGTCGGGCGAGCTGGTTGGCCAGGTCGGCGGCGCGGGCCTGCGGCTGCACGCCGCGCTGGAGCAGTGGCGGCGGCGTGTCGAGTCCGTAGTCGGGCATCGCGGGCAGCCCCGGCTGCGCGGCGCCGGACCGCGGCGGGGCATAGCTGTCGAGCAGGTTGGAGAGTTTGAGCAGCACGGCCTTCCAGTCCTCCTCCCCCACGCTGGAGGCGAGCAGCGGCCCCTGGGCGAGACTGGATTCCATGAACAGGCCGCTGCGCATGATCGCCTCGCGCAGGCCGGCGCCGGTGGTGACGTCGGCCGGGGTGCGCATGGCCTGCTCGAGCTGGGCCAGGGCCGGACGCAGCGGGGCAGGGATCTGCCGCATCACCGGGCGCTGGGCCAGCGCCTGCACCGTGGCCAGCAGCGGCGCAAAGCCGCCCTGCTGTGGCAGGCGCTCGCGCAGGGCGACCTGGGCGGTCGATTCGGCTGTCTGCGGCAGCATCACCTCCAGCGTGGGCTGGCTGCCGAGCGAGAGCACGCGCACCTGGAACTGGGCCGGCAGCGACGACTGGGCCGGCGTGTGGCCGGGCAGGAACGGCGTGCGTGGGTCGGCCGCCGCTCCGCCGCCGCCGGACTGGCCCGGCATGTCGGCTTCCACGGTCATCCCGCCCACCTGCAGCAGGATCTTGCCCTGGTCGGTCGTGCCCAGCGGGCGCGCCGACAGCACCACCCCGATGCGCCAGCTCTCGGCGGTGGTACCGGAGGCGGCGCCGAGCCAGGTGAGCGCGGCGAGGCTGGTGGGTTGGATGATCAAGCGAGGCTCCTTCGCCCCACGGCGGTGATCGACAGGCCGGACGGTGGCTTGTCGCATGGCTAACGGCCCCGCGCGCGGAAACTTTAGCCCTGTGTGCGCGAGCGCACGAAACCCCGTGCCAGGTGAGGATCGGCCGAGGCATCCCTAAAGCCCGGGCCGGACCCGCCGATAAGTCCACCGAGCGAAATCACCGGTCACCACGACCGACGGGGCAAGTGCATGGGCAGCAAGACGTCATCCAGGGGCAAGGCGGCTGGGGTCGCGGCAGGCATCGCGCTGCCGGCGGACTGCCGGCTGGGCGCGCTCGACGCCCTGGCGCCGCAGTTGCGCGAGGCGGCCGGCGGCAGTGCCGCCACGCTCGACGGCGCGGCGGTGGAAAAGGTCGACGGCGCGGCGATGCAACTGCTGGTGGCGTTCCGCCGGGCAGCGGTTGCTGCCGGTGGCAGCGTGCACTGGACCGGGGCGAGCGACGTGTTGCGCGAGGCGGCCAGCCTGCTGGGGCTGGACGTGGAACTGGATCTGCCGGCCGTCCGGCCGGCCTGAAACGAGGTGGAAGATGGCAAAGATTCTTGCAGTGGATGATTCGGCGTCGATGCGCGGCATGGTCGCCTTCACCCTGCGTGGCGCGGGCCACGAGGTGAGCGAGGCGGAGAACGGCCAGCTGGCGCTGGACCAGGCCAAGGGCGGCAAGTACGACCTGGTGCTGGCCGACGTGAACATGCCGGTGATGGACGGCATCTCCATGGTGCGCGAGCTGCGCACGCTGCCCGAGTACAAGGGCGTGCCGATCCTGATGCTGACCACCGAGTCGCATACCGACAAGAAGATGGAAGGCAAGGCCGCCGGCGCCACCGGTTGGCTGGTGAAGCCGTTCGATCCCGAACAGCTGCTGGCCACCGTCAACCGCGTCCTGGGCTGATCCGGAGAACACCGATGGCCAACGTCAGCATGGCGCAGTTCCACCAGGTCTTCTTCGAGGAGAGCCTGGAAGGACTCGACAACATGGAAACGGCGCTGCTGGCGCTGGACGAGGGCGGCGACAAGGAGCTGGTGCACACCATCTTCCGAGCGGCCCACTCGATCAAGGGCGGTGCGGCCACGTTCGGCTTCCCGGAGATGTCGGCCTTCACCCACGAGGCCGAGTCGCTGCTGGACGAGCTGCGCGACGGCCGCCGCGCCATCGACAAGCCGATCATCGAGCTGCTGCTGCGCACGGTGGACTGCCTGCGCGGCATGTTCGCCCGCGCCCAGGCCGGCCAGCCGCTCAACGACGAGGTGGCCGAGAGCCTGCGCGGCGAGCTGGCTGCGGTGATGGGCCGCGCCGCGGAGACCCAGGTGCTGGCGCGCCGCGCCCGCGACCGCGCCGATGCGTGGAAGGTGAGCTTCCGCCCGCATCCGGGCATGGCCGCCGGCGGCAACGACCCGCTGCGTCTGCTGCGCGAGATCAAGGCGCTGGGCGAGATGAAGGTCACGGCCGACCTCGACCAGCTCCCCACGCTGGACAAGCTCGAGCCGGGTGAATGCCACATCGGCTGGACCATCGAACTGCACGGCCAGGTCACCCGCGAGGCGATCAAGAGCGTGTTCGACTGGGTCGAGGACGAGTGCGACCTCAGCATCGAGCCGCTGCACGTGGTGGCTCCACCCGCGGCAACCGAGGCGCCGAAGGCCCCGGTCACCGACGTGGCGACCGCGCGCGCGGCACGCGACGCGACGCCGGCGGCCAGTGCCGAGTCCAGCTCGGTGCGCGTGTCGATCGACAAGATCGACAGCCTGATCGACCTGGTCGGCGAGCTGGTGATCACCCAGTCGATGCTCGACCAGTTCCGCGAGAATTTCGACATCGCCAAGCTGGCGATGCTGCAGGAAGGACTCACCCAGCTGGCGCGCCACACGCGCGAGCTGCAGGAGAGCGTGATGGGCATCCGCATGCTGCCCATCGGTTCGGTGTTCAACCGCTTCCCGCGCCTGGTGCGCGACCTCAGCGCCAAGCTGGGCAAGAACGTGCGGCTGGACATGCACGGCGAACACACCGAGCTGGACAAGACGGTGCTGGAGAAGATCGGCGACCCGCTGGTCCACCTCGTGCGCAACGCCATCGACCACGGCCTGGAAATGCCCGACAAGCGGCGTGCGGCGGGCAAGGTCGAGCAGGGCACGCTGCGCCTGGAGGCATTCCACCGCGGTGGCTCCATCGTGGTGGAAGTGGCCGACGACGGTGCCGGCCTGAACCGCGAGGCGATCGTCGCCAAGGCGATCCAGCGCGGCCTGATTGCCTCGGGTGAGGGCATGAGCGACGAGGCGGTGGCGGAGCTGATCTTCCAGCCCGGCTTCTCCACCGCCGCCGTCACCACCGACCTCTCCGGTCGCGGCGTGGGCATGGACGTGGTCCGCCGCAACGTCGCCGACCTCGGCGGCTCGGTGACCATCCGTTCCACCCCTGGCAAGGGCAGCGTGTTCACCATCGTGCTGCCGCTCACCCTGGCCATCATCGACGGCCTCAGCGCGGCGGTGGGCGAGGAGAGCTACATCGTGCCGCTGGTGTCCATCGTCGAATCGGTCCAGCTGAAGGCCGAGGCGATCCGCAGCGTGGCCGGCGGTGGCGAGCTGTTCAAGTTCCGCGGCGAGTACCTGCCGGTGATCCGCCTGCACGAGGTGTTCGGCTGTGCCGGTGCGGTCCGCAACATCGAGGACGGTCTGATGATCGTGGTCGAGGGCGAGGGCACCCGCGTGGGGCTGTTCGTCGACGGCCTCAACGGGCAGCAGCAGGCGGTGGTGAAGTCGCTGGAGGCCAATTTCCGGCGGGTGCAGGGCGTCTCGGGCGCCACCATCCTGGCCGACGGTTCGGTGGCGCTGATCGTGGACATCGCCGGGCTGGTGCGCATGCAGAGCCGCCGCAAGGCGGCCTGATGGTGCGACACGGCGCGGGGGCGTCGTGAGTGTTGAAGGGGGTATCTGCCGTCGTCGGAACGCGGCGGCAGCCGGGCTCTGCCCGGTCTTGCATGCGCAAGGAACAACCCAGGGGTAGGCGCATCACCCCTCTCTCGAAAATCGTTGGTGAACCTCATGCGTACCCCCGCTCAAATGCTCGACCGTCTCAGCCTCAATGCCCGCGTCTGGCTGGTCATTGTTCTCGTGATCGCCGGTCTGGCCGCCCTGACGGTCGCCACGGCGATGGAAATCCGCAGGCAGCAGATGGCCACGCTGGAGGTCGACCTGGCCAACCACGTGGCCAGCGCGGTCGCCGTGGCGGACAGCTTCCACAAGCGCGCCGCGGCCGGCGAGTTCGACGATGCCGAGGCCCGCAAGCGCGCGCTCGCGGCGATCCAGGCGATGCGCTGGGACAAGGGCACCGGCTACCTGTTCGCGTTCGACTCCCAGCTGTTCATGCGCATGCATCCGATCTCGCCGGCGCTGGTCGGCCAGGACGTGGGCGCAAAGGCCGATCCGAACGGCAAGAAGCTGTTCCAGGCCATGCTGGCCGTGGACCAGAAGGGCGGATCGGGCCTGACCGAATACGTCTGGCCGCTGCCGGGCACGAAGGAGCAGGCCCCCAAGATCAGCTACACCGCCTGGTACAAGCCGTGGGATCTGCACTTCGGCACCGGCGCCTACTACGTGAACATCGACGCGGCCTACCGCGCGAACCTTGAAGCGCAGTTGCTGCGCGCCGCGATGATCGGCCTGCTGGTGATCCTGGTGGTGTGGCAGTCGATGCGCTCGATCCGCAACAACATCGGCGGCGAGCCGCGTTTCGCGGTGGCCATGGCCTCGCGGATCGCCGACGGCGACCTGCAGCGGCCGGCCGACGAGCCGGTGTTTGCGGCAACCAGCCTGCTGGGCGCCCTGCAGCGCATGCGCGACAAGCTCACCGGCATCGTGCACGAGGTGCAGCGCGGCTCGCAGGTGGTGTCCACCGCCGCGCAGCAGATCGCCAGCGGCAACGACGACCTGAGCCAGCGGACGCAGGAGCAGGCTTCCTCGCTGGAGGAGACCGCCGCCTCGATGGAGGAGATGACCTCCACCGTCAAGCAGAGCGCGGAGAACGCCAGCCATGCCAACCAGTTGGCCGCCAGCGCCCGCAAACAGGCCGAGCACGGCGGCGAAGTGGCTGGCCGTGCCAGCCAGGCGATGCGCGAGATCGAGGCGGCGAGCCGGCAGATCACCGACATCGTGCAGCTGATCGACGAAGTCGCCTTCCAGACCAATCTGCTGGCGCTGAACGCGGCCGTCGAGGCGGCGCGCGCCGGCGAGCAGGGCCGCGGCTTCGCGGTGGTGGCGACCGAGGTGCGCAACCTCGCCCAGCGCAGTGCGGCGG
>JBFLWE010000129.1:0-7230 GCA_040758375.1 Pseudomonadota bacterium
GGGTGGGGCGGCGCAGTTTCAAACTGCACCGCCCCGCATCAATAGCCTGCGAGCTGCGGCGTGTACTCGGGCACCAGGGCGTGCAGCCTGGCCTTGATCTGCGCGGGCGGTTCGGCGCCGCTGGCGGCGATCCAGATTTGCAGCGCCTGCAAATCGATGGCGTCCAACTCGGCCTGGCGGGCGACGCGCAGTTTGGGATGCGGCGTGGGCAGGGTGGTTTCGTCGTCGGCGAGCAGTTCCTCATACAACTTTTCGCCCGGGCGCAGGCCGGTGAAGTGAATGGGAATCTCGTCCTCGGTCTTGCTGGACAGCCGGATCATCAGCCGCGCCAGATCCACGATCTTCACCGGCTCGCCCATGTCGAGCACGTAGATTTCGCCGCTTTGGCCCATCAGCCCCGCCTGCAGCACGAGCTGTGCGGCTTCGGGAATGGTCATGAAGTAGCGCACGATCTCCGGGTGGGTCACGGTGACCGGGCCGCCCGCGGCAATCTGCGCCGCAAAGCGCGGCACCACGCTGCCGCTCGATCCCAGCACATTGCCGAAGCGCACCGCGCAGCAATGCGTGTCGGGGTGTTGCGCGGCGTGCGCCTGCAGCACCAGCTCGGCCAGCCGCTTGCTAGCGCCCATCACATTGGTCGGGTTCACCGCCTTGTCGGTGGAGATGAGCACGAAGCGCCGTGCGCCGCAGGCCGTGGCCGCGCGTGCGGCATTGAGCGTGCCCAGCACATTGGTGCGCAACGCCTCGATGGCGTTGTCGTCTTCCATCAAGGGCACATGCTTGTAGGCCGCGGCGTGCAGCACCACGGCGGGGCGGTGCCGCTCGAACAGATGTTTGAGCCGTTCGGGCTCGCGAACATTGGCGGTGTAGTAGCGCACGGCAAGCTCGGGAAAGCGCGCCTTGAACTCCTGCTCCAGCGCATAGATGGCGATTTCCGAAGCGTCGATGCACACCAGCAGGCGCACGCCGAAGCGCGCGATCTGGCGGCAAAGCTCCGAGCCGATGCTGCCTCCTGCGCCCGTGACCAGCGCCACCTGCCCGGCGAGCAGACCGGAGAGCCCACGCACGTCGAGTTGCACGGCGGCGCGCCCCAGCAGGTCGGCCAGCTCGACCTGGCGCGGCGTCTGGCCGCCGCTGCCGCCGCTTTGCAGCCAGTCGTCGGCGCGCGGCAGCGTGAGCAGGGCAAGATGCGCATCGCTGGCCTGCAGCAGCAGCTCGCGGCGCGCGGGGCTGCCGGGTTCGCTGGCGATCAGCGCGTGGCCGACGCCCTGCGCCTGCGCCACCCGGGCCAGATCGTCCACGCTGCCGGCAACCCGCACGCCCTGCACGCTGCGGCCGACTTCGCCCCGGTTCGGGCTGATGAGCGCGGTCACCTGCCAGCCCTTACTGGAGCGCAGGCTTTGCAGCGCTCGCGCGGCTTCGTCGAGCGTGCCCAGGACCAGAAGCGGCTTGCCTTGCGCGGTGGAGCGGGTGAGGCGCCCTTCGGCCCAGATGCGCGCGCCCAGCCGCAGCCCGAGCAGCGCGGCACCCGCGAACAGCGGATGCAGCAGCACGATGGAGCGCGGGAAATTGGGCAGGCGCAGCAACAGCAGCACGGCCGCTAGCGCCAGCGCCGCCACGATCATGGCCGAGGCCAGCCGCTTGAACTCGGGCACGCTGGTGTGCCGCCACGGCGTGCGATACGCCCCTAGCCCGGCCAGCGCCGCCACCCACACCGCCGCGGCCAGCGGGGTGCTGATCCAGAGAATCTGCGCCAGATTGGCCGGCGCGTCGTTGCGCAGCAGGCTGAAGCGGAACAGGAAGGCGAGCAGCCAGGTGAGGGCGACGAGAACGGCGTCGGCCGCCGCAGGGCGCCAGATGGCGCGACTGGAGAATCTCATGCAGCGCTCCGCAACGGCAGCTCCAAGCCGCGCGCTACCAGTTCGGCAACGCGCGTGCGCTGCGCGGCGCTCATGTTCGAGCCCGAGGGCAGGCAGACGCCGCCTTCGAACAGCGCGCGGCTGACGTCTTGCCCAGGGGCATGCGAGAAGTAGCGGCAGCCTGCGTACAAGGGCTGCAGATGCATGGGCTTCCACACTGGCCGGGCTTCGACGTTGTGGCGTTCGAGAAAGTCGAGCAGGGCGTCGCGGCGGGCCTGGGCATCGTCGGCTTCGAGCACGAAGGCCGACAGCCAGCGGGTGGAGCGATGCCCCTCGGGCTCGGCCATCCAGCGCAGACCGGGCACCGCGGCGAGCGCATCGCGATACTGCGCGAACACCTCGCGGCGCGCCTGCACCCGTTGACCGAGCACCCGCAACTGCCCGCGGCCTATGCCCGCCAGCACATTGCTCAGCCTGTAGTTGTAGCCGTCTTCGACATGCTCGTAATGCCGCGCCGGTTCGCGCGCCTGGGTGGAGAGCTTGCGGGCGTGTTCGATCAGCGTCGCGTCGTTGCCCACCAGCATACCGCCGCCCGAGGTTGTGATGATCTTGTTACCGTTGAACGAAAACACCGCGAGCTTGCCGAAACTGCCGCTGGGGCGGCCCTTGTAACTCGCGCCCAGGGATTCGGCGGCATCCTCCAGCATGGACACACCATAGCGCTCGAGCAGCGGAACGATGGCGTCCATCTCGGCGCTCTGGCCGTAGAGGTTGACCACCACGGCGGCCTTGGGCGCGATGCCTTCGGCGTGCAGCGCCTCCAGTGCTGCAGCCAGCGCCTGCGGCGACATATTCCAGCTCTGCGGCTCCGAATCGATGAACACCGGTGTAGCCCCAAGCTGCTTGATCGGGTTGGCGCTGGCGACGAAGGTGAGGCTGGAGCACAGCACCACATCGCCGGGTCCGACGCCCAGCAGCCGCAGCCCCAGATGCAGCGCCGCCGTACCCGAACTCGTGGCTGCGGCGTGCTGCACGCCCACCAGCGCCGCCAGCTCGCGCTCGAAGGCGTCCACATGGGGGCCGAGCGGCGCGATCCAGTTGCTGGTGAACGCCTCCTGCACCAGCGCCACTTCGTCTTCGCCCAGATGCGGCGACGACAGCCAGACGCGCTGCGAAAGCTCGCGCCGAGTGACCAGATCGACCGCGCGCCCGTGGGAGTCCACCACCGGCACATGGTCGATGCGGTGTGCGTCCATCAGCGCCAGCACGTCGCGCTGGCTGGCCTGCAGGCTCACCGTGTGCGGCGGGTGGGCAGGCAGGGACGACAGGGCCGTTTCCTTCCTCGCCCCGGATAGCGCGGCGCGGCGCAGGTCGCCGTCGGTCACGGTGCGCAGCAGACGGCCTTGCGTGTCGGTGACCAGCAGAATGCCCTGCGCCGTGGCATCGAGCCGCGCCAGCGCCTCGTGCAAGGTGGCGGTGGGGGGCAGACAAAGTTGGGCGAGTGGGAGTGGGGACATGGCAGCGGGGAATCAGACGGCAATCAAACAGGAACGACGCGCAGGCCGAGGGCGCGCGCTGCGCCACACTGGCGCTGATCGGCCGAGACGAACACCTCGGCCTCGCAAGCCAGCGCGGCGCCGATGTGCAGCGCGTCCATGCCGCGCAGCGGGTGGGCCTCGAGCGCGCGCACGGCGTGGCCGACGACGTCGGGCGAGGTGTCGCAGACCAGGGCATCCTCGATGTCGGCGAGCAGGTCGGCCTTCACGGTACGGTACTGCTGCACGTCGATGCAACCCGCGCGCAGCAGGCGGTTGAAGGCGGAGATCAGCTCAGGCACTGCGATGACCGACAGCGCGAGCACGCTGGCCGCATCGCACCAGCGCAGCACCTCGGCCGAGCCGGTTTCGTCGACATAGCGCTTGGCCAAGGCCGAGGAATCGAAGAACACCCGCATGGTGTCTCAGCGCAGAGGCGGTGAATCTCAGCGCTGGTCGAGAATGACGCGGCTGATCTGCTCACCCGTAATCTGCAGCGGGCGGGCCGCTCGTCGCTTCCAGGAGGGCACTTGCGGCGCCACCGGGTGAATCTCGGCGATGGGTTTGCCCTTGCGCAACACGCGCACGGTTTCGCCGGCTTCGACCAGATCGAAAAACGCGCGGGCGTGGTTGCGCAGTTCGGTGAAAGTGGTGTCACGCATGGCAGGGCTCCGGGCAAAATGTACATTGAAGTGTACATTGCGGCCTAGTGGACGAATCTCCTGGTTCAGGCTGTGGCCTGTGACAGAGGCCGCGCCGGCACGCCAGCCCAGGCCGCGCCGTCGGGCAGGTCTTGCAGCAGCACTGCGCCCGCGCCCAGCGTGGCAAGCGCGCCGATGCGCAGATTGCGCAGCACCGTGCTGCCCGCGCCCACCAGCGCGGCTTCACCCACCTGCACCGCGCCGCCGAGATTCACACCGGGGGCCACATGCGCCCAGGCGGCGATGCGGCAGTCGTGATCGACCACCGCGCCGTGGTTGACGATGACCCCCTCGCCCAGCTCGGCCATCGGCCCGACCACGCACTGCGCCGTGATCAGACAGCCTGGCGCGACGCGCGCCGACGCCGCCACGCTGGCCGCGGGGTGGACGATGGTGGCCAGCGGCCCGAGAGACGCCAGCCGCGCCGCCTCGTCGCGCCGTATCGTGTTGTGGCCGATGGCCACATGCACCGCGCGCGGGCCGGGCAGAGCAGCGGCCTCGTCGGGAGAGAGCACTGGCACGCCGGGCAGCAGTTCGCCGCCCCATGTGGCCGCGTTGCGGTCTGAGGCGACCACGCGCGCAAACGCGCTGCTTAACAACGCCGCGTCGGCCGCCACACGGCCGTGGCCACCGGCGCCAAACACGATCAGGACGGGTTTTTCAAAGGATGCGGGCATGTGGGTTTCAGTAACGGTTCACCTTGTGCAACAGTTCGGCCGACAAGGGAAGTGTCGCCAGCAACTGCGCGATGCGCGCGGCGCTGCGGCCATCGCCATAGACATTGTCTTCGGGATGCGGCCACGGGCCTTCGGCCAGCGCCTGCCGCACGGCCGCTTCGATGGCCTCGGCCTGCGGCGGCACGTCGACTGTGTTGGCGTTGCGCTCGCGCAAGTTCTGGCGGCTGCCGACGTTGACCACCCGTGTGCCCAGACTGGCCGCCTCGATGATGCCCGACGACGAATTGCCCACCAGCACCGCAGCATGGCGCAGCGCGGCCAGATAGTCGTCGCGCGGCAGGTGCGTGATGCGGTGAAACCCCGGCCACTGCTGCGCCCGCAGCAGCGCCTCGATGGAGCCCGAACCCGCGTCGGCATTGGGCGCGAGCCACAACACGTTGAAGGCCGAGCCCGCCCCCGCGGCCCGCAGCCCATCGAGCAGCGCCTGGGTCTGCGTGGCGGCGTCTTCGGCCTCCTGAACCACGGGATGAAACAGCACGAGAGCGTAGGGGCGATCCGCAAAGTTCTCCGCCCAGGGCCGCAAGGCTTGCAGCGCGGCCTCTCGCGCAAGCTGCCGCACATCCGACAGATCATCCAGCCCCGGAGCGCCCACCACATGCACGCGCTGCGGGTCTTCGCCCATGGCGATGAGGCGCTCGCGCGACTGCGCAGTGGCGCAGAAATGCAGCGCCGCGAGCTTGCTGATGGCATGGCGCACCGGCTCGTCCACCGTGCCCGAGCGCTCGCCGCCGTGCAGGTGGATGCTCGGGACGCCCAGATGCAGCGCCGCAATCGCCCCCGCGAGCATCTCGCCACGGTCACCCAGCAGCAGCAGCGCGTCAGGCTTTTCCACCTGCAGCACCGGCACCAGGCCTGCCAGCGTCTGGCTGATCGCCCGCGTCATGCCTGCGCCATCGCGCGCACCCACATCGCTGGGAATACGCGCCGCGATGCGCAGCCTGCTGGCCGCGATGTCGTCCACCGTGTGGCCGTAGTCGGGGTGCAGATGCATGCCCGTGACCGCCACCGCCACCTCCAGCCCCGAATGCGCAGCTGCCGCGTGCAAAGTCTGGCGCATCAACCCGAAGTCGGCTCGGGTGCCGGAGAGATAGAGAATGCGGCGGGGCATGGGGCGAGGGGATTGGAGGGCGAGTCAGCCAGCGCGAGCGGCCAACGGAAAGATTTTTGCAGAGATTGCAGTGCAGCCACCCTGCGCGTGGCGAAAAGGGGGGCGCGCGAACGCGACCCTTGCGGCGAAAGCGCGGCAGCGCCGAGCAAATGGAGGCGAAAAAAGGAAGAGCACGAAGCGCAGAGCCACCAAGCCGCAAAGAATTGTGACCGCCGGTAAATGTGCACCTGAACCAAAGATCGTTCGGAATATGATCAAACTCACCACGCATTGACCTACGCAAGCCAACTCATGCAAAACCATCTGCATGAACTTCGAGACACGTATCGCATGACGGTAAACACCCAGGGCTCCCAACGCAATAACTCCGGCGCCGACAGCGTCAAGCCCAAGGCCACCATCCCCTGGGTGGGCGCCGCCGACGGCGTGAGCTCCGAAGTGCGCCTGTACGACCGCCTGTTCACTGACCCGCAACCCGACGCGGGCGGCAAGAACTTCCTCGACGCCCTCAACCCCGACAGCCTGAAGGTGGTGACGGCGGTCGTGGAACCGTCACTGGCCGCCGCCAAGCCCGACCAGAAATTCCAGTTTGAACGGCACGGCTACTTTGTGGCCGACCGCGCGGACCATGGGGTGGACGGGAAGGTGGTGTTCAACCGGGTGACGGGGTTGAAGGATTCTTGGGGAAGATGAAGCTTTCCTGCCCTTATCGCGTGACCTGTCAACTTGCATCGCAGAAATGATCATTACAGTGTCACCTAACGAACAAGTACGACCGCATTGAAATCACAACATGAAAAACAAGTTTTGCGTTTTAAAAGACCTAACGAATGAGGCCACTGTTGAATCGCGCTTTGTCGACAAGCTATTGGATGATTTAGGATTCCTTCCACCAGAAGTCAAACTCAAATCATCTCTCCGAGAACTTAAGGTCGGCAAGGGGAGCAAGTCAGCACTATATAAACCTGACTATGCAATTATGTCCTCTGGAATGCCCACTTTAATTGTAGATGCCAAATCTACGACTGTGAACATTTACGAGTACGAACAGCAGTGCTCATCGTACTGTCTAGAAATAAACAAGGCCTTCGATCACAATCCGGTAAAATATTACCTTCTAACCAACGGAGTAAAAACCTCCTTGTGGGCACCTCGAATTACTAGTTTCCTGACCTGAACGTGCCGTGACGACCGCGCAATCCGACCGGTTCACAGCCTTCTTGAAGGTTGGCGTGGCGATTTTTCACCCTCCGGTGCCCGGATCTGGTCGTTTTCGACCGATCCAGGCCC
>JBFLWE010000130.1:0-7167 GCA_040758375.1 Pseudomonadota bacterium
CGTGTCGGTGCCGGTGCTCGCCGTGCTGCTCGGCATCGTGCTGCTGTCGCTGCTGGCGGTGCTGGCGCTGGTGTCGGTGGACGCGCTGGTGTCGGCGCCACGGCTGGCGCATCCGATACCGGCTGCGGCCGCGGCGGTCACGGCGGCCACGAGGGCCAGGCGTCGCGTGAGTTGGCTCATGGAGAACTCCTTTTGCTGAAGAGGCGTTGATCACGCTGCGGGCGCGGCCAGGCATCGCAAGGCACTGGACCAGCCCTTCGCGGCAACACGCCTTGCAGCAATGCGCATGCCGCCAGCGCCGGTGTACCGGTCGGCGTTACGCCTTCGGCACGCCGGCCGCGTGCGGGGGGATGAAGGCTTCGGTGACACTCGTTACCGATGCCGCCCCCGTAGCGCGGCGCGCAGCGGGCCGCCTGGCCCGGCCCGCGCACGGCAAGAGCTGCCGTGCTGCGGCCCCAATTGCCGTCAAAGCGGCCTCGCCGCTGTTCCGTCAGGGCACGGGCGGTCCAGGCCGGCCACCAGCGCCTGCAGCGTGGCCAGTTCGGCCGGCTTGACCAGGTGATGGTGCAGGCCGGCCGCCCGGCCGCGCTCACGGTCCTGCGCCTGACCCCAGCCGCTCAGTGCGACCAGCACCGCGCCGTGGCCAGGATGACGCTGTTGCAATGCATGGGCCAGCTGGTAGCCGTCCATGCCCGGCATGCCGATGTCCAGCAGCACCAGCGAGGGGTTGAACCAGCCGAAGGCCTGCAGCGCGTCGTGGCCGTCATGGGCCACCTGCACCTGCGCGCCCAGCTGCTCCAGCAGCATCTGCAGCGACTCCGCCGCATCGCGGTTGTCGTCCACCACGAGGATGCGGTGCCGGCTGGTGGCCGTCGCTGCGGGGGCGGCGCTTTCCTCGGGCGGCTGCTGCACCTCGGCCAGCGGCAGCGTCACCCTGAACTCGGCGCCTCGCCCCGGGCCCTCGCTGGCGGCTTCGATGCGGCCCTGGTGCAGCTGCACCAGGTGGTGCGCGAGCGCGAGCCCGACGCCCAGGCCGCTGGAGTGCTTGCCGCGCTCGAAGATGCGGAACAGCCGTGGTATCGCCTCGGGCGCGATGCCCATGCCGTTGTCGCGCACGCTCAGCACCACCTGGCCGTCGCGCTGCTGCACGGCCAGCCGGATGCGGCCGCCGCGCGGCGTGTAGCGCGCGGCATTGTTCAGCAGGTTCGACAACACCTGCGCCAGCCGCACCGGGTCGCCCTCGACCCACAGCGGCTGCGCCGGCAGCGAGGTGGACAGCTCGTGGCCGGCCTCGCGTATCAGCGGCTCGCTGGTCTCGACGGCATGGCGCACGATCGTGGCCACGGCCACGCGCTCGGTGCGCAGCTCCAGCACGCCGCGGCTGATGCGCGAGACCTCCAGCAGGTCGTCCACCAGCCGCACCAGGTGTTCCAGCTGGCGCTCCATCATCTCGTGGATGCGCTGCGCGCTGCCGTCGTGTGCGCCGCCGTTGCGCAGCACGTGCAGGCCGTTGCGCAGCGGCGCCAGCGGGTTGCGCAGCTCGTGCGACAGCGTGGCGATGAACTCGTCCTTGCGCCGGTCGGCGTCGCGCAGCTCGTCGATCAGCTGCGCGCGCTGCGCCAGCAGGCGCGCGTTGTCGGCGTTCAGCCGCTCCAAGGCGGTGGCCTGCGCGCGCGCGTCGGCTTCGGCGCGGCGCCGCAGGCCGGTGACTTCCAGCCGCGCCGCCACGCGGGCCAGCAGCTCCCTGGCGCCAAAGGGCTTTTCGAGGTAGTCGTCGGCGCCGGCATCCAGGCCTTCGATGCGCGGCGACTCGCCCGCGCGCGCCGACAGCAGGATCACCGGCAGGCTGCGGGTGGCGGGCTCGGCGCGCAGGGCCCGCACCAGCGCCAGCCCGTCCAGGCCCGGCATCATCACGTCGGCCAGCAGCAGGTCGGGCGGCCGGGCCCGCGCGGCGGCCAGCGCCGCGGCGCCATCGGCGACCGCCTGCACCTCGTAGCTGGGCGCCAGCAGGCGCTGCACGTAGTGGCGCATGTCGGCGTTGTCGTCGGCCAGCAGCACGCGCGGCCGCGGGGCCGGCGCGCAGCCCGGTTCGGCCTGCGGCGTGCCGGGCTGCGGCGGGTCGGGCAGCCAGCGCAAGGCCTCCTGCAGGTACGGCTGCACGCCCAGGGCGGTGGAGGCCTGCGCCGGCGCGGTGCCCACATGCTGTGGCGGCAGGTGCTCGCGCCCGCAGGGGATGCGCACCGTGAACGTGCTGCCGCGGCCCGCTTCGCTTTGCACGCTCACCGTGCCGCCGTGCAGGCGCGCGAGTTCCTGCACCAGGGCCAGGCCGATGCCCGTGCCCTCGTGGGTGCGGCTGCGCGCGCCTTCGACGCGGTGGAAGCGCTCGAACAGGCGCGGCAGCTCCGCGGCGGGAATGCCGGTGCCGGTGTCGCTGACGGCCAGCTCGAAGTGGCCGTCGGCCTGGCGCAGGCGCACCGCGATCTCGCCGTCGAAGGTGAACTTGAAGGCGTTGGACAGCAGGTTGAAGACGATCTTCTCCCACAGGTCGTGGTCCACCCAGGCCTGGGCCTCGTGCGGCGGGCAGTCCACCACCAGCCGCAGGCCGGCCTTTTCGATCGCGGAGCGGAAGGCGCTGGCCAGCTCGGCGGTCAGGTGCGCCAGGTCGGTCTGGCGGTAGCGGGCCTCCAGGCGGCCGGCCTCGATGCGCGAGAAGTCGAGCAGGGTGTTCACCAGCTTCTGCAGGCGCAGCGCGCTGCGGTGCGCGAGCTCCAGGCGCTCGCGCTGGGCCGGCGGCAGCGGCGAGGCGCCGTCGGCCAGCGCGTCGTCCAGCGGGCCGAGCATCAGCGTGAGCGGCGTGCGGAACTCGTGGCTCACGTTGCTGAAGAAGGTGGTCTTGGCGCGGTCCAGCTCGGCCAGCATTTCGGCGCGCCGGCGCTCGTCTTCCGAGCGCCGCGCGCTGGCCACGGCGGCGGCGATGGCCGAGGCCACCAGGCGCAGAAAGTCGCGGTAGTCGTCGTCGATGCGGCGGCGTGGGCTGATGCCCGCCACCAGCCAGCCTTGCGCCGGCTCGCCGGCCTGGGCGAAGGGCAGCACCGCCACCTGGCCGATGGGCTCCGGCCAGGGGCCGGCCTGCAGCGGGCCGAAGGCGGCGAGCGCCTCGCCCTCCAGCACCACCAACCCGTCCACCGCCGGCCACGACGGTCCCTCGCTGGCGGGCAAGCGCGCCGGTGCGGCCGCGCTGGCCGGTGGCAGGCCCGCCTGACCGAACAGCTGCGCCGGTCCGCCCGCTTGCTCGGCGCCATACAGCAGCGCGAACGGCAGGTCCAAGGCCGAGTCGCGCAGCACCTGTGCTGCGGCCTCGTACACCTGGGCCGCCTGCCGCGCCTGGGGCGCGATGCGGCCCAGGTCGCGCAGCGCGCGCAGGCGGCGCTCGCCCACCACGCGGCCGGTGGTTTCGCTGACGATGCAGAACACGCCGCCCACGCGGCCCGATTCGTCGCGCACCGGGTCGTAGGACACGTCGAAGTAGGTCTCTTCCAGGTAGCGGTGGCGCTCCATGAAGAAGGGCCGGTCGCGCGCCCAGAAGGCTTCGCCGGTGGCGAGCACGCCGTCGAACAGCTCCTTCAGGCCGGCGCGCCACAGCTCGTCCCAGGCCTCGCGGATCGGCTGGCCCAGCGCATGCGGGTGCTTGGCACCGAACACCGGCCGGTAGGCGTCGTTGTAGAGGGTGATCAGCTCCTCGCCCCAGAACAGCGCGATCTGCGCCTTCGACGGCAGCAGGATGCTCACCGCGCTGCGCAGGCTCTGCGGCCACCGCTCGATCGGGCCGAGCGGCGTGGCCGCCCAGTCCATCGCGCGGATGCGATCTCCCATCTCGCCGCCGCCGGCCAGAAAGTGATGCGCAGCAGAACCCATCGGTGCCCCCCTCGGTGCGTGCAGGCCGGCTGCCCTGCGCGCGCCGCCGGCCGACCGGAACCGGGTCAGCCGGGCAGGCCGTCTTCGAAGGGCAGGGGCGGCGTCTGGCCCTCCAGCAATTGCCATACCCGCTCGGGGGTGAGCGGCATCTGTGCACGCTCGACCGCTGCCGGCCGGCCCGCGGCCACCAGCGCATCCACCACGGCGTTCACCACCGCCGGCGTGGCGCCGATGGTGCCCAGCTCGCCCACGCCCTTGACGCCCAGCGGGTTGGTCTTGCAGGGGATGGAGGTGTCGAAGGCCGTGTGAAAGTCGCGGAACACGTCCACGTGGGGCAGCGCGTAGTCGAGGAAGGTGGCGGTGAGCAGCTGACCGCTGCCGGGGTCGTAGACCACCTGCTCGCTCAGCGCCTGGCCGATGCCCTGCACCGCGCCGCCTTCGAGCTGGCCGCGCACGATGGTGGGGCTGACGATGCGGCCGATGTCGTTCACCGAGGCATAGGCCATGATCTGCACCTCGCCGGTGTCGCGGTCGACCTCCACTTCGCACACATGGCAGCCGTTGGGCCAGCTCGGGCCGGCCACGGTGTTGCTGGCGCTCAGGCTGATGCGGGCCCCGGGCTGGCGGGCCGCCAGCTCGAACAGGCCGATGCCGAGGTCGGTGCCGGCCACGACGAAGCGGCCTTCCCGGTACTCGATGTCGGCCGCAGGCGCCTCCAGCGCCTGGGAGGCCAGCTCGCGCGAGTGGTCCACGGTCTTCTGCGCCGCCACCTGCACCGCCGAGCCGCCGGTGAACAGCGAGCGCGAGCCGGCGCTGCCGAAGCCGTTGGCGCGGTCGGTGTCGCCTTGCAGGATGCGGATGCATTCGATGGGCACGCCGAACACGTCGACCGCCAGTTGCGCATAGCTGGTCTGGATGCCCTGGCCCATCTGCTGCGTGGCCGAGCCGATCTCGATGAAGCCGTCGGCCGTGACGTTCACGCTCACCTGCTCCTCGAACGCATTGCCGCCGGTCCATTCGAGGAAGGTCACGATGCCGCGGCCGCGCAGCTTGCCGCGCTGGGCCGAGGCGGCGCGGCGGGCGGCGTAGCCGGCCCAGTCGGCGAGCGCCAGCGCCTGGTCGAGGATCTTTTCGAAGTGCCCCGTGTCGTAGGTCTGGCCGAGCGCGTTCTTGTAGGGCATCTGCTCGGGGCGGATCAGGTTGCGGCGGCGCAGCTCCGACGGGTCGAGCTGGAGCTTGCGCGCGGCCGCGTCCATCAGGCGCTCGATCAGGTAGATGGCCTCCGGCCGCCCGGCGCCGCGGTACGGGCCGGTGGGGGCGGTGTGGGTGGTGACGGCGGTGAACTGCAGGTCCACCGCCTGGATGTCGTACACGCTGGTGGAGACCCAGGGCCCGATCAGCAACTGGATCGCGATGCCCGCGCCGGTGGGATAGGCGCCCACGTTGGCCAGCGAGCGCACGCGCAGGGCCAGCACCCTGCCTTGGGCATCGAGCGCCATCTCGGCGCGGCTTTGCACGTCGCGGCCGTGCAAGGCGGACAGGAACTCCTCGATGCGCTCGGCCTGCCAGCGCACCGGCCGCTGCAGCGTGCGCGCGGCGTGTGCCACCACGATGTCTTCGGCATAGAGGCCGGTCTTCATGCCGAAGCCGCCGCCGACATCGCCCACCAGCACGCGCACCTGCTCGGTCGTGAGCCCGGGCAGGGCGGCCACCAGGCCGCCGCGCACGGCGGTGGGCATCTGGCTCGACAGGCGCACCACCAGGCGGCCGGTGTCGGGCTCCGCCTGGGCCAGCACGCTGCGCGGCTCCATGGGGCTGGGCGCCAGGCGCGGGTTGGCCAGCGTGAGCGAGACCACGTGCGCGGCCTGCGCGAACGCGCGCTCGGTGGCGGCGGCGTCGCCGTGGCGCATCTGGGCGACCCGGTTGTCGGGCGCGTTGTGGCACACCACCGGCGCATCGGGCCGCACGGCGGCCTGCAAGTCGGTGACGGCGGGCAGCTCTTCGTACTCGACCCACACCGCGTCGGCGGCGGCGCGCGCGGCCTCGCGCGTGTGCGCCACCACCGCGACCACCGGCTCGCCGACGAAGCGCACCGCCTCGTGCGCCAGCGGGTAGCGCGCCGACGGCACCATGTCGCTGCCGTCGGGCCGCTTGAAGCCCGCGGTGACGCTGGGCTTGACGCCGGCGGCCACGAGGTCGGCGCCGGTGAAGACCTGCAGCACCCCCGGGACCTCGCGCGCGGCCGCCGTGTCGATGCTGGCGATGCGGGCGTGCGCGTAGGGCGAGCGCAGGAACACCAGGTGCGTCTGGCCCTCGGCTTGCACGTTGCCGGTGTACTGCCCGCGTCCGGCGACGAGCGCCGGGTCTTCGATGCGGTTGACCGCCTGGCCGCTGCCGAACTTCATGCCTTCGCCCCTTGGCGCACGGCCTCGGCGGCTTTCTGGACCGCCTTGACGATGTTGACGTAGCCGGTGCAGCGGCACAGGTTGCCTTCGAGGGCCTGCTCGATCTCGGCCTCGCTGGGCGCGGGGTTGTGCCTCAACAGGCCCGTGGCGCTCATGACCATGCCCGGCGTGCAGAAGCCGCATTGCAACCCGTGGCAGTCGACGAAGGCCTGCTGCACCGGATGCAGCGGTCCACCGGCCGGGGCCAGGCCTTCGACCGTGGTGACGGCGCGGCCCTGCGCCTGCAAGGCCAGCATCGTGCAGCTTTTCACCGCCTGGCCGTCGAGCAGCACGGTGCAGCAGCCGCACTGGCTGGTGTCGCAGCCCACGTGCGTGCCGGTGAGCTGCAGCGTGTTGCGCAGCAGGTCGACCAGCAGCGTTTGCGGCTGCGCCTGGGTGTCGACCTCGCGGCCGTTGAGCGTGAATCGCAGGGGTGTCGTCACATCGTCCTCAGTTCAGAAAGTGTTCAGCGCTTGCCGCCGAAAGGGTCGATCGGGGTGCGGCTGCCGCCACCGCCCGGGGTGTTGGGTCCTGGGTTGACCACCAGCGAGTTCGCCGGCAGCGTGAGCAGCGCGCCGGGCGTGCGCGGGCCGTCGCCGCCGCGCATGCCGGGGCCGGCGCTGCCGCCGGGCTTGAGCAGCTTGGGCTGGCCGCCGCCGCGCGATTCGTCGGGCGAGGGGTTGGTGGCCAGGCCGCCCATGGTGATGCGCGGGCCGCGGCTGCCGCCGGCGCCATCGTCCTGCACCATGCGGCCCTTTTCCTTGCCGCCTTTTTCGGCCCCGGCCTTGTCGGCCTTGCTGCCGGCGTC
>JBFLWE010000131.1:0-6691 GCA_040758375.1 Pseudomonadota bacterium
GGGTCGTACTTCTTCTTGATCTCCAACAGCCGCGGAAACGCCTCCTTCCAATACCGCTCCCGGAAGTCCAGCTGCGTGATGCGCGGATAGTTCTGGTAGCTCTCCCCGTTGCTCATCTTGTCGATCGTCTTCATGCACTCGTCCAGCCAGGCCTGCGCCTCGATGCGCTGCGGCTCGGTCATCCAGAACACGTCGACGAAGAAGTCCATGTCCGCGTCGCGGTGCACGAAGGCGGTGGCGTCGCGGGGCATGCGGTTGATGGCGCCGCCGTAGGGCTCGATCGCGAAGCAGCTCCAGGGGTTGGGGCTTTGCTTGAAGAGCTGGCAGACCTTCTTCCAGTCCTTGGCCTTGTACTTCTTCGCGATGATGGCGCTTTGCTTGTCTTCGCGCGCCAGGTCGGGGCTGTTGGGCACGGGCTCGGGGTGTTCGAACAGCCAGTCGTTGAGGAAGTTGAAGCTGCCGGTGCGCGAGATGGGCATCTTGGCGCCCGTGGCCTTGATCAGCGGCTTGAGCAGCTGCTTGCCGGTTTTTTCGCCGCTCCAGCACACGCCGCGGATGATGAGCGCGGGGCTTTTCATGTCGGCGCCGCCTTCGAAGACAAAGGCGCCCATGTAGCCGATGTCGTCGCTGATGCCGTGGGCCATGTAGCCCTGTTGCAGGGCTTCCATGGCCTCGGGGGCCTGGTCGAGCGTCCAGCGCAGGCCGAAGCCCCACAGCTCGGGCAGGTCGACCAGTTCGTAGGTGGCCTGCAGCAGGATGCCGAAGTTGTTGCCGGTGCCGCCGCGCAGTGCCCAGAACAGGTCGGGATGCTGGCGCTCGTTGGCGTGCACGATGCGGCCGTCGGCCAGCATGACCATCATGTCGACCACGCGGTCGCAATTGATGCCCCATTTGCGGCTGGTGAGGCCGTAGCCGCCGCCTTGCATGAAGCCGGCCACGCACACGTCGCCGCACACGCCGGTGGGCACGTGCAGCTGGTAGTCGGCCAGCGTGGCGTTGAGGTGCGCCCAGTTGGTGCCGGGGCCCACCACGGCGCGCTTGGCCAGCGGGTCCACGTACACGCCGTTCATGCGGCTGGTGTCGATCACCATGCCGTCGTTGCTGGAGAAGCCGGCGGTGCTGTGGCCGCCGGAGCGCGTGGTCACGTGCAGCTTGTACCGGTGGGCGAAGGCCAGGCACTGCCGCACGTCGCTGAACACCTCGCAATAGGCGATGAGCAGCGGAAAGTGCTGGAAGGCCAGGTTGGAGAGCAGGCGCGCGCTGGCGTAGCCGTCGTCGCTGGGCAGCACCACGTCGCCTTGCATCGCGGCCTGCAGGGCCTGCACGTCCTTCGCGCTGAAGGGTGCATTGAAACTGTCGAGCTGGGCACCCCAGCCTTGGAGTTTTTGCAGGCGTGCGGTCTGCCTGCGGGTTCTGCGCCACATGCGGATGGTCCTCCCTCGGCCTTCTGTGTGAAGGCGGGCACCTTAGCAGCGAAGGCGCGCGAAGGAAAGTTCGGTCGAGCCCTGTGACGCACCGCACTGCGCACAGGTGACGCGCCTCACTTGGCGCGCGAGTGCCGCCCTGCTACTTGCCGGCCTGCGCACCGCCCAGCGCCTCCAGCAGGGCCAGCGCACCGGGGCCCAGGTAGCCGCCGCGCCGGGTGACCAGCGCCACGGGCACGCGCACATCGAGATCGTCCACGCGGATCACCGCGAGCTCGCCGCGCGCGCGCTCTTCCTCCACGGCGCTGGCCTGCAGCAGCGCCAGGCCGAAGCCGCCTTCGACCAGCCGCTTCTGCGCGGTGAGGCTGTCGATGGCGATCCAGTCGATGTGGTCGATGCCGCGGGCGAGGAACTGCGCGAACACCGAGGCTGCGAACATTTCGCCGCGCCGCTGCTGGAGGGGGAAGGCCAGCCAGCGCTCGGCGGCCAGGCGGGCCAAGGTGCGCACGCGCCTGCCGGCCAGCGGATGGTCGGGCGCGCAGGCCACCACCAGCCGCTCGGCCAGCACCACGCGGCAGGCCAGGTCGCGCGAGCGGTCTTCGAAGTAGCGCAGGCCGATGCCGGCCTCCCCGGCCCGCACCTTGGCGCTCACCTCGGCGCTGGTGGCGGTGGTGAGCCGCACGTCCACGCCCGGCAGGCGGGCTCGCACCTGCTTCAGCGCCGCCGCCAGATGGGCGCCGGCCAGCGTGCCCACCACCGCCAGGCGCACCGTGCCGGCTGCGCCCGTGCGGGCCTGCGCCAGCGCGGCGGCGGCATCCTGCAGCGCGGCGGCCACGCGCTCGGCATGCGGCAGCAGCACCGCCCCGGCATCGCTCAGCACGAGCCTGCGGCCGACGCGCTCGAACAGGCGCTGGCCCACCGCCTCTTCCAGCAGCGCCAGCCGCCGGCTGATGGCCGACTGCGTGCGCGACAGCGCCTGCGCCGCTGCCGACACGCCGCCGCTGCGGTGCACCGCGAGAAACGTCTCCAAGGCCTCCGAGTCCATGCCCACCTCACGCGTCGAATGCAAGAAGCTGATGATTCATAGAAGAACTATGAGTTTGACGCAGGCTGCACCGGGCTGGACGATGCGGCTTCCTCAGCCACACGCCCGGAGCCCCCTCGTGCACACCGCCCCACCCGCCGCCCCCGGCGCCGCCTTCCTCGAACTGCACCGCGCCGAACGCGGCTTCCTGATGCCCAACGCCTGGGACGCCGGCAGCGCGGTCGTGCTGGCCGGCGAAGGCTTTCCCGCCATCGGCACCACCAGCGCCGGCATCGCCTTCTCGCTGGCCAAGCCCGACTACGAGGTGCGCCATGCGCAGCTCGCGGTGAGCCGCGGCGAGATGCTGGATGCCGTGCGCCGCATCGCGCAGGCGGTGGCGGTGCCGGTGAATGCCGACCTGGAGTCGGGCTACGGCGACACGCCCGATGAAGTGGGGCACACGGTTCGCCTGGCCATCGAGGCCGGCGCCGCGGGCTGCAACCTGGAGGATGTGGACCGCCGCACCGGCGCGCTGTTCCACGAGCGCGAGGCCGCGCAACGCATCGCCGCCGCGCGCGCCGCGATCGGGGCGTCGGGCCTCGCCTTCGTGCTCAACGCGCGCACCGACTCGGCGCTGCGCCACGGCGAAGAGGGCCTTCGCACGGCCATCGAGCGCGGCAACCGCTACCTCGAAGCCGGCGCCGACTGCGTGTTCGTGCCCGGCATCACCGAGGTCTCGCAGGCCCGCCTGCTGGCGCGCGAGATCCAGGGCCCGGTGAACCTGGTGGTGGGCTTGAACGAATCAGGCTCCAGCGCGCATGCCCTGCTGGAGGCCGGCATCCGCCGCGTCAGCGTGGGCGGCTCCATCGCGCGGGCGGCGCTGGGGCTGGTGCGCCGCAGCGCGCGCGAGCTGCTGGAACGCGGCAGCGTTTCCTATGCGGCCGGGCAGATTGCGCAGGCGGAACTGAACGCGCTGTTCGAGCGCGCGGCGCTCACCAGGCGGCCGGCAGCTTCTTGAGGATCGCGAGCTGCTTGTCCTCGCGCACGGCCACGTAGCCGCCCACGGTGAGCTCCTTCATGATGCGGTTGACCATCTCGCGCGAGGAGCCCACGCGGTCGGCGATGTCCTGCTGCGTGAGGCGTGTGCGCAACACGCGCTGCTCGCCTTCGGGCTCGGAGAGTTCCATCAGCACGCGCACGACCCGGCCGTACACGTCCTGCAGCGCCAGGCTCTTCACCTGCTCGGTGAGCCGGCGCGCCATGCGGATGAGCTTGTAGGTCAGGTGCAGCGCGAAGTCGGGGTGCTCGCGCAGGAACTCGCGCAGGTCGGCGCCCTGCACCACGCAGCAGGTGGTGGGCTCCAGCGTCTTCACCGACACCGAGCGCGGCTCGCCGTCGAGCGAGAGCTCGCCGAAGTATTCGCCCACGCCCAGCTCGTGCAGCACGACCTCGCGGCCTTTTTCGCCGGCCGAATAGGCTTTCACGCGGCCGCTCATCACGATGTAGAGCGACTCGGTGGTGTCGCCTTCGTTGATGAGGATGGCGTTGGCGGGAAAGCTGCGCAGCCCGCCGTGCTGGCCGATGGCCGACATCAGCGGTGCGGGCAGCCGGTCGTGGCGCAGGGTGTCGTCAACCATCGGCGGATTATCGGGGGCTCAGTGTGGCGTCGACCCGCCGCCGGGCCGGGGGTAGCGCACCTGCAGCACCTCGATGGTCTCCACGCCGCCGGGGGTGGCGAGCTTGACCTCATCGCCCTCGTGCGCCTTGAGCAGCGCGCGGGCGATGGGCGAGATCCAGCTCACCTCGCCCTTCAGGCTGTCGGCCTCGTCGATGCCCTTGATGGTGATGGTGCGTTCTTCGCCACGGCTGTTGGCGTAGGTGACGGTGGCGCCGAAGAAGACCTGGTCGCTGCCGTGGTGGGCCGAGGGGTCGGCCACCTCGGCGATGTCGAGCCGCTTGGTCAGGAAGCGGATGCGGCGGTCGATCTCGCGCAGGCGCTTCTTGCCGTAGAGGTAGTCGCCGTTTTCGGAGCGGTCGCCGTTCTTGGCGGCCCAGGACACCACCTCCACCACCTTGGGCCGCTCTTCGTCGATGAGCTGCAGCAGCTCGGCGCGCAGGCGCTGGTAGCCGCCGGGGGTGATGTAGTTCTTGCTGCCCTGGGGCAGCGCGGGCAGGCCGGCTTCTTCTTCGTCGTCGCCGGCGTCGCCTTGGGGTTCCTTGGTGAAAGCCTTGCTCATGGTGGGGGATGGTAGTCCCGGTTTGACTTTTCTCAGCCCTGGCGCAAGTAGCGCTTCATCCGCGCAGGGCAGCGCCCGATATGCGCCGCATGCAGTACTTTCTCCGTCTTCGCCTCACCGCTCAACTGGTGACCGCTTTCGTCTTCGTGGCTTTGATCGGCGCGGCGATCGGCCTGGCCGGCGCTTACGGCATGTCGCGCATGGGGGACATGGTCCACCGGCTGTACGCGCTGGAGCTGATCGGCGTTTCGCAGGTGAAGGAAGCCAACGTGAACCTGGTCGCGGCCGGCCGCGCGCGCTGGCAGTTCATGGCCGCCGCCACCGAGGCCGAGCGCGTGCAGCGGGCGCGCGAGGCCAAGGCCCATGCAACGCAGCTGCGCCACTGGCTGGACAAGACCCGGCCGCTGCTGCACAAGGAGGTGGGCCGCCGCAAGATGGCCGAGGTGATCGCCGCCTTCGAGGCCTGGGAGCCCGCAGCCGACGCGTTTTTCGCAGCGGCGCTGGCCGGCTCGGCGGGCGAGGAGCTGCAGCGCCTGAACCGCGAGCTGAGCGACAAGAACGACCAGCTCGACCAACGGCTGGCCGAGATGAGCCGCATCAAGGAGCGGGTGGGCGAGCAGACGGCGCTCGACAGCCAGGCACTGCATGGCTGGTTGAGCCAGCTCGTGCTGGCGCTGGCCGTGGGCGGCACGCTCGCGGGCTTGGCGTTCGGCGTGCTGCTGTCGCGCTCGGTGGGGCGCCAGCTCGGCGGCGAGCCGCGCTACGGACGCGAGGTGGCCGAGCGCATCGCGCACGGTGACCTGAGCACCGCGATCCACGTGCAGGGCGACGACGCCGGCAGCATGCTGGGCGCGATGAAGACCATGCAGCAGCAGCTGGCGCAGATCGTGCAGCGCATCCGCAGCACGGCCGAAGGCGTGTCCACCGCCTCGGGGCAGATCGCCGCCGGCAACCTGGACCTGTCAAGCCGCACCGAGCAGCAGGCCAGCTCGCTGCAGCAGACCGCGGCTTCGATGGAGCAGCTCACCAGCACGGTGCAGCAGAACGCCGAGAGCGCGCGCCAGGGCAGTCAGCTCGCCGCCTCGGCCAGCGAGGTGGCGCGCGACGGCGGCCGGGTGGTGGCCGAGGTGGTGTCCACGATGAACGAGATCAGCCACAGCAGCGGCCGCATCACCGAGATCATCCAGGTGATCGACTCGATCGCGTTCCAGACCAACATCCTGGCGCTCAATGCCTCGGTGGAGGCGGCGCGCGCCGGCGTGCAAGGCCGCGGCTTCGCGGTGGTGGCCACCGAAGTGCGCGCGCTGGCACAGCGCAGCGCCGAGGCGGCACGGCAGATCAAGAAGCTGATCACCGCGTCGGCCGAGCGGGTGAACGCCGGCACCCGGCTGGTGGACCAGGCCGGCCAGCGCATGCGCGACATCGTGGGCGCGATCCACCGCGTGGCCGACATCACCGGCCAGATCGCCGCGGCCACCGTGCAGCAGAGCGCGGGCATCACGCAGGTCTGCACCGCCGTGTCGCAGATGGACCCGGCGACGCAGCAGAACGCGGCGCTGGTGGAGCAGAGCGCGTCGGCGGCCGACAGCCTCAACGCGCAGGCCGAGGCGCTGCTGCAGGCCGTGTCGGTGTTTCGGCTGGCGGAGCGGCCGCAGGCCGTCTAGGAGGCTGCGCGGCAGAACCGGGTAGTTCCTGATGCGACGTGGCATGGGGCATGGCTGGAAGCTATCGCCCCTACGAACCTGAGCAAGTGATGCTGCTGCCGGCGGCGCCGCAAGACTGGCTGCCGGCAGGCCACCTGGCCCACTTCATCAACGACACGGTCGACGCGCTGGATCTGAAGGCGTTCTACGCGCGCTATGAGGGTGGCGGCTCGCGTAACCAGCCGTTTCACCCGGCGATGATGGTCAAGGTGCTGGTCTACGCCTACGCCACGGGCGTGTTCAGCTCACGCAAGATCGAGCGCCGGCTGCACGAGGACCTGGCGTTTCGGATGCTGGCCGCGG
>JBFLWE010000132.1:0-6570 GCA_040758375.1 Pseudomonadota bacterium
TGGGGGCGGGCGCGGGCGCAGGGGCCGGGGCGGGAGCCGGTGCAGGCGCTGGCGCCGGTGCGGGTGCCGGGGTCTTGCTGCCATAGATCGGCACCAGCCGCTGGGCATGGCTCGTGCTGTCAATGGCTTCGGGTGCCGAGGTTTCGGCGTCCATGGTGGTATCGCCGCCACCGCAGGCGCTCAGCGCGGCGCATGCGGCGAACAGGCCTGCGAGTGACAAGGAGGCGGTGAGGCGGTTTGCTGACTTCATGTAGGTGTCTCGAGTTTCGCTATACAAGCCGATCCCATCGCCGCTGCGGCGGCGGTTGAGACAGCGATGACCTGTGCCCCGCGGCGGGCGTCCCAGGCGCGCAGGCGCGCCCCGAACGCAGCCGGGCACCCCACCGGCGACGTCAGCCGATCGGCGGGAAGGTGTGTGATGCGTGCTGCAGCCGACGGTGGCAGCGGGCGCTGCTAGGCTGCGGTCCCTCAGTCAGGTTTTCTGCATCGTGCGTCAAAGATGCAGCTTCTGTGCCGGGCTTCCTGCCGTGAAGAATTGCCGCACCGTGTCCGTGCGACGGCCTCTGGCGAGACCGTTACTTACAGGGTGGACACGGAGGGACGACGTTTTCGGCAGAGAAGCGTCACGATTGAATACGGGCTTTCCCGATGTAACGCTTCTGCGGCGGCCTGGACAGGGGGTCAGCCGCGGCCGTAGGTGTCTTCCAGCCGGACGATGTCGTCCTCGCCCAGGTAGCTGCCACTTTGCACCTCGATGATCTCGAGCGGCACCTTGCCGGGGTTGGCCAGGCGGTGCACCTCGCCGAGCGGGATGTAGGTGCTCTGGTTCTCGGTGAGCAGCAGCTTGCGGTCGCCGCAGGTCACCTCGGCGGTGCCGGACACCACGATCCAGTGCTCGGCGCGGTGGTGGTGCTTTTGCAGGCTGAGCGACGCGCCCGGCTTGACCATGATGCGCTTGACCTGGAAGCGCGGCCCCTGGTCGATGCTGTCGTACCAGCCCCACGGGCGGTGCACCTGACGGTGGCTGGTGTGCTCGGTGCGGCCGGACGACTGCAGTTCGTTGACGATGTGCTTGACGTCCTGGCTGCGGTGGCGCTCGGCCACCAGCACGGCATCAGGGGTCTCGACCACGACCACGTTCTCCAGGCCGACCACGCCCACCAGCCTGCTGGTGGCGTGCACCAGGGTGTTGGCGCTGTCGCGCAGCACCGCGTCGCCGATGGCCACGTTGCCGGCGTCGTCCTTGCTGCTCACCTGCCACACCGCGTCCCAGGCGCCCAGGTCGGACCAGCCGGCCGTCAACGGCACCATGCGCAATTCGAAGCGGCCGCTGCCGGGGCACTTTTCCATCACGGCGTAGTCGACCGACTCGGCGGGGATCGCCTCGAACTCGGCCTTGCCCGGGCGCACGAAGGCGGCGTCGGTGCTGCGCGCATCCCAGGCCTTGCGCGTGGCCCCGGCGATGTCGGGACGGAACGCCTCCACCGCGGCCAGCCAGGTGGAGGCGCGCATCACGAACATGCCGCTGTTCCAGAAATAGTGGCCTTCGGCGAGGTAGCGCTTGGCGGTGGCGAGGTCGGGCTTCTCGACGAAGCGCAGCACCTTGGCCGCCGCGCCCGCGGCGCCGGCTTCGGTGCTGATGTAGCCGAAGCCGGTTTCCGGGCGGTCGGGCGTGATGCCCAGGATCACGATGCCGCCTCCGGCGGCCTGTCGGGCCGCCTGCTGCAGCGCGGTCTTGAAGGCGGCCTCGTCGGTCACCGTCTGGTCGGCAGGGGTGATCACCAGCACCGGGTCCTGGCCGCCTTGCTGCGCCTGCAGCGCGGCCAGCGTGACCGCGGGGGCCGTGTTGCGGCCGGTGGGTTCGAGCAGCACGGTGGCGTGCTGGCGGCTCACTTCGCGCAGCTGGTCGAGGATGAGAAAACGGTGCTCCTCGTTGCCCACGATGCACGCGGTCGCCACCTCGATGCCGTCGCCGGCCAGCTGGGCCAGGCGCGCAGCGGCCTGCTGGAACAGGCTGCGGTTGCCCTGCAGGACGAGGAACTGCTTGGGGTACTGCGCGCGCGACAGCGGCCACAGGCGGGTGCCGCTGCCGCCGGCCATGACCACCGGCTGGACGGTGATGGGGTTGGCGGGGGATGTCTTCTCGGAGCTCATGGTTGGTTCACCGTCTCGTAGCCTTGGGGATTCATGCGCTGCCAGCGCCAGCTGTCGGCGCACATGTCGTCGATGCCGCGCCGGGCCTCCCAACCCAGCAGTGCCTTCGCCGTGGCGGGGTCGGCATACACGGCATCCACATCGCCCGCGCGCCGCGGCGCGAAGCGATAAGCGATCGGGCGGCCGGAGGCTCGTTCATAGGCCTTCACGACCTCGAGCACGCTGTAGCCGCGGCCCGTGCCCAGGTTGACGGTGAGGGAGCCAGCGTGCGCGAACAGCCGGTCCAGTGCTTTCACGTGGCCTTCGGCGAGGTCGACCACGTGGATGTAGTCGCGCACGCCGGTGCCATCGGGGGTGTCGTAGTCGTTGCCGAACACCTGCAGGTGCTCGCGCCGGCCCACCGCCACTTGCGCGACGTAGGGCACCAGGTTGTTCGGAATGCCGCGCGGGTCTTCGCCGATGCGGCCGCTGGCATGCGCGCCCACCGGGTTGAAGTAGCGCAGGCAGGCGGTCTGCCATTGCGGGTCGGCCGCGCCCAGGTCGCGCAGGATGGTCTCGCCCATCAGCTTGGTGGCGCCGTAGGGGTTGGTGGCCGACAGCGGCGCGTCCTCGCGGATCGGCAGCGACTCGGGCTTGCCGTACACCGTGGCGCTGGAGCTGAACACGAAGCGCTTGCAGCCGTGAGCCTGCATCGTGCCGCACACCGTGAACAGCCCACCCAGGTTGTTGCGGTAGTAGTCGAGCGGCTTTTGCACCGACTCGCCCACGGCCTTGAAGGCCGCGAAATGCACCACCGCGTCGGGGCGGTGGCGCCGGAAGATCGCGTCCATCGCGGCGGGGTCGCACACGTCGGCGCGCTCGAACACCGGCGCATCGCCCGACAGCTCGCGCAGCCGGTTCAGCACCTCCGGGGAGCTGTTGCTGAAGTCATCGACGCCGACGACGCGATAGCCGGCCTCCTGCAGCGACAACCATGTGTGCGAAGCGATGTACCCGGTCGCGCCGGTCAGGAGGACGGTTTTCATCAGGGCTGGATCAGGGTTGCAGGGCGAACTGCGCGGCGCAGCTCGTGAGGTTGACGGTGTAGGGATAGGTCAGCACGGGCCAGTCCGGGCCGCTGACGGTGCGCTTCACGCGCGTGAAGCCGCAGGTGAAGCGCAGGCTGCGGGTGGCGTCGTAGGTGGCGTTCAGGCCGGCGCTGTAGGTGCGGTCGCTCGCATGCCGCTGCACGCTCAGGCCGGGCACCGGCTGGCCCCCTTGGTTGAAGACTTCGACCGCGTTGTCCAGATCACGCTCGGCGTGCCGCAGGTCGAGACCCAGCTTGATCTTGCCGGTGAGTTCGTACCCTGCGGACAGGCCGGTGGTGGTGACCACGCGCGCATCGGCGGATTGTGTCGTACCGGGCATCCCGAGCCCTGGGAGCACTTGCACCACGCCGTCGGTCACGGCGCGCCCGGCCGAGCTGTCGCGGTCCACCGAGAGATCGAGCGTGACGCGTCCGCCGGGACGCCACAGGTATTGCAGCGCGCCGGTGGTCAGCGTGTCGCTGCGGTCGCCGATGTTGGGGAAGTCGAGCTGCGTGCGGCTGACGCGGCCGACGAAGGTGCTGGTGCCCGTGGGGGCCCAGGTGAGCAGCAGGTCCGCGTCCTCGCGGTCGAAATCGCCCACGCCGTTGGTGTTGGGGTACTCGCCGCTGGCGTTGCGGTAGGCCAGGCCGACAGAAAACGCCGGGCTGTCGGCCCAGCGCACGCCGGCACGGTAGCCGTCGTAGTCGAGGTTGCTGTTGCGCAGGAGCTCGTCGTAGCGCGTGCGGCTGCCGAAGGCGCCGGCCTCCAGCGTGAGCGCGGTCACCACGCCCAGGCGTGCATTGAACGCCGCGTCGGTGGTGCGCACGATCGCCTTGCGCGAGGCATCTGCCTGCAGCGCGAAGTCGCGGAACAGCGAGCGCTGGTGGTTCACCTGCGCATCGCCCGAAAGGTTGCCCACCGTTTCCCAGTCCAGGCGCAGCCCCGCGCTGCCGTCGGTGTGGTCGAGCTGGTCGGCGTCGCGGTAGCGGTTGATATTGGCCGCCACGTTGCCGCGCAGGCGCTGGCGGCTGATCTGCTGGTCGAGCCCGCCGAACAAGCCCGTGGACGAGATCAGGTCGCTCTCGGCCGCCTGGCGGCGGTAGACGTTGCTGTCGTGCGTGAAGGTCTGGCGGGCGCCCACGTACCAGGGGCTGGTCTCGGCGTAAACGCTGCCGGAAAAAGCCGCTACGAGCGCCGCCGCCAGCAGGCGGGCGCGGGGTGCAGGACGGGTTGCAATGCGGTTCATGAAGAGCCTTTCGAGTGATGTGACGTCGAGACTCAATAGGCGTTGCGGTCGAAGAACACCAGCCGGATCGTGCGCACGATGATCTGCAGGTCCAGGCCCAGCGACCAGTTGCGCAGGTATTCCAGATCGTATTCGACGCGAGCGCGCATCTTCTCGATCGTATCGGTCTCCCCCCGGTGGCCGTTCACCTGGGCCCAGCCGGTGATGCCCGGCTTGACCTTGTGGCGAACCATGTAGGCCTTGATGAGTTCTCGGTACTGCTCGTTGTGGGCCACGGCGTGGGGCCGCGGTCCGACAATGCTCATGCGCCCCTGCAGCACGTTGATGAACTGCGGCAGCTCGTCCAGCGAGGTCTTGCGCAGGAACGCGCCGAACTTCGTGATGCGCGGGTCGCCCTTGGTGGCCTGCTTCACCACCGCGCCGTCGTCCATCGTGCGCATGGTGCGGAACTTGTAGACGATGATCTCCTCGCCCTGCAGTCCGTTGCGGCGCTGCCTGAAGATCACCGGCCCCGGCGAGCTGAGCTTCACGCCGATCGCGATGGCCAGCAGGATGGGCGAGATCAGCACCAGGATGATCGCCGCCAGCACGATGTCGGACACGCGCTTGACCAGCTCGTTGGTGCCGGTGAACGGCGTCTCGCAGATGCCCACCACCGGCACGCCGTTCATGTCCTGCAAGCGGCCCTGGATGATGCTGATGCCGAACACGTCGGGCACGAAGAAGATCGACGCGGTCGTGCCCTGCAGCTGCTCCAGCAGCTCGACGATGCGCGGCTGCGAGCCCAGCGGCAGCGTGATGTACACGTCGCGGATGCCGTGCGTGCGGATGTAGGGTGCCACGTCCCTCAGGCCGCCCAGGCGCTTGTCGGCCGCGTCGCCGTGCACGCGGTCGTCGGCGCGGTCATCGAAGTAGCCGATGAAGTCCTGCCCCAGGTCTTCGCTGCCCTGCAGCGCCTTGGCCACCTTCACGCCCAGCGGCCCGGCGCCCACCACGATGGCGCTGCGCCGCGCATGCGGCTGCGACGACTGCCAGCGCGTGACCATCTGGCCGATCCACACGCCGACCCACTGCAGCACCGGCGTGAGCACGGCCCAGGCGATCAGCACTTCTTCTTCAAAGAGGCCGAAGCTGCGCGTGGCATAGCCGCACAAGGCGAGGATCACCAGCAGGCTGACCCAGGAGGTGACGATGTCCACTCCCGCGGTCAGCAGGCTCTCCTTGAAGCGGTTGCGCCCGGGGAAGGTGAGCGCAAAGATCAGCAGGCACAGCGTGAGCGTCGAGCGCAGCACCGGCTCTTCGTACCAGCTGTTGACCGCCAGGAAGGTGACCACCGTGATGGTGGGCTCCATGAAGGCGGCCACCAGCGAGGTCACCGACTGTGGTGCGCTGTAGAAGGTTCTCTTGTAGCTGCGGTCTTCGAACATCGTGAGGGTGACGGGCCGCTGAGTGCGTCTGAAGGGCGCCGCCAAGGCGCTGCGGGGCTTGCGAGCCGCAAGGTGGACTATGCCGGTCGCTTCCGCAAAACGCGTGCGCGATTCTGGCCCAAAACCCCCCGCGCTCATGCGCCCCCATTCGGGGGTGGAATGCGCAAGCGCATGCCTACAATCCCGGCATGCTCGATGCTTTCAATGCTCTCGTGGCGCCGGCTGCGATGGAGCGTTTCACTCTGGTGGTCAACCATGTGCTGTCCAGCGAGCCGGCGGCGCATGCACGGCTGAAGCGCCATGCCGGACGTTGCATCGGGTTGCACCTCGACGCTTGGCCCGCGCTGTTGCCGGCCCCGCCCATGTTGGTGTTTCGCATCACCCCTGCCGGGCTGATGGAATGGTCGGGCGAGCATGCACCGGCCGACACCGATCTCCACGTGACGCTCGATGCCTCCAACCCGGCGCTGCTGGCCTTGCGCTGGGTGTCAGGGCAGCAGCCCGAGATGGAGATCGTGGGCGACGCGGCACTGGCGGCAGACGTGCACTGGCTGGCCGACAACCTGCGCTGGGACGTCGCCGACGATCTCGAGCGCCTGTTCGGCCCCGTGGCCGCACGCGAGCTGTCGCGTGCGGGGGCCCTGGTGGCCGGCGCCTTGCGCCGCGCGGCGCAGGC
>JBFLWE010000133.1:0-5976 GCA_040758375.1 Pseudomonadota bacterium
TCCCCCACCGCCCGATCCGGCGCGGACGATGCCGCCGCGAAGAACCGGCCGCTGGTCGAAGACATCCGGCTGCTGGGCCGCATCCTCGGCGACGTGATCCGCGAGCAGGAGGGCAAGGAAGCCTTCGAGCTGATCGAGCGCGTGCGCCAACTGTCGGTGGCCTACCGCCTGAAAAAGGACGCCAGCGCCGGCCGCGTGCTAGACCGCATGCTGAAGAACCTGTCGGGCGACCAGACGGTGAGCGTGATCCGGGCGTTCAGCTACTTCTCGCACCTGGCCAACATCGCGGAAGACCGCCACCATGTGCGGCGGCGCGAGCACCACAGCGCCCAGGGCCACCTGCAGGAGGGGTCGCTCGCGATGAGCTTCGAGCGCCTGGCCAAGGCCGACGTGCGGGCGGCCGACGTGGCGCAAATCCTGGAACGCGCTTACATCTCGCCGGTGCTCACCGCCCACCCCACCGAGGTGCAGCGCAAGAGCATCCTCGACGCCGAGCGGGCCATTGCCGAGCTGGTGGAGCAGCGCGACGAGCTGCACACCGAGGAGGACCTGAAGGACAACGAGGCGCTGATCCGCGCGCGCGTGACCCAGCTGTGGCAGACGCGCATGCTGCGCTACGCCAAGCTCACGGTGGCCGACGAGATCGAGACCGCGCTGTCGTACTACCACACCACCTTCCTGCGCGAGATCCCGCGCATGTACCGCGAGCTCGAGACGCTGCTGCACGGCCATGCGGTGGCACCCTTCTTCCGCATGGGCAACTGGATCGGCGGCGACCGCGACGGCAACCCCAACGTGAGCGCCGAGACCCTGAAGCGCGCGCTCGCGCGCCAGAGCGAGACCGCGTTGCGCTTCTACCTCACCGAGATCCACGAGCTGGGCGCCGACCTGTCGATCTCGTCGATGCTCGCGCCGGTGACGCCCGAGATGAAGGCGCTGGCCGAGCGCTCGCCCGACCGCAACCCGCACCGCGAGGACGAGCCCTACCGCCGCGCGCTGATCGGCATGTACGCGCGCCTGGCCGCCACCTTGCACGAGCTCACCGGCACCGAGGCGCTGCGCCACGCGGTGGCGCCGCAAGACCCCTACAAGAGCGCCGAGGAGCTGCTGGCCGACCTGCGCGTGATCGAGGCGTCGCTGCAGTCGCACCACTCGCATGCGCTGGTGCGCCCGCGCCTGGCGCCGCTGATGCGCGCGGTGCAGGTGTTCGGCTTCCACCTCGCCACGGTCGACCTGCGGCAAAGCTCCGACAAGCACGAGGCGGTGGTGGCCGAGCTGCTGCAGGTCGCGCGCGTGCAGGCCGACTATGGGGCGCTGGACGAGCCGGCGCGCCGCGAGCTGCTGCTGTCGCTGCTGAACGACGCGCGCCCCCTGCGCGTGCGCGGCTACCGCTATTCGGAGCTGGCCGAAGGCGAGCTCGCGATCTTCGAGACCGCGGTGCAGATGCGCGAGCGTTATGGCCGCGCCGCCCTGCGCCACTACATCATCAGCCACACCGAGGACGTGAGCGACCTGCTGGAGGTGCTGCTGCTGCAGAAGGAGGCGGGGCTGCTGCGCGGCACGCTGGACGACGACGCGGTGGCCGACCTGATCGTGGTGCCGCTGTTCGAGACCATCGGCGACCTGCGCAATGCCGCCAGCATCATGCAGACCTTCTACGCGCTGCACGGCGTGCTGGCCATGGTCAAGCGCTCGGGCGGCGAGCAGGACATCATGCTGGGCTACAGCGACAGCAACAAGGATGGCGGCTTCTTCACCAGCAACTGGGAGCTGTACCGGGCGGAGGTGTCGCTGGTGGAGCTGTTCGGCCCGCTGCGCGAGGCGCACGGCATCACGCTGCGCCTGTTCCACGGCCGCGGCGGCACCGTGGGCCGCGGCGGCGGCCCCAGCTACCAGGCCATCCTGGCGCAGCCGCCCGGCACGGTGAACGGCCAGATCCGCCTCACCGAGCAAGGCGAGGTGATCGCCTCCAAGTACGCCAACCCCGAGATCGGGCGCCGCAACCTCGAGACGCTGGTGGCCGCCACGCTGGAAGCCACGCTGCTGCATCCGACCAAGAGCGCGCCGAAGGCCTTTCTCGAGGCGGCCGACGAGCTTTCGTGCGCCAGCATGGCCGCCTACCGCGAGCTGGTGTACGAGACCCCGGGCTTCACCGACTACTTCTTCGCCGCCACGCCGATCCGCGAGATCGCCGAGCTCAACATCGGCTCGCGCCCGGCCTCGCGCAAGGCCAGCCGCGCCATCGAAGACCTGCGCGCCATTCCCTGGGGCTTCAGCTGGGGCCAGTGCCGCGTGGCGCTGCCGGGCTGGTTCGGCTTCGGCGCGGCGGTGCGGGCCTTCCTGGGTGCGCACCCCAAGGCGCGCAAGGAGCGGCTGGCGCTGCTGCAGCGCATGCACAAGCAGTGGCCCTTCTTCCGCACGCTGATGTCCAACATGGACATGGTGCTGGCCAAGAGCGACCTGCGCATCGCGCAGCGCTACGTGGAGCTGGTGGAAGACAAGCGCCTGGGCAAGAAGGTGTTCACCGCCATCCAGGCCGAGTGGCAGGCCACGGCAGAGGCCTTGTCGCTGATCACCGGCGAGCCGCAGCGGCTGGCCTCCAACCCCTCGCTGGCGCGCTCGATCGAGCACCGCTTCCCCTACCTGGACCCGCTGAACCACCTGCAGGTGGAGCTGATCCGCCGCTACCGCCACCGGCGCGAAGGCGACCCGGCGATCGAGCGCGTGCAGCGCGGCATCCACATCTCGATCAACGGCATCGCCGCGGGCTTGCGTAACACAGGCTGAGCCCACGCGCGAAGACCCCGCGCGCGATGCGGCACGCCGGGCGCCGTATCGTTCGGCGCTGCTGCAACTGACAAGGAGCCCGCATGCACAACGCCACCTGGCAGGCCGCGCTGGACCCGGTGATCGACCAGGCGGTGGCCGAGCAGCGCATCGTCGGCACGGTGGTGCTGGTCGCGCACCACGGCGAGCTGGTGTACCGGCGCGCCGTCGGCCTGGCCGATCGCGAAGCCGAGCGCCCGATGGCCGAGGACGCGGTCTTCCGCCTCGCCTCGCTGACCAAGCCGGTGGTGTCGGCGGCGTTTCTGGCCCTGGTGGACGGCGGCCGGCTCTCGCTGGACGATGCGGTCACGCGCTGGCTGCCCGACTTCAGGCCGCGGCTGCCCGACGGCAGCACGCCCGAGATCCGCCTGAAGCACCTGCTGACCCATACCGCGGGCCTGAGCTACGGCTTCCTCGAACCGCCCGGCAGCGCCTTCCATGCCGCGCGGGTGTCCGACGGGCTGGACCAGCCGGGCCTGGGGCTGCACGAGAACCTGCGGCGCCTGGCGCAGGTGCCGCTGGCGTTCAGGCCGGGCGAAGGCTGGCGCTATTCGCTGGGGCTCGACGTGCTGGCCGGCGCGATCGAGGCGGCCACCGGGCACGCGCTGCCCGAGGTGGTGCACCAGCTCGTGGGCGAGCCGCTGGGCTGGCGCGACACCGGCTTTGCGCTGCGCGATGCCGCGCGGCTGGCCACGCCCTACGCCGACGACCAGCCGGTGCCGCGGCGCATGCGCGAGGCCGACGAGGTGATCGGCGACCCGGCCTTCCCCGATCTGAAGACGCGCTTCGTGCCCTCGCGTGTGTTCGCCGCCGGCTCCTACCCTTCGGGCGGCGGCGGCATGGTGGGCACGGCCGGCGAAATGCTGGCATTCTTCGAGTCGCTGCGCAGCGACAACGGCCTGCTGCTGCCCCCGGCCTGGAGCCGCGCGATGCGGCACAACCAGACCGGCGCCCTGCCCATCGACCTGCAAGGGCCCGGCTGGGGCTTCGGCTATGGTGGCGCGGTGCTGCTCGACCCCGCGCGGGCCCAGGTGCCGCACTCGGCCGGTGCCTGGCAGTGGGGCGGCGTGTACGGCCACTGCTGGCTGGTCGACGCGGCGCAGTCGCTGACGATGGTCACGCTGACCAACACCGCCATCGCCGGGATGATGGGGCGCTTTCCCGACGACCTGCGCGCGGCGATCTACCGCCGGCTGCGCGGCTGAACACCCGCGCCCGGTGCGCGCGCCGAGACAAGACACGACGCGACGGAACGGGCTCAGCGGTTGCCGGCGGCCAGCGCCTCGCGCACCGCGCTGACCTGCCGGCGTGACACCGCCAGCCACTCGCCCAGCGGCGCCACCTGCACCGCCCAGCCGATCTCGCCGCCGTCTTCGTCGCCGCCGGCCACGGCGCGGCGCTCGAGCGCCCGCACCGCCTGCTTGGCCACCAGCGCATTGCGGTGCACGCGCAGGAAGCGCTCGCCCAGGCGCTGCTCCAGCTCGCTCAGCGCCTCGTCGAGCACGTAGCTGCGGTTGGCGGTGCGCAGGGTCACGTATTTCAGCTCGGCCTTCAGGTACAGCACCTCGTCCAGCGGCAGGCGCAGCACACGCCCGCGCTCGCTGATCACCAGCACCTGGCTGTCGTCCAGCGGCGCCGGCGGGCGCGCCTGGCGGCGCTGCTCCACGCGTTGCAGCGCCGCCTGCAGGCGCTCGCGCCGAACGGGCTTGGTGAGGTAGTCCACCGCATCGAGCTCGAAGGCCGCGAGCGCATGTTCCGCATACGCGGTCACGAACACCACCGCGGGCGCACGGCGGCGCTGTTTCAGCTCGGCCGCGAGCTGCGTGCCGTCCAGGCCCGGCATGTGCACGTCCAGCAGCACCAGGTCGCACTCGTGCGTGCCCAGCCACTGCAGCGCCTGCGCGGCGTCGCCGGCCTCGCCCACCACCTCGTTCTCCGGCTGCGGGCATTCGCCCAGCAGCGTGCGCAGCCGCAGCCGCGCCAGCGGCTCGTCGTCGACGATCAGCACCTTCAGCATTCGATCTCCCTGAAGGGAACAGGCATCGCATTGGCCCGCCGCCGCCTAGCGGCCACCGCAGATCCGGCTCCACCGGTCTGCTGGTGGCGCCCCCTTGAGGGGGAAGCGCCGAAGGCGCTCCGGGGGTGGGTCACAACGGCACCTCGATCTGCACGCGCCAGCGTTCGCCGTCGGGCCCGGCCACCATCTGGCCCGCCACGTCGTGCAGCAGCTTCAGGCGCGAGCGCACGTTCTTCAGCGCAATGCCATGGCCCGGCGTGGACGGCTGCGACGGCAGGGTGTTGACGATGGTCACCACCGCCTGCCCGCGGCGCACCCGCGTGCGCACGCCGATCTCGCCGCCTTCGGGCGAGGGCTCGATGCCGTGGCGCACCGCGTTCTCCACCAGCGGCTGCAGCAGCAGCGGCGGCAGCTTGGCCCCTCCCGCCGCCTCGTCCACCTCCCAGCGCAGGCGCAGCCGGTCGCCGAAGCGCAGCTGCTCGATCGCCAGGTAGCGCTGCACCAGGTCCAGCTCTTCGGTCAGCGTGACCGCCTGGCCATGGTCTTCGAGCGCCATGCGGAACAGCTGGGCCAGGTCTTCCAGCACGTTCTCGGCCTGTGCCGGATCCACCCGCACCAGCGCCACCGCGGTGTTGAGCGTGTTGAACAGGAAGTGCGGGCGGATGCGCGACTGCAGCTCGGCCAGCCGCGCCGTGGCCTCGGCCGGCAGGCGCGAGCGCACGCGCAGCACCAGCCAGGCCCACAGCGAGGCCGCCAGCAAGGCGCCGGCGCCGGCCACGCCGATCCAGCGCACCGCCGGCATCTCGACCAGCTCGAAAGGCAGCAGCATCGCGCGCCCGGCCACCGCGCACAGCGCGCCCAGGCCGAGCACGAAGCCCGCGCGCAACGCCGTCGGCGCCTTGGCCAGCGCCTGGCGCGCGGCGCAAACGCCCAGCAGCCAGCCCAGCGTGCCGAACAGGCCGGCAAACACCACCGGCCCCAGCAGCGACAGCGCATGCGACCAGCTCACCGCCGCCAACAGGCAGCCCACCGCCAGCACGCCCTGCACGTACAGCACCGCGCGCAGGGCGAGCCCCGCATGGCACACGTCGAACGGCCCGGGGTGCGGCGCGCCGCCCTGGGTGCGGGCGGCG
>JBFLWE010000134.1:0-5943 GCA_040758375.1 Pseudomonadota bacterium
GTGTCATGGAGCCCCACCCCCACCCGCCCCCAAGGGGCGGGAGTCCCCCTGGGACAGGCCGCGACAGCGGCCAGGGGCGATCGCACATAGCGCCCAATCCGCGATCCGGGTTTCCCGGTCGCGGATTGCAGCCCCCTCGGGGGGCGGCCGCCGGGCGGCCGGGGGCCCACATAATCCCGCGATGCACGGATACCTTTGGGTCAAGGCGTTTCACGTCGTCTTCGTCGCGGCCTGGTTTGCGGGGCTGTTCTACCTGCCGCGGATCTTCGTCAACCTGGCGATGGTGCCGCCTGACAGCCATGCAGAGCGCGAGCGGCTGCTGTTGATGGCGCGGCGGCTCTATCGGTTCAGCAGCCTTCTCATGGTGCCGGCGCTGGTGCTGGGGCTGGTGCTGTGGCTGTATTACGGCGTCGGCCGTGGCCCCGGCAGCGGGTGGCTGCATGCCAAGCTGGTGCTGGTGCTCGGCGTGATCGGGTACCACCATGCCTGCCGCAGCCTGCTCAGGCGCTTCGAGCAGCTGGCGAACCAGCGCAGCGATCGCTGGTTCCGCGTGTTCAACGAATCCGCGGTGTTGCTGTTCGCGGCCATCGTGGTGCTGGTGGTGGTCAAGCCCTTCTGAGCGCCGGCGATGGCGCGTGCCCCCCGCAGCTCGGCCGTTCCCCTCGCGCTGGCATTCGCCGCGCTGGTGGCCTATGCGAGCCTGTACCCGTTCACCGATTGGCGCTGGCCGCCCGGCCATGCGCTGCTGCAGCTGATGGGGCTGCCGTGGCCGGCGTACTTTCCACGCTTCGACCTGTTTGCCAATCTCGTGGGCTACTTGCCGCTGGGGGCGCTGGTCTGCCTGGCGGCCTTGCGCAGCGGCTGGTCCACGGTGCCGGCGCTGGCGGTGGGCGTGGCGGGGCCGGGGGCGCTGTCGTTCGGGCTCGAAGTGCTGCAGAACTTTCTGCCCGCGCGCGTGCCGTCGCGCCTGGACTGGGGCCTGAACAGCGCGGGTGCGGGTCTGGGGGCCTCGCTGGCGGCGCTGCTGCACGGCTCGGGGCAGCTCGACCGCTGGCAGGCCTTGCGCGACCGCTGGTTCTCCGGCGGGAGTGCTGGGGCGCGTGCCTTGCTGCTGTTGTGGCCGGTGGCGTTGTTGTTCCCCACGCCGGTGCCGTTGGCGCTGGGGCAGGTGGCGGTGGCGCTGCGCGAGCTGGCCGAGGCGGCGCTGGCCGACACGCCGTGGGCCGCCGAGGCCTCGGCCTGGCTGGCCGCAGCCGCCGACGTGCCGCCACTCAGCCCGCTGTCGGAGTGGCTGGCGATCCTGTTGGGCCTGCTGGGCCCCTGCTGGCTGGCGCATTCGGCCATGCGTCCCGGCTCCAGGCGCATCGTGATGTCCGCCGGACTGGCCGCGGTGGGTTTTGCCACCACCACCTTGTCCACCGCGCTGAACTTCGGCCCCGCCAATGCATTGACGTGGATGACGCCGCCCACGATGCCGGCGCTGCTGGCCGGCCTGGTGTTGGCTGCCGCCACGGCCTGGCTAGGGCGCCGGCTCATGGCAGCGCTGGCGCTGGTGGCGTTGACGGCGCTCGTGGCCTTGGTGGCGCAGGCGCCGGTGGATCCCTACTACGCCGAGAGCCTGCTCGCCTGGCAGCAGGGCCGCTTCATCCGGTTCCACGGCTTGGCACAGTGGGTCGGCTGGTTGTGGCCCTATGCGGCGATGGGCTGGCTGCTGCTGCGCCTGGGCGCGCGCGCGGGCAGCGAGTAGCGTGCAGGAGCCGGGCAACACCTCGTGCACACAGGGGAACCATCGGGCTCGCCGCAACTCCATGTGCGACACTGCCGCGCTCACCATGAACAGCTACTACCAGCACCACATCTTCTTCTGCCTCAACCGCCGCGAAGACGAGGCGAGTTGCGCGCAACACGATGCCGAAGGCGCGTTCGCGCATTGCAAGGCGCGCGTCAAGGCCGCCGGGCTGGCGGGTCCGGGCGGGGTGCGGGTCAACAAGGCCGGCTGCCTCGACCGCTGCGCCGGCGGTCCGGTGGCGGTGGTCTATCCCGAGGCAGTCTGGTACACCTACGTCGACCAGCACGACATCGACGAGATCGTCGAGTCGCACCTGAAGAACGGCGAGGTGGTCGAGCGCCTGCTGCTGCCGCCTCACGTCGGGCGCTGAAGCGGCGCTTTCGGCCGATGAACGCACAGACCGAGCGCGTGCAGGTTCCAGGCCCGGCCGGCGCCATCGCCTGCGCGGTCGACGCGCCGCCGCAGGGGCAGGCCAAGGGGCTGGTGGTGTTGTGCCACCCCCATCCGCAGCATGGCGGCACCATGGACAACAAGGTGGTGCAGACGCTGGCGCGGGCCTTCGTACAGCTCGGCTGGCGCAGCGTGCGCTTCAACTTCCGCGGCGTGGGCGGCTCCGCCGGTGCCTGGGACGAAGGCCGCGGCGAGATCGACGATGCGTTGGCGGTGATCGCCGCCTCTCGCAAGCCGGCACAGCCGGGCCACCACGAGCGCCTGGTGCTGGGCGGCTTCTCCTTCGGCGCCTATGTCGCCTCGCGCGCGGCCGAGCGGCTGCCCGAGGGCGAAAAGGCCGAACGCCTGGTGCTGGTGGGGCCTGCGACCTCCAACTTCCAGGTGGCGGCGGTGCCGCAGGACACGCTGGTCATCCACGGCGAGGCCGACGAGGTGGTGCCGCTGCAGGCCACGCTCGACTGGGCCCGCCCGCAAACCCTGCCGGTGATGGTGATCCCCGGCGTGGGCCACTTCTTCCACGGGCAGCTGTCGCTGCTGAAATCCCTGGTGCTGAGGGCCTTTGCCGCCTGAGGCGCCCCGTCAATCCCTTCTCACGACTGATGAAACGACTGATCGCTTTCGTGCTGACCGCGGCCGGCAGCCTTTGTGCCTGGGCGCAGGCCCCGCAGCCCCCCGAGGTGGCGGCGCGCAACTACATCCTGGTGGACCTCAACAGCAACCGCGTGCTGGCCGAGCGCGACGCCGACACGCCCAACGACCCGGCTTCGCTGACCAAGCTGATGACGGCCTACCTGGCCTTCAACGCGCTGAAGGAAAAGAAGCTCACGCTGGAGCAGAAGGTGCCGGTGTCGGTGCGTGCCTGGAACGAGCGCAAGGGCGACCCTTCGCTGATGTTCATCGACACCACGATGACGCCCACGGTCAACGAGCTGCTGCACGGCGTGATCGTGCAGTCGGGCAACGACGCCTCGGTGGCGCTGGCCGAGGCGGTGGGCGGCACGGTGGAGAACTTCGTCGCGATGATGAACCGCCAGGCCCAGGCCTGGGGGCTGAAGAACACCAGCTTCAAGAACGTGACCGGCATGACCGAGGCCGGCCACCGCAGCAGCGCGCGCGACATCTCGGTGATCGCTGCCCACATCATCCGCGAGCATCCCGAGTTCTACCCGCTGTACTCGGTGAGGGACTACAAGTACAACAACATCCGGCAGGACAACCGCAACCTGCTGCTGCGCCGCGACCCCACGGTGGACGGCATGAAAACCGGTTACACCGATGCGGCCGGCTACTGCCTGGTGTCGAGCGCGCAGCGCGACTTCCCCAATGGCAAGCGCCGCCTGCTCAGCGTGGTGATGGGCACCGCCTCGCGCGAGGCGCGGGCCACCGAAAGCCAGAAGCTGCTGAACTGGGGCTTCGCGGCCTGGGACTCGGTGAAGCTGTTCGACGCCGCCAAGCCCATCGCCACGCCGCCGGTGTGGAAGGGCGTGGTCGAGCAGGCCAAGCTGGGCGCGGCGTCGTCGGTGTTCGCCACCGTGCCGCGCGGCGAAGGCGACAAGCTCAAGACCGAAGTGCAGCGAACCGACCCGCTGGTGGCGCCGCTGGCCAAGGGCCAGCGCGTGGGCACCATCAAGGTCAGCACCACGGGCGGCACGCTGGTGGCCGAGGTGCCGCTGGTGGTGATGGAGCCGGTGGAGCAGGCGGGCATCCTCGGTCGCGCCTGGGATGCCTTGCGGCTCTGGATCAAGTAAGCTGGTCCGGTTGCTTCCCGGGGGAGTTCGCGATGCAGTCCCTACCCGACACCCTGTGCTACCTGAACGGTGAGTACCTGCCGCTGAACCAGGCCAGGGTGTCGGTACTCGATCGCGGATTCATCTTCGGTGACGGGGTGTACGAAGGCATCCCGGTCTATGGCCGGCGCCTGTTCCGCTTCGAGGAACACATGGCGCGCCTGGCGCGCGGCCTGGCCAAGGTGCGCATGCGCAATCCGCATGCCGAAGCCGAGTGGCTGGAGCGCTGCCGCCATGTGGTGCAGGCGCAGCCGGCGGAAGACCAGTTCCTCTACCTGCAGGTCACGCGCGGGGTGGCGCTGCGCGACCATGTGATGCCGACCGACATCGCGCCCACGGTGTTCATCATGGCCAGCCCGCAGCGCCCGGCCACTGCGGAGCAGCGCCACCGCGGCGTGGCCTGCGTGACCGCGCGCGACTTCCGCTGGGAGCGCGGCGACATCAAGAGCATTTCCTTGCTGGGCAACGTGCTCGCGCGCCAGGTCTCGGCCGACAAGGGCGCGGTGGAGACCATTCTGTTCCGGGAGGCGGCCAACGGCATCAGGTACCTCACCGAAGCCTCTGCCAGCAACGTGTGGACCGTGCACGAAGGTGCCTTGCTCGGTCCGCCCAAGAGCGAGCTGTTGCTGGAAGGCATTCGCGTGGAACTGCTGCGCGAGCTGTGCGAGGAGGAGGGCATCGCCTACAACCTGAGGCCCATCACCGAAGCCGACGTGCTGGCGGCCGACGAAGTGCTGCTGAGCTCGGCCACCAAGGAGGTGCTGCCGGTCACGCTGATCGACGGCGAGCCGGTGGGCCACGGCGCGCTGCGCGGCAAGCCCGGCCCGGTGTACGCGCGGCTGTACGAGGCCTACCAGCGCGCCAAGCTGCAGCAATCGATATGAGACCCGACGAATCGTTGATCGAATACCCCAGCGCCTTTCCGATCAAGGTGATGGGCGCCAACGTCGACGGCTTCGCGCAGGCCATCGTGGAGGTGGCGCTGCAGTTCGACCCCGGCTTCGACCCGGCCACGGTGGAGATGCGGCCCAGCAGCGGTGGCAACTACCTGGGCGTCACCATCACCATCACCGCCACCAGCCGGGAGCAGCTCGACGATCTCTACCGGGCGCTCACGGCGCATCCGATGGTGAAAGTGGTGCTGTAAGGGGGTGGCTTCACCGCCACTGCAGGTTGAACGTCAGCCGTGCGCTGCGCGGCTCCACCGGGTGGAAATGGCGATCCGCTCGGGCCTCGCCGCCGGGCACCGCCCGCGATTCATAGAAGTAGTCGATGTCGCTGGCGCGCCGGTCGAAGAGATTGAACACGTCCAGCGTCAGCGTCTTGCCCGGTGCCGGCCGCCAGCCGGTGCGCAGGCTCGCCAGCGTGGTCCCGCGCGAGCGCTGGCTTCCGTCTTCAACCAGGTCGCGAGGGCCGAAGTGTCGCAGCTGGAACTGGCCGAACCACGGGCCTTCGCCGAGCCAGGTGAGGCCCAGCGAGGCGACGCGGTTGACCGCGCCGGGCACGCGGGTGCCGCCGCCTCCGGGCGTGGGGCGGTAGCGGGCGCGCGAGGCGGCCAGGTCCAGGTCGAGCAGCCATTCGCGCGCGAAGCGCCAGTGGTTGTTCCACTCGATGCCGCGGCGGTGGCTGGCGGCGCTGGCTTCGGTGCTGCCGGCATCACCGATGAAGACGAGTTCGGAGTCGAGATCCAGCCGCCAAAGCGCCAGGGAGCTTTGCAGGCCGGGCAGCCGTTCGCTGCGCAGCCCCAGCTCGAGGCCGCGGCTCTTGGCAAGGCCGGGCACCGGGTCGGTGGACGTGCCGCCGGTGTCGACGCGTGCCACCGTGCCGCGCGCGTCGTTGCTGTGGAAGCCGCGGCCTGCGTTGAAGAACACTTCGGTCTTCGACCATGGCCCGGCGATCAGCGACAGCTTGGGTGAG
>JBFLWE010000135.1:0-5834 GCA_040758375.1 Pseudomonadota bacterium
CACGTGCTGGTCAACGCCATGCAGGAGTGCAAGTCGGCCGACCCGAAGGTGTACCTGCCTTGCCTGGCGAAGACCAACTACCAGGGCGTGACCGCCAAGGTGCAGTTCGAGCCCAACGGCGAGCTGAGGAACCCCGCCATGACCCTGTACACCTACAAGGACGGCAAGAAGGTGCCGCTGAACTGAGTTGTTGGTAGACCCGACCTGCCACCAGGAGCAGGAGCTTGACAGGGCGCCCTGCGGGGCGCCCTTTTTTGCGCGCCGGCTACAAGGGGATCTTGGCGGTGCTTTTCAGCTCTTCCATCGCCGCATAGGTGCGCACGCCGCGCACGCCCGGCAGCGACCACACCACGCGCGCGACCAGCTCGCGATAGGCGGCCATGTCGGCCACGCGCGTCTTGATCAGGTAGTCGAAGTTGCCCGCGACCTCGTGGCACTCGAGGATCTCGGGGCGCGCATGCACCGCCTTCTTGAAGGCCGCATGCAGGCCCACGCCCATCGCGTCGAGCTGCACCTCCACGAACACCAGCAGCCCGCTGCCCAGCAGCGCCGGGTTGAGCACCGCCTCGTAGCCGAGGATGAAGCCCTCGCGCGTGAGCCGGCGCACGCGCTCGTGCGCGGCCGCGGGCGACAGGTTCACCGCCTTGGCCAGCGCCAGGTTGGGCATGCGTGCGTCGTCCTGCAGCAGGCGCAGGATGCGTGCGTCGGTGTCGTCGATGGCCAGCGGTGCGCTCACGCCCGCTACGGTGCCGCAGCGGCCGCCCGGCTTGTGACGGACTTGGCTGCCGCGCGCCGAAGAATCTTCGGATTTGAGGCCGCTACAGCGGCAGCACGGTGGTGTTCTTCACCTCTTCCATTACCGTGTAGGTGCGCGTCTCGCGCACGCCCGGCAGGCTCCAGATCACCGAGGCGATCATCTCGCGGTAGGCGCTCATGTCGGCCACGCGTGTCTTGATGAGGTAGTCGAATCCGCCGGCCACCAGATGGCATTCGAGGATCTCGGGCCGCGCCTGCACCGCCGCGCGGAACGTGTCCATCACGTCCGGCGCGGTGCGGTCGAGCAGTACCTCCACGAACACCAGCATGCCCGCGCCCAGCTTGGTCGGGTTGAGCCGCGCCTCGTAGCCCAGGATGTAGCCCTCGCGCGTGAGCCGCTTCACGCGCTCCAGCACCGCGGTGGGCGACAGGTGCACCGTCTCCGCCAGCTTGAGGTTGGAGATGCGGCCGTCTTTCTGCAGCACGCGCAGGATGCGGGCGTCGATCTTGTCGATGCCGCGTTCGCCGCGCGGGCCCAAGGCGCCAGATGAGGCGCCGGATGAAGCGCCCGGGTCGGAGGTGTCCATGGGGAGTGGATTATCCATGAGCATGTAAAAAACTCCGAATCTCTTGCTGATCTGGGCCGCCTATGCTGCACGATCATCCAAATCGACGGAGCCGTCCATGAGCGCCCCCAGCTTCAACCCGCCGCCGCCGCGCGCCCGGCTGCCGTTTCCCTATCGCGCCGAGGCCGAGGTGGTGCAGGCCTCGCTGAAGTCGCTGCAAGGCCGGCTCGACTGGGCAGCCGTGTCGGCGATGGCGCAGCCCTGGGTGCAGGCGGTGCGCGAGAAGCCGGCGCCGTTCTGGGCCATGGAATCGCTGCTGCGCGAGTACCCGATCTCCAGCGCCGAAGGGCTGGCATTGATGCGCCTGGCAGAAGCGCTGCTGCGCGTGCCCGACGCCGAGACCGCGATCGCGCTCACCGCCGACCAGCTCGGGCGCGCCCACTTCGAAGGCGGCGGTGACGGACCGCACAAGATGCTGGCCAGCCTGTCGGCCAGCGCGATCGAACTGTCCAAGAAGTTCCTGCCCGACGCCGAGGGCGCCGGCGGTCTGCTCAGCCGGCTGGGTGCGAAGACCGTGGTGGCGGCCACCGTGCGCGCCATCCAGCTGCTGGGCCGGCAGTTCGTGCTCGGCCGCACGATCGCCGAGGCGATGGGCGAGGCCCAGGCGCAGCGGCGCGGCGCCTCGGGCAGCCTGCGCTTCTCGTACGACATGCTGGGCGAGGGCGCACGCACCGAGCGCGACGCCGAGCGCTACCACGCCGCCTACGCGCAGGCGATCGACGCCATCGCCGGCGGGCGCGTGGCGGCCTCGTGCGAAGCGGCCGACGGCATCTCTATCAAGCTCTCGGCGCTGTTCACCCGCTACGAGGAGCTGCAGCGCGAGCGCGTGTTCGCGGTGCTGCTGCCGCGCGTGTGGTCGCTGATCGAGCGGGCCGCGCGCGCCAACATGAACCTGACGATCGACGCCGAAGAAAGCGACCGCCTCGAGCTCTCGCTCGAAGTGCTGGACGCGCTGGCCGCGCGCGTGGCCGCGGCGTTTCCGCGCTGGCACGGCTTCGGCCTGGCGGTGCAGGCCTACCAGACGCGCGCGCTGGCGGTGGTGGACGAGGTGGCGCGCATCGCGCGCGCCCATGGCCTGCGCTTCATGGTGCGGCTGGTCAAGGGCGCGTACTGGGACGGCGAGGTCAAGCGCGCGCAGGAGATGGGACTGCCGGGCTACCCGGTGTTCACGCACAAGCAGCACACCGACATCTCCTACCTGGCCTGCGCGCGCGCGCTGCTGGCGCACAAGGACGTGATCTACCCGCAGTTCGCCACGCACAACGCCGGCACCATCGCGGCCATCCTGCAGATGGCGCAGGCGGCCGACGCGCCTTTCGAGATGCAGCGCCTGCACGGCATGGGCGAAAGTGTCTACCGCGAGGTGCTGGACCGCACGCAGGTGCCGTGCCGCGTGTACGCCCCGGTGGGCGAACACCGCGACCTGCTTGCCTACCTGGTGCGCCGGCTGCTGGAGAACGGCGCCAACTCGTCCTTCGTGCACCAGCTCGCCGACGAGCAGGTGAGCGTCGATGCGCTGCTCGCCTCGCCGCTGGCGGCGATGCAGGCGCTGCCCTCGCTGCCGCTGCCGGTGGACCTGTACGGGCCTTCGCGTCGCAACTCGATGGGCGTGGACCTCGCCTGCCTGGCACAGCGCCAGCCGCTGCAGGCGGCGCTGGCCGGCACGGCGGTGCCGGTGGTGGCCGAGGCCACGCCGGCCGACATCGAGGCCGCGATGGCGCGGCTGCAGTCGGGCTTCGAAGCCTGGAACGCGCGCCCCGTGGCCGAGCGCGCGGCCGTGCTGCGGCGTGCGGCCGATGCGCTGCAGGCGCGCATGCCCGAGTTTTGCGGCCTGCTGGTGAAAGAGGCCCACAAGACCCTGGGCGATGCCGTGGCCGAGGTGCGCGAGGCGGTGGACTTCCTGCGCTACTACGCGCAGCAGGCGGCCGACGAGCTGCCCGGCCGCAGCGGCCGCGGCGTGTTCGTCTGCATCAGCCCCTGGAACTTCCCGCTCGCCATCTTCGGCGGCCAGGTGGTGGCCGCGCTGGCCGCCGGCAACACGGTGGCCGCCAAGCCGGCGGAACAGACGCCCGCGGTGGCGCAGCGCATGGTGGCCCTTTTGCACGAGGCCGGCGTGCCGGCCGATGCATTGGCGCTGCTGCACGGCCCGGGCGAGACCGTGGGCGCCGCGCTGGTGGCCGACCCGCGCACGGCCGGCGTGTGCTTCACCGGCTCGACCCAGGTGGCCAGGATCATCGACCGCACGCTGGCCGCCAAGGAGGGCCCGGTGGTGCCGCTGATCGCCGAGACCGGCGGGTTGAACGCGATGGTGGTGGACTCTTCGGCGCTGGCCGAACAGGTGGTGGACGCGGTGGTGATGAGCGCCTTCCGCTCCGCGGGCCAGCGTTGCAGCGCGCTGCGCCTGCTGTGCCTGCACGAAAGCATCGCCGACGGCGTGATCGAGATGCTGCGCGGCGCGATGGCCGAGCTGGTGGTGGGCGATCCCGCGCGGCTGGACACCGACGTCGGGCCGGTGATCGACGACGAGGCGCACCAGAGCCTGCGCGCGAACGTGCAGCGCCTGAAACGCGAGGCCCGGCTGCTCGGCGAGGCGACGGTGGCCGCGGACCTGCCGCGCCTGATCGCGCCGGTGGCCTTCGAGATCGGCCGCATCGCCGAGCTGCAGCAGGAGATTTTCGGCCCGGTGCTGCACGTCGTGCGCTGGAGCGGTGAGCCCGAAGGCGTGGTGGACCAGATCAACGCACTGGGCTACGGCCTGACCTTCGGCATCCAGACGCGCATCGACTCGCGTGCGTTGAAGCTGGCCGCGCGCGCGCGCATCGGCAACGTCTACGTCAACCGCAACATGATCGGCGCGGTGGTGGGGGTGCAGCCCTTCGGCGGCGAAGGACTCTCGGGCACCGGCCCCAAGGCCGGCGGCCCGCACTACCTGTGGCGCTTCGTGCAGCCGCAAGCCGGCGCGCCCGTGCCCGAGGGCGACTGGCTCGCCCCCTGCGCGCTGCCCGGGCCCACCGGCGAGAGCAACGAGCTGCGGCTGCATCCGCGCGGTCGCTTCCTCGTGCTGGCGCAGGGTGCGTCGCCGCAGGCGCTGGAGGCCGCGCTGCGCCCGCTGCTGCAGGCCGGCAACCAGGCCGTGCTGGTCGGTGCCGCCGCGCCGGCGGGTGCCGCGGTGCAGACGGCGCCGGCCGAGGCGCTGGACGCGCTGCTGGCACAGCCCGAGCTGGCCGGCGTGTGCGTGCTCGATCCGGCGCAGGCGCGGACGGTCTGGCGCCGCCTCGCCCAGCGCCCGGGTGCGATCGTGCCGGTGATCGGCGCGGACGAGGCGCTGGACCCGCGCCAGCGCTATCGCTTCTGCGCCGAGCAGACGCTGACCATCAACACGGCGGCGGCCGGCGGCAACGCGGCGCTGCTGGCCGGCGTGCCGGCCGGGGGTGTGTGAGCGGCGCCGCGCTCAGGCGTGCAGCAGGCGGCCGCCGGCGAACGACCAGTTCTCCCAGGTCGTCTCCTTGAAGCACACCATCACGTGCTCGGGGTCCAGGCCGGCCTCGGACAGCGAGGCCATCAGATGCGCCAGCAGCTGGCGCTTGAGCTTGACGCTGCGGCCGGCCGACCACAGCACCTCGATCAGCACGAAGTCGTCGCCGCGCGGCCTCGCGGCATCGGGGTAGCCGGGATCGAAGCGGAAATCGGCGGCGTCCAGCTCCAGCACGCGCTGGAAGCGGTCGTCCGCCGGCACCCCGGTGGACACCAGCGCGGCATGCACGGCGTCGAGCACGCGCGTCTTGAACGCTTCGGTCTTGGGCTTGCGCACCGTCAGGGTCACCAGGGGCATCGCGTTTCTCCGGTCAGGGCTTGACGTGTCCACTGTAGGGGCCGAGCATCGTGCCGTGAAGCAGAACAATCTGCACGCAGTCATCGCAAACCCAGATGAATCACCTCGACCCCGCCTGGCTGCACAGCTTCGTCGCGATCGCGCGCGGCGGCTCGGTCACCGCCGCCGCGCGCGAGGTGCACCGCGTACAGTCGGCCGTCAGCACGCACCTGCGGCAGCTCGAGGCTGCGCTCGGCGTCCGCCTGGTCGAGCGCACGACGCGCTGGCTCGCGCTCACCGCCGAGGGCGAACGCTTCCTTCCCTATGCGCAGCGCCTGCTCGCGCTGCAGGCCGAGGCGCAGGCCGCGCTGCGGCCGCAGGCCGAGCCCGGCGTGCTGCGCGTCGGGCTGAGCGAGTATTTCTTCCCGCAGCGCCTGCAGGGGCTGCTGGCGCTGCTCGACGGGCTCGCGCAGGGGCGCCGCCTCGAACTGCTGTGGGCCACGTCGGCGCAGCTGCAGCGGCTGTGGCAGGCGGGCGAGATGGACCTGGCCGTGCTGTCGGCCGCGCAGCCGCCGGCCGGCGCGCGCGTGCTGCGGCGCGAGCCGCTGTCGTGGGTGGCGGCGGCGGCGCTGGCGTTGCCG
>JBFLWE010000136.1:0-5688 GCA_040758375.1 Pseudomonadota bacterium
TGAGGCGGCCGGTTCATGCAACCCGGTTGGCGGGACGGGTGGTGGGGGGGTGCCCGCGCCTGTCCGTCGCCCAATTTCGGACCGCGGCCGCAGGGGGCAACCATCGACCTGGTGGTGCTGCATTCGATCAGCCTGCCGCCGGGGCAGTACGGCGGCGACGCGATCGAGCAGCTGTTCATGAACCGGCTCGACTGGGACGCGCATCCCTACTACCAGCAGATCCGCGGGCTCCAGGTCTCGGCCCACTTCCTGTTGCGGCGCAACGGCCAGACCGTGCAATTCGTCTCATGCGATGCGCGTGCGTGGCATGCCGGCCAGTCGCGGTGGCGCGGCCGCGACAACTGCAATGACTTCTCCATCGGCATCGAGCTGGAGGGGCTGGAAGGCCAGACCTTCGAGCCGGCGCAGTACGCCGCGCTGGCGCCCTTGCTGCAGGCCGTGCGCGCGGCCTATCCGGTACGCGAAGTGGTGGGCCACGAACACGTGGCACCCGGCCGCAAGATCGACCCCGGCCCAGGCTTCGACTGGGCCGCGCTGCAGGCCGCGCTGGGCTGGCCGCGCGCGATGTTTCCCTAACCAAGAAGGCGCCGAAGGGCAAGGCAAGGGCTGCGATGCGCCCGGGCTTCGCTCGGCTTCTTCAATGAGGGAATGCTCTATAGGGTACGCTATACGTAGTGTCTAAAGTCCTGCGGTGCTCTAGATCTAGTGTCCCGATCGACTCCCGCGATCCACGTGCACTTCACCGAATCTCCACAGGCTTGTCCACACACGACGGCACGCGCCTTGCGAGGCGCCGAGCCGGCTGCGGCGGCGCTGCCGTCGCAACAACCACAACGAAGCCGTAAACCGAATCGTTGCCCCGGGCCGCGCGAGCGCCCGGGCGTCTGACTGTTTTTCGAGAAGGAAGAGAAGGGCCCTCCATGCAGACTGTCGCCACCCGTGTCGCCTCGCCGTCCGCCGTGATCACGGACGACGCGCCGCTTGCCTCCACCACGTCGGCCTCGGCCTACGCCGGCTACCAGATCATCCGCCGCAACGGCGCGGTGGTGTCCTTCGAGCCGAACAAGATCGCGGTGGCGCTGATGAAGGCGTTCCTCGCGGTGCACGGCACGCAAGGTGCGGCGTCGGCCAGCGTGCGCGAGACGGTGGACCAGCTCACCGAGGCGGTGGTGCGCGGGCTGCTGCGCTCGCGTCCGGGCGGGGGCACCTTCCACATCGAGGACGTGCAAGACCAGGTGGAACTGGGCCTGATGCGCGGCGGCCACCACGAGGTGGCGCGCGCCTACGTGCTGTACCGCGAGCGTCGCGCGCAGGAGCGCGCCAGGCAGGGCGTGGTCCAGCAGCCGGCCGAGCAGCCGCAGTTCTTCGTCATCGACGGCGGCCAGCGCATGCCGCTCGACCTGCCCAGGCTGCAGGCGCTGATCGAATCCTCCTGCGAAGGCCTGGGCGCCGACGTCAAGCCCGAGCCCATCCTCGCGGAGACGCGCCGCAACCTGTACGACGGCGTGCCGATCGACGAGGTGTACAAGGCGGCCATCCTCGCCGCGCGCACGCTGATCGAGAAGGACCCGGGCTACACGCGGGCCACGGCACGGCTGCTGCTGCACACCATCCGCAAGGAGATCCTGGGCGAAGAGGTCACCCAGGCCGAGATGCAGGGCCGCTATGCCGAGTACTTCCCGCTGTTCGTCAAGAAGGGCGTGCAAGCCGAGCTGCTGGACGAGAAGCTGCTGCAGTACGACCTGGCCCGGCTGGGCGCCGCGCTCAAGGCCGAGCGCGACCTGCAGTTCGACTACCTGGGCCTGCAGACGCTGTACGACCGCTACTTCCTGCACGTGCACGGCACCCGCATCGAGATGCCGCAGGCATTCTTCATGCGCGTGGCCATGGGCCTGGCGCTCAACGAGATCGACCGCGAGGCGCGCGCCATCGAGTTCTACGAGGTGCTGTCCAGCTTCGACTTCATGAGCAGCACGCCCACGCTGTTCAATTCCGGCACCCAGCGCTCGCAGCTGTCGAGCTGCTACCTCACCACCGTGGCCGACGACCTGGACGGCATCTACGAAGCGCTGAAAGAGAACGCGCTGCTGTCCAAGTTCGCCGGCGGCCTGGGCAACGACTGGACCCGCGTGCGCGCGCTCGGCTCGCACATCAAGGGCACCAACGGCAAGAGCCAGGGCGTGGTGCCGTTCCTGAAGGTGGTCAACGACACCGCGGTGGCGGTCAACCAGGGCGGCAAGCGCAAAGGCGCGGTCTGCGCCTACCTGGAGTGCTGGCACCTCGACATCGAAGAGTTCCTCGAGCTGCGCAAGAACACCGGCGACGACCGCCGGCGCACGCACGACATGAACACCGCCAACTGGATCCCCGACCTGTTCATGAAGCGGGTGATGGAAGGCGGCGACTGGACGCTGTTCTCGCCCAGCACCTGCCCCGACCTGCACGACAAGTTCGGCAAGGCTTTCGAGGAGGCCTACACCGCCTACGAAGCCAAGGTCGACCGCGGCGAGATCAAGCTCTACAAGCGCATGCCGGCCAAGGACCTGTGGCGCAAGATGCTGACCATGCTGTTCGAGACCGGGCACCCCTGGATCACGTTCAAGGACGCCTGCAACGTGCGCAGCCCGCAGCAGCATGCCGGCGTGGTGCACAGCAGCAACCTCTGCACCGAGATCACGCTGAACACCAGCGACACCGAGATCGCCGTCTGCAACCTCGGCTCGGTGAACCTGGCGCAGCACCTCATGGACGGCCCACGCGATGCCGCCGGCGTCGCGTCCAAGGTTATCGACCACGCCAAGCTGAAGAAGACCGTCGCCACCGCGATGCGCATGCTCGACAACGTGATCGACATCAACTACTACGCGGTCAAGAAGGCGCGCGATTCCAACCTGCGCCACCGACCGGTGGGCCTCGGGATCATGGGCTTCCAGGACTGCCTGTACCAGCTGCGCACTCCCTACGCCAGCCCGGAAGCGGTGGAGTTCGCCGACCGCTCGATGGAGGCCGTGTGCTACTACGCCTACTGGGCCAGCACCGAGCTGGCCGAGGAGCGCGGCCGCTACTCCAGCTACCGCGGCTCGTTGTGGGACAAGGGCATCCTGCCGATCGACTCGCTGGACCTGCTGGCCGAGCAGCGCGGCGGCTATGTCGAGGTGGACCGCAGCCGCAGCATGGACTGGGATGCACTGCGCGGCCGCATCGCCCAGCACGGCATGCGCAACTCCAACTGCGTGGCGATCGCGCCCACGGCCACCATCTCCAACATCATCGGCGTGGATGCGTCGATCGAGCCCTGCTTCGGCAACCTGTCGGTCAAGTCCAACCTGTCGGGCGAGTTCACCGTCATCAACGAATACCTGGTGCGCGACCTCAAGAAGTTCGGTTTGTGGGACGACGTGATGGTCATGGACCTGAAGCACTTCGACGGCTCGCTGCGCCGCATCGACCGCGTGCCCGAGGAGCTGAAGGCGCTGTACGCCACCGCCTTCGAGATCGAGACCCAGTGGCTGGTGGAGGCGGCCGCGCGCCGCCAGAAGTGGATCGACCAGGCGCAGAGCCTGAACATCTACATGGCCGGCGCCTCGGGCAAGAAGCTCGACGAGACCTACAAGCTCGCCTGGCTGCGCGGCCTGAAGACCACCTACTACCTGCGCACCATCGGCGCCACCCATGCCGAGAAGTCGACGGTGAAGGCCGGCTCGCTCAACGCGGTGAGCGCCGGCGGCGTCTCGGCGCTCGATGCCGCGGCGGCGCAGGCGCAGGCGCAGATGGCCGCGCTGAACGGCGGCGCGCACGACGCGACGCCGGCCACCGACATCAAGTTCTGCGCGATCGACGACCCCACGTGCGAGGCGTGCCAGTAAGACGGCCGCAGCGAGCGCAACGCGTGCGCGCGCTGCGCTCGCACGATCTGCGCGCGCGGCGCGTCAAAGCCGCGCGATGCGTCTCATCCATCACGACAAGAGCGATGCGAGACCGCAACAACGAGAGCGCTTCGATGTCAAGAAGTGCTTGGTGTTTGCACGCAACACTCCGATAATTCGCAACCATTAGGAAGTACACCGATGCTGGTCTGGGACGACGAAGTCAAACCGACGACTCCTTCAAACCGCGCCGCGCCTCAACCTTCACGTGATGCGCGGGCCGCGCACCCGTCGCCTCTTGCGACGGCGGCTGCCGCTCCCCAACCTGCCCTTCAGCCCGCTGTCCCCACCGCGCTGCAAGCTGCCGTTCCGGCACGTCCGCAAACCGCTGCTGCCATTGCTGCGCCGCAGTTGATGCAGTCGCAGTCCACGCGCCGCGTCAACGTGGCCGACAAGCGCGTGATCAACGGCGCCACCGACGTGAACCAGCTGGTGCCGTTCAAGTACAAGTGGGCCTGGGAGAAGTACCTCGCCACCTGCGCCAACCACTGGATGCCGCAGGAGATCAACATGTCGCGCGACATCGCGACCTGGAAGGATCCCAACGGCCTGACCGAAGACGAGCGCCGCATCATCAAGCGCAACCTCGGCTTCTTCGTCACCGCCGACTCGCTGGCCGCCAACAACATCACCCTGGGCACCTACCGCCACATCACGGCGCCCGAGTGCCGCCAGTTCCTGCTGCGCCAGGCCTTCGAAGAAGCGATCCACACCCACGCCTACCAGTACATCGTGGAGTCGCTGGGCCTGGACGAAAGCGAGATCTTCAACGCCTACCACGAGGTGGCGTCCATCCGCGACAAGGACGAGTTCCTGATCCCGTTCATCGACGCGATCATGGACCCGCACTTCCGCACGGGCACGCCGGATGCCGACCAGACCTTGCTCAAGAGCCTGATCGTCTTCGCCTGCCTGATGGAAGGTCTGTTCTTCTACGTCGGTTTCACGCAGATCCTGGCGCTCGGCCGCCAGAACAAGATGACCGGTGCTGCCGAGCAGTACCAGTACATCCTGCGCGACGAGTCGATGCACTGCAACTTCGGCATCGACCTGATCAACCAGATCAAGCTCGAGAACCCCCACCTGTGGACGCCCGAGTTCCGCGCCGAGATCAAGGCGTTGTTCCTCAAGGCAGTGGAGCTCGAGTACCGCTATGCCGAGGACACCATGCCGCGCGGCGTGCTGGGCCTCAACGCCTCCATGTTCAAGGGCTATCTGCGCTACATCGCCAACCGGCGGGCCACGCAGATCGGTTTGGAAGAGCTCTTCCCGAACGAGGAAAACCCGTTCCCGTGGATGAGCGAGATGATCGATTTGAAGAAGGAGCGCAACTTTTTCGAGACGCGCGTCATCGAGTACCAGTCTGGTGGCGCGCTGAGCTGGGACTGAAAGCGACAGGCCGCTAGAAGCCTGCGCAGTTCCAGCCGAAAAGACAGATCAAGATTCGCGAGCCTTGAACCGCTGACAACAGAAACGGCGGGCGAGGGTCGCAACCCCGTTCACCGTACCGGGGCACCTGAAAGCCACGAGGCTGGAGGGCAAAGCAACGGACGGTGAATCGCTGCACTGGCATGAAGCAGTGCGGTGCTCTTTGCCACTTGATCAAGGAGATTGTTATGGCAACTGCGAAGAAGGCTGCGGCCAAGAAGGCCCCGGCGAAGAAGGCTGCGGCGAAGAAGGCTCCGGCCAAGAAGGCCGCCGCGAAGAAGGCGCCGGCGAAGAAGGCCGCCGCCAAGAAGGCGCCGGCGAAGAAGGCCGCTGC
>JBFLWE010000137.1:0-5485 GCA_040758375.1 Pseudomonadota bacterium
GCTGCAGCCGGGGCTGTTGCGGCGGCGGCGGTGGCGGCCTGCGCGGCCGGTGCCGAGGCGCCGCCGGCCGGCGCCTTGGGCTCGGGGAAACTCGCACCGCCCTTGTTGGCCATGAAGACCACCGCGCGTGCGATCTCGAAGTCGCTGAAGTCGCCGCCCTTTTGCGGGCCCATGTTGCCCTTGCCGTTGAGCGCCGACTTCAGCAGCGCATCGAAGCCTTGGCCCAGGCGCGGGCCCCAGGCCGCGGCGTCGGCCAGCTTGGGCGCGCCGGCGGCGCCGGTGGCGTGGCAGGCGGCGCACTGCGCGTTGTAGACCTGCTCGCCGCTGGCCAGCGTGGCAGCATCGCTGGCGTCCTTGACCTCCACCGTGCCCACCGGCTGGATGCGGCGCGCGACCGCCTCGGCCGACAGGCCCTCGCTGCCGGCCGCGGGCTTCTGCTCGGAAGCCACGTAGTTCACCAGCAGGATGATCGCGACGATGGGCACCACGAACGCGAACACGACCGCCAGGATGAGCTGCTTCGGGGTCTTGATCGGGCCCTCGTGCGGGGCGTCGTGGGCGGTGTCGTGTTCTGAAGAGTGGGCGTCGCTCATGGAGTCCTCAGGTCGCGTCAAGTCGCGCGGGGGGCACGCGTCGCAAGCGGAGCATGCAAAACCGCGGGATTATAACGAGCGGGCTTGACACCCCGGGGCTGGCCAGCAAGGCCTGCCCCACGCGCCGGCACGTCGGTTGCAGCAGCACGGGCGATGCTTCAGGAGCGCCCCATGTCCCGACTCACCGATGCCGCACACGACCCTCGATCACAGGCCGAAGTGGAACTCGAGCCGCCGGAGCGGCTGGCCGCATGGGCCCGCGAACTGGGCGTGACGCCCGAGGCGCTGCAATCGGCCGCCAAGGCGGTGGGCCGGCGCGTCGACCGCATCAAGGACCACCTCACCGGCGGCGGCGCAGCCGGCCAGTCGGGCGGCTGAGCGCCCGGCACCGGGATACGCGCGTCAGGTAAGATCCCGCCCTCACGCGCCCGTAGCTCAGTGGATAGAGTATTGGCCTCCGAAGCCAAGGGTCGCTGGTTCGATCCCAGCCGGGCGCGCCAAGGCCTCCTGCCTGGTCCTCCCCCTTTTCCCCGCCTCTCGTTCCTCACTTCGTCTCGCGCGGAGCTCAATCCGTCGCGCGGGCGGGCCCCGGTCGAAGACCGGCCCCTAAGATCGGCGCATGCCCGATGACGCCCCGCCCTCACTGCCGCGCGCCGATCGCAGGCTGTGGCTGGCCTATGCCGGTGCCTGTCTGCTGGCCTGGCTGCTGCACATCCTGAGCGGGCTGGACGCCCAGCGCGGCAACTGGCAGCTCTGGCAGGCGGCCTACCAGGCGACCTGGAGCACCTGGCCGCCGATGCTGCTGGGCCTCGGGCTGCATCCCTGGGCCCGTGCCCTGCTTCGCCGGCGCCCACCGCTGGCCACCGCCGCCCTGCACGTGCTGGGGGCGCTGGCGTTCGGCGCCCTGTGGCAGGCGCTGGAGTTCTTCACCGCGGCGGCGCTGTTCGGGGCGGCACACGCCAAGGCGGTGTTGCAGCAGGCGCTGGTGGCGCGCGAGATTGCCGGCGTGCTGGTGTATGCGGCGGTCGTCACCGCCTTCACCGCCGTGCTGCAGGCGCAGCGCGCGCGTGCCGCCGCGGTGGCCGCGGCGCAGGCCGAGGCCGGCATGGCGCGCGCGGAGCTGGCCGCCATCAGCGGACGGCTGAACCCGCACTTCCTGTTCAACACGCTGAACCTGATGATCGCGCTCACACGCAAGGACCCGCGCGCCGCCGAAGACGCGCTGATGCGGTTCTCGGGAATGCTGCGCTACGTGCTCTCGGCCAAGCGCGATGCCACCGAGCGCGTGCCGCTGGAAGACGAAATGCGGTTCGTGCGCGACTACCTGGCGCTCGAAGCCCAGCGGCTGGGCACGCGGCTGCAGGTCGACTGGCAGGTGGACGAGGCCACGCTGGCCGACCCGGTGCCGCCGCTGACGCTGCAGCCGCTGGTGGAAAACGCCGTGGCCCACGGCGTGGCGCCGCGTGTGCAAGGCGGGCGGGTGCAGATATGCAGCCAGCGCATCGGCGGCGAGGAGCTGCACCTCAGCGTGGCCGACGACGGCGCCGGCTGCGAGCCCGCGCAACTGCAGCGGCCGCCCATGCCGGGCCGCACCGGCGGGGTGGGCCTGGCCGCCCTGCGCCGCCGCTTCGCGCTGGACTACGAAGGCCGTGCCCGCTTGAAGATCACCACCTCGCCGGGCGCCGGCTTCCGGGTGGATTTGTGGATACCGCTGACATGACGACACACAAACGCAGCGTGCTGATCGCCGAGGACGAACCGCTGGCCGCCGAGGCGCTGGCGGCCTGGGTGCGGCAGATGGACGACCGCCTGGTGCTGGCGGCCACCTGCGGCGACGGCGACGGCGCCTATGAGCAGATCCTCGCGCTGAGGCCCGACCTGGTGTTGCTGGACATCCAGATGCCCGGACGCACCGGCTTGCAGGTGCTGCAGGCGCTGCGCGAGCAGCGCGTGGACACGCGCGTGATCTTCACCACCGCCTACGACGAGCATGCGATCACCGCTTTCGAGCTGCACGCCACCGACTACCTGCTCAAGCCCTTCAGCTTCGAGCGCTTTGCCGAAGCGATCGACCATGCGCTGCAGCAGGGCGCCGGCGCGTCGTCGCCGCTCGAGGCCCTGAGCGCCGCGCCGGCCGAGCCGATGCGGCGCGTGCTGGTGCGCGACCAGGGGCGCATCGTGCCGATCGCGGCCGAGGCGATCGAATACCTGCAGTCCGACACCAAGTACACCGCGATCGCCAGCCGCGGCCGGCAATACCTGGTGCGCCTGCCGATCACGGCATTCGAGCAGCGGCTGGACCCGGCGCGCTTTCTCAAGATCAGCCGCGCGGCCATCGTCAACCTCGAGTTCGTGGAGGCCATGGCGCCGGCCGAGAACTCGCAGTACGTGGTGCACCTGCGCGACGGCACGCGGTTGACCGCCAACCGCGAGGTCTCGCGCCGCCTGCGGGAGCAATCGCTGTGAGCGCGCTTCACCGCCGCATCGCGGCCTTGCTGATGCTGGGCCTGGCCGCGGCCGGCTCGCGGGCGCAAACCGGCGAGCCGGCCCACTTCACCGGCGTGCAGGTCAGCGGCAACGCGCAGGTGACGCTGCGCCAGGGCGACCAGGACGGGTGGCGCGTGCTCGGCGACGCCGACAGCGGCCGCGGCGCGGACGTGCGCGTCGTGGGCGACCGCCTGCAGCTGAACACGCGCAACAACTGGAAGTTCTGGAGCAGCGAGCGCCCACGCGTCGAGGTGCAGATGCGCGACCTGCGCCGCCTGGTGATCTCGGGCTCGAGCGAGGTGCAGGTGCTGGGGCCGATGAAGGTCGGCGAGGTGTCGGTCAGCATCTCGGGCGCCGGCTCGGTGCGCATGGACGACCTGCAGGCGCAGGCGCTGCGCTTCGACATTTCTGGCGCGGGCGACGGTGACCTGGCCGGCCAGGTGGGGGAGCTGCGCCTGAGCGTCTCGGGCAAGGGCCGCCTGGCCGCAGAGAACATGAAGGCCATGCGCGCCACGGTGTCGATCAGCGGCGTGGGACACGCCGACGTGTGGGCGGTGGAGGACCTGCGCATCTCGGTGTCGGGCGTGGGCAGCGTCAACTACTGGGGCAATCCGCGCGTGACTCGCTCCACCTCCGGCGTGGCCAGCGTGGAGGCCAAGGGCGGGAAGTAGCCGGGCGCGCTAGAAAGTACGGGCGGTGATATTTCTCGGGAAAGGCGGTTGCGTGTGGAGCGCGCGCCGAAACCGGCGCTGGCGTTACGGCCTGCTACAGACATGAAGGCCCCCGAAAAGACCTTTTGAGTACCGTGGGCAAACCATCGGCCAGGCGAGTTGCGCTTGCGCCGCGCCGGCCCTGCGCGCCGGACCCACACATCAAAAGGTTGGCGTGACGACGTCTGAGGGAAGCTGGGGCGCTGCTGCCCCATCGGCGAAGCATTCATCCGGACGGCAGCCCCTGTCGGCCGGCTTTGCGGATCTGCTGCTGTACGGGGTGATCGGCCTGCTCCTGCTGGCCGCCTGGGGCGCGAGCCGCAGCGGCTGGTTCCACGCCGGCGACCGCGTCGGCTACTGGCTGGGCGTGGCCGGCGGCACGATGATGCTGCTGCTGTTCAGCTACCCCTTGCGCAAGCATGTGCGCGCCTTTCATTCGTGGGGCAAGGCCAAGTGGTGGCTGTGGGTGCACATGGCGCTGGGCATCGGCGGGCCGGTGCTGATCCTCGCGCACTCGACCTTTCGCATCGGCTCGCTCAACGCCGGCGTCGCGCTGTACAGCATGCTCGTCGTGGCCGGCAGTGGCGTCGTCGGGCGCTTTTTGTACCTGCGTGTGAACCAGGGCCTGCACGGCGAGCAGGCCGCCCTGCAGGCCCTGCGGGCCAAGGCAGGGCTGGACGGCGCGCGCTCCAAGCTGAGTTTCGCGCCCGAGGTGGAAGGCCGCCTCGCACAGTTCGAGCTCGACCACCAGCCGGCCAGGGCCGCCGGCATTGCCGCCGCGCTGCGGCAGGCCATGCTGCTGCCGCTGCAGCGCCACCGGGCCTACCGCGAGTGCGTGCGCGCGCTGCATGAGCCGTTGCAGCGGATCGCCCTGCAGCGCCAATGGAGCGAGGCCGAGCGCGCCGAGCGCGAGCGGCTGGCGCGCAAGCTGGTGCGGCGCTACCTGCTGGCCGTGGGCCGGGTCGCGCAGTTCGGCGCCTACGAGCGCCTGTTCGCGCTGTGGCATGTGCTGCACGTGCCGTTCGTGTACCTGCTGGTCGCCAGTGCCGCCGTGCACGTGGTCGCAGTGCACGCCTATTGATCGATGCAGTGCCCGACCTCCACGTCATGGCTGCGCGCGCTGCTCTTGCTGATCGCCGTACTGACGGTCAGCGGGGGTACGCAAGCCCAAGGACTGGAGTCGGCCCTGTCGCCCGGCAAGATGTCGTCTGCCCACGCCAAGTGGGAGGACGACTGCAGCGCCTGCCACGTGCGCTTCGACCGCGCGGGCCAGGACCGGCTGTGCGCCGACTGCCATAAGGACGTGAGGCAGGACATGCGCCAGCGCACCGGCTACCACGGACGCCTGCAGCCGCAGGCCTGCCGCAGCTGCCACACCGAGCACAAGGGCCGTGACGGGCGCATCGTGGCGCTCGACGCCAAGCGCTTCGACCACGCGCAGACCGACTACCCGCTCAAGGGCGCACACCGCAAGGCCGAGTGCGACGACTGCCACCGCGCAGGCCGCAAGCACCGCGAGGCGCCCACCGACTGCAACGCCTGCCACCGCCAGGACGACGTGCACAAGGGCTCGCTCGGCGCGGCCTGCGCCGACTGCCACACCGAAGCGAGCTGGAAGCAGGCGCGCTTCGACCACGACAAAACCCGCTTCGCGCTCACCGGCCGGCATGCGCAAGCCGACTGCGCCGATTGCCA
>JBFLWE010000138.1:0-5426 GCA_040758375.1 Pseudomonadota bacterium
GGTCGGGCGCTGCGCCCGGCCTGCCCCCGCCTTTGCCGCCGCCACCCCCGGAAGCGCGCACCTGCGCATCGGCCCTGGCCCCGCCATTTCCCCCGCCGTGAAAGAATCGGCCGCTCATGACGCTGCGCCGCCGTCTCCTGCTGCTCATGTTGGCCGTGCTGCTGCCGACCGCGGCGTTGTTCGCGTGGATCGTCGTGGCGGCCTACCAGCGTCAGATCGACGCCGAGCGGCAGCATCTGCGCGAGACGGTGCGCGCGCTGGCGCTGGTGGTGGACCGCGAGTTCGACAAGCGCGCCGCGATCGCCCGCACGCTGGCCATCACCTCGGGCCTGATCGAAGGCGACCACCGGCGCTTCTACGACGAGGCGCGCGCCGCCACCCAAGGCACGGGCGACTGGGTGGTGCTGGGCGACGGCGAGCACGAGCTGGTCGACACCTCGGTGCTGTTCGGCACGCCGCTGCCGGCGCCGAGCTGGCGCATGCCGCCGCCGCGGGCCGACGGCGCGCCGCAGGTTTCCAGCCTGCACATCGACCCGGTGTCGAGGCGCCCGATGCTGCAGGTGGTGGCGCCGGTGCCCAAGGTCGAGCCGGCCCACTTCAGCGTGTCGGTGGCGTTCCGCCCCGATGCGCTGCAGGCCATCCTGACCGAGCAGCACCTGCCCTCCGGCTGGGTGGCCGCCATCCTCGACCGCGAGTACCACGTGGTGGCGCGCACGCCCGACCCCGAGCTGTGGCTGGGCAAGCGCGCCCAGCCCGACCTGGCCGAGGCGCTGAAGCGCCAGGGCGAAGGCTTCATGGAGACCGTCACGCTCGACGGCGTGCCGGTGCGCACCTATTACGCGCTGTCGCCGGTGCACGGCTGGGCCATCGCCATCGGCGTGCCGCAGCAGGCGCTGGCCGCGGCCGCGCGGCGCTCGGCCTGGGCCGCCGGCGTGCTGGCCGCGCTGCTGGGCGCTTTTGCGCTCGCGCTGGCGAGCTGGAGCGCACGTCGCATCCGCCGGCCGATCGAGGCGCTGGAGCGCGCGGCGCACGAGCTGGGGCAGGACCGCGTGCCGGTGATCGAGCCCACCGGCCTGGACGAGGCTGACGCCGTCGGCGCGGCGCTGCACCGCGCCGGCCTGCAGGCAGCACAGATCAACGACGAGCTGGAGCGCCGTGTCGCCGCTGCGCTGGAGGCCGCGCGCAGCGCCCAGGCGCGCAACGAGGAGCTGCAGCGTGTGCTGGCCGAGGAGCTGCTGCACCTGATCACCGACAACCTGCCGGTGCTGATCGCGTATGCCGACCGCGAGGGCCGCTACCGCCTGAACAACAAGGCCTACGAAACCTGGTTCGGCCGCCCGCGCAGCGAGATCACCGGCAAGCTCGTGCGCGAGGTCGTCGGCGTGCGCTCCTGGGCCGACATCGGCCCGCGGCTGGAGGCCGCGCTCGCCGGCCAGACGGTGCAGTTCGAGACCACGTTCCACTACCCCGGCATCGGCACGCGCCACATCGACGCGGTGTATGTGCCGCACCGCGGCCCGGGCGACGCGGTCAAGGGCGTGGCCATCCTGGTGCAGGACGTCTCGGCGCGCTACCGCGCCCACCAGGAGCTGCGCCGCGCCGAGGAGGCGCAACGCCTGCTCGTGTCGCTGCACGACGCCAGCCGGGGCGTGCGCGACCCGGTGCAGCTGCAAGGCGAGATCACGCGCCGCGTGGCACGGCACTTCGGCGTCAGCCGCTGCAGCTATCTCGAGATCGACGCCAGCGGCGAATGGGCGCTGATCGAGCGTGACCATGCCGAGGGCCTGCCCAGCATCGCCGGGCGGCACCGGATGGCCGACTTCAGCCCTGCGCTGCTGCAAACGCTGCGCGCCGGGCGCACGGTGGTCGTGGACGATGTGCAGTCGGACCCGCGCACCGCCGAGCCCACCCACCAGGCGGCCTTCGCGGACCTGCATGCGCGCGCGGTGCTGTGCGTGCCGCTGCTGAAAGAAGGCCGGCCCGCCGCCGCCTTCGCGCTGCTGCACCATGCGCCGCGGCGCTGGACGGCCGACGAGGCGGCGCTGTTCGAGCAGCTGGCCGAACGCACCTGGTTCGTCGTGGAGAACGCGCGCACCGAAAGCCAGCTGCGCGAAAGCCGCAACGTGCTGTCGCTGGCCATGCGCGGCGGGCGCATGGGCGCCTGGTCACGCGACCTCGTCAGCGAGCGCGTGTGGTGGAGCCGGGAGCTGGAAGAGATCTTCGGCCTGCCGCCCGGCGGCTTTGCCGGCACCACCGAGGGCTTCCGCGCGCTCGTGCACCCTGACGACCGCCCCCGGCTCGAAACCAGCGTGGCCGAGGCGCTCGCCTGCCGCGCCGACTACTCGGTGGAGTTCCGCTTCCGGCATGCCAGCGGGCAATGGCGCTGGATGGACGGCCGCGGCCGCGCGGTCTACGACGCACAAGGCCGGCCGACCATGCTGTACGGCATCGGCATCGACATCACCGCGCGCCGCGCCAACGAGGAGGAAATGCGCCGCCTCAACGAGGAGCTGGCCGCAGCCCACCGCCGCAAGGACGAGTTCCTTGCGACGCTGGCGCACGAGCTGCGCAACCCGCTGGCGCCGATCACCAACGCGCTGGAGATCCTGCGCCGCAAGGACCCGGGCGATCCGGCCGCCTTGCGCTGGACGCGCGACATCATCGACCGCCAGGTGCGCCAGATGACGCGGCTGGTCGACGACCTGCTGGACGTGGCCCGCATCACCCGCGGACGCATCGAGCTCAAGCGCGAGCGCGTGGCCCTGGCCCCGGTGGTGCACGCGGCCGTCGAGTCGGCGCGGCCCTTCATCGAATCGGCCCACCATGACCTGGAACTGCGCCTGCCGCAGCAGCCGCTGTGGCTGGACGCCGACCCGATGCGGCTGACCCAGGTGCTGCTCAACCTGCTGAACAACGCCGCCAAGTACACCCCGCCGGGCGGCCGCATCACGCTGACGGTGCAGGCGCGCGACGGGCAGGCGGAGGTCGCGGTGCGCGACAGCGGCATCGGCCTGGCGCCCGAGCACCTGGCCACGGTGTTCGAGATGTTCTCGCAGGTGGCCCCGGCGCTGGAGCGCTCGCAGGGCGGGCTGGGCATCGGCCTGGCGCTGGCGCGCGGGCTGGTCGAGCTGCACGGCGGCAGCATCGAGGCGCGCAGCGACGGGCTGGGGCACGGCACCGAGTTCCTGGTGCGCCTGCCGCTGGCCGCGGAGCGCGCCCAACCGCCGCACGAGGGCCCTGCCGCGCCGCACCCGGTGGCGCCGCTGCGCGTGCTGGTGGTGGACGACAACCGCGACGCGGCCGAGAGCCTGGGCGCGCTGTTGCGCCTGTCCGGCCACGAGGTGCTGCTGGCCTACGACGGCGAATCGGCGCTCACGCTCGGCGAGGCCTTTCATCCGGCCCTGGCCCTGCTGGACATCGGCATGCCCGGCATGAACGGCTACGAACTCGCGCAGCGGATGCGCCAGCGGCCCTGGGGCAAGCACGTGGTGCTGGCCGCGGTGAGCGGCTGGGGGCAGCACGAGGACAAGCGCCGCGCCTTCGAGGCCGGCTTCGACCACCACCTGACCAAGCCGGTGGACGCCGACGCACTTGATTCGGTGCTGCAGGGGGCCGCCGAAGCCGCGGCGCCAAGGCCGCCGGCATGAAGCAACCGCCGCCAAGCTGGCCACGCCGGTCCTGGGTGCTCGCCGCGCTGGGCCTGGGCGTGCTGGCCTTGCTGGCAGCCGGCGCTGCCGTGTGGCTGCGCCCGGCCCAGCGCCCACCCGCTGCACGCGTGCCGCCCGCCGCACCCCAGGCGCAGCTCGAGGCGATGCTGCAGCAGTTGCGCGCGCGCACCGTGGAGCAACCGCAGGACGCGCAGGGCTGGGCGCAGCTCGCCCGTGCGCAGGCGGCCGTGGGCCGCCTGCCGGAGGCCACGGCCGCGTTCCGGCAGGCGCTGGCGCTGCGCCCCGACGACGCCGACCTGCTGGCAGACACCGCCGACGTGCTCGCAGTGCAGCAGGGTCGCACACTCGAAGGCGAACCGCTGCGTCTGCTCGAGCGCGCGCTGCAGGCCAACCCGCGCCATGCGAAGTCGCTGGCGCTGTGGGGCAAGGCGGCGCTGGACCGCCAGGACCGCGCCGAGGCTCTGCGGGCCTGGCAGCACGCCGTGCAGGTTTTGCCGCCGGCAGACCCGCTGGCCATCGAGCTGCGCGCGCGCATCGCGCAGCTGCAGGCGCCGGCCCCACGCTGAACGCACGCTGCTTGCGCCGGCGCAAACGCGCACCCCACATCCATCAGGTAGACGATGCGACCGACGCGCGCGTACGCTAGCGTGTGGGCTACCGCATTCATGCCGGCATCAGGATCAGGAGGACGTCATGTTCAAGGTGCTCAAGCCGGGCTCCACCGGGCCCGTGGTCACGCAGTGGCAGACCTTTTTGCGCGGACAGGGCTTCGTGGTCGATGCCACCGGCCTGTTCGACGAACACACCGAGCAAGCCACCCGGGCCTTCCAGAAGGAGCACCGGCTGGCGGTGGATGGCGTGGTGGGCAACCAGTCGTTCGGCAAGGCCGCGATGCTGGGCTTCGAGCTGGTGGACTTCACCGAGGTCGAAAGCGCCTTCCCGCCCAAGCCCGGCTTCGCGCCGCTGGTGTCCAACGCGGCGCGGCAGCAGCGCTTCGGTCCGCTGGAGTTCGTGGCCGCGCCCACGCCCGACAACCGCGAGGCGTTGCGCATCACCAACCAGTGGGACAAGCACAACGTGGTGATGGTGCCGGTGCCGCAGGTGGCGCTCGTCAAGGGCGGCCCGGCCAGCGGCCGGATCGCCTTTCACAAGAAGGCCGCGCAGCAGCTGCAGGGCCTGTGGGCGGCCTGGGAGGCGCGCGGCCTGCTCGACCGCGTGCTCAGCTGGGAAGGCGCCTACAACCCGCGCTTCGTGCGCGGCGGCGCGGACTCGGGCACCCTGTCCAACCACGCCTTCGCCACCGCCTTCGACATCAACGCCCAGTGGAACCGGCTGGGCGCCGAGCCGGCCACCGCCGGCAGCAAGGGCTGCCTCTACGAGCTCGTGCCGGTGGCGCACGAGTTCGGCTTCTACTGGGGCGGCCACTTCAACCGGCGCGACGGCATGCACTTCGAGCTTGCGCTGCTGCAGCCATGACGCCGCCGCTGGGCAGGGTTGGTCCCGATATCTCGATATGCGATAGCTCGTCGCCGGAATATTGAATTTCTCAAGCCTCCTGCTGCACCGCTACCGTGCAGCCCGGCCGTTGCAAGCGCGCGGACCGATCCAACCGAAGCTAGGAGGCTTTCAGAATGAACCGACCCTCGTTCCGCCTGCTGGGCCTCGCCGCGGCGCTGGCCCTGGGCATCTCTGCTGCTGTCGCACAACCCAAGGGCGCGCTGCAGAAGCTCGGCAAACCCGAAGGCCAGGTGGACATCG
>JBFLWE010000139.1:0-5406 GCA_040758375.1 Pseudomonadota bacterium
GTGGTGGCGGTGGCGGTGGCACGGGGGTAGGGGCTGGTGCCGGTGCGGGAGGTGGTTCGGGTGCAGGCGCAGGCACAGGCGAACCCGCGGGCTCGCCTGTTTGATCGTCTCCCCCGCCCCCGCCGCAGGCGCAAAGCATGAACAAGGTGGAGATGACGGCCCATGCCGCGGGATGCGGACTGAGGCGGCCGCGCGGCGGCGTTGGACGAAACGGCTTCACGACGGTCCCATACAGCAAGTCGACGCCATGCCGCCCGGCAACGCCCATGCCCCTGGCAGCCTTTGTTGCGCTGCGGTCCCCCATTCGCGGGGGATGCCAACTTGTTGTTCTTGCGGCGCTGCGCGGCGGTGCAGCCGGAAAGCCGGTTGATCTTTCTCATCCCGCGGCGTGCGACGGGCTTGCATGCTGCGCTGCCATACCGTTACAGGGAGACAGCCAGATGCCGCAAGCCCGCAGGGCGCCCAGTTCGGCCGCATTCGTCGCGGTCGCCTATGCGGCCTTTGGCCTGAGCTGGATCTTCCTGTCCGATCGCCTGCTCTATGCGGTGGCGCCCGACTCGCTGGTGCTGTCCACGCTGGGCACGTGGAAGGGCGTGGCCTTCGTCGTGGCCTCCAGTGCGCTGCTGTACTTCGTGGGTCGCCGTCACGCCGCGGCTGCGGCCGGCGGCTCGGACCGGCCTGCGGCGCGGCTGCCGGCCAGGACATGGGGTTTTGCGCTCGCCGCCGCCGTGATCCTGCTGATGGGCTTGCTGGGGGTGGCCCACACCGCGCGCGAGGTGCGGTCGGAAACCCTCGCCAAGCTGCGTGCGGTGGCCGAGCTCAAGGCCGGGCTCGCCGCCGAGTGGCTGCAGCGCCAGCGCTCGGCCGCACCGGACGATGCCCGTGAGCGAGGCCATGTCCAGCGCCTGTTGCAGCGTGTGCACGCGGCGCCGCGCTCCGAAGACGTGCGCGTGCTGCTGTTCAGGCGCGCAGGCGCGCAACTGGTGTTTCTGGGGCCTGACGGCCGCGAGCATGCCGTCGCGGGCCAGCGTCTGCCCCACCTGGGCGTGCCGGCCGATCCGGCCGGGCAGGCGCAGGAGGGGCCCGACGAACGAGGCGAGCCGGCGCTGGCGTATGTGCTGCCGCTGGAGGGTTCGCCGTGGGCGCTGGCGGTGCAGATGCCGCGCGACCGGCTGCGCGCGCACGTGTGGAGCCACGCCGCGTGGATCGTGCTGGTCGACGGACTGGCCATCCTGCTGGCGGCCGTGCTGGCCTACGTGGCCTGGCAGCGGCGCGAGCTGGAAACCGCCGAACGGCACGCGGCCGAACAGCACGACAAACTGCGGGCCTGGCGCCTGCTGGATGCCATTGCCAACGGCACCACCGATGCGATCTACGCCCTCGACACGCGCGGCCGCCTGCTGTTCGTCAACCGCCAGGTGTGCCGGCTCACCGGCCGCAGCGCCGAGGCGCTGATCGGCTGCCCTGCCGCCGCCTTGCTGCCGCGCGCCGAAGCAAGGCGCGTGGCGGGCTCGCTGCTGCAGGTGCTGCGCGAGGACCGGGTGGCCCATCGCGAGTCGGCGCTGACCACGCCGGATGGCACACGCACCTACCTGCACACGCTGGGGCCCTTGCGCGACCATGAGGGCCGGGTGGTGGGCGCCTTCGGCATCAGCCGCGACATCACCGAGCGCAAGCGCGAGGAAGACCAGCGCCGGCAATGGGCAGCGGCCTTCGAGAGCACGCGCGATGGCGTGCTGATCACCGATGCGCAGGGCCGCATCGAGGCGGTGAACCGCGCGTTCACCGAGATCACCGGCTACAGCGGCGAAGACGCGCTCGGCGCCACGCCCAGGCTGCTGCAATCGGGCCGGCACGGGCCGCAGTTCTACCGCGCGTTGTGGACGGCGCTGCGCGAGCAGGGCAGCTGGCAGGGCGAGATCTGGAACCGACGCAAGAACGGCAGCGTCTATCCCGAGTGGCTGAGCATCAACCCGGTGCGCGACGCCGCAGGCGCGCTGGCCAACTACGTGGGCGTGTTCACCGACATCACGCACCTGAAGAACACCGAGGCGCGGCTGGAGCGGCTGGCCCACTACGACCCGCTGACCGACCTGCCCAACCGGCGCCTGCTGCAGACGCGGCTGGAGCAGGCCCTGGCCCATGCGCGCCGCCACGCCACCAGCGTGGCGGTGCTGTTCATCGACCTCGACGGCTTCAAGACCGTGAACGACAGCCTGGGCCACCCGGTGGGCGACCAGCTGCTGGTGTGCGTGGCCGAGCGGCTGCGCGCCAGGCTGCGCCAGGACGACACGCTGGGCCGCGTGGGCGGCGACGAGTTCGTGGTGGTGCTGGAGTCGATCCGCCAGCCCAACGACGTGGCCGTGCTGGCGCAGGCGCTGCTGTCGGCGGTGGCCGAGCCGGTGCAGCTGGCCGGCGGGCAGGAGGCCTACGTCACCGCCAGCATCGGCATCAGCATCTTTCCCGAGGACGGCAGCAGCAGCGCGGTGGAGATGCTGCGCGATGCCGATGCCGCCATGTACCGCGCCAAGGACGAAGGCCGCAACCGCTTCAGCTTCTACACGCGCGACCTCAATGCCGGCGCGGTGGCGCGGCTGGAGATCGAGGCCGCCCTGAGCCGCGCCGCCGCGCGCGGCGAGCTGCTGCTGCACTACCAGCCCAAGGTCGTGGGCCGGGGCGGCCGCATCGCCGGCGTGGAAGCGTTGCTGCGCTGGCGCCGCAACGGCGGGGCCCTGGTGCCGCCGGCGCAGTTCATCCCCATTGCAGAACGCAGCAGCCTGATCCTGGACATCGGCGCCTGGGTGATCGACAGTGCTTGCCGACAGATACGGCAGTGGATCGACGCCGGCCTGCCGGCGCCCTGCGTCGCGGTCAACGTGGCGGCACGGCAGTTCGCGGCCGGCAACCTCGACAGTGTCATCGCCGAGGCCTTGCAGCGGCATGGCGTGCCCGCCGCTTGCCTGGAGGTGGAGCTCACCGAAAGCATGCTGGTCGACCACCCCGATGCCGCCGCGAAGATGCTGCGCAAGCTCAAGGCGCTGGGGCTCAAGCTGTCGCTCGACGACTTCGGCACCGGCTATTCCAGCCTGGCCTACCTGCAGCGCTTCGCGATCGACGCGCTGAAGATCGACGCCTCGTTCGTGCAGTCCATCGGCGGCGCCACCGGCGACACCCTCGTGGATGCCATCATCGGCTTGGCCCACCGGCTGCAGCTGCGCGTGGTGGCCGAGGGCGTGGAAACCGAGGCGCAGCGCGACTACCTCGTGCGGCAAGGCTGCGACGAGCTGCAGGGCTATCTGTTCAGCATGCCGGTGTCGGCGCAGGAGATGCAGACGCTGCTGCGCGCGCAGGCGCTGGTCGCGGCCTGACGGCGCGGCGCAGGCCTCACGGCTGCCGCGGCGGCAGGTACAGCCGGTCGGAGAAGGTGGCCAGCCACTGCGGCCGGTACACCATGAGCGCGGTGGCCAGCATGCCGGTGATGATGGCCTCGCCCCAGGCCAGCAGCCAGTGGCCGATGAGCAGGTCCAGCGCGGCCAGTGCGGCGTTGCCGCCCGCGCTCCAACTGCGCGCGAGCCCGCACAGCGTGAGCACCAGCAGCGTGCCGAAGAACGCTCGGCCCAGCAGGAACACGAAGGGATGGCGCGGCAGCGCGTGCCGCACCAGCCAGCCCACGCCCAGGGCGCCCAGCGCCGGCAGCAGGCCCAGCCACACCAGCGCGTCGAGTGCCTGCAGCGCCGACCAGCCGGCCAGCCAGACCGCGGCCAGCGCCACCGGTGGCATCAGCAACGTGGCCAGCGGCCAGCCCAGCAGCAGCACCAGCAGGCAGGCGCCGGAGAACTGCAGCGACATGCCCATCGCATGGCCGGCGCTGCCGGCCCAGGCCAGCGGCAACAGCACCAGCGCGGCCAGCGCCGGCTGCAGCAAGGGCCCGCGCAGCATGCGCCACGGCCGCAGCGTCGCGGCGATCAGCACCGACAGCGCGACGAACAGCATGGAGTCGAACGGCAGCGCAGGCATGGCGCGAGTGTGCAGCAAGCGCCGTGCGCCGGCCCCGCAGTCGGGGCGGCCGCGGCTTCATTGCGCGAAAGGCATCTCGCGGCGCTGCTGCGCGCTGTGGCGGCCCAGGTCGAGCAGCCGCATCACCTGCAGCGCCTGCTCCGGCGGCACCGGGTTGGCGCCGCGGCCCAGGATCGCGTCGCGCAGCGCGGCGTAGTAGGCCGGGTAGTCGCCGCGCTCGTTGGGCAAGGCGCTGGCGTGCAGCGCGCCGTCGCGTTCCAGCAGGAGCTGGCCGGCCTGCGGGTCCTCGCCCCAGGGCTGGCCCGCGCGCGGGCGGCGCCCGGCCTTCAGATCGTCTTCCTGCCGGTCGAGGCCCCACTTGACATAGCTGCCGTGCGTGCCGTGCAGCGCGAAGCGCGGGCCGGGCGCGGCGGCCAGCATGCTCGCGTGCAACGTCACGCGCAAGCCGTCGGCATGGCGCAGCGTGGCGTGGAAGTAGTCGTCGCTGAGCGCGCCTTCGCGCAGGCCGGCGATGTCGGCCTGCAGCGCCTGCGGCATGCCGAACAGCTGCAGCGCCTGGTCCAGCAGGTGCGGGCCCAGGTCCATCCACAGGCCGCCGCCGGGCACGTCGGCCTCGCGCCAGCGGTCGCGCACCTGCGGACGGAAGCGGTCGAAGTGCATCACCGCATGCCGCACCCGCCCCAGCGTGCCGGCGGCCAGCAGCTTGCGCACCGCGAGGAAGTCGCCGTCCCAGCGCCGGTTGTGGAACACGCTGAGCAGCCGGCGCTCGCGCGCGGCCAGCGCCACCAGCTCCGCGGCCTGGGCGGCATCGAGCGTGAACGGCTTGTCCACCACCACGTGTCGGCCGGCGCGCAGCGCGGCGCGCGCCAGCGCGTGGTGGGTGTCGTTGGGCGTGGGCACGACCACGAGGTCGAGCTGCTCGTCGGCGATCAGCCGCTCGGCGCTGGGCCAGACGCGGACCTCCGGGCCCAGCGCCTGGCGCACCTTGGCCTCGTCGCGGCTGCTCACCGCGACGAGCTGCAGGCCGGGCGTGGCCCGGATCAAGGGGGCGTGGAAGGTCTGGCTCGCGTAGCCGAAGCCCAGCAGGCCGGTGCGCAGGGGAGGGTGGTTCATGGCGGAAGCATAAATTGGGCAGGCGCAGCGGCAGGGCGGCGGCCGCACCGGGGGAGGCGGGGCAGCAGGGCGGTGGCCGCACCAGGGGAGGCGGGGCAGCAGGGCGGTGGCGGCGCCTGCGTTCTCCGGCCCACGCTCGCGGGGCGGCACCGAGCACCCCAATGGTGGCCTCGTCAACACGAGCCATGCACCCAGCGAGCCAGGACACCGCGAATGGGGCCTGCGCCCGCAGGCACCGCCACCACCCTGCAAGCACCACCGGGACGCCCCACCGGA
>JBFLWE010000140.1:0-4596 GCA_040758375.1 Pseudomonadota bacterium
CCACCACCGCCGCCGCAACAGCCCCGGCTGCAGCGCCTGCGCCTGCGCCCGCCCCGGCGACCGCCACCCCCCAGCAGGCCGCCGCACCGGCGCCGGCCGCCGCCACCGGCGCCGTGCCGGCGCTGTACACCCAGTCGTGCCAGGTCTGCCATGCCGCCGGCGTGGCCGGTGCACCCAAGCTGGGCGACAAGGCTGCCTGGGCGCCGCGCATCGCGCAGGGCATGGACGCGCTGGTCGCCAATGCCATCAAGGGCAAGGGCGCCATGCCGCCCAAGGGCGGCGCGGCCGCGGCCTCGGACGCTGACATCAAGGCGGTGGTGGGTTACATGGTGAACGCGTCGAAGTAGTCCGGCAGCGGCTCTTCAGATCAAGGCCGGTGGCGCAAGCGACCGGCCTTTTTGTTTGCATCCGCCGCGCGCGGCGCCGCGTATGCGAAGGGCATGAACCGTCCCCGTCGTTGCGCCCCGCGTGCTGCTTCAGCTGCCGCTGCCGTCCGGCCGCGGGTGCAGCTGGTAGCCGAAGCGCGTGGGCATCTGCGCGAACGGCAGCTCGCCCGGCGCGGGCCAGCGGCCGCTGTCGAGCAGCTGGGCCGCGGCGTGCACGTCCTGGCTGTGCACCAGGCCGAGGCCGCGCGAGGTCTGCACGAACAAGCGCCCCGTCTCGTCGAGCCAGGTGGCTTGCGGGGTGGCATCGGCGCCGGTGTGGGTGAGCAGGCGGCCGTCGGGCTGCAGCCGCAGCACCCACGGCGCGGCCTCCAGCTCGACGTACACGCGCTGCGGGCCGTTCTGGAAGAACCAGCAGCCGCGCGCATCGTGCTCGTAGTTGCGCTCGATGAACTGAATGAGCTTCTCGTGCTCGATGCGGCTGCCCTTGGACTGCGCAAACGCGCCCGCCGCCTGCACGCGCTCGTCGCGCAGGTACCAGTGGCCGCGCGCGTCCAGGCCGAGCCAGCCGTAGGCATGGGGCACGTTGGGCCATTTCTTCAGGGCGGCCTTGACGATCTCGTCCACGATCACGACTGTAGTGCGTGTGGCCCGCCCGCGGCGCCGAGCCGCCTCAAGCAGGGGCGGCGCCCCCTCGGGGGGCGGACGCTGTACTCGGCGGCCGGGGGCCGACGCCAGCCGCCCGCGGCGCCGAGCCGCCTCAAGCAAGGGCGGCGCCCCCTCGGGGGGCGGACGCTGTACTCGGCGGCCGGGGGCCGACGCCAGCCGCCCGCGGCGCCGAGCCGCCTCAAGCAAGGGCGGCGCCCCCTCGGGGGGCGGACGCTGTACTCAGCGGCCGGGGGCCGACATCACCCAGCGCATCACCGCTTCAGGCAGGGTCAACACATGGCCTGGCGGCGGGCCGCCCGGGAAGCCGACGTGACCGCCGTGCGCGGGCTGCCACAGCGTCACGTACTGGCCCACCTCATGCTCCCTCGGCAGGCAGGCGGCCGGGATGAACGGATCGTTGCGCGCGTTGATCACCAGCGCCGGGATGCGCACCTGCGCCAGCCGCGGCTTGGCCGAGCCGCGCGCGTAGTAGTCGGCCGCGTCGCGGAAGCCGTGCACCGGGCCGGTGAACACGTCGTCGAACTCGCGCAGCGTGCGTGCGGCGAGCAGGCGCTGCTCGTCGAACAGGCCGGGGTGCTGGCGCAGCTTGGCCAGCGCCTTGGGCTTCATCGTGGCCAGGAACATGCGCGTATAGACCAGCCGGTTGAAGCCGATCGCGATGGCGCGCTCGCCGGCGTCGAGGTCGATGGGCGAGCACACCGCGGCGACGGCGCGTGCGGTCTGCGCGGCGGTGGCGCCGGCTTCCTCGGCCCAGCGCAGCAGCGCGTTGCCGCCCAGCGAGATGCCCACCGCGAACACCGGCGCGCCGTGGCGCTCGCGCAGGCGCTGCAGCATCCAGCCCACTTCCTCGAAGTCGCCCGAGTGGTAGGCGCGCGGTGCCAGGTTCAGCTCGCCCGAACAGCCGCGGAAGTGCGGCACCGCATACGACCAGCCGCGGTCGCGGGCCCAGTGCGCGAAAGCCTCGGCGTAGTGGCTGCGCGAGGAGCCCTCCAGGCCGTGGAACAGCACCAGCAGCGGCGCCTGCGGGTCGGCCGCGGGCTGGAAGTCCACGTCCACGAAGTCGCCGTCGGGCGTGGTCCAGCGCTCGCGCCGGTAATCGGGCGCGGGGCCGAGGTAGCGCCGTGAAAACAGCGCAGGCCAGATGGTTTGCAGGTGCCCGCCCAGCAGCCACTGGGGGGCGCGGTAATCCTTCATCGACGGACCTAGTGCAGCACGGACGGGACTTCGCCCACCTCAAGCAATTCCCGGTCCGTGCCCGGGCTGGCGTGGTGCGCCACCAGGCGCCAACCCTGGTCGGTCTTGAGGTACACGTTGGTCACGATCACCCAGGCGGTCTGGGTGCCCTCGTCGGTGTTCACGTCCACGCGCACCAGCAGGTGATGCACCGCCGCGCTGCCTTGCACCAGCCGGCGCACGCGCTCCAGCCGCACCGGCACGCCGCCGTTGGCGAACACCGCCTCGAAGCTGGCGCGGATGGCGCGCGGCCCCACCACGCGCGGGCCGCCGGGCAGCACGCAGACGATGTCGTCGTCGTCGGACCACACCGCCATCAGCTTGTGGATGTCGGCGGCCTGCAGCGCCTCGTAGAACTGCGTCTCGATGTCGTCGGGCGAGACCATCAGCGCGGCCGCGGGCGGTTTGCCTGTGCTCATTGCATGCCTTCAGCGGAAGACCACGCACTTGTGGCCGTTCATCAGCACCCGGTGCTCCACATGCCAGCGCACGGCGCGCGCCAGCACGATGCACTCGATGTCGCGCCCCACGGCGGTGAAGTCTTCGGCCGAGAGCGTGTGGTCCACGCGCTCGACGTCCTGCTCGATGATCGGGCCCTCGTCGAGGTCGGCCGTCACGTAGTGGGCGGTGGCGCCGATCAGCTTGACCCCGCGCGCATGCGCCTGGTAGTAGGGCTTGGCGCCCTTGAAGCTGGGCAGGAAGCTGTGGTGGATGTTGATCGCACGGCCCTTGAGCGCCTCGCAGAACTCGGGGCTCAGGATCTGCATGTAGCGCGCCAGCACCACCAGGTCGATGCGCTCGCGCTCGATGATCGCCTCGACCTGCCGCTCCTGCGCGCGCTTGTCGCCCACGGCGGCAGCGCCGGCCCCGCCGCTCATCGGCAGGTGATGGAAAGGGATGTCGTAGCTGGCGGCCAGCTCGGCGAAGTCGGGGTGGTTGGACACGATCGCCGGAATCTCCACGTCGAGCTGCCCGCTGCGCCAGCGGAACAGCAGGTCGTTCAGGCAGTGGCCGTGCCGGCTCACCATGAGCAGCAGTCGCGGCTTGGCGGCCACCGCGTGGAAGCGCGCATCCATGCGGTGCTGCTGGCGCGCGTGGGCGAACAGCGTGTCCAGCGTGGCGGTGTCGGCCAGGTGCGGCGGGGCCTCGAAGTGCACCCGCATGAAGAACAGGCCGGTCGCGTCCTCGCCCGTCAAGTCACCGTACTGCTGCGAGTCGATGATGTTGCAGCCCGCCTGGTACAGCAGGCCCGATACCGCGTACACGATGCCCTTGGCATCGGGGCACGAGAGCGTGAGGATGAATTCTTGGGAGCGCGGCATGTTGCCGCGGATTGTAGGGAAGCCTCCATATGCAACCGATGAAGCGCGATCTCCGTGACTGGTCCGAGCGCAGCCGCGAGCTGGGCGACCTGCTCGCCAGGAGCGGCCTGGGCGACCGGCAGGCGTTTGCCGCGCTGTACGAGCGCACCAGCGGCCACCTGTTCGCCGTGGTGCTGCGCATCCAGCGCGACCGTGCGCTGGCCGAGGAGCTGCTGCAGGAGATCTACGTCAGCATCTGGAAGGCCGCCGCCGGCTTCGACGCCGCGCAGAGCCAGCCGTTGACCTGGCTGACCAGCATCGCGCGCAACCGCGCCATCGACAGCCTGCGGCGCGCGCAGGCGCAGCCCAGGCTGGTGAGCAGCACGCGCGACGAAGACGACGACGCGCCCGACGCGGTGGAGGGTTCGGCCGATGAAGGGCCCGGGCCGGCGGAGCTGCTCGCCCAGGCCAGCGAGGCGCGCCAGCTCTCGCTGTGCATGGAAGGCCTCACGCCGCAGCAGCGCCAGAGCGTGGCGCTGGCCTTCTTCGACGGGCTGAGCCATGCCGAGGTGGCCGACCATCTGCGCCAGCCGCTGGGCACGGTGAAGAGCTGGGTGCGGCGGGCCCTGATGTCGCTCAAGAGCTGCCTGGAGCGGGCGGTGGTGCGCGACGCGACGGTGGCGGGGGGCTGAGGATGGCCTGCCCCCGCGCTCACCTTGTTCGCTGCCCCCCGAGGGGGTGTTCAGCCTCCTTGAGGCAGCTCGGCGGAGGCTGAAATGGACTACGGACGCAGCTCCCTTGCCGACGCGCTGGCCGCGCAGTACGTGGCCGGCACGCTGCGTGGCGGCGCCAAGCGGCGCTTCGAGGCCCTGCTGCCCGGGCATCCGGGCCTGCGCGCGGCCGTGCGCGCCTGGCAGGACCGGCTGATGCCGCTGACCGCGGTGTTGCCGCCCGAGGCGCCGCCGGCCGCGGTGTGGCGCGGCATCGAGCGGCGCCTGTGGCCCGAGGCG
>JBFLWE010000141.1:0-3871 GCA_040758375.1 Pseudomonadota bacterium
AGTTCAAGGACATCGACCCCTGGGGCTGCATGCTGCGCTACATCAGCGACCGCATCGCACCCGTCATTGGGCCACCGAGGCCGCCGCCGCGACTGGCGGCAGCGGGGTAACTGCCGGATTTAGGGTCAGTGGAGGTGACGGCGATGACCGGCGCGGCGGTATCCCCCCGCGCCGGTCACACCGCCGCAGAGCTGGTGCTGAGCGCCGAGCAGCGGCTGGACGACAAGACCAGCGCCTGAAGCCGCCGCCCGGCGGCCGGCCTGGTGGCCGTGGCGCCGCTCACGCCTTGCGCTGCTGCGCCGCGATCCAGCGATCGATCTTCGCCTCCAGCATCGACAGCGGCATGTTGCCGTCGCCCAGCACCTGGGTGTGGAAGGCGCGTATGTCGAAGCGCGGGCCCAGCCGGGCGCGCGCGCGTTCGCGCAGCTCGAGGATCTTGAGCTCGCCCACCTTGTAGGCCAGGGCCTGGCCCGGCCAGGCCATGTAGCGCTCGACCGCGCGGCGCGCGCTGTCGGGCTTGGAGCCTTCCATCGCCATCAGGTAGTCGATGGCCTGTTCGCGCGACCAGCCCTGGGCATGCAGGCCGGTGTCCACCACCAGGCGCAGCGCGCGGTGCAGTTCCATGAACAGGCGCCCCAGGTAGGCGTTGGGCTCGTCGTACAGCCCCATCTCGCGGCCCAGGCTCTCGGCATACAACGCCCAGCCTTCGCCGTAGGCGTCGTACCAGGCGGCCAGGCGGAACCGGGGCGCCTGCAGCTCCTGCTGCAAGGCGATCTGGTAGTGGTGGCCGGGCTGCCCTTCGTGCAGGAACAGCGACGTCATGCCGGTGGTCTTGTACGCAGCCGGATCCTGGATGACGGTGAAAAAGACGCCCGGCCTCGAGCCGTCGGCAGCCGGGGGCGAGTAGTAGTCGGAGGCGGTGTCGCGGCGCATCGGCTCGACCGCGCGTATCTGCAGCGGCGCCTTGGGCGCGCGTTCGAACAGCAGCGGCAGTGCGGCCATCACGCGCTGGTTCAGTGCGGTATAGGCCTGCAGCACCTCGCTTTCGTGGCGGAACGGCTTCAGCTCGGCCCGCTCGTTCAGCGACTGGAAGAACGCATTGAGCTCGCCTTCGAAACCGAAGCGCCGTTTCACATGCTCCATCTCGCTGCGGATGCGCGCCACCTCCTTCAGCCCCAGCGCGTGGATCTGCTGCGGCGTCATGTCGGTGGTGGTGCTCCAGCGCACGTTGGCGCGGTACCAGGCCGCGCCGCCCGGCAGCGCGCCCAGGCCGGCGCTGCTGCGGCAGCCCGGCAGGTAGCGTTCGGACAGGAAACTGCGCAGGCGCTGCAGCGCGGGAGCCACCTGCTCGTCCACCGCCTGGCGGTAGGCCGCCGCCAGGCGCGCGCGGTCGGCCTCGCCCACGCTGTCGGGAAACTGGCGTGTGCCGGCCAGGTAGGGGCTTTGCGCCGCATCGGCCGGCAGCAGCGCGTCGATCTGCGGCATCAGCCGCTCCATGAGGGGCCGAGGCTGCACGATGCCCCGGCGCAGGCCTTCCTGCATGTTGGCGATGGCCTGGTCTGTCCAGGCGGGCAGGCGCTGCAGGCGCGCGAGATAGTGCTCGTAGTGCGCCGCCGTCTGCAGCGGCTGCGCGCCGCCGCCGCCGGCCCATTGCGCCAGGCGCACCGGCATGCTGTTCATGTGCGTGAGCGGCAGCAGGTGGCCGGGGTGCTCGAGCAGCGCCAACCGGCCGCGCGCCTCGTAGGCCAGCAGCGCATGGGTGAGGCGTTCGTCGGGCGTCAGGCGGTGGGTGTCGATCTTGCGCAAGGCGCCGAGCGTGCGCCGGTACAACGCGCGCTGCCGCTGCAGGTGCTGCGGCGCGATGTCGATCTCGAACGCGGCCTCGTAGGCCGGGTCGCCCAGGTTCTCGGTGGCGTCGAGCGGAAACAGCGCGTAATAGTCGCGGTAGTAGTCGTCGGCGATGGCGGCGAGCCGCTGCGCCGCAGTGCGGGCCGCAGGGCGCTGCACGGCCAGGGCGCGGGGCGACAGCGTGCAGAGGGCCAGGCCTGCGGCGGCGCAGCCGGCCAGGAGCGAACGGCGGGAAAGAGGAGTCATCGGCGGTCGGGCCTTGGGGCGCCTTGTGAGCGTGCACACCGCGCCACGAGGGGTGCCGTGGCGCACGAAGCCGCGAGCATCGCACGACGCGCCGGCCGAGTGGTCTACGGGGATTCGGATGCTCGCGGCCCTAAAGGCACCGGAGGCTGGCGCGCTCCACATGGGCCGGAACCCCCTGCGCGCTCAGGCTGATCAGGAAGGCGACCAAGTCCTCTCGTTCGCGCGTGTTCAGCGGCCGGGCGCCGGGGCGTGGCAGCGCCTCGGAGGGCAGCGCATGGGCTTGCAGCGCATCGCAGAGCTTGGCGATGCTGCCGTCGTGCATGTAGGGGCCGGTGGCGGCCACCTCGCGCAAGGGCGGCGTGCGAAAGGCACCTGCCATGGCGGCTTCCGGCACACTGCGTGCATTGCCGTCATTGAAGCGACCGGCCAAAGCGAACGGGCTGGCGGCCCAGTGCGCAAGCCCAGCCGTGCGGCCTTCGTCGAAGGTGCCGTCGGCGCGCTGCGAGCGGATGGTGACGGCGTGGAAGCGGCCATCGCTGAACAGCGCGCCTGCATGGCAATCCACGCACTGGGCGCGTCCGATGAACAGGCGCAGCCCGCGCTGCGCAGCCAGCGGGTAGGCCGCGGCGGCGGCATCGTCGTGCCGCGCCAGCGCATCGCGAAACACATCAAACGGCGTACGGCCGCTCACCAGCGTCTCCTGGAAGGCCGCCAAGGCCTTGGCCAGGTCGACCATCAGCAGCGTGTCGTCGGCTGGCGGCTCGCGGCCGAAGCCGTTGCGGTACATCGCTGCCAGGCGCTCGTCGGCGCGCAGCTGTGCGGCGACGAAGGCGGCGTCGGCGCGCATCTCGCGCTCGTCCAGCAGCGGGCGGATGCTTTGCGCCCACAGGTTGTCATTGGCACCGTCCCAGCCAAACCAGCGCTGCTGCGCGATGTTGAGCAGCGTGGGCGTGTTGCGGTCGCCCGGCGCCGCCCCCAGCCCGGTGCGGCGGCCGTCGGTGAACTGCCGCCACGGCGCGTGGCAGCTGGCACAGCGCAGTCCCGGCACGCGCGACAACCGCGTGGTGTGGAACAAGGCTTCGCCGAAGGCAATGGCGGCGGGTTGCCGCGAGACGCGGTTGCTTGCGTCGGCGACCGCAGGCGGTGGCCAGGGCCCCAGCGACAGGATGCGCGCACGCTCGTCGGGTTGCCAGTCGAGCAGCCCGCTTTGCGGCGCCTGCACGCTGCCGTCCGCCGCGGCGAGCAGGCCCAGGGCGACAACGGTTGCCGCGGTGGCGGCGCGCCCCCGCCGGGTGGCCCAACGGGCGACGTGCATGGTCCGGGTGCCCGCGCTTTCAGCGTGCTGCCGTATTGCCCGCCTGCCTGGCCTTGTACTCCGCCACGGCTTGCTTGAGCATCGTGTACTCGTTGCACGGCCACCAGCACAGCTTGTCGAGCACCATCAGGTGCTCCTCGGCCTTGGCCAGGTTGCCCGCCATCAGGTAGGCCTCGCCCAGGTACTCGTGGGCGCCGCGGTGCCGCGGGTCGATCTTGAGGGCGCGGTCGTAGTGCAGGAAGGCCTGGTCGAGCTGGCCCGACTTGCGGTACGAGTAGGCCAGCCAGTTCTCGGCATGGGCGTCGTGGCTCGCCCGGCTGAGGTAGGACTTCAGCAGCTCGATGGCGCGCGGGTACTGCGCCGACTCGATGGCCGCGACCGCCTGGGTGTATTCGGGGTCGATTTCGCTGGTCGGGTCGCCGCCGCCACCACCGCCGCCGCCACCACCACCGCCACCGCCCC
>JBFLWE010000142.1:0-3623 GCA_040758375.1 Pseudomonadota bacterium
ATACGGTGATCTTCCGCGGTACGCCGCTGATCCTGCAGATGGTGTTCGTGTACGACGCGCTACCGCACTTCGGCATACGCCTCAGCGCCATGGCCGCGGCAGGCGTTGCGCTCGCAGCGAACGAGGCGCCCTTCATTGCCGAGATTCTGCGCGCCGGCATTCTCGGTGTGGACCGTGGCCAAGTGGCAGCGGGCCAGGCTCTCGGCATGTCGTCGTTCGTCCTGATGCGGCGGATCATCGCCCCACAGGCAATACGGACGATGACCTTGCCCCCGAAAAACGTATCCCTTGCTGAGTGATTCAATCCAAGCAAGGAGAACGGAAATGACGAAGACGACAACGCGGGCGCGCTACACGCTCGAGTTCAAGCAAGAGGCGGTGCGGCTGGTCGAGGGTGGCCAGAGCATGGCGGCGGCGGCGCGCACGCTGGGCGTGGTGGACCAGATGCGTATTTCAGCCCATCGTGGACGGCATTTCAGGCTGATCGTGGACGGGATTTCAGCGTGATCGTGGACGGCGTTTCAGTCTGATCGTGGACGCTGTTTCAGCGTCATCGTGGACGATTGGGGGTGGCGGCAAGTGATTTCCTAGGCGGTCTAGGCTGGTCGATTTTTTGATCGAAGCCGATGCCCACAACGAGAATCACGATGCGCCAGATCCGAGAAGCATTGCGCCTGCACCTGCAGGTGGGGTTGACCTATAGCGAAGTGGCCCGCGCGCTCAAGCTGTCCAAGAGCGCGGTGGGCAAGTACGTGTCGCTGGCCCGGGCGGCCGGGGTGGACTGGGCGCTGGCCCAGACGCTGACCGACGCCGAGTTGCAGGGGCGGCTGTATCGCCCGCCGGTGCCGCGCGCCAGCGATCAGCTCGCCCCCGATTTCGCCGCCATTCACCAGGAACTCAAACGTCCCGGCGTGACCCTGATGCTGCTGTGGGAGGAGTACGCCCGCGGCAACGCACAGGCCTACAAGTACACCAGTTTCTGCATCAAGTACCGCGCCTGGGCACAGACCCTCAAGCGCTCCATGCGCCAGGTGCATGGGGCTGGCGAGAAGCTGTTCGTCGACTACGCCGGACAGACGGTGCCGATCACCGACCCGGCCACCGGCGAGATCAGCGCCGCGCAGATCTTCGTGGCCACGCTGGGGGCGTCGAGCTACACCTATGCGTGCGCCACGCCGCGCCAGACCACCGCCGACTGGATCGGCGCGCAGGTGCAGGCGCTGGAGTTCTTTGGCGGCGTGCCGCGGCTGATCGTGCCCGATCAGGCGCGTGCCCTGATCAGGCGCCCCGACCCCTACGACCCGCTGCCCAACCGCACCTACGAGGAGTTCGCCCGCCATTACGGCTGCGCGCTGCTGGCTGCACGCCCGGCGCACCCCAGAGACAAGCCCAAGGTCGAGGGCGCCGTGCTGCTGGTGGAGCGGTGGATCCTGGCGCGGCTGCGCAACCGTCGCTTCTTCAGCCTGATCGAGCTCAACGCAGCGATCGCCGTGCTCATTGCCGAGTTGAACCTGCGCCCCTTCCAGAAGCTGCCCGGCTGCCGCCGCGACGCCTTCCTGGCGCTGGACGCCCCGGCGCTCTCGCCCCTGCCCGCCACGCGCTACGGGATCGGCCGCTGGAAGCAGGCCAAGGTCCACGTCGACTATCACGTCGAGTTCGAGGGGCACTACTACAGCGTGCCGCACCGCCTGGTGGGCCGTTCGGTGGAGATGCGCGCGGGCGCCGGGCTGCTGGAGATCTTCTGCGCCCACCAGCGCGTGGCCTGTCATGCGTTGAACGCCCGGCGCGGCCAGCACACCACCACGCCTGAGCATATGCCCGCCTCGCACCGCGCGCACCGGCAGTGGACCCCGGCCAAGCTCATCGCGTGGGGGCAGCGCATCGGCGTGGCCACCGCGGGCGTCGTGAGCTGGCAACTGGAGAACCGCCCGCATCCCGAGCAGGGCTACCGCGCCTGCCTGGGGCTCAAGCGCCTGGCACGCGAGTACACCCCGGCGCGCCTGGAAGCCGCCTGCGCCAGAGCGCTGGCGATCCGCTCGCCGACCTACCGCAGCGTGGCCTCGATCCTCAAGAGCGGGCTCGATCGCCAGCATGTCCCCACGGCGGCGTCCACCCCTCTGCCCGAGCACGAGAACGTGCGCGGCGCCGATTACTACCACTGAAGGAGAACCACGATGCTCAATGAACATACCCTCAACCAACTGCGCGCGCTGCGCCTGGACGGCATGGTCCACGCCCTGACGGAGCAGGCCCGCAGCACGGCGGCAGCCGCGCTGGGGTTCGACGAGCGGCTCACGCTGCTGGTGCAAAGCGAGATCGCCTGGCGTGACGACCGCCGCCTGCAGCGCCTGCTCAAGGCGGCCAGGCTCAAGGTCTCAACGGCCTGCGTGGAGGACATCAACTGGCGCGCCAGCCGCGGCCTGGACCGGCACCTCATCGCCACCCTGGCGGGCGGCGACTGGCTGCGCCATGCGCAGAACTTGCTCATCACCGGCGCCACCGGTTGCGGCAAGACCTGGCTGGGCTGCGCCCTGGCGCATCAGGCGGCGCGCTCAGGCTTCAGCGTGCTGTACACCCGCGCGGCGCGCCTGTTCGACGAACTGCAGGTGGCCCACGGCGACGGCAGCTATGCCCGGCGCATGACGCAACTGGCCAAGCTCGATTTGCTGCTGATTGACGACTTCGCGATCGCGCCCATGGGCGCGGCCGAGCGCAATGACCTGCTCGAACTGCTCGACGACCGCGTGGGCAGCCGCTCCACGCTGATCACCAGCCAGCTTCCGGTCAAGGCCTGGCATGCCTACCTCGACGACCCCACGCTGGCTGACGCCATCCTGGACCGCATCGTGCACAGCAGCCACAAAATCGAACTCAAAGGCCCCTCGCTGCGCGAGAAAGACCAAAACCCATGACCCCCGCGCACCCCCACCGGCACGTCGCCCAACACGCCTTATCCACCGCGGCGGCCGGTACGTCGCAAGCGCCGCCCGCCGCCGTGGATAAGGCTGCGCAGCAGCCCCTCATCGACCGCTTCGCGACGGCCGTTTCAGGCTGATCGTGGACGATTGAGATACAGTAAACCCATCGCTTGCGCGCACCCCCGGCGCGTCCACGATCAGCCTGAAACGCCGTCCACGATCAGAATGAAACAGGCGTCCACGATCGCTGAAATGCGCAGCCAGACGCTGTTCAACTGGGTCAAGGCCCACCGGCAGGGCAAGCTTACCGGCGCTGACAGCAAGGTCGTGAGCGCCGAGCAGATGGAGCTTGCACGACTGCGTGCTGAGTTGTCGCGGGTGAAGATGGAGCGCGACATCCTAAAAAAAGCGACGGCGTACTTTGCAAAGGAATCGCTGTGAAGTACGCCTTCATCGAGCGCCATCGGCGCGTGTGGCCGATCTCGGTGCAGTGCCGGGTGCTTGGTGTCAGCGTGGCCGGCTACCACGCGCACTTCGTTCGCCGCGCCAGGGGCGCCCAGCGCCGCCACCTGAGCGACGATGCGCTGCTGGTGCACATCACATCAAGGCGATCCACGCCGAAACGCGCGGTGGCTACGGCTGGCCACGCACCTGGAAGGAACTGCTTGCCAGGGGCATCCGCGTGGGCAAGCAGCGGGTGCAAAA
>JBFLWE010000143.1:0-3491 GCA_040758375.1 Pseudomonadota bacterium
CGGGGCGCGGGCCGGGCCGATCCGGCGCAGCCGGTTCGGCGGCATCGAGGGGCGCCAAGCATCGCGCGGCGGGGATAGCCCGCAGGGCTTTCCCCTGGAGGCAAGCGAAGCGCGCAGCGCCGCAGGCGCGAAGGCGTGAGGGATTGAAGCCGAATGGGCCGTGACGGCAAAGACGGCACGGGGCGTAGCCCGAAAGCCCGGCGGCGCTGCGCGCCGACACGCCCAGGCCGTTCCAGATTTCCAAGCAGGAAACGCGGACATGCCTCTGATGAAATGGGCGCGGCTTACGCTGCGGGGTATGCACGCGGCAAGCCGAAAACTGCGGGTGATTCCTGCGCACTGCGGGCGCTTCGGCTTGCAGGCCCATGCGGGCCTGCCATCGCCGGGCGGGAAGCCCGGTCACGTCAACGCCGCCGCCTGAACTGCCGTGATGGCGGCGGCGTTCCGATTCGGCTGTGGGCTTGGAACACCGGGCGCGGCCACTGCCGCGCCCGGATTTTGCGTCCACCGCGCCCAGGACGGTACGGCCTGGGCGCGGTGCTGATCGCGGTTATCCCTTCGTCTCGATGAGCCACCACACGGCACGCGGCAAGGCGCGGCCTGTGATGGGATGAATGTCGGTGAGGTCGGCGCGGGCTGTCCAGCCCGAGGGCGGACGGTAGCCGCGCACGTCGCCTGCGCCGTGCCAGCGGCGGGCGCGCACAGTGCCGGGGGCGTAGATCGCCGCCATGCGCGGGCGGCGGGTGGTGGTGCGGGTCATGGGGGCTTCTCCTTCCAGCGAAGCGCCCCGGTCGAGGCCGGGGCGCTTGCCTTCGGCGCGGGTCAAGCGGCCAGCGCCTCGGCGGGTTCATCCGCCATTGCTTCGGCATCTTCCGGGGCGTCCTGCTCCGGGCCTGCCTCCTGCGCGGCATCCTGCGGGCCTGCGGCCTTGAAGATGGCGGGCATCCAGCCCGTACCATCGGCCAGCCGCTCGGCCTCGCTGGCAATGTCGGCCTTCTTGAGCTTCGCCAGCCGGGTGACGGATTCCGGTGCGAACGCGCCCACGGCATCCAGAATCACGGCCTTCGGAACGTGCTTGAAGTAGCCTTCTGCGGTCGGCTTCCACCATGCGGCCATGTCGAGGCCCACGGCCTGCGCCAGTTCTGCGCCGGGCTGGTGCGGCGTGGCGCGAGGCGTCACCACGTCCACCGTGGAGGCCACGCACACGGCCAGCAGCCGCACCAGTTCGTCTTGCGACTTCGCCAGCAGCACGGCGAGCAGTTCGGCGCTGTCCTCCGGCAAGGCTTCACCTGCCACCTGTTGCAGTTCGCGCAGCGCCACGGCAGCAGGCGATTCCGGCCAGTCCGGGGCCATGCCTTCCAGCCGGTCTTGCGCCGTGAGGCGCACGCCGAGCGGCAGGCCATCGCCATAGGCGTCGGGCTGCAAGACGGTCTGCACCATGTCATGCACCAGCGCGGCCAGCGCGACGTGCGGATGCCGTGCGACTTCGATTTGCAGCGCCGCCGTGCGGTGGGCGCTCAATCGCTGCGCCAGCCGGTCGGACAGGCTCGCGGCCTTGGGCGCGTCGTCGGCGTCCTCGTGCTCGTCGTTGGCGGCTTCGCCTTCGGTGCTGCCGAAACCGCGCCGCAGCTTTTCCAGCGTGCGCAGCGCCTTGGCCTCGGCTTCGCGCAGCAGGCCGCGATGAATGACGGCCTCGCCGTTGCGGTCGATGGTGACGATGGCACCAGCCACCTCGCGCACCTCGGGCGCATAGCCTTGTAAGGCGTCCTCCGCGTCTTGCAGTTCCCCGACCACCTGATCGCGCCGCTGTTCCAGCTTCTCGGCCTTGGCCTCGTCCTCGGCGTCGCAGGCTTCTTCCAGTTCGGCGTCGATCTTTTCGAGGCGGCTTTCCAGCGAGGCGATGCGGCGGGCCTCGCGGGTGGTCGGCTCGCGGCGATGGCGCGGGGCGTTCTGGAACGCCTGCCGTTCCTCGTAGGCCAGATGCGGCACGGCCTCCACCCATGCCCATCCCTCGGCGCGCACGTCCTCGGCCAGCGTTGCCAGCTTGTCGCGCACCAGCGTTTCCAGCACTGCGGTATCGGTGAGGTAGGTTCCGGCATCGCCTTCCGCGAACAGGTCGCGGCGGATGCCGCCGCCTGCCTGCCGGTAGGTGTCCAGCCCGACGAAGCGCACCAGCGCGTGCGTGGCGTCGATTTCGCGCTCGGTCAGGCGCTCGCGCAGCTTGGACGGGCTGCGCTGCCATTCCGGCGCACCATAGAACGCGGCTTCCTGCGCGGCGTGGTCATCGGTGATGGTCAGGGCCATCAACTGTTCCAGCGTCACGCCACCGGCCCGGTAGTCGGCCATGAGACGCGGCGAGACGTTCGCCAGCTTCAAGCGGCGCTGCACCACCAGCGGGGACACGCCGAAGTCGGCGGCAATGTCCTCGACGGGCCGGCCTTCCTTGACCAGCGCGGCGAAGGCCGCGAACTGGTCGGCGGGGTGCATGTTCTCGCGCTGCACGTTCTCCGCGAGGCTGACGGTGCGGGCGGACGCATCGGCCACCAGCAGGCACGGCACTTCGTAGTCAGTGGGGATGCGCTTCTTCTTCGCCAGCAGCTTCAAGGCGGTCAGGCGGCGGTCGCCTGCCACCACCTCGTAAGCCTCGCCATCGGCGGAAAGGATGACGATCAGGTTTTGCAGCAGGCCGATGCGGGCAATGCTCGCGGCCAGCTCGGGGATGGACTGGCGCGGGGTCGTGCGGACGTTGCGCTTGGAGCGGCGCGGCAACAGTTGCGACAGCGGAACCAAGATCAGGTTCTTGGTCGGATCGGCCACTTCCAGCGGTGCGGCAGCTTCGATGGCGACGGTTTCGGTTTTGAGTACAGCGTTCATGGTGATAACTCCTTGCGGTTGGGATGCAGCAGCGAGAGAAGCGGCAAGGGCTGCTGCCTGCCCCTGCCGCGTGGGGATTCAGGCTTTCAACTGGCGCAGGCCATCGGCCAGCAGCCACAGGGCGCGATTGAGGCGCACGCTTTGGTCGATGCCCTGCACGGGCCGGGTGGTCTGGCGGCGGCCATTCGCGGCGCGGGCGGACAGGCCGCCTTTGGTCAAGTTCTCCTGCGTGCGGTTGAACACGCTCCACAGGTCGCGGCGGTCGTCGTCGTGGCGGCGTGGCATCAGGATTTGCGATTCCGTGATGGGCGCGGGCTTGTCCTCGTCGTACTTCAACGCCAGCGCAGCGCGGGCGAACACTTCGGATTCCCCGGCGTCGAGCGTGATGGCGCGCATGGCATCGCGCGATTCCTGCGCCCGGTCGAAGCCGTGCAGGACTTCGTAAGCGCCTTCGATGACGTGCCCGGCTACGTCGCCCTTGTGCGGCACGCGCACGTCGGCCACGGTGTCGCCGCAGACAAGGCCATTGCTGCAAACGAAGCGGAACATCCCGGCCAGCATCTGATAGCTGCTGGTGCCGTCATGGGAGTTCAGCAGGATGATTTCGTTGGCCTCGC
>JBFLWE010000144.1:0-3487 GCA_040758375.1 Pseudomonadota bacterium
TAGCCGCCCAGCCCCAGCACCCGCTGCAAGCCCAGCGCGCTGACGCCGTGCTTCTGGTTGGTCAGATACCAAGCACCGGCAAGCCACACGCGCAGCGGCGTGCGTGTCTTGTCGAAGATCGTGCCGGAGGTCACTGTGCTCTGGTGCGAGCAGCTGCGGCACATCAAGCGTGAGCGGCTGGAGCGGTACGGATCGCCCGCGACCTTGCAGTTCGGGCACACAAAGCCGGCTGGCCAACGAAGCCGCTCCAGGTATCCCAGGCAGGCTTCCTCACTGGAAAACCAGTCCAGGAACTCGTTCCAGTTACGCGGGTAGTCCTTGCCTGCTTCTGGCTGTACCATATGTACGGACATCCAGTAGTTCCGGTGGTTCTGGAGCTAACAGGATACCCCTTACGGACAAACAGTATTCCGGATCGCCCGCGGCCTTGCAATAGCGCAGGGATGACTTTGATCCACAGCCCCAACACCCTCTTGAACCGCGAACGCCGATCCCTATAATCCCGCTGCTAGCACTCACCACCACTGAGTGCTAACGGTTCCGGCCGATCGGCCAATCCAGCATGTGAATCAGCGCTAACTCGCGCACAACTCCTGTACCAAACTCACTGCTCACACCCAAGGAGATGCAATGAAACTTCGTCCCCTGCACGATCGTGTGATCGTCAAGCGCCTGGAGAACGAGACCAAGACCGCTTCGGGCATCGTGATCCCGGACAACGCCGCCGAGAAGCCGGACCAGGGCGAAGTCCTGGCCGTCGGCCCGGGCAAGCGCAATGAGAAGGGCGATTTCGTCGCGCTCAACGTGAAGGTGGGCGACCGCGTGCTGTTCGGCAAGTACAGCGGCCAGACCGTCAAGGTCGACGGCGACGAACTGCTCGTGATGCGCGAGGAAGACCTCTTCGCCGTCGTCGAAGCGAAGTAATCCGCCCCACCCCATTCACAGAATTCTTCGGAGATAGAAGACATGGCAGCCAAAGACGTCGTATTCGGCGGTGACGCCCGCGCCCGCATGGTCGAAGGCGTGAACATCCTGGCCAACGCGGTCAAGGTCACCCTGGGCCCCAAGGGCCGCAACGTGGTGCTCGAGCGTTCGTTCGGCGCCCCCACCGTCACCAAGGACGGTGTGTCGGTGGCCAAGGAAATCGAGCTGAAGGACAAGCTCCAGAACATGGGCGCCCAGATGGTCAAGGAAGTCGCTTCCAAGACCTCTGACAACGCCGGCGACGGCACCACCACCGCCACCGTGCTGGCCCAGGCCATCGTGCGCGAAGGCATGAAGTACGTGGCCGCCGGCATGAACCCGATGGACTTGAAGCGCGGCATCGACCAGGCCGTGACGGCGCTGGTGGAGCAGCTGAAGAAGCAGTCCAAGCCCACCACCACCAGCAAGGAAATCGCCCAGGTCGGCTCGATCTCCGCCAACAGCGACGAGTCGATCGGCCAGATCATCGCCGACGCGATGGACAAGGTCGGCAAGGAAGGCGTGATCACCGTCGAGGACGGCAAGTCGCTGCAGAACGAGCTCGACGTCGTCGAGGGCATGCAGTTCGACCGCGGCTACCTCTCGCCCTACTTCATCAACAACCCCGAGAAGCAGGCCTGCGTGCTGGAGAACCCCTACGTTCTGCTGCACGACAAGAAGGTCAGCAACATCCGCGACCTGCTGCCCACGCTGGAGCAGGTGGCCAAGGCCGGCCGGCCGCTGCTGATCGTGGCTGAAGAAGTCGAAGGCGAGGCGCTGGCCACGCTGGTGGTCAACACCATCCGCGGCATCCTGAAGGTCGTCGCCGTCAAGGCGCCGGGCTTCGGCGACCGCCGCAAGGCCATGCTGGAAGACATCGCCATCCTCACCGGCGGCAAGGTCATCGCCGAGGAAGTGGGCCTGACGCTGGAGAAGGTGACGCTGGCCGACCTGGGCCAGGCCAAGCGCGTCGAGGTGGGCAAGGAAAACACCACCATCATCGACGGCGCTGGCGCCGGCGCCGACATCGAGGCGCGCGTCAAGCAGATCCGCGTGCAGATCGAAGAAGCCACCAGCGACTACGACCGCGAGAAGCTGCAGGAGCGTGTGGCCAAGCTGGCCGGCGGCGTGGCGGTGATCAAGGTCGGTGCCGCCACCGAAGTCGAGATGAAGGAGAAGAAGGCCCGCGTGGAAGACGCGCTGCATGCCACCCGCGCTGCCGTGGAAGAAGGCATCGTGGCCGGCGGCGGCGTGGCGCTGCTGCGTGCCCGCCAGGCGATCGGCGAACTGAAGGGCCACAACCCCGACCAGGACGCCGGCATCAAGCTGGTGCTCAAGGCCATCGAGGCCCCGCTGCGCGAGATCGTGGCCAACGCCGGCGGCGAGCCGAGCGTGGTGATCAACCGCGTGCTCGAAGGCAAGGGCAACTTCGGCTTCAATGCCGCCAACGACACCTACGGCGACATGATCGAGATGGGCATCCTCGACCCGACCAAGGTGACCCGCACTGCGCTGCAGAACGCGGCCTCCGTGGCCTCGCTGATGCTGACCACCGAAGCCATGGTCGCCGAGGCGCCGAAGGACGAGGCTCCCGCCCCGGCCGGCGGCATGGGCGGCATGGGCGGCATGGGCATGGACATGTAAGCACCGCTTGCAGTCCGGGCGTCCGTCACGCCCGTCTCGAAAGGGCCGCAGCGATGCGGCCCTTTTCGTTGCTGCAGCCTGATAATCCCGCGCAACGCAACGCTCCGCCGGCGCATGCCCCAGACCCACCCGCAACTGCAAGGCTTCATCGACGATGAGCTCGCACGCGCGCCGCTGCTGATCGACGAGGTGCTGCAGCAGCTGGTGGACGCGCCGCTGCGCTTCCCGCCCAACGCCAGCACCCACGACCGCCAGGCGGTGCTCGATGCACGCGAGGCGCTGCAGCGTTCGCGGCCGATGATGGTGCGCGCCTTCTCGCAGGCGCTGCGCGAGCAGGTGGACAGCGTGGCCCAGCAGCAGGCCGCCGCCGTGCGCGGCGTGGCGCTGGCCGAGGCCGACGAGCTCAGCCTGTCGCTGGTGGACGAGACCGAAGTGGCGATGGACGTGGCGCTGCAGCGCGCCATCGTCATCATCCACAGTGCGGCCGAATACGAGCTGCGCGAACTCGGCAGCTTCACCTCGGCGCTGGTGGGCGACCTGAACGTCGCCCATGACACCAACCCGCTCAAGCCCGAGGCCTTTGCCCGCGCGCTGCTGGCCGCCGCCCGCGCCCTGAACCGCCCGCCGCCCGAGCAGCTGGCGTTGATGCACGAGATGGCCATGCCGCTGGCGCAGGCCTTGCGCAAGGCCTATGCCGGTGCGGCGGGCCGGCTGGAGGACCAGGGCGTCACCCCGGCGGCGCACCGCACGATCATCCTGCCGCCGGGCGCGGCACCGCTGCGCGGGCCGGCGCCGCCGCCGGCCGACCTGCATGCGCTGCGCGACAGCATGCCGGTGCCTTTCGACATGGAGCCGGTGGTTCCGGCGCCTGCGCCTGCCG
>JBFLWE010000145.1:0-3386 GCA_040758375.1 Pseudomonadota bacterium
CGTCGAACCGCTCCTTGAGCGTGGCGGCCAGCTTCTTGAACGGCTCGAGCCGACAGCGCCGCGCCCAGCTCAGCCAGGCCCTGAGGTCGGATGCGGCCTGTTCGATGCTGTTGTGCGCTGTGGCCCGCGCGTACACCTCGCGCAGCGCCATCTTCAGCCGCCACGCCCGCGCGCTTTTGAGCGTCGAGCGCTGCAGCCAGTGCATCGCCTGGATCTGGCGGGCGCTCCAGCTGCTGGGGTTGCGCCGCATGCCCCACAGCAGCTGCCTGAGCGTCTTACGCTGGCCAGTGCCCAGCGCGGCTCGCACCGCCTGCGCGTCGGTGGCCATCTCCGCGCGGCGCACCTGGTCCATCGCCTCGATGGCCATCGAGACGACGTGGAAGCGGTCGTAGCTGATCTGCGCCTGGGGCAGCGCCAGCGCCACGCCCTTGGCGTAGGCCGCGCTCATGTCCATGCACACGTGCCGCACCTGGGCGGGATCGCCGCCATGGGCCCTCAGATCCTCGGCGAACTCCACCACCGTGCGGTGCTCGCGCCCCTCGGTGGCGAACAGCAGCCGCTTGCGATCCAGGTCGTGCACGACGGTGATGTAGTGCTGCCCGCGCCGCAGGCTGGTCTCGTCGATGCCCACCGTGCGCACGCCGGCGAAGTCTTCCAGCGCACGCGCCTGCGCGACGTAGAACTCGATGCGCCGCCACAGCCGCTTGTCCTTGCAGCGCAGCAACTCGGCGGCCTGGCGCACCGGCAGGTCCAGGCACAAGGTCAGCGCCAGCGCTTCGAACGCCGCGGTGAAGCCCGAGCCCGGACGCGCCCAGGGCACGGCCACCTGCGTGGTCTTGCCGCAGGCACCGCAGGCCACGCGCGGCACGTCGCAATGCAGCCAGGCCTCGAACTGGAAGAAGTCCAGGTGCCGCCAGGATCGGCGCAGCCGGTCGTGCACCGGTTGCGTGGCCGCACCGCATGCCGGGCAGGCGAGCCTGCTGGTGTGGCAGCCGATCTCGAAGTCGATACGCCGCTTGGCGGTGTCGAGCCTGACGTCATCGACGACCCACGGCGGCTGCAAGCCCAGCGCGCTGGTGAACAGAGCTTCTACGGCAATGCCCATGGACTCATCCTCCTGATCAAACACGCCTCGTGGACATGTGCACAGGCCGGCCAGCGGCCTGCACACATGCCCACCGGGCTCGACGACCAGGAGTCATTGTGACTGTTGGGTTCCACACGAAATGACGAAGAGCCCGCAGTTTTCGGTCGGCGCATCCTTGAAACGCAGCAGTACGCGGATTTCGTCCAGCGTCATGTCCAGCGACCGGCAGTGGCGGATGAATGACAGGCGTTGCGCGTGCGCCTCGCCATAAATGCGGTAGTTGCCGTCGGTGCGCGATGTTTCAGGCAAAAGGCCTTCGCGCTCGTAGTAGCGGATGGTTTCCACTTGCGTGCCGGTGGCCTTGGCCAGTTCACCGATTTTCATTTACTTCCCTTGACTTGATGTACTGAGGGCATCGATGACGTGCATTTTACTCTCTTGACTCTTTAGTTGCTACATGGTTTCTAATGGACGGAACAATAGGAGCCCTCATGAACCAAAATACCAAGCTTGATGAAATTTCTGCTACGTCGGAGAGTCGCGGATGTGCCAAGCATTGCTCGCCTGCCGCTGTGCAGACCCACGCACCGGTAATCGACGACACGCCGGCGCGCGTCAAGCTACTTGTCGCCTCTGTCACGCAGCAATCGGCTGAATGTCTCCTCGGCTCACAGCCGTTGTGACCACAGAGTCGCGTTCAGGGTTGAGGGTAACGGCCCGGATGTGCGACCAGTCGCGTGTGCCGCGTGACCAGCGCGCGGGGTTGCGTTCGCGAGCCTGGAGGTAGACCTGGTGCCGAGCCGCAAGGATCGCGACGTCGTGGCCTTCATGGCGCTGTGCCGGGCTGACGTAGCGGATGCCGCTGTGCCTGTGATCGTGGTTGTACCAATGCACGAATTGGCGCGCCCACTCGCGCGCGGCGCACAGATCCGTAAAGCCCTTTTCTGGGAACTCCGGCCGGTACTTCGCCGTGCGGAACAGGCTTTCGACGAAGGCGTTGTCGTCGCTCACGCGGGGCCGTGAGTACGACGGTTTCACGCCCAGCCACCACAGCATGGCCAGCACGGTGGTGGCCTTCAGCGTGGCGCCGTTGTCGCCGTGCAGTACGGGTCGCTCGTCACGCGGCATGGCGTGAATGCCCTCGGCCAGCGCCGTGCGCTGCACGAGCCGCGCAGCGTGGTCGCAGTCGTCGTCCTCGTGCACCTCGAAGCCCACGATCTTGCGGCTGTACACGTCCATGATGAGGTACAGGAAGAACCAGCGTCCGGCGACATCCCTTGGCAGGAACGTCATGTCCCAGCACCACAGCTGTCGCGGCGCGGTGGCCACGTGAGTGGTCGGTGGCCGGCCCTTGCGTGGTGCCTTGGCGCGCCCGCGGTGACTCATTTGCCCCTGCGCACGCAGCACGCGGCGGAAGCTGGACTCGCTGGCGATGTAGACGCCCTCGTCAGCCAGCGTCGGCACGATGCGCGCCGGCGGCAGATCGGCGAAGCGCGGCTCGTTGGCCACGCTGACGATCTGCGCACGTTCGCGATCACTCAGCGCATGGGCTGGCGCCGGCCGCACGGCCTGCGGCCTGCCATCGCCCGATTCCAGGCCTTGGCCGGCCTTCCAGCGCTGCAAGGTACGCGCGCTGATCCCCATGAGTTCGCACGCTGGCTTCAGGCGCGCACCGGCATCGCAAGCCGCTTCGATGTCTCGGGCAATTTCCTGGCGATCTTCGAGGCCGATCATTCGTCCTCGCCCTTGTTCCTGTTGAAGATCGCCTCGGCTTTTTTTGACAGCACCAGCAGCGCCGCCGCCTCGGCCAGGGCCTTGTCCTTGCGGCGTACCTCTCGCTCGAGCTCTTTGATGCGGCGCCGATCCTCCTTGGTCTGCGAGGGGCTGGCACGTACTTGCTCGGGTGCAGCCAGTGCCCGCACCGCGTTGTCTCGCCATTGCTGCAGTTGCTGCGCGTACACGCCGTTCTCGCGGCACCAGGCGCTGCGCGAGGCATCGTCCATCGCCGCGGTCGTGATCACCGCCTCCAGGCGCGCGGCAGCTGTCCACACGCGCTCCTTCGCCGGCCTGGCCAACGACTCAGCGCGCCAGCGCTCCAGCGTGTCCACGCCCACTCCGATCTCGCGCGACACCACCTGCGGTGCGGCGCTCTCCGGCGGCAGCATGCGTGCCACCGCCCGGTCCTTGAATGCTTGTCCGTATCGGGCCAACTTCTTCTCTCATCCGCGCCCCCGTGTCGATGAAACGATGGTGTGCGGGGGGCGGCGCCTTCGGCGCCGCACAGGCTGTGCATTTGTGG
>JBFLWE010000146.1:0-3244 GCA_040758375.1 Pseudomonadota bacterium
ACACGGGGACTGCAGGCACGCAGGGAACCCTGGGGACGCCGGGCACGGGCGACGCCGGCGGCGCCTCGCAAGGCTCGACGCCGCAGACCACCGGCACCGAGGGCAGCACCAGCGTGGTGTCCACCAACGTGCAGCAGACCGGCAGCAGCGCGAACAACCCCGCCACCAACGTGCAGCCCGAGGGCGACGCGGGCGACCTGAGCAAGATCGCGCTGCGGCTGGACCGCGGCGGCAGGCGCGGCAGCGTGCCGCCGCGCAGGGACCCGGCCGAGGGCAAGGCCCCGATCCAGCGCGATCCGCTGCAGCCCAACCCGTACAACGGCACCATCACGCTGCGCGTGGGCCGGCCCTACGAGGGCATCTTCCGCGAAAGCGGCATCGCCGACGGCGCCACCGCTGCCCACAACGCGCTGCAGCGCGCGGTGGACGCCGGCCGCGACCCGCGCGTGATGATCGTCACCGGCTATTCCAGTGGACGCCGCGCGCCCGAGACCGGCGGCCCCGGCGGCGCCGCGGCTTCCGGCCGTGCGCTGCGCCTCTATGCGCAGCAGGAGCTGGGCGTGGACATCAGCGTGCAGTACGTGGTGGACCGCGGCCACCGCAAGGTGATGCAAGCCGCGCTCGAGGCGTTGGGCGAGAAGCCGGGGCAGTACGAACTGGTCACCTTCAATGCCCGCGGGCGCTGGGCCGACGGCCGCTCGCGCGCCTTCCTCGACAAGCACCAGCCCGACCTGATGATGGCCTTCGACCTGCCCGGCCGCACGGCCGGCGGGCGCTACCGCAACAGCCTGGGCGAAGACGTCACGCGCTACAACTCGGCGCGCGACCAGCTCTTCCTCGAGGCGCGCAACCGCGGCGACGACATCACCACCCTCGCGGCCTTCGACCGCGGCAACGAGGTGGGCGGCGGCCACGCGGAGATCGCGCCGCGCGTGAAACCGGCCGACGATGGCACCGAGATCGTCACCACCGTGCCGGTGGACGTGCCGATGACCGGCGGCCGCACCAACTGGGTGGGCTATGCCTTCGGCACCGAGATGCTGCGCCGCGCCGGTGCGCTCAACCGCGTGCCCACCGAAGACCAGGTGGCCGGCATGGTGCGCGCGATGCGCGACGCCGGCGCCAAGGAGCACGAGACCAGCGCGGGCCGCGCCTACGAGTCGCCCGAGGTGGAAGCGGCCATCGCCGGCATGCTGAAGGTGCGCGCGCAGAACGTGGGCGAGGCGCGCTACGAGGTCGACCTGCGCGGCCGGCGCCTGCGCCTGGGCGTGTTCGACTCCGGCTCGGGCGGCATCATCGCCGCCGCCGAGATCAAGCGCGTGGTGGAAGAGCGCACCGGCGCCAAGGTGGACATCGTGGCCGTGGTGGACCATGGCGCGGGTACCTACGGCTCCAAGACCAAGGACTCGATCGCCGAACACACCAACGACGGCGTGTTGACGCTGGACCGCCTGGGCGTGCACCTGAAGATCATGGCCTGCAACACGGCCTGCACCTCCGGCAAGAGCCGTTACGCCGCGGGCGTGGACCCGGACTCGGTGGTGGACCTGATCTCGAGTACCCGCGAATTCCATCGCGGCGTCGCGCAGGACCTCGCCCCCGGCGAGCGCATCGCGGCCTTCTCCACGCAGGCCACCGCCGACCTGGTGCTGCCGGCCGAGGTGGTGCTGGCGGAGCGGGCCATGGGCTTGCCCACGCGCATGCCGCCCGAAGGCGAGGCGGCGCAAGGCAGTACCTCGAAGGGCGTGTACCGCGACGAGCGCACGCTGCCCGGCGGCAAGACCGAGGAGGTGGTCACGCCGGTGGGCGGCACCGACCCCGGCTTCGACCTCGCGAAGATCGTCAACGAATACATGCCGCGCAAGGACGACCCTGCGATGCAGCAGCGCATGCAGGACGCGGCCGATCACTACCTGGACAAGATCCTGCGCGAGGTGCAGAACGTCAAGGTCATCTCGTGGAACTGCACGCACTACCCCGAGGTCCAGCCGTTCTTTGCCGCGGCGCTGAGAAAGCGCGGGCTGGAGGGCAAGATCCGCATGGTCAACCCGATGGAGTACCAGGCGCGCAAGGCCATTGCGGTGGCGAGCCAGCTTCCACCGGGCACCGGCACCGGCCCCAGCCGGGCCGTGGCCTTCACCACGGCCCCCGAAACGCCCACGGCCGACATCAAGGTCGACGTGGCCGACGTGCGGCGCACCATGGAGGTGGCGTTGCAGCGTCCCGACGTGGAGGTGGTACGGCTCGACCGGTTCGGCAACAGGACCGACGTGAGCGAATGGCGTCAGTGGCTGGACGAGAGTCCGCCGGTCGATCCCATCGACGCGCTGCTGGCCTATGACCCTTCGGGTCGCGGCTTCCCCATCCACGTGCCCGGCGGCGCCGGCCGCGCCGCCGACAGGCTGGCCGACTCGAGCAACGTGGCGGTCGTCACCGGCTTTCCGGTGCGCACCCCCAGCGGCTTCAAGTACGAGTCCGACAGCACCAAGGGCGCGGCCACCCTGGCCGCGGCCCTGGCCAACCTCGACAAGAACGTCACCTGCATCACGCCCTCGGCCAACGTGGCGCCGCTGAAGGCCGCGCTGCATGCGCTGGGCCGCGACGACATCGAGGTGCGCACCATGGACCAGCGGCCCGGCACGCGCGCGGCCGCGCGCCGCGCCGACCGGCTGGTGTCGCGCCTGGACCTCGACACGGTGGTCAGCGTGGAAACCCCGGGCCGCGACCCCTCGGGCCGCTACTGGGATTCGCGCGGCGAAGACATCACGCCGCACGTGGCAGCGCTCGACGAGATGTTCTTCGCCGCGCAGCGCCGCACCGACGCCCACCCCGACCGCCCGGTGCAGCGCATCGCGATCCTGGACCTGGGCAACGAGGCCGGCGGCGGCAACGTGGACAAGCGCGTGCGCCGCACGCCCGACGGCCAGCGCATCGCCTCGGTGGTCACCGCCGACGAGGTGGTGACCGCCGACATCGGCAGCTGGGGTGCAGACGCCACCGTGGCCGCGCTGGAGCTCAGGACCGGCCGCCGCGACCTGCTGCCCACGCCGGAGCAGGTGCCGCGCGTGATCAGCGCGATCACCGCGCGCGGCGGCGTGGACGGCCAGTCGCGCACCGCCATCGACGACGCCTCCGGCTACAGCGGCAACGTGCACGCGGGCATGAACCAGCTGTTCCGCCAGGCGGTGGACGAAACCGCTGCCGCGCGTGCGGCGGCCCAGCCCGGCGGCGCGGGCGGCGCCCC
>JBFLWE010000147.1:0-3191 GCA_040758375.1 Pseudomonadota bacterium
CACCGCGAATGGGGCCTGCGCCCGCAGGCACCGCCACCACCCTGCAAGCACCACCGGGACGCCCCACCGGAATTCGACTTTTCGGGGGCAGCGGATGGTTGTGGGGGTGGGGGTACGGGCATGCGGGCGCAGGCCCCATTCGCGGTGTCCTGATTCTTTGCCCCGCCAGGCTCCTGTTGACGCGGCAGCGGTGACGGTGCTCGGCGGTGCCCCGCGAGCGTGGGCCGGAGAACGCATGCCCGCGCCCCCACCCAGCGCTCGGCATTGCAGGCGCATTCCTGCCGGCCTATGGGTCAGCGGTCGCACTTCGGCCCCCGGCAGACCCCTCATCGGCCTGCGCTTGATCCAGGTTAAGCCCCCAAGGGCCGCGGGCCGGTAGCTTCCGCGCCATGACTGCCGACACTGCCTCTGCCTTTCCCTACGTGCATGCCGCGCTGCGCGAGCTGCTGGCCAAGAGCGGCCTCAAGCCGCTCAAGCTCAAGGGTCGCGAACTGCTGCCCATCGTGCAAGGCGGCATGGGCGTGGGCGTGTCGGCCCACCGCCTGGCCGGCAGCGTGGCCGGCATGGGCGGGGTGGGCACCTTGTCGTCGGTGGACCTGCGGCGCCACCACCCCGACCTGATGGAGCGCACGCGCGGCCTGGGTGTCGGCCCCGAGGCCAAGGCCAAGATCGACGAGGCCAACCTGGAGGCGCTGGAGCGCGAGGTGCGCGCCGCGCGCACGCTGTCCGGCGGCCTGGGCCTGGTGGCGATGAACGTGATGCGGGCGGTGAGCGACTACGCGCGCTACGTGAAGCGCTCGCTCGAATCGGGCATCGACGCGGTGGTGGTCGGCGCCGGCCTGCCGCTGGACCTGCCGGAGCTGGCCGCCGAGCACCCCGATGCGGCGCTGGTGCCGATCCTGAGCGACGCGCGCGGCGTGCAGCTCGTGGTGCGCAAGTGGGAGCGCAAGAAGCGCATGCCCGATGCGATCGTGATCGAACACCCGGGCAAGGCCGGCGGCCACCTGGGCGCCGCGCGGGTGGAAGACGTGAACGACCCGCGCTTCGACTTCGAGCGCGTGATCCCCGAGACGCTGGCCTTCCTGCAAAGCGCGGGCCTCGAGCGCGAGGTGCCGGTCATCGCGGCCGGCGGCATCGGCAGCTTCGACGACATCCGCCGCCTACAGGCGCTGGGCGCGGCCGGCGTGCAGATGGGCACGGCCTTCGCGGTCACCACCGAGGGCGACGCGCATCCCGAGTTCAAGCGCGTGCTGGCGCAGGCGAAGAAGGAAGACATCGTCGAGTTCACCAGCGTGGCCGGCCTGCCGGCGCGCGCGGTGGCCACGCCCTGGCTCAAGGCCTACCTCAAGATCGAGCACAAGCTGCAGGCGGTGGCCCATGTCAAGGCGCGCTGCACCAAGGCCTTCGACTGCCTGGCCCAGTGCGGCCTGCGCGACGGCAAGGTCGGCTGGGGACAGTTCTGCATCGACCAGCAGCTGGCCGCCGCGCTCAAGGGCGACCTGAAGGGCGGCCTGTTCTTCCGCGGCGCCGGCACCTTGCCCTTCGGCGAGCAGATCCGCAGCGTGCGCGAGCTGCTGGAGCGCCTGCTGGGGGGCGACCCGCAGCCGCAAACCGCCTGACCGGCGGCCCATGGCCCGGTCCATCCCCCTGGTGCAGCGGCGCGCGCCGCCCGACACGGCCTGGCGCTGGTCGTGGCTGCTCGCCGCGCCGCACCGGCTGTGCTTTTTCGCGGCGGCGCTGATGCTGGGCGCCAGCGCCCTGTGGTGGGCTGCCGTGATGGCCGCCCGGGTGCAGGGCTGGGCCTGGCCCTGGGCGGTGGCGCCGGCGTTGGCGCACGGCCTGTGGATGGGCTACGGCTTCATGCCCTTGTTCTTTGCGGGCTTCCTCTTCACCGCCGGGCCCCGGTGGCTGGCGATGGCCACGCCCCGTGCAGCCGCATTGCGCGGGCCGGTCGTGGGCCTGCTGGGCGGCTGGGCCGCCTTTGCCGCCGGTGCCCACCTGCATGCGCTGCTGGCCGCGGCGGGGCTGGGCGCGGCCGCGCTGGGCTGGTCGGCGCTGGTGCTGCGCTTCGCGCTGCTGCTGCGCGGCAGCCCGGTGGAAGACAAGACGCATGCGCGCATCGTGGCTTGGGCCTGCGGCGGCATCGCGCTGTCCATGGGGGCGGCCGCGCTGGGCCTGGCGCTGCAGCAGGCGCTGCTGGTGCGCGCTGCGTTGCAGGCGGGGCTGTGGACCTGCGTCGCCGTGGTGTACGTGGCGGTGTCGCACCGCATGATCCCTTTTTTCACCGCGGCGGCGCTGCCGGTGCTCGACGCCTGGCGGCCGATGTGGCTGCTGTGGACGCTGGTGGCCGCGCTCGCGTTCGAGCTGCCCTTCCGGCTGGCCGAGCCGCTGTGGGGGCCGCTGCCTGCGCCGCTGCGCGCGCTGCAGGCGGGCGTGGAGGCGCCGGTGGCGGCGCTGCTGCTGTGGCTGGCCTGGCGCTGGGGCCTGGTGCAAAGCCTCAAGGTGCGGTTGCTGGCGATGCTGCACCTGGGCTTCCTGTGGCTGGGCATCGCGTTTGCGCTGAACGCGCTGTCGCACGGGCTGATGGCGGCCAGCGCCGGCGAGGTCTCGCTCGGCCTGGCGCCGCTGCACGCGCTGACGATGGGCTTCTTCGGTTCGACGATGGTCGCCATGGTCACGCGCGTGACCTGCGGCCACGGCGGCCGGGCGCTGGTGGCCGACGATTTCGTCTGGCGCCTGTTCTGGCTTTTGCAGCTGGCGGTGGCCGCGCGCGTGCTCGCGGCGCTGTGGCCCGCGGCCGCCACGGCCTTGCTGCCGCTGGCCGCGCTGGCCTGGTGCGGCGCCATGGTCGCCTGGGCCTTGCGCTACGGCCGCTGGTACGGCATGCAGCGGGCCGACGGCCGTCCTGGGTGATCGCGCTTCAGCGCCGGCCTGCCCAGGCCGCGCGCGCCATCAGCAGCACGTACAGGCCGATCGCCGTAGCGGCCAGCACGCCGCTGGCCGCCAGCAGCACCGGATGCCGGAAGCCCATGGCGCCGATGCGCAGCGCCATGCCCGCCGCCAGCCCCCACAGCGGCAGGTACAGCAAGGCCGAGTAGCGCGGCTCGATGCGCACCATCGCAGGCAGCAGCGCCGGTACGCGCGCGAACAGCACCGAGAACGCGAAGCCCAGCAGCACCGCATGCCAGGCC
>JBFLWE010000148.1:0-3064 GCA_040758375.1 Pseudomonadota bacterium
GACCGCACCGAACAGCCGAAAGGCTGGGCTCCGAATCTAGGAATCCGGTGTGCGGTGTGAACAGCAAACCTCTTTTTGTCAGGAGAAAGACCATGCAACTCGCATCCCGTTTCGCTTCCCGTTCCCCCTCGCTGCGCAGCGATTACCCGCTGTCCGATGACCAGATTCACCGCGTAGCCCCGTCCATCTTTGCGGACGCTCCGCATGAAAGCCGTTCCGAGCGGTACGCCTATATCCCCACGGCTGCCGTACTGACCGAACTTCGCAAGGAGGGGTTTCAGCCCTTCATGGTGACGCAGACCCGCGTGCGCGATGAAGGCAAGCGCGACCACACGAAACACATGCTGCGCCTGCGCCACGCCAGCCAGATCAACGGTGCGGAGGCTAACGAAATCGTGCTGCTGAACTCGCACGACGGCACCAGCAGCTATCAGATGCTGGCCGGAATGTTCCGCTTCGTTTGCAGCAATGGCCTTGTCTGCGGCGACACCGTGGCCGATGTGCGCGTGCCCCACAAAGGCGATGTTTCCGGGCATGTCATCGAAGGCGCTTACGAAGTCTTGCGCGGCTTCGACCGAGTGAAGGAGTCCCGCGATGCCATGCGTGCGATCACGCTGGACGAAGGTGAAGCCGAAGTGTTCGCCCGTTCCGCGCTGGCGCTCAAGTACGACCCTACCGACAGCAAGCCCGCGCCCATCACCGAATCGCAAATCCTGATGCCGCGCCGGTTCGACGACCGCCGCCCCGACCTGTGGAGCGTGTTCAACCGCACGCAGGAGAACCTGACCAAGGGTGGATTGCATGGCCGCAGCGCCAATGGACGCCGCCAGCAGACCCGACCCGTACAGGGCATTGATTCCGATGTGCGCCTGAATCGCGCCCTCTGGATGCTGGCCGATGGCCTGCGCCAGTTGAAAGCCTGAACCGTTCCCCCGCCGGAGGGGCGGTTCCCCTCCATTCCCTTGTTTCACTCGATTGGAGATACACCATGAACGCCATCACCCAAACCGAAGCCCGCGCCATCCAAACCCCTGTGCTGGAAGCCGCCGACCCGACCAAGAACCTGATTCTGGTTCCACTGTCGCGGCTGGTGCTGCGCCCCACGGGCCGCAACGTGCGCAAGACCCCGCGCATGTCCATCCCCGAGCTGGCCGCATCCATCCAGCGCGTGGGCCTGCTGCAAAACCTGATCGTGATTGCATCCGCCAATGGCGAGCATTACGAAGTCGTGGCCGGTGGCCGTCGCCTCGCCGCGTTGAAGCTGCTGGCGAAGAAACACCGTATCAGCAAGGAATGGGAAGTGCCTTGCCTGCTGGTGGCCGATGGCACCGCCCGAACCGCCAGCCTGACCGAGAACGTGCAACGCGAAACCATGCACCCCGCAGACCAGTTTGAAGCCTTCGCGGCACTGGTGGCCGAAGGCCGGCCCATCGAGGACATTGCGGCGGATTTCAGCGTGACGCCGCTGGTGGTGCAGCGTCGCTTGAAGCTCGCCAACGTGTCGCCGCGCCTGATGGCCGACTATCGCGCCGATGCCGTGAGCCTTGACCAGTTGATGGCCCTTGCCATCACCGACGACCACGCCGCGCAGGAAGCCGCGTATTACGATGCGCCGCAGTGGCAGCGCCATCCCCCGCACCTGCGCGAACGCCTCACCGAAAGGGAAATCGACGCTTACCGGCATCCGCTGGTGCGCTTCGTCGGGCTGGATAGCTACGAAGCCGCAGGCGGCGGCATTCGCCGTGACCTGTTCGCGGAAGGCGATGCGGGCGTGTATCTGACCGATGCCGCAATGCTGGAACGGCTGGCGCAAGACAAGCTGGCAGGCATTGCCGCCACTGTCCGCGCCGAGGGTTGGGCGTGGGTCGATGCCACGCCGGGTGTGACCCATGCCGACCTGCACGCCTTCCAGCGTGCGCCGAGGGAGCGGCGCGAGCCGAACAAGCGCGAAGCCGCACGCATCGAGAAGCTGCAAATCAAGATGCACGAATTGGCCGAAGCCGTGGATGCTGCGCTGGACGCCGACGACGAGGAAAAGGCGGACGCCTTGCAGGAGGAAGGCGAAACAGTAGGCGAGCAGTTGCAGGCGCTGGAAGATGGCTTGCAGGACTACAGTCCGAACGTGAAGGCCGCTGCCGGGGCTATCGTCACCATTGACCGCAACGGCGAAGCCGTGATCCATCGCGGGCTGCTGCGGGAAGCCGAGGCCAAGGCGTTGCGCACACTGGAGAAGCTGCGGCAGGGCTTCAGCGACCCGGAGGCCGCGAACGATGACGAAGGCGAAGAAGACGAGCAGCCCAAGGCCGCAGCCATGTCCGACCGGCTGGCCCAGCGCCTGAGCGCCCACCGCACCGCCGCGCTGCAAATCGGGGTGGCCTGCCGTCCGCAGGTGGCGCTGGCCGCGCTGGTGCATGGCATGGTGCAGACCGTCTTGTTTGATCGCCGCTATGGACATGACCTGCCGCTGGGCGTGCGGCTCACGGTGCAAGACCGGCTGGAAGGCATGGCCCCGGACTTGCCCGAATCATCCGCCGCCGTGGCGCTGCGCGAAATGCAGCAGGCCTGGGCCGAAAGGCTTCCGCAGGACGATGCCGAATTGTTCCCCGCGTTGCTGGCAATGGGCCAAGCCGAACTGATGGCGCTGCTGGCTGTGTGCGTGGCGTCCACGGTGGACGTGGTGACGCCTCGCGCCACGCCGCACCAGCCGGGCGCGAAACTGGCGCAGGCCGTGGGCCTCGACATGGCCGCATGGTGGCAGCCGACCGCCGAGGGGTATTTCCGGCATGTGCCGAAGGCCGTGATTCTGGAGGCTGTGGGCGAATACGCACCCGAGCACGTCACGCGGCTGGCAAAGTTGAAGAAGGCCGACATTGCCAGCGAAGCGGAGCGACTGGCCGATGGCACGGGATGGATGCCCGCCATATTCAAGGCCGCAGGGCCGCAGGAGGTGACACCGGAGGACGTGCCCGAAGACGGGGCGGAGGACGCCGCCGCCGTGGCGGATGAACCCGCCGAGGCATTGGCTGCTTGACCCTCACCGCAGCGAAGCGCCCCGGTTCAGACC
>JBFLWE010000149.1:0-2861 GCA_040758375.1 Pseudomonadota bacterium
CGCAGCGGCACCGCGCGCGCTGCCTCCCCCGCCAAGCGCGCGACGCCCCAGCGCGCCGCCGCGAAAGGCGAGCGCAAGGCGGCCGAAGGCAAGGCGGCCAAGGCCCCCGCACGCAAGCGTGCCTGACCTCTTGCCATGGCTGTCTCCGACAAGCTCGCCGCCTACCGCGCCAAGCGCAACTTCAAAGTCACTTCCGAGCCTGCGCCCCGGCTTGCCAAGAGCGGCCGGACGCTGCGCTACGTGGTCCAGAAGCACTGGGCCACGCGGCTGCACTACGACTTCCGCCTCGAGCTCCACGGCACGCTGCTGAGCTGGGCCGTGCCCAAGGGCCCGAGCTTCGACCCCGCCGACAAGCGCCTGGCGATGCATGTGGAAGACCACCCCATCAGCTACGGCGACTTCGAAGGCACCATCCCGCCCGGCCAATACGGCGCCGGCCGCGTGATCGTGTGGGACCGCGGCGTCTGGGTGCCCGACGGCGACAACCCCGAGCGCGACTACCGCGCCGGCAAGCTCAAGTTCCGGCTCGAAGGCCAGAAGCTGCGCGGCCGCTGGACGCTGGTGCGCACACGGCGCGCGGGCGACGACGAGCGGCAGGACCCCTGGCTGCTCATCAAGGAACACGACGAGTTCGAGCGCCCGCACGCCGAGTACGACGTCACCGAAGCCCTGCCCGACAGCGTGATCCAGCATCCGCTGCCGCCATCCGGCGGCCCGGGCGCCGAGCCCGCGGCGCCGGCGGCCACCGGCACGCTGCGCGCAGCTGCATTGCCCGGCGCCCACAAGGCCGCCCTGCCCGCCCAGCTGAGCCCGCAGCTGGCCACGCTGGTCAGCCAAGCGCCGGCCGAGCGCGGCGACTGGCTCTACGAACTCAAGCTCGACGGCTACCGCCTGCTCGCACGACTGGACAAGGGCAAGGCCCGCCTGTTCACGCGCAGCGGCAAGGACTGGACTGCCAAGCTCAAGCCGCTGGCGGCCGCGCTGGAGAAGCTGGAGGTCGCCAACGCCTGGATCGACGGCGAGATCGTCGTGCTCGACGAGCAGGACCGCCCCAGCTTCCAGCGGCTGCAAAACGCCTTCGAGCACGGTCGCGCCGGCGGCATCAGCTTCGTGGCCTTCGACCTGCCCCACGCCGACGGGTACGACCTGCGCAAGGTGCCGCTGCGCCAGCGCCGCGCGCTGCTGCGGCAGATCGTCGAGCCGCTTCTGGGCGAACGCCTGCGCTTCAGCGAAGAAGTGCAAGGCGCGCCGCAGCAGCTGCTGCAGGCGGCTTGCGGGCTGCAGCTCGAAGGCCTGATCGGCAAGCACGCCGACAGCCCGTATGTCGAAGGCCGCACCCGCAGCTGGATCAAGCTCAAGTGCCAGCAACGGCAGGAGTTCGTGATCGTCGGCTTCACCGAGCCCAAGGGCACGCGCAGCGGCTTCGGCGCGCTGCTGCTGGCGGTGCATGAGCAGCGCAGGTTGCGATATGCCGGCCGCGTGGGCACCGGCTTCGACAGCGCGGGCCTGAAGCGCTTGCGCCGGCAGCTCGACGCCATCGAGCGCAAGACCTCACCGGTGCAGGACGACCCGCGCGCCAGGCCCACCGGAAGCGAGGTGGTGCACTGGGTCGAGCCGACGCTGGTGTGCGAGGTGGCGTTCGGCGAATGGACCGGTGACGGCTCCATCCGCCATGCCGTGTTCCAGGGCCTGCGCAGCGACAAGCCGCCGCGCGAGATTTCGAAGGAGAAGGCCGTGCCCCCGCCGCATGAAGAGCCCGCACGCCGCAAGGCCGCCCCGTTGGTGCATGGCCTGAAGATCAGCAACCCCGGCCGCGTGATCGACAGCGCCAGCGGCATCACCAAGCTGGAGCTCGTGCAGTACTACGAGCGCGTGGCGCCGCTGATCCTGCCGCATCTGAAGGCGCGTCCGGTGGCGCTGGTGCGCGCGCCCGAAGGCATCGCCGGCGAGCTGTTCTTCCAGAAGCATGCCGAGAAGCTGCAGATCCCCAGGCTCAAGCGGCTCGGCCCCGAGATCGACCCGCCGCATCCTTCGCTGCTGGTGATCGACAACCCGACCGCGCTGGTGGGCGCGGCGCAGATGGGCATGGTGGAGCTGCACACCTGGAACGCGGTGTACACCCACATCGACAAGCCCGACCGCATCGTGTTCGACCTCGATCCCGGCGAGGACCTGCCCTGGGCGCGCATGGTCGAGGCTGCCGAGCTCACCAAGACCCTGCTCGACGAGCTGGGCCTGACGAGCTTTCTCAAGACCAGCGGCGGCAAGGGCCTGCACATCGTGGTGCCGCTGCAGCGCCGACACGACTGGGACGTCTGCCGCAGCTTCGCGCAGGCCGTGACCTTGCACCTCGCGCGCACCCTGCCGCAACGCTTTGCCGCCAAGATGGGCGCGAAGAACCGCGTCGGCAAGGTCTTCGTCGACTACCTGCGCAACAACCGCGGCGCCACCAGCGCCTGCGCCTTCTCCGCCCGCGCCCGCCCCCACCTCGGCGTTTCGGTGCCGGTGTCATGGGACGAACTGGTGGAACTGCGCGGCGGCAACCACTGGACCATTCGCACGCTGGAGCAGCGGCTGCAAGACCTCAAGGGCCACGACCCCTGGGCCGACTACGAACGCAGCCGCCAGACCCTCACCCAAGCGAACCGGATGCTGCTGCAACAGGAAGACCTGTCCACGCCCCCAAGGGACGCGACCCCTTCTGAGACGGGCCGCGCAAGCGCGCCCCCAAGAGGTTGAACACACGCATAGCCGCCCCTGCATCCCCAAGGGGTGTCATGGAGCCCCACCCCCGCCCGCCCCCACGGGGCGGGAGTCCCTCTGGGACAGGCCGCGACAGCGGCCAGGGGATGAGCAAGCTC
>JBFLWE010000150.1:0-2845 GCA_040758375.1 Pseudomonadota bacterium
CTTGGCCGGCGCGCGCTGCATGCCGCGCGCCGCGCCGCCACCCAGGCGCCGCGCATCCGCATCCACCGCCACCAGCGTCACACCCATTGCGGCGATCAGGGCGCCCGCGAGAAATTGCCAATGTCTCATCTGTAAGACTCCTTTGCGCCAGGCACGGCAATCGGCTGGCCTGCACCCCATGTCATCTGGGGTTTGCCCCCAAGATCGAAAGAGCGGCTTGCGCTGAATATCGGTGCGAGGAGACACGCACCGTGGAACAACATCATGCACATCAGCGGCTGGCCGCGCTGGAAGGCGGGGACAAGCGCAAGGTGGTGGGCGCGGCCGAGGCCGTGCAGCTCATCCGCGACGGCGACACGCTGGCCACCGGCGGCTTCGTGGGCATCGGATTCGCGGAAAACCTGGCGGTGGCGCTGGAACAGCGCTTCGTCGCCAGCGCCGGCCCGCGCGACCTGACCCTGGTGTATGCCGCAGGGCAGGGCGACGGCAAGGGGCGCGGGCTCAACCATTTCGGCCATGCCGGCCTGGTGTCGCGCGTGATCGGCGGCCACTGGGGGCTGGTGCCCGCACTGCAGAAGCTGGCGGTGGCCGGCGAGATCGAGGCCTGGAACCTGCCGCAGGGCGTGATCACGCACCTGTTCCGCGACATCGCGGCCGGCAAGCCGGGGCATTTGTCGCGCGTGGGGCTGGGCACGTTCGTCGATCCGCGCTTCGGCGGCGGGCGGATGAACGAGCGCACCCCGGACAGCCTGGTGCGGCTGATGGAGCTCGACGGCGAGGAATACCTGTTCTACAAGGCCTTTCCGATCGACGTGGCGCTGATCCGCGGCACCACCGCCGACCCCGAGGGCAACATCACGATGGAGCGCGAGGCGCTCACGCTGGAGGCGCTGTCGATCGCGATGGCGGCGCGCAACTCCGGCGGCATCGTGATCGTGCAGGTGGAGCGGCTGGCGGACAAGGGCTCGCTGCATCCGCGGCAGGTCAAGATCCCCGGCGTGCTGGTCGACTGCGTGGTGGTGGCCGAGAAGCCCGAGTACCACCCGCAGACCTTCAGCGAGCACTACAACGCCGCCTTCTCGGGCGAGCTGCGCGTGCCGATGGCGCAGGTGGCGCCCATGCACATGGGCGCGCGCAAGATCATCGCGCGCCGCGCGGCGCTGGAGCTCAAGGCCAACAGCGTGGTCAACCTGGGCATCGGCATGCCCGAAGGCGTGGCCGCGGTGGCGGCCGAAGAGCGGGTGATCGACCTGATCACGCTCACCGCCGAGCCGGGCGTGATCGGCGGCATCCCTGCCGGCGGCCTCAATTTCGGTGCGGCCGTCAACCCGCAGGCCGTCATCGACCAACCCTACCAGTTCGATTTCTACGACGGCGGCGGGCTCGACGCAGCTTTCCTCGGGCTGGCGCAGGCCGATGCGCAGGGCAACGTCAACGTCAGCAGGTTCGGCACGCGGCTGGCAGGCGCCGGCGGCTTCATCAACATCAGCCAGAACGCCAAGGAGGTGGTGTTCGTCGGCACGTTCTGCACGAAAGACGGCACGAAAGAAGGCGGCGGGCAGGGCCGCAAGTTCGTGCCGCAGGTCGAGCACCGCACCTTCTCCGCGGAGCAGGCCCTGAAGCGCGGCCAGAAGGTGCTCTACGTCACCGAGTGCTGCGTGTTCCGACTGCACGAGCGTGGCTTGGCGCTCACCGAGATCGCGCCGGGTCTGGACCTGGAACGCGACATCCTGGCGAAGATGGGCTTTCAGCCCTTGATCGAGCGGCCGCCGGCACTGATGGACGAAGGCCTGTTCGCCGAAGGGCTGATGGGCCTGCGCGGGCGGCTGCTGCTGCGGCCGCTGCCCGACCGCTTCAGCTACGACGCCGCGCAGCGCACGCTGTTCATCAACTTCGAACGCCTGGCCATCCGCACGCCCGACGACGTGGAGGCGGTGAGCCGCGAGGTGCAGCGGCGGCTCGACCCGCTGGGCCACAAGGTGTTCGCGGTGGTGAACTACGACCACTTCCACCTCGAGCCTGAGCTGGAGGACGAGTGGGCCGCGATGGTGCGGCAGATGTGCGACCGCTACTACCTCAACGTCACGCGCTACAGCACCAGCAGCTTCCTGCGCGCCAAGCTGGGCCCCGCGCTGCAGGCGCGCGGCGTGGCGCCGCACATCTACGAAACGGCAGCCGAAGCGCAGGCCAGGGTGCGCGACGCATAGCGTCCGCGGGCCGGCCCGGCGCCGCAAGGCAGCGCCACGGAACAAGCGGGCCGAGAACTGGCTCACACCCGCAGGCCCGCCGTTTGCGAATCCGCATGACAGGCACGGGCCGAGGCAGGAAGATGTTGCCGTGGAAGCTGTGATGGACGGTCCGGCGTTCCGGACCTTGCTGTACCGCTATTTCTTCTTCGGCTGGTTGTTCCGCGACGTCAACCGCGGCAACCTGCTGGAGCGCGCCGCAGCCTGGCGCCACAACCAGGCGCAGGCGCACTGGCTGCTCACCTACATGCGCCGCTGGCTGGTGTGTGGCGGAGCGCTCTATGCGCTGGGCACGCTGGTGGAGCTGGTGCTGCAGTCGCCGCTGCTGTCGGCGTTGTTCTACGTGCCGGGTGCGATCAGCGTGCCGGTCAACGCGGTGATCGGCGTGGCCTGGCTCGGGCTGAAGGCCTTGCCGCCGCCGATCTGATCCTGGGCACGGGCGCTGCTGGCTTGGGTGAAGCGCAAACCCAGAGGACTTCACGATGGCCAAACCCGACAAGCAGCACCGCGAGCGCGCCGATGCCACGGCCGACAAGCACCGCGATATCCAGCGCGAGCAGGACCAGCGCGACCAGCGCGCCGCCGCCAAGGGCGAGCAG
>JBFLWE010000151.1:0-2822 GCA_040758375.1 Pseudomonadota bacterium
GCCGACCGCGCGGGCCGGGAGCCGGCCCCGCGCCAGCGCGCCCAGGCCCCCAGCGCGAGCGCGTAGTACAGGGCCAGCGCGGCAGCCAGCAGCAGCACCGCCAGCACCGCCAGCGGCGCCGGCATGCCGCCGTAGCGGTGCATGCTGATGTACAGCCACCACATCCCGCTGGCGAGCCAGCCGAAGGCGAACCACCAGCCCAGCGCCGCCGCGGCCCGCGGCCCCGCCGAGCGCGCGAGTGCGGCCAGGCCAGCCAGCGACAGGATCTGCAGCGGCCACGCTTCCAGCGGCGCAAAGGAGGCGGTGTGGGCGATGCCGGCCAGCAGGGCCAACAGCCACTGCGCAGGAGCGCCCGAGCGTTCCCCTGGGACAGGCCGCGCAGCGGCCAGCGGCAGCCTCACTGAGCGCGCGATTCGCGATCCGGGTTTCCCGGTCGCAAATCGTCGCCCCCTCGGAGGGCGGCCGCCTGGCGGCCGGGGGCTTCTTGCATCACACGGAACCAGCGCACCGCGCCGCCACGGGTGAGCATCACCACGAAGCGCAGGCCGCCGAGTTCCACCGCCTCGCCGCGGCGCGGCACGCGGCCGTGTTCGTGGGCCACCAGGCCGCCGATGGTGTCGAACTCGTCGCTCGGCAGCGAGGTGCCGAAGGCGGCGTTCACTTCCGCGATCTCGGCGTCGCCGGCGACCCGGTGGCTGCCGTCGGCCAGGGTGTAGATGCCCGATTCGGCGTCGGCCTCGTCGAACTCGTCCTCGATCTCGCCGACGATCTCTTCCAGCACATCTTCGATGGTCACCAGCCCGGCGACGCTGCCGAACTCGTCGATCACGATCGCCAGGTGGTTGCGGTTGGAGCGGAAGTCGCGCAGCAGCTCGTTCAGGCGCTTGGATTCGGGCACGAACACCGGCGGGCGCAGCAGCGTGCGCAGGTTGAGCTCGGGCGCGCGCTGCAGCTTCAGCAAGTCTTTGGCCAGCAGGATGCCGATGATGTTCTCGCGCCGGCCCTCATAGACCGGAAAGCGCGAGTGCGCCGTGCCGATCACCTGCGCCAGCAGTTCGTCATAGGGCGCGTCGATGTCGAGCAGGTCCATGCGGCGGGCTGCCACCATCACGTCGCCGGCCGTGAGGTCGGCCATGCGCAGCACGCCCTCGAGCATGACGCGCGACTCGGGTTCGATCAGCTCGCGTTGCTCGGCGCTGGCCAGCGCTTGCAGCAGCTCGTCTCGGGAATCCGGGCCGGGCGACAGCAGGTCGACCAGCCGCTCGAAGAGGCCCCGGTGGACACCGGGCGCCGGTTTGTCGCCCGCTTTGTGCGGGCGCGCAGGGTGAGGGTCGGACATCGCGCGAGGCGAGGAATCTGGGAGCGGTCAAGAATACCCGATCGCAGCGGCCCCGGCCTCGATGCCGACGTAAGGGGGAATACCCTTGCCGGTTGACAGGGCACGCCCCTTGCAACACAGTCTGCCGCCCCCATCTGGTCGGCTTGCAAACGCCGGGCCCAGCCACCCCAAGAAACGCCATGTCCCAAGGTTTGATCCCCGCCACCATCCTCACCGGCTTCCTCGGCAGCGGCAAGACCACGCTGCTCAAGCGCGTGCTCACCGAAGCCCACGGCCAGAAGATCGCCGTGGTCGAAAACGAATTCGGCGAAGAGAACATCGACAACGACATCCTGGTGGCCGATACCCAGGAGCAGATCATCCAGCTGTCCAACGGCTGCGTCTGCTGCACCATCCGGGAAGACCTGCGCACCACCCTGTCCGATCTGGCCGAAAAGCGCCGCAAGGGCAAGCTGAGCTTCGACCGCGTGGTGATCGAGACCACCGGCCTGGCCGACCCCGGCCCGGTGGCGCAGACCTTCTTCATGGACGACGAGATCGCCGAGAGCTACCTGCTCGACTCCATCCTCACGCTGGTGGATGCCAAGCACGGCGAGCAGCAGCTCGACCAGCGCCAGGAGGCGCGCCGCCAGGTGGGCTTTGCCGACCGCATCTTCCTCAGCAAGACCGACCTGGTGGATTCGGCCACGGTGGACGCGCTGTCGCACCGGCTCAAGCACATGAACCCGCGCGCGCCGCAGCAGCGCGTGAACTTCGGCGAGGTGCCGCTGGCCGAGGTGTTCGACCTGCGCGGCTTCAACCTCAACACCAAGCTCGAGATCGACCCCGAGTTCCTGAACGCCGACGAGCACCACCACGGCCACGATCACGATCATGAGCACGGTGAGCATTGTGACCACCCGCACCACCATCACCACGACGATGATGTGAAGTCGTTCGTCTTCCGCTCGGACCGGCCCTTCAGCCCTGCCAAGCTGGAGGAGTTCTTGGGCGCCATCGTGCAGGTGTACGGCCCGAAGATGCTGCGCTACAAAGGGGTGCTGTACATGAAGGGCACCGACAAGAAAGTGGTGTTCCAGGGTGTCCACCAATTGATGGGCAGCGATCTGGGGCCGAAATGGGCCCCGGGCGAGAAGAAGAACAGCAAGATGGTCTTCATCGGGATCGACCTGCCCAAAGACGTCTTCCTGCAAGGACTGGAGCAATGCCTGGCTTGACGGCAAAAACGGCACGCAGCGCGTCAGCGCCACGCCAAAACAACGTGGCTACAATCCGCGCGCCTCGAAACCCTCGGGGCACCCCGGAGCCCGTGCGCCTTAGGCAGGTATAACACTGCACTGCGAGGAGAGCGAAGTGAGCAAGACCCCGGCCAAGAGCGTGACACCGCCCGCAAAGACGGCGGCGAAGAAGCCGACGGCCAAGGCGCCAGCGCCCGCTGTCCCCGCCAAGAAGGCTGCTCCGGCCAAGGCCGCCTCCGCCGCCA
>JBFLWE010000152.1:0-2634 GCA_040758375.1 Pseudomonadota bacterium
GAAGCAAAAGGGCAAGCCGCCTGCGCCCACCGGCGCGCGCGAGCAGCCCAGCGAGCTGCCGGCGCAGCATCTGGACAAGCCCGGCCTGGAGGCCGAGCTGCAGCTCAGGCCGCGCTTCATGGCGCCCGACTACAAGGGCAGCGGCAAGCTGCAGGACATGGCGGCGCTCATCACCGGCGGCGACTCCGGCATCGGCCGCGCCGTGGCCGTGCTCTATGCGCGCGAAGGCGCCGACGTGGCCATCGTCTATCTCGACGAGCACGAAGACGCCGAGGAGACCCGGCGCTGCGTCGAGGCCGAGGGCCGGCGCTGCCTGCTGGTCGCCGGCGACGTGAAGGACCCGGCCTTCTGCAAGCAGGCGGTGGACAGGACGGTCCAGGCATTCGGCCGGCTCGACATCCTGGTCAACAACGCCGCCTTCCAGGAGCATGCCCAGTCGCTGGACGACCTGAGCGAGGAGCGCTTCGACGAGACCATGCGCACCAACATCTACGGCTATTTCCACATGGCCAAGGCCGCGCTGCCGCACCTGAAGGCCGGCGCCTCGATCATCAACACCGGCTCGGTGGTGGGCCTGCGCGGCAGCGCCAAGCTGCTGGACTACGCCACCACCAAGGGCGCGATCCATGCGTTCACCAAGTCGCTGGCGCAGAACCTGGTCGACAAGGGCATCCGCGTCAACGGTGTGGCGCCCGGCCCGGTATGGACCCCGCTGAATCCGGCCGATTCGCCGGCGCAGAAGGTGGCCGAGTTCGGCAAGAACACCGATTTCAAGCGCCCGGCCCAGCCGGAAGAGCTGTCGCCGGCCTACGTGTTCCTGGCCGCGCCGGTGTGCGCCAGCTACATCACCGGCTTGATACTTCCTGTCACGGGCAGCGTGGCCAGCAACTGAGCATGTTGCGCCCGCGCCGCGGCAGCGCCGGCCGGGGCGCGGCTTTTGTCGCACAAGTGCGCGGAACGCGCACGGCCTGGCTTGTCTCTGCTCAAGAGCGGCCGAAGATCCGCCGACATCAGGGCCGTGATGCCGGAGATCCGAATGAAGCCACAAGCTTGCGTTGCCGATGCCGACCTGTTGCGGGCCCAGCTGATGGCGCCCGACCCGATGCAGCGCGTGATGGCGCTGCACGCACTGGAGCAGGAAGCCGAGCAGGGCAAGGCGGCCAAGCTGGCAGGCCAGGTGGAGGCTTTTGCCGCGCGCGGCATTCCCTACTACAACCCGCAGGATCCGCACTACCAGGCCTGGGTGGGCCGTGCGCTGGAGTTCTGGCGCAAGCTGCACGAGCCGAACGCGCAGTAGCCGGCGTTCCGACGGGTTCGGCCGGTGTCCGCGACAATGCGGCACGCTGCGTTGAACCCTGATGACCCTTTCCCGCACCCTCCTGGGCCTGAGCCTGGCGCTGGCGCCGCTGGCCGGCGCGCTGGCGGCCGAGCTGCCCGCGCAGGCCCTGATCACCTATGACGTGCTCTACGGCGAGGGCCAGTTCAAGGTGGGCCGCGCCGAACAGCGCTGGCAGGTGCAGGCCGGCCGCTACGAGCTGCACACCGAGCTGGTGCCGCTGCTCGGGCCGCGCGTGCGCTACGTCAGCCGCGGCCGCCTGACCGAGCACGGGCTGGTGCCCGAGAGCTTTGCCGAGTACCGCGGCGGCGACAAGGTGCCGCGCGTGCGGGCCGAGTTCGACTGGGAGCGCCTGCAGGTGCTCTATGGCCGGCCCGACGAAGCGCGCAGCGCCACACTGGAGCGCGGGGCGCAAGACGTGAACGCACTGGCCTTCCAGCTCGCCTGGCTGCGCGAGCAGGCCAAGGGCCCGGTGCAGGTGGCCACCGGCAAGAAGGTGGCGCGCTACAGCTTCAACGGCGGCACGCGCACGCAGGTCACGGTGAACGGCCGCCAGACCGAGGCGCAGCAGTGGCGCAGCGCCGAGGGCCCCGACCGCACCGAGATCTGGGTCGCACCGCAGCTCGGCAACCTGCCTGTGCGCGTGATCCGCGTGGACGACGACAAGGAGCTGCGGCTGATCGCGCGCCAGGTGCAGCTGGGCCCGGCGCGCAACCCGTGACCGCGGCGGCTGCGGATGCCGCAGCCACGCCTTGCAGCTCAGCCGCGGTCGCTGCGCGCCGCACGGCGCGTGGAACTCGAGCCGGTGGACATGGTGCTGCTGCCGGAGGTGTCGGTCGTGGCGCTGCTGCCCGTGGAGCCGCTCGTGCTGCTGTCCATCGTGCTGCCGCTGGCGCTGCCGCTCATGGTGCCGGAGGTGCCCGTCGAACCGCTGGTGCCAGCCGTGCTGCTGGTGGTGTCGGTGCTGCTCGTGGCGCTGCCGGTGGTGGGGCTGGCGGCGCTGCCGCTCATCGTGCTGCCCGCGGTGGTGCCCGTGGCGCTACCGGCGGTCGTGCCAGAGGTCGTGCCGCTGGCCGAGCTGCTGGTGTCGGTGGAAGTGCCCATGGTGCCGGTCGTGCCGGCCGCGCTGCTCGTGGTGTCGGTGGTCGAGCTGCTGCCCATGGTGCCGGTCGTGCCCGTGCTCGAGGGGCTGCCCATCGTGCTGCTGCTGGTGCCGGCGGCGCTGGTAGTGTCCGCAGTCGTACCGGCGGTGCTGCTGCTGACCGTGCCGGTGCTCGTGTCGGTGCCGGTGCTCGCCG
>JBFLWE010000153.1:0-2562 GCA_040758375.1 Pseudomonadota bacterium
GTGTCCGGTGCGCCGCAGCTCGGCGCCGGCGCTATGGCCGGCGCTGCTGTAGGCGCAGCCGGCACGGCCGTTGCCGTAGGCGCTGCCGCGACGGGCGTGGGCGGCGCGGTCATGGCCGGGGCGCGCATGGCGCCTGCCGCCGCCAAGCTCGCCGGCAGCGGCGCGCGTGCTGCCGCCTCGACGGCCAGCAGCGCCCGGTCGGCGTTCCAGGCCGGTTCCGCCGCCGCAGGCGGTGGCGCGAAGGGCGCGATGGCCGGCCTGGGCAACGTCGCCAAGACCGGCGCGCAGTCCGCCGGACGTGCGGCTGCATCCCGTGCTTCCGCTGCCGGGCAGCGGATGGCCGCTCCCTTCCGCGCTGGCTGGAATGGCGCTGCTGCCGATGGCGGCGCGGGCGCGGCATCCGGTCAGGATGCCGCAGGCGAGGCCGCATCCGGCACCGCTACCGCGCAGACGCAGGAACAGCCCGCTTGGGCCAAGCGCCTGCATCGCCGCCAGCAACTCACCCATGCCGCGACCACCACCGCCCACGCGCTGCGCGGTGGCGATGGCGGCGGCTCCGGGCAAGGCCCGAGCCTGCGCGATTCCGATTCATAAGGAGAACTGACCATGCGATTCAAGAAACCGCAGGTGCGCTACGCCGACACGCCGCAGCCTGCCACGCCGTATCAAGCTGCCGGCCAGGTGTGGGACGAGCGCATCGGCTCGCCGCGCGTGCAGGCGAAGAACTGGCGGCTGATGGCCTTCGGATGCCTGACGCTCGCGCTGCTGATGGCCGGCGGCCTGGTGTGGCGGTCGGCGCAGTCCATCGTGACGCCCTACGTCGTGGAGGTGGACAACGCGGGCCAGGTACGCGCCGTGGGCGAAGCCGCCACGTCATACCGGCCCAACGATGCGCAGACCGCGCACCACATCGCGCGCTTCGTGACGCTGGTGCGCTCGCTGTCCATCGACCCCATCGTCGTCCGCCAGAACTGGCTCGACGCCTACGACTACACGACCGACAAGGGCGCGGCGGTGCTCAACGACTACGCACGGGTCAACGACCCGTTCGCGCGCATCGGCAAGGAGTCGGTGACGGTGCAGATCACCAGCGTCGTGCGCGCCAGCGACACGTCTTTCAACGTGCGCTGGACGGAACGCCGGTACGTCAACGGTGCCGCGGCGGGTTTGGAGCGGTGGACGGCCGTGGTGTCCATCGTGCTTCAGCCGCCGCGCACCGAAGAACGCCTGCGCAAGAACCCCCTGGGCATCTACGTCAACGGCCTGTCGTGGAGCCGCGAACTGGATTCTTCCGAAGGAGCCAAGCCATGAATGATCTTTTCCGTAAATCCGCCTTGCCGGTGATCTTGCTTGCCCTCGCGGGCTGCGCCACGCAGGGCAAGCCACCGCCGACCATCTCGCTCGATGAGCCGGTGCAGGCCCAGCCGCTGCCCGAGCCGCCTGCGCCGGTGGAGGTGGTGGCCGTGCCCGAGGTGCTGCCGATGCCGGCGCAGTTGAAGCCGTTGCCCGAAGCCGAGGACGCCAAACCTGCACCGGAGCCAGCCGACGAGAAGGTGCGCGTCTCGCGCGCCAATGCCGAGGCCCGCGTCGCACCGACGCGCGAGGGCTACGTCAACGCGATTCAGGTGTGGCCCTTCACCGATGGTGCGCTCTATCAGGTCTATGCGGCCGTGGGCCGCGTGACCGTGATTTCGCTCCAGCCGGGCGAGGAGCTGGTGACGGTGGCCGCTGGTGATACCGTGCGCTGGATCGTGGGCGATACGTCGAGCGGCAGCGGTGCTGACCTGCGCGTCAATGTGCTGGTCAAGCCGATCCGCTCGGGCCTCAAGACCAATCTCGTCATCACCACCAACCGCAGGACGTACCTGCTGGAGTTGGCTTCGACAGAAAAGACGTGGATGGCGTCGGCTTCTTGGGAGTATCCGCGTGACCGGATGCTGGCCTTGCAGCGCCAGGCGCAGGCGGCCAGCGCCGCCGCGCCGGTGGACTCCGGCTTGTCGCTGGAAAACCTGCGCTTCCGCTACGCGGTCAGCGGTAGCAACCCGCCGTGGAAGCCGCTGCGCGCCTTCGACGACGGGCAGAAGGTCTATATCCAGTTCCCCGCCGGCATCGCGCAAGGCGAGCTGCCGCCGCTGTTCGTGATCGGGCCGGAAGGCGACGGGCAACTGGTCAACTACCGCTTCCGCTCGCCGTACTACATCGTGGATCGGCTGTTCGGTGCCGCCGAACTGCGCCTGGGCGGGGACAAGGGCGACGTGGTGCGAATTGAGCGCACGGACGGCGTTGCGCGGAGGAACTGACCATGAGCCAGGACGACACCCCCGACCTCGCCACGCCGCAGGCAGGCAAGGTCGCGCCGGAAGCGGTGGCGCTGCGCGCCCAGCCGCGCCCGGTCACTCGCCTGAACCGGCGCACGCTGGCCATCCTCGTCGGCGGCCTGTCGGTCGCCGTCCTTGGGGCCACGATCTGGTCGCTGCAACCGCAGCGGCGCGGTACGGGCGAGCAAACCGAGCTTTACAACGTCGATCGCGTCTCGAAGTCCGAAGGGCTGGATGCGCTGCC
>JBFLWE010000154.1:0-2547 GCA_040758375.1 Pseudomonadota bacterium
CCTGTCGCGTGGGGGCTAAATGGGCCGTCCATGGCCCATTCACCCGGCTTCCACAGGCCAGTCCATGGCGGCCCCAAGGGGGAGTTACTCCTTCGACCACCCTTGTCAACAAAACCTTCCTTTCACAAACACCCTTAGTCCCGCAGGGCTGTGACGGTCCCGGTGGCTTGGCTTGAGGGTTTACGCAGCATGGCCTGCGGCCCCAGGAACAGCAGGGTGACCAGCAGCAACACGCCACCGGCCACGCCGATGCTGGCGCTGATCGATACATCCAGCCAGACCGCGAAGGCATAGCCCGACAGGCTGGCGAGCACCGCGTACACGCTCGCCCAGACCAGCATCCCTTCCAGGCTGCGGGCCATCCGCCAGGCGCTCAGGGCCGGCAGCACCAGCATCGCCACCACCAGGATGGCGCCCACCGCATCGAAGGAGGCCACGGCGGACAGGGCGGTCAGCGCCATCAGCAGGATGTGCCAGAGGCCGACCTGAAGCCCCAGCGCGGCGGCATGGCGGGCATCGAAGCTCAACGCGCGCAGGCGCGGCAGGGCGATGAGGATCAGCGCCAGGGTCGGCACGGCCACCGCCAGCAGGGTCCAGAACGCACGCGGACCGAGCTCGGCGCCGCCCAGGCTGACCACGTCCAGCGGCGCGAAGGCGATCTCGCCGTACAGCACGCATTCCTGGTCGAGGTCGATCTGGCCGGCCTGGCTGGAGATCAGGATCACCCCCAGCGCGAACAGGGTGGTGAACACCACGCCCATGCTGGCGTCCGCGCTCACCCCGCCGCGCCGCTCCAGGAAGCCGGACAGCCAGGCGGTCAGCAGGCCGGTGGCCAGCGCGCCAGCGAACATCGGCAGAGTCTCGCGCGAGCCGGACAGCAGGAAGGCGGCGACCAGGCCGAACAGCACCGAATGGCTGATCGCATCGCCCAGCATGGCCTGGCGGCGCAGCACCAGGAACACCCCCAGCCAGGCATTGACCAGCCCGGTGAGGATGGCGATGACGATGATCCAGGCCGCGTCGCTCATGCCCTGTTCCTCAACAGGCCACGCGAACGGCCGAACAGCAGGGAGGCGGTGAAGATCAGCGCCAGGAACACCACCACCCAGGGCCCGGTCGGCATGCGTGGGATGGCGTGCGAGACATTGGCGGCCAGCGCCCCGGCGATCATGCCGAACAGCGCGGCCAGCAGCAGCAGGCTGCCGAGGCGATCGGTCCAGAAGCGCGCGGCGGCGGCCGGGATCAGTAGCAGGGCGGCCATCAGCACGATCCCCACGAGCTGCATGCCGGTCACCACCGCTAGCACCAGCAGCAGGGTCAGCAGGCGGTGATAGCCGCCCTCGTTCGCGCCGCTGGCCCGGGCGTGAAGCGGGTCGAACACGACCCAGCGCAGGCGCGGCAGCAGCAGGACGACGCTGCCGAGCACCAGCAGCGCAAGCAGCGCAAGCAGGCGCACGTCGTCGATGGTCAGGGCGGCGGCCTGGCCGAACAGCAGCTTGTCCAGCCCGGCCTGCATGCCGACCGGGTTCTTCTGCAGCCAGGTCAGCAGGACGATGCCGAGCGCGAAGAAAGTGGTCAGGACCGCCGCCAGCGCGGCCTCCTGGCGGATGCGCGCGCGGCGGGTCAGCCAGTCCAGCGCCAGCATGCCGAGCAGGCTGCTGGCCGCCGCGCCGCCGAGCAGCAACAGCCAGTCGCGGCTGCCGGTGAGCAGGAAGGCGATGACCACGCCCGGCAGGGCCGCGTGGGCGAGTGCGTCGCCCAGCAGGGCGCGGCGCTGGAGCACGGCGAAGCCGCCCGCCACCGCCGCCAGCGCGCCGAGCAGGCAGGCGCCCGCCAGCACCCACAGGGCGTTGGGGTCGTCCAGCCGCCAGAAGGCGAGCAGCGACTCACTCAGGTTCTCGCTCATCCGGGGCCCTCCGCCATGCCATGCAGCGCGGCCAGCCGTCCGCCGTAGGCGCGCTGGATGTTGGCGGTGGTGAAGGCCTGCGCGAGCGGGCCGCAGGCGATCAGTTCGCGCTTGAGCAGGATGGCGTGGTCGAAGTATTCATCCACGGTGGAGAGGTCGTGGTGCACGCTGACCACTGTCGCCCCTTCGTCACGCAGCTGGCGAAACACCCGCGCGATGGCCTGTTCGGTCGAGGCATCCACCCCGGCGAAGGGCTCGTCGAACAGGTAGAGGCGCGCCTGCTGGACCAGGGCGCGGGCCAGGAACACGCGCTGCTGCTGGCCGCCGGAGAGGGCGCGGATGGGACGGTCGACGAATTCCTGCATCCCCACCGCCGCCAGCGCGTCGAGGGCGAGCTTGCGGTCGGCCTTGCCGGGGCGGCGCCAGAACGGCAGGTGGGCGAGGCGGCCGAGCAGCACGGTCTGCAGCACGTCGATCGGAAAGTCCCAGTCGATCTCCGCGCGCTGCGGCACGTAGGCGATCTCGCGGCGCGCGGCGGCCAGCGGCGGGCCGAAGAACCGCACCTCGCCGCCGACGGCAGGGATGAAGCCGAGCATGGACTTGAGCAGGGTCGACTTGCCCGCGCCGTTAGGGCCGATGAT
>JBFLWE010000155.1:0-2453 GCA_040758375.1 Pseudomonadota bacterium
CTGGAGCTCCCTCGCGGAGGGGGCTCGGGGGAGCCGTGCATAAAGCCGCAGGCTAGGAGGCTGGGCGGCTTCTGCCGCGCAGACTCCTAGCCGGCGCCGCGCCGGCGCGGGTGCGCCTGTTCCAGCGCCGCAGCCAGCGCCGGCGGCGTCCACGGTTTCTGCAGCACCACGAAGCCTTCGGCAATCGCCTTGTCGGTCTCGCGCGCATGGCCGGTCATCAGCACGATGCCGATGTGCGGATAGGTGGCACGCACATGGCGCGCCAGCGACAGGCCATCGGTGGCACCGGGCATCACGATGTCGGTGAGCAGCAGGTCGAAGCCGCCGCGCTGGTGTTGCAGCAGCTCCTTCGCCGCATCGCCGGAACGCGCGCCGCGCACCTGGTAGCCCCAGCTCGCGAGCATGGGCTCGGTGGCCTCGGCCACTTCGGCGTTGTCTTCCACCAGCAGCAGCCGGCCATGGGTGCTGGGCACGGGCTGGCTGTCCTCGGCCTCGGCGGGCGTGGCGTCCACGCCGGGCAGCAGCAGCTGCACGGTCGTGCCCTGGCCGGGCGTGCTGTCGATGCGTGCGGTGCCGCCCGCCTGCATGCAGAAGCCATACACCTGGCTCAGGCCCAGGCCGGTGCCCTTGCCCTGCTCCTTGGTGGTGAAGAAGGGCTCGAACACATGCTCCAGCACCTCGGGCGGAATGCCGGTGCCGGTGTCGCGCACCGTGATGCTGACCCAGGCGCCCAGGCCCTGGTGCTCGCCGGGGTCGGCATTGCGTGCCTGCACCCGCAGCGTGCCGCCTTCGGGCATGGCGTCGCGCGCGTTGACCGCCAGGTTGATCAGCGCCAGCTCCAGCTCGGCCGGGTCGACCTCGATGCAATGGGTGTCGGGCGCCGCCTCGCCTTCGAGGGTGATCAGGGCCGACATCGAATGGCGCATCAGGTCCAGCAGCAGCGGCATGCGGTCCTGCAGGCGGATCACCTCGGGCCGCAGCGCCTGGCGGCGTGCAAAGGCCAGCAACTGGCGCGTGAGCCGCGAGCCGGTGGTCACTGCACGCAGGATGGCGTCGATCGGCTTCTCGGTGCGCGTTGCCGCGCCCTCCTTCGACAGCAGCCGGCGCAGCAGGTAGGCGTTGTTGCTCACGACCATGAGCAGGTTGTTCACGTCGTGCGCCACGCCGCCAGTGAGATGGCCCAGCGCCTCCAGCCGCTGCGTCTGGCGCAGGGCGTCTTCGACCTGCACGCGCTTGACCGTCTCGGCCCGCCAGCGCTCCAGCGCCAGGCGCTCGCGCCGCACATGGCCCAGCGCCACCCACGAGACCCAGGCCAGCGCCAGCGCGGTGGGGAAGGTGAACGCCGCCAGCAGGGCCAGCTCGCGGTACCAGGCGTGCAGCAGCGTCTCGTGCGCCACCGAGGCCGACACGTACAGCGCATGACCCTCCACCTGGCGGAAGGCGATCAGACGCGGCCGCCCGTCCACCGGCGACCGGCTGTCCAGCAGCCCCTGCGCGTCGCCCGCCAGCACCCGCCGCATCAGCGGGCCGGACGATGGCACCACCATGCCGGCGCGCGCCGGGGGCGGCTCGCGCGTGATGATGGTGCCGTCGCGGCGGAACAGCGAGACGGCGCCGTCGGGTTCGTTGCGCAACAGGTCGCGGTAGAAGTCGCGGAACACCTCCGCGTCGAGTGCGATGGCATATACGCCGTCGAATTCGCCACGCGGGCCGTTGCGGCGCTGGCTCACGATGATGCGCCATTGGCCCTTGCGCACCTGGCTTTCCAGCGGCCCCGAGACATACAGTCCCCGGTCGGCCTCGCGCTGCGCCAGGAAGTAGTCGCGCTGCGCAGCGCTCAGCGCCGGGGGCAGCCCTTCGGTCAGGCTCAGGGCCAGCAAGCCACCGTCGCGGTCCCATACCGACAGCGACTGCACGTCCGGCATCCCCTTGGCCAGCTGCGCCAGCGCGGCTTCCAGCACGGGCCGGGCGGCAGCGATCTCGGCCGCGCTGCGGCCGTCGAAGCGCTCCTGCATGCGGTCGAAGATGAGCTGGTTCATGTGGAGGATGCGCAGCGCATGCTCGCGCGCGATCACGGCGTTGCGCGTGGCCCGCTCGCCCGCGTTGGCCAGCGCGTTGCGGTAGCCTTGCCAGGCGGCGCTGAGGAAAAAGCCCGAGGGCAGCAGCAGCGCCAGCACGATCAGCACGCGCAGCCAGAGCTGGGCATGGCGCCCGGTTTCCTCGACGGTGGCCGCGCCCGTCTCGGCCACGGGCAGTTGCCAGCCAGCCCACCTGCGCAGCCAGGTGCACACCAGGATCACCAGTGCCGCGGAGACACCGAACAGCGCCGCGGGTTGCCACGGCGTGCCCCGGCCCGTCAGCAGCGGCAGGCCCGGCAGGAACGGGAACGCCGCGCACACCGCCGCGGTCAGCGCCGCGGGGCCGGGCCCGGCCAGCAATGCGGCGGTCACCAC
>JBFLWE010000156.1:0-2319 GCA_040758375.1 Pseudomonadota bacterium
GCTCGGTCTGCTCAGGGTCCTGGATCTGCACCAGCCGGTGGGCTTCGTAGGTGTAGCGCACGGTGTGGGGCTTGGCCGCTTCGCGCGGGATGCCACCAGGCGTGACGGTGCGGCGCAGCAGCCGGCCGGCCAGGTCGTACTCGAAGTCGGCCACGCTGCCGTCGGCCTGCAACACTTGCACCATGCGGCCGGCGCCGTCGAAGCGGCGCACTTCCCGGCCAGCGTCGGGGTTGTCAGCAGCCACCTCTTGGCCGAAGTCGTCCACGAGGCGACGGTGCTTCAAGGTGCGCGTGGTACGTACGCCGTCGCTGCCCTCGGCGCTCACGGCTTGCAGTTGGCCGGTCTCGTCCAGCTCATAGCGCACTGCCAGTGGCTGGGCTGTGCTGGCCGCCTGCGTTACCCGCAGCGCGTGAGACTCGCGCTCATAGCGCGTCCAGCGGCCCAGTGGATCGACGGTGGCGACGAGGTCGCGGAAAGGCCGCGCGCATGAGACTATCGCCACTTGTACGCCTCGGCCCTAGCACTGACGTGATCGCCCTCGAAGATGAGAGTGATCTTCAATTGGGTGGTTTTGCGATTGGCGCGCACTTGTGCCACCAGCTCGGGAGTCACGATGTTGCGCAGCTCGATGCGTTGTGCAAAGTGTGGCAACGACGCCCAGCGCGACTTCCATTCCGCAGTCGAGGCCGCTGAATACTGTTCGCGCGCAGGCTTGCGGCCTTCCGCGGCTGACCACTGCTTGTACTCGTCGGTCATGATCACCCACTCGTACTCCACCCATGTCGGCATCTTTCCTTTCATGTCGTCGGGCATATAGGACATCTGTGCCCAAGTGAACTCAGGCGTGTTCTCCGGCGTGCCGGGCTTGTTGCAGCCCAGCGCGCCGGGGCCGTAGGTCTTGGCTTGGCCTTCGAATTGCTCCCTGGTGACGACCATTTCCCTGTCGCCGAAGCATCGGTATTGCAGTGTGAAGCCGACTGGCCCTTGATCACCCCTGCAGCCAGCGCTCATCAGCAGTGCCCCAAACAGCCATCCGCTCAGCGATGGGCGATATCCAGCCCGTAGTTGTCGTGCAGCCATTTCGCGTAGCCTTCCATGTTGACCTGTCCCACCATGGGCGATACCCCGTCCGCGTCCATCCGGGTTGTCTTCCAGTAGTCGATGTAGTTCAAGGTGCCGCGCCAGCTCATGCCGCCCACGTTGGCCTGGCGCTGCCTCTGGCAGTTGTCGGCCCAGGCTTCGTTGTTCACCCGCAGGCAGAAGTCGCGGTCTTCCGGCGCACGGCGGTTGCGCTCGCTCTTGTCGTGCAGAACTGGGTTCGTGACTTCACCCCATTCGGCGTGCCCAACATCGCGCCAAGCCTTCACCGTGATCCCGCTGTTCTTCGCCTGCTCGGTGATCCAGTTCAGCGCCACATCGCTCAGGTCACCCGTGCCGTAGCTGCCGCCCACGTCGGCATGGCTGCCGATGAAGCCGCGCTGCGTTCCGCGACCGATCGACTCGCCCGGGAACAAGTAGCGGTGTTCGTTCAGCGCCACCGCATGGAAGACATTGCGCGCCTCGGGCGGTATCGCCAGTCGCCAGAAGCGGTTGTCGGCGCCGTTGGGCCCAAACTGCGCCACCGTGTCCCACAGTCCCATGAAGCGGATGCTCACGCAGGCGCCGCTGTTGCGGTAGCGGTTCTCGCGCAGCCGCTGCGCCACGCGATTGCTGAAGTCACGCGCCATCGCAGAGCCACGCGAGAACCCCACGATGTCGATGTCCACTCGTTGGCCGGCACTGAACCGGGTGTCGCGCATGTACCGGTCGAGCTGCCCCAGCATGAAGTCCACCCGTTCTCGCGCCGTGTTCGCGTCGTACTGATCCACGCGGTTGGTTTGGATGCCACTGTCGGGATCGTCTCGGCCCACGCCGTTCATGTACCACTTCCGTCCGTTCGCATCCTGGTCGTAGGCCAAGTAGAACTTGTACACATTGGAGAAGTCGTCCTGGTTGCCGTTGTCATTCGTGGGCGGTGGGTCCGAGTTGTTCGTGCCATCGAACGCGAACAGGATCAGCCCCAGCGGGTCCGAATACCCCAGCGGGTTGTTCCCCACATAGGCATACCCGTTGAGCCCGCCTTCCAGCCCCAGCGGATCAGGGCTGATGTAGCGCCCCGCCTCGGGGTCGTAGTACCGCTGGTCGTTGTAGTACAGCCCGCTTTCTTCGTCTTCCCATTGGCCGGGCAAGCGCAGGTCCAGCCGGAGGCCCTGAACGCCGGGTTGCGGCACGTGGCCCGCTGCGATCTTCACGACGCCGGCGCTGCGGCCGTCGATGCGC
>JBFLWE010000157.1:0-2286 GCA_040758375.1 Pseudomonadota bacterium
TTAGCCCGACTTCCGCTACTGGAGCTATTTTTCGGGTTTTTTGGGGTAAGGGCGGCGCGCAAGTTGTTGCGTGGGCGAGATCGCTTGCGTGAAAACGGCGTGTAGTCCCGACCAAGCCTCTTCCCGGCGCGCAGGTTCTCGGGTAAACTGCCGTCCATGTTCCTGAAGTGTCGCGAGCGCCGCAAGGACGGCAAAATCCACCGCAGCTGGTCGATCGTCGAGAGTCGGCGGCATGCCGGGGGCAAGGTCGCGCACCGGCATGTGCTTTACCTCGGCGAGGTCAACGACAGCCAGCGCACGGCGTGGGAACGCACCATCGCGGTGATCGACGAGCGCGACGGCGCCTCCCGTCAGCTCGCGTTGTTCCCCGAGGACCGCACGCCGCCGCCCGGAGAGGTGGAAACCCTGCAGGTGCGCCTCAGTGCCCTCACGCTCGAGCGGCCCCGCCAATGGGGTGCCTGCTGGCTGGCCAACGAACTGTGGGGCACGCTGCGCCTGGACGACTTCTTCGGGGCCCGCCTGCCCGTCAGCCGCGAGGACACCGATTGGGAAAAGGTCCTGCGTATCCTGGTGATCTACCGGCTGCTCTCGCCGGGCTCGGAGTGGCGGCTGCACCGGCACTGGTTTGCCACCACCGCGCTGGCGGACCTGCTCGGGGTGGATGATCGCGCCGTGCAGGACGACACGCTGTACCGCTGCCACGACCTGCTGCGCGCGCACAAGGAGGAACTCTTCCAGCACCTGCGGACGCGCTGGAGCGACCTGTTCGGGGCCCGGTACGAGGTGCTGCTCTACGATCTGACGAGCACCTACTTTGAGTGCGACGTGCCGGCCGATGAAAACGATCCCCGCCGCTTCGGTTACAGCCGCGACCGCCGCGGCGATTGCGTGCAGGTGATCGTGGCGCTTGTGGTCACGCCCGAGGGCCTGCCGCTGGCCTACGAGATGCTGCCGGGCAACACCGCCGACAAGACCACCTTGCGCGGGATGCTCGCCACGATCCGTCGGCGCTTCGGGGCGGCCGAGCGGATCTGGGTCATGGACCGGGGCATCCCGACCGAGGAAGTCCTGACCGAGCTGCGCGCAGCCGACTCCGGCGTACGTTATCTCGTGGGCACGCCCAAGGGCCGGCTCACCCGCCACGAAGCCGCGTTCGCCACCCAGCCGTGGCGCGAGGTGCGGACGCACCTGCGCGTGAAACTGCTTTCGCACGAGGGCGAACTCTACGTGCTGGCCGAGAGCCAAGCCCGCGCCGGCAAGGAGCGCGGCATGCGCCAGCGCCGGTTGAAGGCCTACTGGCAACGCCTGGGCGAGTTGCAGCGCCAGCGCCCCCCGCGCGATCTGTTGCTGCGCAAACTCGGCGCCGCGCAGGAACGCGCCGGCCGCCTGGCCACCGACCTGGTCACGGTCGAGGTCTCGGCCGACGGCGCGCTCGCGTATGCCCTGGACCGCGCCGCGCTGCGGGCCGTGCGCGGCCGCGAAGGTCGCTATCTGCTCCGCACCAATCTCACCGCGGATGATCCGGAGCTGATCTGGCGCTGCTATATGCAACTGTGCTTCGTGGAGGAAGCATTCCGGACGTTGAAAGGCGACCTCGGCCTGCGGCCGATCTATCATCAGAAACCGGAGCGGATCGAGGCGCACCTGTTCGTCGCGTTCCTGGCCTACTGCCTGTCGATCACCCTGCGTCAGCAATTGCGCCGTGTCGCCAGCGGACTGATGCCGCGTACGGTCTTGGAGAAACTCGCGACGATCCAGATGCTCGATGTGCTCGTGCCCACCCTTGACGGCCGCGAACTGCTCCTGACCCGGCACACCGAGCCGAGTGCCGACGTCGCGCTGCTGCTCGCACACCTCGACCTGCGGCTGCCCCCGCAACCCCCGCCCAAGATCCGCCTCCGCACCGGCCAACAGCCCGTGTAGTCCCGACCTTTGGCGCGCCCGCACGATGAATCAACCCCTTGCGCGACCGCCAAGCCCCAGTAGCGGAAGTCGGGTTAGACGCCTTGTTACAATGACCTCTTCAAATATCTATTACTTCATCGGCGTAATGCACGACCCTCCGAACTCGCGGCCCGCGTGGGAAGGAAATCTCGTCGCACTCCGGGAGCGTGATTACCACTTGGCCATATACAAGGGGCTAGCAGGCTGCTGAAAACCCCCTGTTTTGATATAGCACGTCTTGTTTTTGTGATTTTCTGCGCCGATTCGAGCTCCCGCGAGGGAGTTTTCGCGCCGATTTCGGCGCGGCCCGCATCGTTTGGCGGCTTCTTCGCGGTGTGCGGG
>JBFLWE010000158.1:0-2231 GCA_040758375.1 Pseudomonadota bacterium
CCGCTCCCTTCCGCGCTGGCTGGAATGGCGCTGCTGCCGATGGCGGCGCGGGCGCGGCATCCGGTCAGGATGCCGCAGGCGAGGCCGCATCCGGCACCGCTACCGCGCAGACGCAGGAACAGCCCGCCTGGGCCAAGCGGCTGCATCGCCGCCAGCAACTCACCCACGCCGCGACCACCGCCGCGCACACGCTGCGCGGTGGCGATGGCGGCGGCTCCGGCCAAGGGCCGAGCCTGCGGGGTTCCGACGACTAAAGCGATTCACAAGGAGAACTGACCATGCGATTCAAGAAACCGCAGGTGCGCTATGCCGACACGCCGCAGCCTGCCACGCCGTACCAAGCTGCCGGCCAGGTGTGGGACGACCGTATCGGCACGCCGCGCGTGCAGGCGAAGAACTGGCGGCTGATGGCCTTCGGTTGCCTGACGCTCGCACTGTTGATGGCGGGTGGCTTGGTGTGGCGCTCGGCGCAGTCCATCGTGACGCCCTACGTGGTGGAGGTGGACAACGCGGGCCAGGTGCGCGCCGTGGGCGAAGCTGCCACGCCGTACCGGCCCAACGATGCACAGACGGCGCACCACATCGCGCGCTTCGTGACGCTGGTGCGCTCGCTGTCCATCGACCCCATCGTCGTCCGCCAGAACTGGCTGGACGCCTACGACTACACGACCGACAAGGGCGCGGCCGTGCTCAACGACTACGCGCGCGTGAACGACCCGTTCGCGCGCATCGGCAAGGAGTCGGTGACGGTGCAGATCACCAGCGTCGTGCGCGCCAGCGACACGTCGTTCAACGTGCGCTGGACGGAACGCCGGTACGTCAACGGTGCCGCGGCGGGTTTGGAGCGGTGGACGGCCGTGGTGTCCATCGTGCTTCAGCCGCCGCGCACCGAAGAACGCCTGCGCAAGAACCCCCTGGGCATCTACGTCAACGGCCTGTCGTGGAGCCGCGAGTTGGATTCTTCCGAAGGAGCCAGACCATGAATGCACTTTTCCGTAAAGCCGCATTGCCGGTGATCCTGCTTGCCCTCGCGGGCTGCGCCTCGCAGGGCAAGCCGCCGCCCGTGATCTCGCTCGATGAGCCGGTGCAGGCCCAGCCGCTGCCAGAGCCGCCCGCGCCTGTGGAGGTGGTGGCCGTGCCCGAGGTGCTGCCGATGCCGGCGCAGTTGAAGCCCGTGCCCGAGGCGGAAGATGCCAAACCCACGCCGGAACCGGCAGACGAGAGGGTGCGCGTCTCGCGCGCCAATGCCGAGGCCCGCGTCGCGCCCACGCGCGAGGGCTACGTCAATGCGATTCAGGTGTGGCCCTTCACGGATGGCGCGCTCTATCAGGTCTATGCGGCCGTGGGCCGCGTGACCGTGGTTTCGCTCCAGCCGGGCGAGGAGCTGGTGACGGTGGCTGCCGGAGATACCGTGCGCTGGATCGTGGGCGATACGTCGAGCGGCAGCGGTGCTGACCTGCGCGTCAATGTGCTGGTCAAGCCGATCCGCTCTGGCCTCAAGACCAATCTCGTCATCACCACCAGCCGCAGAACGTACCTGCTGGAGCTGACCTCGACGGAGAAGACGTGGATGGCATCCGTGTCGTGGGAGTACCCACGCGACCGGATACTGGCTTTGCAGCGCCAGGCACAGGCGGCCAGCGCCGCCGCGCCGGTCGATACCGGGCTGGCGCTGGAGAACCTGCGCTTCCGCTACGCGGTCAGCGGCAGTAATCCGCCGTGGAAGCCGCTGCGCGCCTTCGACGACGGGCAGAAGGTCTATATCCAGTTCCCCGCCGGCATCGCGCAAGGCGAGCTGCCGCCGCTGTTTGTCATCGGCGCGCAGGGCGACGGGCAACTGGTGAACTACCGCTTCCGCTCGCCGTACTACATCGTGGATCGACTGTTCGGCGCGGCTGAACTGCGCCTGGGCGGTGACAAGGGCGACGTGGTGCGGATCGAGCGCACGGACGGCACGCGGAGGAACTGACCATGAGCCAGGACGACACTCCCGACCTTGCCGCGCCTTCGGCGAGCAAGGTAGCGCCCGAGGCGGTGGCGCTGCGCGCCCAGCCGCGCCCGGTCACGCGCCTGAACCGGCGCACGCTGGCCATCCTCGTCGGCAGCCTGTCGGTCGCCGTCCTTGGGGCCACGATCTGGTCGCTGCAACCGCAGCGGCGCGGTACGGGCGAGCAAACCGAGCTTTACAACGTCGATCGCGTCTCGAAGTCCGAAGGGCTGGATGCGCTGCC
>JBFLWE010000159.1:0-2149 GCA_040758375.1 Pseudomonadota bacterium
AGGCCGGCCCGACCGCCGCCATCGGCCACCAGGCGCCGGCCAGCCCGAGCACGCCGCCGGCCACCAGCCAGCCGTAGCCCAGCGTGAGCGCCTGCGCGCCGAAGCCGCGCCAGGCGGGCGCGCGCCAGTGGTGACGCGCCGGGTCGTGCCACAGCAGCCACAGGCCCAGCAGCAGGCTGCCGATCCACCAGGTGCGCTGCGAGGCGTCTTGCCAGCCGAGCCGGCGCGGCCATTCGGTCAGGCCTTCGAGCAGCGCCAGCAACACCGCCGCCGGCAGCAGCAGCACCGCGGCCTTGAACAGGCCGCGCGCGGCGGGCGCCAGCGTGCCGCGCTGCGCCCACTCGCGCTCTTCGCCGGCCAGCGTGAGCACCAGGAACGCCATCCACGCGGCCATGGCCTCGTGCGCCAGGTTGCCCTGCAGCCACAGCAGCATGCCGGCAAACCAGCAGGCCGCGCCCAGCATTTCCACCGAAACCGGCAGCGTGCGCTGTCCCCGGGTGGCGGCCCGCACGTACAGCGCCAGCAGGCCCACGCTGGCCAGCAGCCACAGCAGCAGCGCCTGCTCCACCGGCGCGCCGCTCCAGGCGAGCAGCCCGCCCATGCTGGCGGCGAATGGCACGCCCAGCCCCCAGGCCTGGCGCAGCGCCAGCGCGCGCTCCAGGCCCAGCAGCGTGCCGAAGAAGCCGCACACCAGCAGCAAACCGTGCAGCGACAGCGGCGAGCCGCGGCCCATGTCCCAGCCCAGCCGGGCCAGCCCACCGGTGAGCCCGGCCGCCAGGTTCAGCGCGGCCAGCAGCGCGCACAACACCACCGCCACGCGCCAGGCGCGGCCCCTGTCGTCGACGCTGGCCATCAGGTCTTGGGGTTCACTCATGCGCGGCATCCTAGGGTGAGGGCAGGTCAGGGAGAAGGTCCGCGCAACGAGCGGACACGAAGAAGCTTGACTTCGCGCAATCACACACTCGCCGCCGCGCCGCTAGAGTGCGCCGGCCTATGCCCTCAAGCCTTACCAAACCCGAGCTGGTGTGCCCCGCCGGCTCGCTGCGCGCGCTGCAGCTCGCCGTGGACGCCGGCGCCGACGCGGTGTACCTCGGCCTGCGCAACGCCACCAACGCGCGCAACTTCGCGGGCCTGAACTTCAGCGACGAGCAGCTGCGCCAGGGCGTGGCCTACGCCCACCAGCGCGGCCGCAAGGTGCTGATGGCGCTGAACACCTTTGCGCGCGCCGACGACCCGGCGCCCTGGTATGCCGCGGTGGATGCCGCGGTGGACCTGGGCGCCGATGCGCTCATCGTCGCCGACGTGGCGGTGATGGCGTATGCGAAGCGCGCGCATCCCGAACTGCGGCTGCACCTGTCGGTGCAGGCCTCGGCCACCACCTACGAGGCGATCGAGTTCTACCGCCGGCGCTACGGCATCCAGCGCGCGGTGCTGCCGCGCGTGCTCACGTTGTCGCAGGTGGGGCACGTGCTGCGCCACACCGAGGCCGAGATCGAAGTGTTCGGTTTCGGCAGCCTGTGCGTGATGGTCGAAGGGCGTTGCGCGCTCTCGTCCTACGCCACCGGCCAGTCGCCCAACAACGCCGGCGTGTGCTCGCCGCCCTCGCACGTGCGCTGGGAAGACAAGCCCGCCGGCGTGGAGGCGCGGCTCAACGGGCTGCTGATCGACCGCTACGCGCCCGACGAGCCGCGCGGCTACCCCACGCTGTGCAAGGGCCGCTTCGTGGTGAACGGCCAGCGCGACTATGCGCTGGAGGAGCCCACCAGCCTGAACACGCTGGCCATCCTGCCCGAGCTGATGGCAATGGGGGTGAAGGCCGTCAAGATCGAAGGCCGCCAGCGCAGCCCCGCCTACGTGGAGCAGGTCACGCGCGTGTGGCGCCAGGCCATCGACGCCGCCGCCGCGGCGCCGCAGCGCTTTTCGGTGCAGCCGGACTGGACCGCCACGCTGGGCCACCTGGCCGAAGGCCAGCAGCACACGCTCGGGGCCTATGACAGGCCCTGGAGGTGAACATTCCCCCCGCCGTAGCGCCTTCGGCGCTTCCCCCTTGCATGTCGGCCCCCGGCCGCGGAGTACCGCGTCCGCCCCCCGCGGGGGCGAGCAACTGTCTTCGGAGCGGCCGGGCGACAGTTGCTTGTATGTCGGCCCC
>JBFLWE010000160.1:0-2052 GCA_040758375.1 Pseudomonadota bacterium
CCTCACGGAGGGAGGCTGGAGGGTGCGGTCGAACACGCTGGAGCTCCCTCGCGGAGGGGGCTCGGGGGAGCCGTGCATAAAGCCGCAGGCTAGGAGGCTGGGCGGCTTCTGCCGCGCAGACTCCTAGCCAACGCCTTCACCTTTCTTTACCACCGCGGCACACCGGCTCAACAGCCGGCCTTCATGCTTTCGCTCCATGGATCAACCCATCCCCCAAGGAGTGCAGATGAAAGCAGCTTCCCTCTCGTCGCGCTGGCCGTCGCAAGGCTGGCGCCTTCTGTTCGTCGGCCTGTTGCTGGCGGTGGCCGGCACCTTCGCGCTGACGGCCTTCGCCCGGCCGCATGGCGGCGGTCATGGCGGCATGTTCATGGGCGGACCGATGATGATGGGCCGCGGCCTCGAGCGCATGCTCGACAGCGTGAACGCCACCGACGCACAGCGCACGCAGATCAAGCAGATCGCCGAAGCCGCCGCGGCCGACCTGAAGGCGCAGCGCGAGTCGCGCAAGGCGTTGCGCGAGCAGGGCATGAACCTGTTCACGCAGCCCACCGTGGACGCCAATGCCGCCGAAGCCCTGCGCCAGCAGATGCTGGCCCAGCACGACCAGGCTTCCAAGCGCATGCTGCAAGCCATGATCGACATCAGCCGCGTGCTCACGCCCGAGCAGCGCCAGCAGTTCGCGCAGCGCATGAAGCAGCGCCACGAGATGATGCAGCGCCACATGCAGGAGCGCCGGCAGCTGGAGAGCAAATAGGCCCCAGCCGTTATGCTGACTTCCTTTCGGCCAGGAATTCGCCCCACGGTTCGCGCCCGGGGCGCTTTTTGCGTTGACCCCATGACCGTGCATGCCCGCTTGCTGCTGATCGACGACGACGCCCGGCTTACCACGATGGTGGGCGATTACCTGCGCCAGGCGGGCTTCGAGGTGGACGTGGCCGGTTCGCTGCAGGCCGGCCGCCAGCGGCTGGGGGCCGGGCCATACGACGCGCTGGTGCTCGACCTGATGCTGCCCGACGGCGACGGGCTGGACCTCACGCGCGAGCTGCGCGCCGAGCCGCGCACACGCCGCCTGCCCCTGCTGATGCTCACCGCACGCGGCGAGCCGATGGACCGCATCCTCGGCCTGGAGATCGGCGCCGACGACTACCTGCCCAAGCCCTTCGAGCCGCGCGAGCTGCTGGCGCGCGTGAAGGCGCTGCTGCGCCGCGCCGCGCCGGACGCGGCCGACGAAGTGTTGCGCTTCGGCCGCCTGGAGATCGACCTGGGCGAGCGCAAGGCACGGCTGGACGGCAAGGACTGCGACCTCACCGGCCACCAGTTCGACCTGCTGGTGGTGCTGGCGCAAAGCGCGGGCCGCGTGCTCTCGCGCGACCAGATCATGGACGCGCTCAAGGGCCATCCGATCGACGCCTTCGACCGCTCGATCGACGTGCACATCTCGCGCATCCGCGCGGTGATCGAGGACGACCCGAAGAACCCGCGCCGCGTGCTCACGGTGCGCGGCGCCGGCTATGTGTTTGCGCGCAAGCAGGACAGCGACGACGGCGGATGAAGAGCCTGTATGTCCGCATCTACCTGACCATCGTCGCGGTGCTGCTGCTGTTCGCGCTGGTGGCGGGCTGGCTGGCGCAGCGCAACCTCGAGCAGGAGCGTCGCCAGCTGCAGTCCATGGCCGGCGAGCGCACGGCGGCCTGGGCCGCGCTGATCGAGAACAGCCTGCCGCCGGCCTCGGCGCCCGAAGCGGCGCAGCGCGCGGCCTTGCTCGACTGGGCGGAACGCCTGCGCATGCCGCTGGCGCTGGACAGCCCGAGCGGCGAGCGCATCGCCACCTCGCCGCCCTTTGCGCGCTACGAGGCCGAGCCCAGCGGCACGCGCCGCGTGCTGCGCGTGCCGCTGTCCGATGGACGGGCGCTGTGGATCATGCGGCCGGCACTGATGCGCGGCTTCCGGGCGGCGCCCCATGCGCCGGGCGAGCGCCCCCCGGCGCCCCCCGATGGCCCGGGCGCGCGCGAGCGCCGGCCGGCGCCGGGCCTGTCGCTGCCCGCGCCCCCG
>JBFLWE010000161.1:0-1945 GCA_040758375.1 Pseudomonadota bacterium
GGCGCCCGTGGCGCCCGTGGCGCCCGTGTTGCCCGTGGCACCGCCGCTGCCGGCGTTGTTGGCCGCGCCGCTGCTGGCGGCCACCGCCTCGACCACCGGGGCCAGCGGAAGCTTCGGGATCGAGGTGGCCGAGGGCGCTTCGCCGCCCTCGGTGCGCACCGCCTGCACCACCAGCTTCGGGCCCTCGGCGGGGGGCTTGGCACCGCCGCCGCTGCCCTGCGGCGACGTCGGGGGGGTGGTGGGGGCGGCGGCCGGCTGTCCCTGCCCGCGCCAGTTGTTCCAGCCCTGCTTCATGCGGCCGCCCCAGAACGGGGTGGTCATGTTCATCGCGTCGAGCGTCAGGTGGAACAAGGCGTTCGAGCGCTCCTCCGAGGACATCTCGTCCCACTCGGTCACGGTGTAGTAGCCGGTGTCGCCCACGCCCACCACGCCGGTGCCCAGCGCGCCCCAGCCGGTGAGGGCTTCCATGCCGGTCATCGCGCCGGCGGCGCCGGTGCCTTTCATCGCCAGGCCCGCCGCCTTGAAGCCGAGCGCGCCCACGCCCAGCGCCGAGCCGAGCAGCGTGATCGTGTTCATGCGCGCGCGCCGGTCGGTGACCAGGTCGCTGGCCGAGTCGATCTGCTTGTGGTCGATCATCGACATCAGGTCGGAGCCGCCCTGGTAGATGCCGTAGGCGCTGGCGGCGGCCACCGCCACGCCGGCGGCCACCAGCGTGCCGCCGGAGCCCACCGTGAGCACCACGCCGGCGACCAGGCCGCCCACCGCGATGGCGTTGTTGATCCAGCCGTGCTTGCGCGTCTGCTCCTCCCACCAGCCCTCGGTGCGCGCATCGCCGTGCCACAACTGCAGGTGGCCGTCGCCGTCGTACTTGAACAGCCCTTCGCCGGGCTGCCTGCGCATTTCTTCGGCGCTCTTGATCTCCGGCATGACCATGGTCACGTCGTCGGCCGGCAGCGAGCTGTGGGCCTGGAAGTCCTCGCGCACCTCCTCCCAGGTGTCGTGCTCGTACACCTGGCCGAGGTCGTCCACGTAGGTCTGCTTGCCGTTGAGCGTTTCCACCTTGAACAAGGCGGTGCGGCCCGAGCCTTCGGCGGTGGAGTAGACGATGGGCACCACCGTCACGGTGGGCGTGCCACCGCCTTCCTTGACGATCGCGTCGGCCATCAGGTCCAGACGCTCGCGCTGCTTGTCGTCGATGCCGCTGAACACGTCGCGCGTGCGCAGCGCCTGCTGCCAGTGGGCCGGGTCTTCCTTCTCGAGGCCGTCGGTGGGGCTCCAGCCCAGGGCCAGGCCGATGGTGTTGCGCAGGTGGGTGCGGTTGGCCATATCGGCCGACATGCCGCCGCCGGACTTCAGCGCCTCGGCTTCCAGCGTGGCGCGGCCCATGCGTTCGGCATGCTGGTTGAACAGCTCGTACAGGGCCTTGGGGTCGTCGCGGCGGCCGGGGTCGAGGTGGGCCGCGATGAACGCCTTCTCCGCCTGGGTGGACTGGTCGGCCGCACCGCCCTTCACGTCCTGCTGGGCGACCAGCAGCTGCTGCCTGGCCTTGAGCAGCGTGAGGTACTCGTCGGACTGCGCCTCGTGCTGGCCGGGGTGGGCCTTCTTCCAGTCGTCGAGCTTCTGCTGCGCGCGGTCCACGCCGCGCTGCGCGAGCTTCAGGTCGTGCTTGCCCTGGGCCTGTTCCCAGTCGGCCACCAGCTTGTCGGCCTCGGTTTCCAGGTCGGCCGCCTTCTGCCGCGCCGACTTGGTGGCCTCGGAGGGGTTGTCGCGCGCGCGGCCGGCGCGGCGGTCTTCGGCCTCGGCTGCCAGGCGGGCGCGGTCGGCATCGACCCACTGGTTCAGGCGGTTCACCGCCTGCTGGTGCTGCAGCGCCAGCCGCTCGGCGTCCACCGCGTCCTGGTAGGCCTCGGGCCGGGTGTCCTTGTGCTGCTCGGCTTGCTCGCGC
>JBFLWE010000162.1:0-1744 GCA_040758375.1 Pseudomonadota bacterium
TGCTGCGGCGCGCCGTGCCCGAGGCGCGGGCGCCGCGCTGGCTGGTGCTGGCCACGCGCCAGATCGCGGCGCGGCCGGCCTTTGCTGTGCTGCAGGTGTCGGCGCTGAGCATCGGGCTGCTGGCGCTGGTGCTGCTGGTGCTGCTGCGCACCGACCTCATCAGCAGCTGGCGCCAGGCCACGCCGCCCGACGCACCCAACCGCTTCGTGATCAACCTGATGCCCGAGCAGGCCCAAAGCTTCCAGCAGGCGCTGCGTGAGGCGGGCGTCACGCACTACGACTGGTACCCGATGATCCGCGGCCGGCTCGTCGCGGTGAACGGCGAGCCGGTGACGCCCGAGCGATACGGTGAAGACCGCGCCCGCCGCCTGGTGGAGCGCGAGTTCAACCTCAGCCACGCCGTCAAGCCGCCCGGGCACAACGAGGTGGTGGCCGGGCGCTGGACGCCTGATGAGCGCGAGGCCTTCAGCGTCGAGCAAGGCCTGGCCGAGACGCTGGGCCTGAAGCTCGGCGACCGCCTGCGCTTCGACATCGGCGGCCAGACCGAGGAGGGCCGCATCACCAGCCTGCGCAAGGTCGACTGGGGTTCGATGCGGGTGAACTTCTTCGTGATGTTCCCGCGCTCGCAGATGCCGGAGCTGCCAGTGACCTACATCTCGGCCTTCCGCGCGCCCGGGCAGCCGGGCTTCGACAACCGGCTCTCGCGCGAGTTTCCGAACATCACCAACGTGGACGTGTCGGCCTCCATCGGCCAGGTGCAGCGCGTGCTGGACCAGGTGATCCGCGCGGTGGAGTTCCTGTTCGGCTTCACGCTGGCGGCCGGGCTGGTGGTGCTGTTCGCGGCGGTGGTGGCCACGCGCGAGGCGCGGGCGCGCGAGTTCGCGGTGATGCGCGCCATGGGCGCGAGCGGGCGGCTGCTGCAGCAGGTGCAGCGCGCCGAGCTGCTGGGCGTGGGCGCGCTGGCGGGCTTCCTGGCCTCGCTGGCCGCGGTGGCGGTGGGCTGGGGGCTGGCGCGCTTTGCCTTCGAGTTCGAATGGAGCGCCTCACCCTGGGTGCCGCTGGCGGGCGTGGCGGCGGGCGCGCTGCTGGCGCTGGCCGCGGGGCATTGGGCGCTGGCGGGGGTGCTGCGCCGGCCGGTGGTGCAGACCTTGCGGCAGGCCGGCGAGGGCTGAATCGAAGGGCGGAAGCGCTCCGTTCGTCGGCGCTGCCTGCAGTCCATCGTCCGGCTTCGCAGGCCCGTCGCAAGCGGCTCGCGCGGCAGGCCGGGCTTGCCTAGAGTTCGGTCCATCGCAACACGAACCGAACCCCGAAGGAGCCCACCATGAACCGCATCAGCACCCACCTGCCCGCCATCGCCGCCTCCGTCGTCGTCACGCTGAGCCTGCTGGTCGGCATCGACACGCTGGCCGTGCAGGAACACGCCGCCAGCGACATCGCTGCGGCCGCTGCCCAGGTGCACATGGCGGCGGCGAAGGCCCCGCAGCCCCGCAGCTGAAGTCTTCCCCGGCGGGGTTCGAAAGAAAAAAGCGCCTGGCGGTTGCCAGGCGCTTTTGCTTTTTGCGCGGCGTGTGGTCAGGCCGCGAGTGCATCCTGCCGCAGCCGGAAGGCCGCCACCATGCCGGCCAGCTTGTGCGCCTGGTCCTTCAGGCTCTCGGCGGCGGCGGCCGACTCTTCCACCAGCGCGGCGTTCTGCTGCGTCATCTGGTCGAGCTGCGTCACGGCGGTGTTGACCTGGCCGATGCCG
>JBFLWE010000163.1:0-1740 GCA_040758375.1 Pseudomonadota bacterium
CGGCCCCTGCGCCCGCGCCCGCCCCCACCGGCCCGATCGCCACCCCCAAGATCGGCGCGATCTACTTCCAGCCCATGGTGGACGCCGGGCAGCAGGCCACCGTGGCCAAGTTCAAGCTGGCCCTTGTGGGCTACTACGCCGGCCAGACGAAGGCGCGCATCCAGGCCAGCGTGAACGCGATCCGCAAGCTCAACCCGTCGATCAAGCTCGGCACCTACGTGGTGTTGAACGAGTACCGCTACAACGCCAGGAGCACCGACACCGACTATGCGCTGGTGCAGGCGCTCAACGCCAACGGCTGGTGGGCACGCGATGCGGCCACCGGCAACAAGGTCCAATGGACCGCGGCCTACGACTCGTTCGCCACCAACCCCACCTCGGCCACCCGCACCGACAGCGCCGGCCGGCGCTGGCCGCAGTTCAAGGCAAGGTTCGACACCGATCACATCGTGGGCGGCATCAGCGGGCTCGACTACATCTACATCGACCAGGTGAACGACAAGCCCTGGGTGGCAGCCGACTACCTGCTGCGCGGCACCAACCAATCCAACGACGACCCTGCGCTGGGAACCGCCTATCGCCGCGGCATGGTGGACTACTTCAACGCCCTGCGCTCGCTCAACACCGGCAAGAAGCTGATCGTCAACGCCGGCAGCCTGGCCACGCCCGAGTTCATCAACCAGGTCGAAGGCGCGTTCATGGAGTGCCAGATGGGCAAGTCCTGGTCGCTCGAGACCTGGGCGGGCTGGACCAAGATGATGGACCGCTACCGCGCGGAGATGGCGCAGACCCGCGCGCCGCACGACGTGGTGTTCCAGGCCTGCGGCGCCAGCGCCGACCCTGATTTCGCACGCTATGGCCTGGCTTCGGCCCTGCTGCACGACGGCTACTTCGCCTACACCGTCACCGGCCAGGCCGCGCCGCCCTGGTTCGACGAGTACAGCGCGCCGATCGGCACGGCCGCGGAGGCACCGCCCACCGCGCCCACGGCCTCGGGCATCTGGAAGCGCCGCTACACCAACGGCATCGTGCTGGTGAACCCCTCGAAGACCACGGCCGCCTCGATCGACATCGGCCCCGGCTACAAGCACCTCAAGGGCACGCAGGACCCGGCGGTCAACAACGGCCTGGCCGAACGCGTGATCACGCTGCAGCCGCGCAGCGGCATGATCATGATCAAGCAGTAGCGCCCGCGACCCTTGACACAGCGCTGAACGCCCGCTCTCGCGGGCGTTTTCTTTTTCGTGCCCACGGCGTGTGTTCGATACACGCTGTTGCCACCGCGGAAACTGCCTTACAAACCTGGCCTATCGATCCAGCGGCGCCCTGCCGAAGTCATGGTCGATCCGACGCCGGAAGCCAACGCTCAGGCAGCAGCCTGACAACTCCGGCACTTAGTGCCAGCGATGTCCACGCATCGCGTCACACCGACATCCGTCGGTCGATCGCTGCTTGCACTGCCCCCGCTGTCTCAGGGCGCCCTATGAAGGCGCTCGGGATCGGCTTGTACCAGCGAACCTGAGCACCGATACATGAAGTCTTCTCCTCGCGTGACGCGTTCTGCGTCCATCCTCGGCCTGTTCGCCGCCTGCACAGCCCTTTCCGCTTGTGGCGGCGGCGGCGGTTCCGATGCACCAACGGCCGACGGCACCAAACAGGCGGACGCCTTCGTCCCGATCGTCGGCTGGCCGTCGCCATCGCCGGCACCAGCCCCTGCCCCGGCTCCCGCGCCTGCCCCTG
>JBFLWE010000164.1:0-1664 GCA_040758375.1 Pseudomonadota bacterium
AGCGGCTGGTGAAGGCGCGCAGCATGCGCTCGCCGAGGGCATCCTGCGGGGCGAGCACCAGGGCGCGCAGGCTGCCCTGGGCCAGCATGCGCTCGGCAACGACCTGCGCCTCGTCTTCCGGCGGCAGGCCGAACTGGATCAGGTTGGGGCCGGTTGTGGCACCGTTCTCCAGCGTGTTGAGGGCAATCACCGGGACCTTGGGCTGGAAGCGCGTCAGCGACTGGAGGGTCTCGCGGTCGAGCGGGCCGATCACGGCGGTGGCCCCGGCAGCGACGGCCTCTTCGACCCGATGCCGGAAGCCGTCGGGATCGCCTGTCACGGGGTATTCGCGCACCTCGGGGGCCTTCTCGCCGGCCTCCTCGCGAGCGAGCATGACGCCGGCCGTGACGGCGCGGGCAGCCTCGGCGAGGCGCGGCTCCTGCGAGAGGATGAGGGCGATGTGCGCCGTGGTCTGCGGCACGCGTGCCGCAGCCTCGCGCTGCAGCCGCTCATACAGGACGGGCAGTAGCGGGTGGGCCGGATGGGCCAGGCGCCACTGTTCCAGGGCCGCCTTGCCCTCGCGCTGGGCATGCACCAGTTGCAGCCAGCCGCCGAGCTGAGGTTCCAGGGTTTCCAGCAGGGCCTTGTCGAAGGTGGCCTTGTCGAGACTGCCGAGCAGGCGCAGGATGGCCTCCTGATTGGCGGGGCGGCGGTCGTCAGCCAGCAGGCCGTCGAGTGCGATGCGCTGCTGGGCGGCCTCCAGCGGACGCTGGTCGGCCTCCAGGGCGCGTGCCAGCCATTCCAGCCGGCGGATGGCCTCGGCCACGCCGAGCGGGGCCGGGATGTCCTGCAGGGCGCGGATGGCCTCTCCCTGCCGGCCCTGCTGCAGCCATTCGAAGCCCTGCACGATGCGTGCGCGACGCGGTTCGAAGCGCTGCCAGGCCTCGCGGCCGGCGGCGGGGTCGCGCAGGAGAGCCAGTGCGTTCTGCGGCTTGTCCGCGTCGATCAGGGTCTCGATGGCGCGCAGCTGCATGCCGGCTTGCTCGGCCCCTTGCAGCACGGCTGCCTTGCGCCACAGCGCGCTGGACAGTCGCACCGGTTCCTGGCTGCGTTCGGCCTCGGTCAGCGCCCGGTCGAGCGCGGTGGTGTCGGGGCGCGGAGGCTGCTGGGGGGCGCAGGCGCTCAACAGACCGGCAAGGAGGGCGAGGATGATGGCGATCGAGTGCCCGCGGATCAGTCCTGTCACGGCGGTTTCCCTAAGTCGAAGTTGGCGGGCTAGAGTATAGCCCAGCCCGTTTCGCTCATTAGGAATCGCTCATGTCCTCCGGCACCCTGTACGTCGTCGCCACGCCGATCGGCAACCTTGCGGATCTCAGCCCGCGGGCGCGCGAAGTGCTGGCATCCGTCGACCTGATCGCGGCCGAGGACACCCGCCATAGCCGCAAGCTGCTGCAGCACTTCGGCATCGCCACGCCGCTCACCGCCATGCATGCGCACAACGAGCAGCAGCGGGTGGAGGACCTGCTCGAGCGCCTGCTCGGCGGGCAGTCCGTGGCCTTGATCTCGGACGCGGGCACGCCGCTCGTGAGCGACCCCGGCTTCCCGCTGGTGCGCGCGGCGCTGCGCGCCGGCGTGCGTGTCTCGCCAGTCCCCGGCCCGAGCGCGGCGATGGCCGCCCTGTCGGT